>CASFPS010000041.1 GCA_949296355.1 uncultured bacterium | reverse complement strand
AATCGCTTACCTCTGCCATTCCGACAGTCGGAATATGTTCAATTTTATTTTCATCCATCTTGACCTCCTTGATGAAATGCTGTAATCAATAATATATCCAGTTCTTTCAGATATGTGTAGTAAACTGTTATATCCAGACTGCTGCTGTACAACTCATAGCGGCAGCGTTCTTCATTGTAAATTTCGGATGTTTTGGAAAAGTATGCGGCGATTGCTTGCTGCGGGGTAACTTAATTCCGGATGTACATGTGATATTCAAACTCGTTGGTGAGAGGATTCAAGTCCATTTTAACAACGAACTTTTGACCTTTAATTTTGAACATCTTGTACTTGTGCTGCATAATTATATTATTTCATATTGTATTGCAATTGTCAATACATTGTATTGACTAAACTGGAAATTATGCAACATCTTTCAGAATTGCCCAGGTTCTAATCTTGTGTGCCAGAGGGTAAATAAAAAAGGACGGAGTTTATCTAGTCCTTTTTTATTTGCTTGCGATAGCGATGAGATAAGCCTTTTTGCGTTCGGCGGATTTGCGCACGGATGGCGCGAACATAGTGAGCTAATCCGGATAGCGAGTAAATTGAGCCGACTCGGACATTGTCCGATTAGCGAAACTTTACGAGCGTGGAGAAAATCCAAGACAGCACGAGCGAACTGAAGGCGGAGGAAATTAATACGAGGATTGCAAGCCTGTTCGACCGCCTGCTTAATTTTATACCGAAGGAGCAGAGCGCCAGTAGCCTCTGACTTCCGTGCCGTCGCTTCTGGTGTAAGGTCTTACATAAACCAGCCCGCCACCCCGCATACTTGCAAGTTCAAGGTCTGATTCATAAGGTATGCCGATACTTTTCAACTGCGCCATTATGGCTGATTCGTTGCCGGCATACTCATCACCCGTCATTTGTGAGATTGCTTCCCGTGAAAAGATTTTGCCGTCGCCCGTTGCGGGATTTAGGTAGCCGGAATAGTCTACTTCTTGTTTTTGAGGTTTTATTAAACCATCTTTTAATTGCTGTTCTATAATCGGAAGGTTCTTGTAAAATTCATCAGGTGTCATTTCGCCTATTTCCTGAGGGGTGAAGATGTGGTTGCCGTTTTGGTCTACATTCATCTCAATTCCAACTTTAAATAGCTGTGAAGGCTGAGTAGGAGTTACTGGTTTGGCTGTTTGTGGCTGTACATGAACGGTGCTGTCACTTTTTAGCCCTGTTATTTCAGATACATCATATCCGCCAAATTTCTTTAAATATTCTTCTATGCTTGTTCCATAACCATCCTTAGGAATATACTTCCCGTTACTTTGAAGATATTTTTTCAATTCTACTTGTCCGAGTAAATGAGCAGCAGCAAGCATGCCAGATTGAGTGATTCGAATTCCATTTATTATTTCCCCATCATATGTTAATGCAAATGGCTTTATATATCCCCATTGACGTTGTTTATATATACGTTGTGCATGTTCCTGTGCTTGAGGGTTACTTAAAAAATCTTCGACACTATAAACACCATCTTTTCCTGTAAATTGTCCATCCCATTTGTTGTTATAATTACCATTTGGTTTCGGTTTATAATAACCGGCATCAACCATAGCAGCTTCACCCATCTGGTATTTCCCAATGAAACCAACTGAATTCACAGCTTTGTAGTTTCCGCTTGATTCTCTTTGTCCAAGTGCTTCAAAAAAATCGTCTAGTGTTTTTCCCATAAAATGTTCCCTTTCTTGTTTTCATTGCAAAATTCAGGTACTGTCCGCGATACCCGTTTGCTTATGCTATCTATATTTCTACTCAGTGACAATGTTTCTTATTTAAACTTATTGTTTGTATGACCATTGGTACATACCATCTTTATACTTTGCCACATATTGTACACAATTGTGGTTTGAGCCTGAAAGCTTTATATAATGATATCCGTTTGTTTTGGTTTTCAAAATATAAACCTTTCTCTGCGGCTCAAACACTAAAATGGATATATTTTTATACCCGCTCTGTTGTTTTTGTAAAATAAACAAGGAATAGCCGGCTGTACCAAGGTAAAGCGTTGAATAAACCATACCCACAATTTCCTTTTCTCCGTCATCATTCAGGTCTATCTCAAAAGCCCTGACTGACTGCGGTTCTATTCGTGCAAACTCTTTTGCTTCTTCCGGCGTTTTATTTAATTCTTTCAATACATATTCATAAAGAATTTTGCCTGCCTGTTTGTCTGATTCTCCGTCCGAAAAATCCAGCTTGCAATATGTGCCGTAGGCTAACGCAGTTTGTCCGAATAAAATTATTGACATTACAATGATTAGAAATTTTTTCATTAACCGTATATCCCTTATTTAAACGTCCTGTCTATTTTAACATTTGTTTCTTTATTCCGTCAATATTCAAGTTTAAAAATATCTCCGGAAACAAAAAATATTATATTTTTATTATTTTCCCATAAATCTCACCGCCTTTCCGGATTATTATTATAAAAAAAGAGTAAGACAGAATTTTAAATTTTAATTAATTTAAAATATCTTACCTTACTCTAATTTTTTGTTTTATTCAATTTTGTACTACAATTATAACATCTGTTTCATGATTCTGTAAAGCAGTGATGTTTTGTGCTTTTGGGCTGATATAACCCAACCGAAACTGCAGCTATTTTTTATTACATCAACTTCTTTTCATCCCTGTCCATAGCCTGTTTTAAGGTTGATTTAAGATATGTTTGATAGGGCATACCGAGTTTTTGTGCGATTTTCTTCGCTCTTTTAATCTCAAATTCAGACCAGCGGAAATTTACGTTTGCGGTCTGCTTCATAGCGGCGATGTCGGAATCCGCCTGCGCTTCAAATTCTTTGATTAATTCTTCTTCGGCAGGTGACGGGATGTAATCGCTTACCTCTGCCATTCCGACAGTCGGAATATGTTCAATTTTATTTTCATCCATCTTGACCTCCTTGATGAAATGCTGTAATCAATAATAT
>CASFPS010000040.1 GCA_949296355.1 uncultured bacterium | reverse complement strand
AAAACCGGTCAGGGGTCTGACATTCCGGCTCTTCGGGCAGATGATTTGATGAAGCTGGTTAATCCTAATCAGATATTTGATATAACCAGAGTCAGATTCATTGATGAGAATCTTAGAGATTTATAAATCCAAAAAAGAACTTTCTTTGATTTCCCGTCAGCATTAAGGCTTGAAAAACATATAAACTACGGTATAATATAAGTAGATAGTTTTGATACGGTAAATCTTGCAACCGAGCCAACAGGCGACAGTGGTGGAGCAAGCCCACATAATCAAAACTATCTTTTTTAGTATTTGTAATACCGGCTTTCATTCAGCAGATGCAGTGATTTAACAAAGTTTTCTTTACGATTTTTAGTAGTTTTTATTACTAATTTGTAATACTTGTTGTCATCTTTAAAAAGAAGAGCATCATACCCGCATTTTGATATATAGAACTTTGAAGGATATTTAATTATTGCCGGAATTTTTGCATAATCTTCATCAGTAACTTCCGGATGCGACAGCCGGTTCTTTATCATATTATCCATAGAAAATTTAAGTTCAGATGTAGTACTGTTAAGCTGCTTTATTATATCTTCACAAATACAACCGGTAATTATGAAACTATTTAAAACCGAGGTATCCAAAACACTTCTTGCATAATTGATTTTTTCACTAACGGGCAAGTGAGTCGTATTAGATTTGATATATTCCGTTAAATAAAAACCATCTCTGTTGAATTCAAAAAAACTTAAATACTTTTTCGGGCTAATCTTTTTCATATATTCTGTCCAATATTTTTTATAGATTTTAACATAGAATTTGATTGGAGTTAATAAAAGTACAATTTTTTCTAATCTATTTTATCCCTTTACAATTTTGAAAAATTCCGCTATGATGTAGATAAGGTTTTGTCTTGTGAAGAAGTTTTAATCACAAAGAAAAACAAGAAAGGTTTTGAAAAAAACCGGTCAGGGGTCTGACATTCCGGCTCTTCGGGCAGATGATTTGATGAAGCTGGTTAATCCTAATCAGATATTTGATATAACCAGAGTCAGATTCTTGAATGAAAACCTCAACGATATGTAGTGGGGTAAATGGTAAAGACTTTTATTGCAGTCTTAAACGACCCCGTTGAATGAAAAAGAAGGATTTAGAAACGATGAAAGATGCAGTCGCTAACAAAATAGTTATAGCCGAGCGCGACAATATTGCTGCGGTTATAGAAAACGGCAAAGTTGCCGAGTTTTATGTACATAGAGGAGAGATTATCCTTGGAGATGTTTATCTGGCTCAGGTTGAAAATATCCTGCCTTCAATTGAAGCCGCCTTTGTAAACGTAGGTTCCGACAAAATGGGCTTTTTGCACGCTCAGGATGTTATGGGAAAAGGCGCTTTGCAGGATAAGTTAAAACCAAAGCAAAAACTTGTTGTTCAGGTTGTTAAAGAGCCTGTTGGGCATAAAGGACCTAGAGTTACAACCGAAATCTCGCTTCCGGGACGTTTTCTTGTTCTTATGCCAAACGAGCCGGGAATTAACGTTAGTAAGAAAATTACTTCAACAAAAGAAAGAGCCAGACTCAAATCAATTTTAAACCTCCTAAAACCTGTAGGAGTGGGAGTTATTGTAAGAACTGAAGCCGAAGGACAGACTGAAGCTGATATTCAGGAGGATTTAGAAATTCTGCTTGAAAAGTGGAATAATATTATAACTTCTGCAGAGAGTATGACTCCGCCAAGCCTGTTATACAGAGATCAGGATTTATTGTACAGAGTTATAAGGGAAGCTTGCAACGAAGAAACACAGGAAATAGTTGTTGATACGGCTTTTGCTTTGAACAGAGTCCAGAATATTCTCCAGAACTGGCATATGAATAAGAATATCAATGTTACTCTGTACAAAGGCTCCGAGCCTCTGCTTGTAGCAATGGATATTCATAAAGAAATTAAAGCAGCACTGCAGATGAAAGTTAACCTTCCGTCAGGCGGATATTTGTTTATCCAGACAACTGAAGCTTTAACGGTTATTGACGTTAACAGCGGTA
Organism: uncultured bacterium; assembly: GCA_949296355.1. Classification (GTDB taxonomy): domain Bacteria; phylum Cyanobacteriota; class Vampirovibrionia; order Gastranaerophilales; family Gastranaerophilaceae; genus CAG-196. The sequence goes on along the minus strand of CASFPS010000040.1, from coordinate 2,328 downwards.
AGTTTACAAACTCTGCAACTCAGGATGAAACAATCCTTAAAACAAATATTGAAGCGGTTCACGAGATTGCAAGGCAGTTACGATTAAGAAATATCGGCGGTATGATTATTATTGACTTTATTGATATGACCTCCCGCGTCGATAAGCTTGCTATGATGGAAGAGCTTGAACTTGCAATAGAAGCTGATAAAGCTAAGCCGCAAGTCGGTCAGTTGTCTGATTTAGGGCTTGTTGAAATGACGCGTCACCGTCAGGGTCAGGCTCTTAGTGAAATTTTTGCAAAACGCTGCCCGCACTGCCAGGGTAACGGCTACATTATGGAAGATATTAAGTTTGCTTCTCCTACTGCCGAAGGTGAATACAGAGCAAAAGCCGCCAAACTTAAGCTTCCGATGAATAATAAAAAGAAATTCAATAATAAATTTAATAACAAGCCTGAAACAAAACCGGAAGAGACAATAGAAACGGTTCAGGAAGAAAAACTGGAAACAATAACAGAAAATCCTTCTGTTGCAGCACAGGCTGAAATAACAGAAATTAAGGAAGAAAAAGAAACCAGAAAATCCAGAGGCAGAGGCAGAAATAACAGAAAGAAAATAAAAGAAGCCGATGTTCTTACTGAAAATGCTGCACAAACAGTTATCAATGAAACTTCTGAGATTGCTCCGGTGATTGCTCCGGACGCTGATGTTACTCCAAAAGGTGAAAATAAAGGGGTAAATGAGGAAGTCGGCAACGAAAAAAGCACGGCTCCTGTTGAAAATACTGAAACTGCAGCAACTGCAGGAGATGGAGAAGCTGCCGCCGAAACGACAGATGCAAAACCGGCAAAACGAACCAGGAGACCGAATAGGAATTCTCAGAAGAGAACAAGAAGGACTACGAAAAAGAATGCTGAAACATAAAATTTTAGTATTATTACTTATAATTACTCTGATTTCTCCGGCTATAGCTGAGCCGGAGAATATTCAGGGTCCTTTGACCGGTGTTTCTCAGGAGACTCCGCTTGAGCCGATTAATGCGGCAGAAGAGAGTCCAAACACTGTTCAGGAGCTTCCGCCGGCACCTGAAAATATTCAATACAAGCAGCCTGTAAGCAAAAGGAAGATTGCAAAGAAATTTCTGCTTGCAATGGCAGGTGTTGCAATATCTTCAATACTTTTGTTTGCAATTTTGAGCCTGTATAATAAACTCCGCGAGTCTTTAGGGATTTCCGGACAGGAAGAAACGCCGGAAAACATAACTTCTCTTACAACTCCGGATAATCTGGAAGATGCTGTTAAAACTTTTTTAGATAAAACCCGGTGGGATAACTGAAATATTGATGTACAAAAATTCTATCTGCCCAGGTCGTGAACGTCCCCTGTGAACTTTTTAGATAAAATGAGGTTTTAATGATTAGAGAATTTACTGATAAAATCTGGCTTTTAGCATGTCTTATAATAGGATGCTGGGTAATCTTTATGCAAACTCCTATAAAAGAAACTCTAAGTTGTACACAAGGGCAATGCACCTGTATGGTTTATTATATCTTTAAACGTCCGGCATCTTCCGGCTTGGATATGAACACATTAGCTAATAAAAAACTCACCGTACATTATCAAATACAACGCCGTTTAATGAACTACTATGAAATAGCCTATCCGCAAGATAAATATTATTATAAAAGTTTTCCTTTTGAGACAGGTTATCTTTCAGAAGATAATGCAAAAAGAGATTTAAAAACAATTAAGTATTTTCTCAAAACACACAACGATATTCAGATAGAAAAAAATAATATAATCCATTGTATATATCTTATTATTTTAATTTTGGGCAGTATCTTTACATTTTGGGAAATTTTGGGAAAAATTTTACGAAAAAAATTGAACTTATAATTTGTCGTTCCAATACCCGTTAGAGTATTCTAAACAACAAAGAAATATAGGTTTAACAAGTTTTGTCGGGCTAAAGCACGGCTTGTTTACTTGTGGAGCAAGCTCCACACTACTATAATATAATTCTTTGTATATTTTGTTACTTATTTTAATTTATATGTCTTCATTTTTTCTTCTTTGTTTTTCAAAGAAGAAAAAACGAAGCAAAAAAGAAGAAATATTGTTGTTTTGAATGCTCTTCGAGCATAGGATTGAACGGCTGCTGCGGTCAAAGCCCGCACATTGCCCCTCGCTAAAAACGCTCGGGAGGGCTTTGCCACTGTCATATTTAGCAAATTTTACGCCGCTTAACTATAAAAATGTAGATAATGTCTACATTTTTTATATTTTATGTTCACCTCACACTTCATTCAAAAAAAGCCCCAGAGCGGGGCAAAACTTTGAGTTAATT
>CASFPS010000039.1 GCA_949296355.1 uncultured bacterium | reverse complement strand
CAGGACAATCTACACGATAAGTTTCGAAAACCAGGTCGGGCTAAGTCTCTGTCCCTTTTTCATATTATGCCAGAATAAATCACTAAGCAAGGTTGGGTGAAACCCAACAGGCGGACTGGTTTAAGAGATTCTTCACCCCTAAATTGCTATAGGATTCTAAATGGCTGCAATCTTGTAATTTTGTGATAAAATTAACTTATGTTCAGACATGTTGCACCGATAATTTTATTATTAATATCAAATATTTTTATGACTTTTGCGTGGTACGGACATTTGAGATTCAGAAGCCTGCCGCTCGTTATTGTAATTCTTGCAAGCTGGGGGATTGCGTTTTTTGAATATTGTTTTCAGGTTCCGGCAAACAGAATCGGGTACAACTGCTATAATGCGGTACAACTCAAAACAATTCAGGAAGTTATTACACTTACGGTATTTTCTTTCTTTTCTGTTTTGTACCTTAAAGAACAATTCAAGTGGAATTACCTCATCGGATTCTTATTTATTGTGCTTGCGGTATTTTTCATATTCAAAAAGTAATTTATGCTAAAATAAAGTTATGAAAAAGATAGCTCTTGTAAGTCACGGTTGTGCAAAAAATTTAGTAGATTCAGAACTCATTTTAGGGCTTTTGGCTCAAAATGGTTATGAAATCACTCTCAATGAAGATGAAACAGATACTGTTATTGTGAATACCTGTTCATTTATTTGTGATGCGGAAAGAGAATCTATTCGCTCTATTTTAGAACTTGTAGACAAAGGCAAAAATGTTATTGTAACGGGCTGCCTTTCGCAAAAACATCCTCAAGATTTGAAAAAAGAAATTCCGGAAATTAAGGCGGTCATCGGGACAACGGATTTTACTAAAGTCATTGACGTTTTGAAAAAAATTGATAATGAATATGTTTGTGAAGTCAGCAAAAAGCCTGAATACATTTACCCCGAAAATATAGAGCGCCAGCAGATTACAATGGGTGCAAGCTCTTATATCAAAATCGCCGACGGCTGCAATTACAGATGCGGATATTGTATTATTCCGTACTTAAGAGGAAATTACCATTCAAGAAAAATTGAAAATATTGTTGAAGAAGCAAAAAAACTTGTTAAAAAAGGAGTTACGGAAATCATTCTTGTGGCGCAGGATACAACCGGCTACGGAATTGATATTTATAAAAAACCTATGCTTCCGAAACTTCTTAACGAATTAAACAAAATCGAAGGTCTGGGCTGGATTCGTGTAATGTACGCTTATCCGACTCAAATGAGTGATGAACTATTAGATACGATTGCAAGACTGGATAAAGTCGTAAAATATGTTGATATTCCGCTCCAGCATTCACATCCGGAGATGTTAAAGATGATGAACCGTCCGTCCTTTGATTATCGCCCTATGATAGAAAATATTAGAAAAAGAATTCCTGACGTTTCAATCAGGACGGCATTTATCGTAGGATATCCGGGAGAGACGGAAGAACATTTTGAACATTTATGCAATTTTGTCCGTGATATGAAATTCGACAGAATGGGCGTATTTACTTATTCACGGGAAAAAGGAACTCCTTCGTATAAGATGCAAAACCGTGTACCTGCTAAAATTGCAAAGCAAAGGTATAAAAAGCTTATGGAAATCCAGCAGGAAATTTCAATCGAGCGCAATAAAAAATTTGTGGGAAAAACTATACCGTGCATAATAGAATGCAGTTCTGACGAAGGCGAAGTTATTGCAAGAACCCAGTATGACGCGCCGGAAATAGACGGTGTAGTTAACATCAGAACCGATAAAATGCTTATCCCCGGTGACATTGAGATGGTAAAAATTACCGGCTCAACCGAATATGATTTAATTGGTGAAATTTAGCCGGGTTTCATTTATATAAAATTATAGGAGCGTGCAGCTTTGCTGTAATAGCATACAGGAAAGTTCGGGCGTAAGCCCGTGAAATTTCGGCTGAACGAAGTAAAGCCGTTGAAAACAATGCGTGATTTTTCTTTCTTTGCGAAACTTTCTTTCTTTTTACATCGCAATTAAAAAGAAAGAAAGTTTCAAAAATACATTATGAAATAGAAAGTCTAATAATACACTTTATTAAAGTAATAAATGATTTTATGCATTTATCACTTTTAAAAGTCTTTCCCAGACTTCGTCAATTGAACCGTTTGCATCTATTTTGTACAAAACGCCTTTTTTCTCATAAAACTCTACAAGCGGCGCGGTTTCTCTAAAATACGTGTCAAAACGTGCTCTTGCAGTTTCTTCATTGTCATCTGCTCTTGTTTTTAGTTCAGACCCGCATCTGTCGCAAATATTCTCTACTTTTGACGGTTTGAATTTTTTGTTGTAAATCTCCCCGCATTTCGGGCAGGATTGACGGGCAACAATTCTGTCAATAAGAATTTGCGTATCAATGTCAAAGTATATTGCTTTAAACGAGACTTTTTCATCCTTATTAATTTCAGCATTAATTTTTTCGAGCATCACTGCCTGCTCTAAACTTCTCGGATATCCGTCCAGAACGTATCCGTTTCTGCAATCCTCCTGAGCAAGCCTGTTTGCAATAATTCTGCCTACAAGTTCAGGCGGAACAAGCTGTCCTTTGTCAATAAAAGACTTTGCAATTTTGCCTTCTTCAGATTCTTTTGCAATTTCTGCTCTTAAAAGCGATCCTGTATCAACATGCGGAAAACCTAAATATTCAGACAACCTGTTTGTCTGAGTTCCTTTACCGCATGCCGGAGGTCCTAAAAAAATAAGTTCTTTTTTCATATATCACTCCTTCTTATAGTTTTATTATAAAACTTAAATCAATATATGCAAAATTATGAACATATTTAAAATCAAATCGTTATATAAATAAGAAATGGAGGGTTGGCGTATGAAAAAAGTTTTATCTTTATTAAGTTTAATAGCAATTTTCAGTATATCGGCTCCTGCCTATGCCGCACCGCCGCCACCGCCCGGACACGGCGCACCGCCTCCGGGGCAGATTTTGCATGCCGGTCCCGGAAGAGTAAGACGTCCGCCTGTCGGATGGGGCGCCCCGCCGCCTCCACCTCCGCCGAGATATCACGGAGGCTCCGCCATAATCGGCGGAGTGTTAGCCAGGCGCAGCTGTTGGGGCTATCCTTACTGCGATTATAGAGTAGGTCTTTATGACTGGTATCCGCCGCCTGCTTATTATGGAAGCGGAGTTTATTTAAATGTCGGTATTCCTATAAGATTTTAATTCAAAATTCTTTCTCCCAAAAGACACCACGCTCCTGTTTTTTACAGGAGTTTTTATTTTAGCGGGGAGTGAAAAGGCTTAACTATACATTTATTCCTCTTTGTGTTAGAATTTAAGCACTTATTTATAGGAAGGAGAAAGTATAAATGGCACAGAGAATTGGTATTGACGTAGGCGGAACCAATGTAAAAATCGCCCTTGTAAGCGATAAAGGAAAAATTATTTATTCAAATTCAATCCCGACAAGAGCTGAGATGGGTTATGAATATACAATAAACAGCATGAAAGATGCTATCAGGGATTTATTAAAAGAAACAAAAATGAAAGCATCGGATATAGAAGGTATGGGCTTTGGTTTTCCGGGGCAGATTGACTGCAAAAAAGGTGTAGTAAGGCTTGCTCCTAATATTCCGGGCTGGGTTAATGTACCTATTGCAAGTATTATGGAAAAAGAATTTGGTATCCCGACCCGTGTTGATAATGATGTAAGAACAGCAGCTCTCGGCGAATTAAACTACGGTGCCGGCGTAGGTTGCGAAAACCTTGTTTGTATTACAGTCGGAACCGGAATCGGTTCAGGTCTCGTTATTAACGGCAAACTCGTAAGAGGTGCAGATAACGCCGCCGGTGAAATCGGACATATTAAACTCAATATGCAGGGCGGTCCTCTTTGCGGTTGCGGTGACAGAGGGTGTCTTGAAGCTTACGCATCAGGTCCGAGCATTGTTGCAATGGCAGAAGAATATATAAGAGGCGGAAAATCTACTAAATACAGAGAACTCGCTAACCCTGATATTACACCGTATATCGTTGCAGTTGCCGCAAAAGAAGGCGACCCTGTTGCAAAACAGATTTTCAGAATTATGGGCGAATATATCGGTATGGGACTTGTAAGTGTCGTTAACCTCTTAAACCCTGAAAAAATCATAATCGGTGGCGGCGTGGCTGACGCTGGCGACATTTTGCTTGATCCGATAAGAGAAACAATCAAAAAACGCGCAATGACTATTCAAAGAGAAGTTGAAGTTGTTCCGGCTCAATTAGGTAACACCGCCGGAGTAATCGGCGCAAGCTTGCTGATTAAATCTTAGTCAAAATATATAATCTTTAAA
>CASFPS010000038.1 GCA_949296355.1 uncultured bacterium | reverse complement strand
AATATAATCATCTGCTTCAATTTTGTCCGGAACCCTCTCAACGCGTCTGAAAATCGGGCAAACATCAAATATTGAAGAGAGTTTATTCTCTTTATCCACACGCTTTTTAACCTCCTCATAATCCTGCTGGATTTGAGAAAATTTGCCCAGCTCATTCTGATATAGTACCGGATTGATTTCTGACACAATAATACCTTCTTTTACTACACTATATTTATATAAAGTATTTTTGTCAGCAAAAATTGCGTAGCAAAAAAAATTTTTACGTTTTTTAATATTATCAAGGAGTCAACTTATGCAAGTTCAAAGAATACAATCACAACCAACCTTCACCTCACTCAAAAACCCTATTAAGGCAGAAAAATTCTTATACAAAGACGAATTTGTATTAATGCGTGAGGCAAAAAAATCTGACTTAACTGATGTTGCAAAAGATATAAAAAAATGGATGAGTAATTCTTTCAGGCTTGAAAACTGCATGGGAAACAGTCCTGAGAATAAAAAAGCCCGGGAGATTTATCGTTCTATAGACCACAATGAATGGCTCAAAGATATAAAGCAGCACCTTATTGATATAATGAAGAAAGATAATTCATCAATACTTGTTGCCAGAAATCAAAATAATAAACTGGTAGGTTATGCAACAATGGAACAAGCCGGACATATTAAAACTCCGACGGGAATTATAGAAAACATCCATCTTGATCTCAAGTACAGGGATGGTAATCTGGGAGAAAAACTGCTTGAAAAAATAACTTCTACCGCAAAAAATGAATTTGATGACGTAGTTGTCGCCTCGTACTCTCTGGGTGACAGGAATTTTTACCACGATGCGGGATATCAAATAATTGATTCCGATAACTACAGAAATGCTCTTTACGCAAGATACGGCGGAGTTAGTATAAAAGAATTCTGGCTAAAAAAGAATATGAATCACTAATACGCCTTCACAAGAAAAATCTTTATCCCTTTATCAAGGCGTTCAACCCGTTTTACGTATCTGTAATCGGTGATATTTGTAAGAATCAGCACAACTGCCGGAGCTTTTCCCGTCATTTTGGAATAATAAAGAGCCTGTCCGACAGATTCTGCCCATTTTTTAGCAAAATCAAATTCTATAGCATAATCCTTAGCAAGGCAGTCGACTCTTGTTAAATCCCATAATACAGCTTCTTTTCTTCCAAAATCTGATGTACACCACTGGTTTACATAATACGATTCTACCTGCTTTGGCATCATTGTCTGGGTTTCGTACCATTTTTGCGGAACGTAGCTTAAGCCAAAATAATAAATCCCTGTTACCATCAAAACAAAGGTAATTATAAAATGGATTGTTTTGTTTGAAGATTTCTTTTTTCTCGCCATAAACTCTCCGGCTCAAAACTTATTATACCATTTTTTGAATAAAATTACTTTTATTTTTTTACAACATCCAAAGTCGTGTAATCATTAAGATACGGCAAATGCTCTTCTGTAATCAATTCTCCCGGAAGCAGAATTGAAATCCCCGGAGGACACTCCGCAACAACTTCCGCAGAAATTCTTCCAATCGCTTCTTCTTTTCTTATAGTCTCTTTCTCTGCATAAAACGCATCTCTCAGACTCATCTTAATCTGAGGCTCCAGCATCGGCATGTGTTTGCGCTTTTCAAGATAATAAATGTCCTGATAGTTTTCTGATGCAATTTTTTCTAAACAATCAGCCAGATATTTGAAATCAGAATGCTTGTTGCCGATATTACAGAGAATCAAAACCCCGATATCAGAGGCTGACTCAACTTCTATTCCAAAATCAATCTCAAGAATAGACTCCAACCGCTTGCCGGAAAGCCCGTCAATTTTGATAAAAACTTTCGTAACATCAGTCTTATACCCGAAATCACCTTTAAGCTGATGCAGCCCCGGAATAGCATCAAGGCGGGTTCTTAAATATTTTGCATTCTTAACCGCACGCTCTAATAAATTCTGCCCGTTTCTTGACTGCAAATTGGCTCTTGCAGCGTCAAGACTTGCAAGAAGCATTAAAGAAGGGCTTGTTGTATGCAGAAGTTTCAAAGCTTTTTCTACAGCCGCGCAATCAAGGCAGGAGTCTTTTGAAATATGAAGCATAGAACTCTGGCTCATGCTGCCGCCTGTTTTGTGAAGCGAATGAACAACCGCATCAGCGCCGAGTTTTAAAGCTGTCTCTGGCAGGTGTTTGTTAAAATTCCACAAACATCCATGCGCCTCATCCACAATCAATGGAATCCCGTACTTTTTACAAACCGCACTTATAGACTTAATATCAGACACAACTCCCTCATAAGTCGGATTTGTAATCCAAACCATTGAAACATCCGGATTTTCCTGTATAGTTCGCTCAATCTTACCCGCATCAATATTTCCCCATACAGACCAATCCTCAATCTTATTCGGACAAATCCAAACCGGCTCTGCCCCTGAAATGATAAGCCCCGTAAGAATAGACCGGTGGCAGTTTCTATTTACAATTACTTTCTGCCCTTTTTTAGTCAAAGCCATTGCAAGAGCAAGATTCCCCGCTGTTGAACCATTAAGCAAAAAGAAGGTTTTCTTAGCGCCAAAAGCCTCTGCCGCAAGTTCCTGAGCCTCTTTTATCGGACCCGTTGCAGGATGAAGAGTTCCCAAATTGTCAAACTCATCAGTCGTATCAACATTCAAAGCCTTTTCGCCAATCAAATTGCGAAAATCCTTAAAAATAGCCTTACCTTTCGTATGTCCCGGAATATGAAACTGATAAGTAGGATTTTCATAAGCTGTCTTTAATGCCTCTACAATCGGAGCCTTTACTTTTACAGCCTCTTTTTGTCTTATATTTAAAGCCTGATTCAGGTTCTTTGTCACTTCTTTTCTTCCCTTTTTGATTTTATGATTTTCTGATATTTTGATATTTACTGTTTATCATAATAACCGAAAAAAAAATTTTTTGCCACTTACTTTTTCTTTACTAAAAAGAAAAAGTAAGCAAAAAGAAAAGAACTTTGGGTCGGCAGACATAATACAAACTACAAGCTTGCCTCAAATTAAAACTACAAGATATTGAATAACTAAAAACTAAAAAGAAAAGTAAGCAAAAAGAAAAGATTTTCTTCGTCGGCAGACATAGTACAAACTATAAGCTTGTTTTAAAAATACCGGTCTGCCTCGAATTGAGACTACAAGATATTGAATAACTAAAAACTAAAAAGAGCTTGTTTTAAAACTACCGGTCTGCCTCAAATTAAAACTACAAGATATTGAATAACTAAAAACTAAAAAGAAAAGTAAGCAAAAAGAAAAGATTTTCTTCGTCGGCAGACATTAGAAAAAATTACTAATCTATTCTTATACTACCGGTCTGTCTCGAATTGAGACTACAAGATATTGGAGAGCTAAAACTAATAAAAGCAGTAGGTTGGGTGAAACCCAACATTAACTAAATAAAATAAAAGAACTTTGGGGCGGCAGACATTAGAAAAATTACTGACCTATTCTTATACTACCGGTCTGCCTCAAAATAACAATAATTTACCCCCGCATTAACCCTCTTCGTTTTTATTAGTATTGGAGCTGATTGTATTTAATCTTCTTGCAGGATCTGTTATATGGGTAATTCTTAATCCAAAGTTGTCTTCTATAACAACAACTTCACCGTATGCAATTAATTTCCCGTTTGCGTACAATTCTACAGGCTCACCCGCTGCTTTATTCAATGTTACAATTGAACCTTTTGTTAATTCCAGAACTTTTTTAATAGGAAGTTCTGTTTTACCGAGTTCTACCGTAAGCTGTAATTTGACATCCAGAAGAATATTTAAATTCTGGTTCGGAGGTCCCTGAACCTGATCTAAATCTTCAAAAGAAGCGAATTGAACAGGCTGGACAGTTACAGTCTTGTCCTCTCTCGTCTGTTCTTCTTGAATTTCATCAGGAGTGAATGCCGGCTCTGAGGGTGCAGCATCATTAATGTCTTCTCCGGCATCAATATCCATATTATCATTGTCGTTATTTGTCCCTTTTATATCGTCGTCATCCAGCATTATAAACCTCTCTTAAAAATAGTTGCGCAGCAATTCATGCATTTCATCATACACATCTGTTATTTTAACACAAATTTTATCTTTCATAGTTCCCGGGCGTGCAAAGAATTTTTTCTCGCCGTTAACTTTAACTATTAAATCATCCTGTACTTTGTTATCAAGTTTTATTATGTCGCCTTCCGTAAGCTGCAGAAAATCATCCAGAGTAATACTGCATTGCCCGAATTGAACTCTTAAATCAACATTAGAAGTATTGATTTTAGAAATCATTTTCATTCTCTCATCATTAGAAGCAACAAGACCTTTTGTCTGGAAAATATGCTGGGTGCTTAAATGACCCAAAACTGTTTCCAGAACCGGATAAGGGAAGCATAGGCTGAAAAGTCCGAAGTGTTTGCCTGAAATTTGAACCTCAAAAGTCAAAAGTGCAACAATTTCCCCTGCTGTTGCCACCTGAATTGATTGATAGTTGTCATCAAGGCTTATGAACTTACCCGAAACCGGAATAATTGCATTCCAGGAATCTTCCAAAGATTTTATTATTATATTAATAACTTTTTTTGCAAGAGCTTTTTCAATATCAGTAAGTTCTCTTGTCTGGTTTTCAATATTTCCGACCCCGCCGAGCATTCTGTTAACAATACAGGATATAACTTCAAAACTTATACCAAGAAGTATCTGACCTGATAACGGCTCAAATTCAAACACCCCAACGCTTATAGGAGACGGCATAGAGCGGACAAATTCTTCATAAGTAAGCTGGTCAACTGATACAATTTCAATTTCCACCCTCATACGCAGATAACCGCTTAAGACAAGTGAAATTGCCTTAGAGAATTCTCTATGGATATCTCTCAAGGCTCTTAAGTTATCTTTGGAGAATTTATCAGGTCTTCTGAAATTATAAAGCTTATAACTCTTATGTTCGGGATCTGTAAATTCATCATCAAAAATATCAAGATTTATATCTGTTTTGTCATTAACACTTTTTGCCATTTGTCTTTACTGTATCTGTCCTGTTATCCCTACTGGATTATAAATTGTCCGAAACTTACTCTTAAGACTTCTCTTTCTCCGCCGAGAATAGAATTAATATCATTTGTAATCTGTTCTTTTGCAAGTTCTTTTCCTGCTGCAGTTGCAAGTTCTGTAGAAGTCTTGCTTGAAAGATTTGTAATAACCGCATCACGAATTGCAGGCTTATACTGATTCATTTCTTTTTGTATAGCCTCCATCGGATCCACAGGAGCAGGAGCTGCCCCATGTCCGCCGCCTTTCTCCTCTTCAACTTCCGGAAAATCAGTGTCTTTTTTTGTGACTTCTATTGCAACATTAACTTTTAAATATTTTTTCTGGCTTTCATCGCATAAGTTCAGGATAAAGTCTCCCAAATCAACAATAATTCCTCTCTGAATTTCATCTTCACTTCCGCCGTCATCTGCAAGCTCTTCCTGAGAAGTGTTTATTGTGTTAAGCTTCTGGGTAATCAAATTTTCCATAACAACATAATTGACGCCTGCAAAAACTATAAACATAATAACAATAGAAGCGATTGTCATTATTAAAAATTTGGTTATATCCTGCTGCTTATTATCTCCTGCCTTATCATTTTCAGCCATACTATTCTCCACTCTTATCTGTTTTAGTATTATTATACTGCTCTGATACTCTTATTAACACCATTATTTGATGTATTTATTCTTCCCCAAATACGATTAATAAATTTGTTTAACGCAATTTTATTATACCAGAACATAATGTTTTTGTCAGCGTACAATAAAGTCAGGTTGCTTATAGTTGTATATCTATATATAATATTGTTATGGGGAAGTTTGATTTATTTAATAAATTCAATAGTGCTGTAATCGTTATTAATTCAGAAAAGGAAACCGTTTTTAGAAACAATGTTTTTAAAAGAATTTTTCCTGATTTTAATTCACTGGAAAAATTTTCCCACAAACTGAATTATAACGTATGTGCACTTGTAAGTAATGACATAACCGTTCATTCACCAATAACTCAGGCTATAGAATCAAGAGAAGATTTTTCGGCATTTATTACTTACCAGACTTCAAACAATGATTTATATTATTATGATATGAATGCCACTAAAAAAGGGGCGTACAATATTATCGTGTTTACGGATGTTACGGCAAAAGAAGAGCTGGAAAATATTGGCAAAAGAAATCAAAATCTTCAGAAAAAAATATCATTGCTGGAATCAGACAATAAAAATTTATCAAAGATAAAACTTCAGGCTCAGTCGCAGGCAATGAAACTTTTGTTGCTTAACAATATATCTAATATTATAAGAGAATCCATTGATACATCTGTAATTCTAAATTCCGCCCTGGAAGAGATTGCTCAAATGTTCGGCGCATTCAGAGCTTATTATGCATTATCTTTAGGCGGAAACAAATTTAAAATTGCGGAATCACTTGAGAGAAAAGACATAAATGCAGAGATTTCTTTTGATAAAGATGTAAACGACTGTATTAAAAAGAATAAAGTTTCCTGTTCAACCTGTATGAAAGAATACAAAGAGGCAAAACCTTTCAGAGAAATCGTTCAGAGAGTTATTCTTCCTATTTATCATCTAAACAAACTTCTTGGAATAATTGTACTTTCGACAAAACAAAAAACGAAACTTGATGACACGCTGGAAGTCTTAAACGGAGTTTCTTCCCAGCTTGGAAACGCAATTATTCAGGCTGAGTTGTACAAAAAAAATGAACAGATGGTTAAAGATTTAACAAAAACATTAAAAGAATTAAAAGACACCCAGTTAAAACTAATTAATTCCGAAAAGATGGCGTCTTTAGGTCAGCTTGTTGCCGGAGTTGCGCATGAAATTAACACTCCGGTTGCTTCAATAAAATCTAATAATGAGATTACAAAAAAACTTATTTCTAAAATAAAAGATGATGAAATTTTAAATCTTTTAAAAGAAATAAATGAAATAGACGGAGAGGCAATTGGCAGAATAAACCGTCTTGTTGTTTCTTTAAGAAAATTTGTAAGGCTCGATGAGGCAGAATTGCAGGAAGCTGATATCAATAAAGAAATCGATTTAACACTGGATTTAATCCGGCATGAGACAAAAAACAGAATTGAGATTGTAAAAAATTATTCTAAACTTCCGCCGGTCAAGTGTTATCCGAATATGTTGAATCAAGTGTTTATGAATATACTTGTAAATGCGGTCCACGCAATAAAAGACAGAGGAACAATAACAATTGACACAAATTACAAAAATGATAATTTATCAGTCAAAATTAAAGATACCGGATGCGGAATAAAAGAGCCGGATAAAATTTTCTTTGCAGGATATACAACAAAAGGTGTCGGTGTCGGAACAGGCTTAGGACTTGCAATTTCACAAAAAATTATTGAAAAACATAAAGGAAAAATTTCTGTAAAAACAAAAATCAATGAGGGAAGCGAATTTACTATTACTATCCCCGGGAAGTAGGAAATTTAAAGTTTTGTAAACCGCCATATTCTTGACTATTATTAAGTTATAAGAACATATTAATTATAATAATAATTAATTTTTGTAAAAATATCTGGCAGGCTAGTTATAAAAATGTCAAAATATGTTATATTAATACTACCGAGATTAAGTGTAAATTTTACCCTAATTCAAAAGGGATTGTAACAAAAAATTTACAAATTAAATAGATAAAGGCAATTTTTATAAACAAGAAAACTTTATATTACTGTGTAGAAGTTAAAAATATGTTTACATATTGGAGGTAACGTGTATGGCAATTACAGTAAACAGCAAAAAAAAGCAGGTTAAGAAAACTTTTCAGGAATTAATTAATGATTTAATGACATCAAGTTCTGAAAAAGTTAGATATAATGCTGCCCGTGTTCTTGGAGAAATGGGCGATTCAAAAGCTGTTGAACCGTTAATCGAAGTATTAAAGAATGATAAAAACGGTTCTGTTCGTTTATATGCCGCTCGTGCATTGGGCGAATTGGGTGATTCTAAAGCCACTGAACATTTGATTGAATCTTTAAGAGAAGATCGTAACGTTGACGTAAGAGTTCGTGCAGCACGTGCACTCGGGCGTCTCGGCGGTAAAATCGTAGTTGAACCTCTTGTAGAAGCTCTTAATGATGAAAACTCTCAGGTTTGTATAACTGCAACCGATGCTTTAATTGAAATCGGTGATGTTGCAACTGACGCATTAATGAAATCATTAGACCACGAAAAGGTTAACGTAAGATGTGATGCAACCCGTGCTCTGGGTGAAATCGGAAATAAAAAATGCGTTGATAAAATTATTAACATGTTGTATGACGAATGGGTTAACGTAAGAATTTATGCAGTAACTTCTTTAGGTAAATTAAATGATAAAAAAGCAGTTCCTGCCTTGATTGATGTTATGAAAAACCGTTCTGAAAATGATTTAGTCAGAGCCGGTGCAGCAGCAGCTCTTGGCGTTTTAAGAGACCAGAGAGCTCTCCTTCCTTTAAGAGAATTGATTATGGAAGCAGAAGAACTCGGTGAATTAGAAGATACAGCTTTAAAATCTTTCAAAAAGATTATGGCAGCTAACTGGCAGGCAATCCCAGGGGCAACACAGCAAAAGAAACCTGCTCAAACATTCTGATTGAAATTATAATTTATCAACAAGAGGCGCCGGCAGCTGCCGGCGCCTCTTGTTTTATATAGATTTTTCACCAATAAAGGGATAAATGTATTTAAAGAGTTGTGGGGAAGGCGTAAAGCGCTTGCGTTTCCATTGAAACAGAAAAGTTATTGTCAGGTAAAACCTGACCTACTATTCTTACGCAATGCTTGTGGAGCAAGCTCCACACTACTACCCTGATAATAATTTCTTATTCTTATCTTTATTTTTCATAATTGTCCTTTTCTTTCTCTTTATTTACGAAACAA
>CASFPS010000037.1 GCA_949296355.1 uncultured bacterium | reverse complement strand
CGGTGCTGCCGGGAAGACGGTTGCAACAAGATTAGGTATTCAGGCAATAAAACAGACCGGAAAAGCAGCCGCAGCACAGGGTACAAAGAGCGGATTAAAGACAGCATTACTCAATCCTACGGGATACGAGTATATCGGCGGGAATGTATTAAAGCGCGGCTTGGCAGTAAGTGCTGAAATGGCAACAGACGGTGCAGTCGGCGGTGCTGTAGATAACGCCTTCAGAACGGCTTACGACGGCGGCGGGGTAAATGAAGTGCTTAATGCTGCAGGTGAAGGCTTTGTCGGCGGTGCAATAATGTCACCGGTAATCGGCGGCGGGATGAAGGGTGTTGGTGTTACATTCAACCGGATAAAAGCCTTGTAACAAACTGCAAGAATCTAGGTGATGAAGATTTACTTAATTTGTATCAGTATTACAAGAATTATGAGCAGGAATGTATTAAAAATAACAAACCTGTACCGGATATGAAGAAGGCAGGGTTTGATAAATTAATGGAAGAGATTAACTCAAGAGGTCTGAATGTTGACGGCTCTACCCCTCCCCCTAACCCCCTCCCACAAGGGGCGGGGGTAAATGAGTCTGCCCCACTTGAAGGTAGAGCTCCAAATGGAAATCAAGCGGGGGTAAATGAAGTTGCCCAATCTGAAGCAGGAACTTCAAACGGGAAACCGGCGGGGGTAAACAACTCTGCCCCCCTTGCGGGGGAAGTACCCGAAGGGGGTAGGGGGGTAACATCAGCAGAAGAAGTTGCTCCTTTTGCAAAGCATCTGGAACAATCTCCTGATATTCAGGACTTAACTAACCCTGAAATAAAAAGAGTTCTGCTTGAAAACGGCGAATTTGATGAAAACGGTAATTTTATCTCTGACGGAACATATACTGTAACAGAGAGCGGAAACCCTCTTGCAAAAAGCAGAACATTCAAACGCTATCCGGAAGGAGATCGTAGTATAGCGCAGAATATGGATGAATTACTTAAACAAATTCAAGAGCAGTCCGGCAAACAAAAGCTTGAAAAATACGAGATTGACACTATAAAACGATTTGTAAACGAACATCCGGAGATTTCTGTTCCTGAACTTTCGGAAATATTTAACGATTACAATCATATAACAGCGCTAAATCCTTATGAAATGTTTGGTTATAAAGGACTTTCTAATATTAAAGATTTAAAACAATTTAAGACTAATTTGAGTGAATATGATAAATTTATTACTGCTCTAAAAGAGGGTGGTGTTGATGATGATTTAATAAACAAACTGTCTCATCTACGTATGGAATACTTTACAGAAAGTATGGCGCAGATTAATCCGGAGGATTTCAAGAAAAATCTTGAGTTTTTCAAAACTCTGGATGCGTCTCTCAGTTCCGGTTTAACGCGTTATGACTATGATGTTCTATTAGAACCTCATTCTGATAAATATTTTGAGCGGATTCAGGCAGCGCTGGAGTTTAACAGGTTTATGGATAATGCCCCAATCAGCAATTCTGCAAAAGTAAAAATCGGTCCTGATGCAAAATATTTTGAAAACTATACAGATGAAAAATTTGCGCAGATTCTAAAAAATATAGCACTTGTTAAGGATATGGCTGATAAAAATTTTGAAAATCATCATCTTATGTCCTATATTCTGGATGATAAACAAGGTCTTTATACAAATTCTGTCGAAAAATTTAGGCAGATGCTGGGTGAAAACTTTGACTATGACTATTTTTCAAAAATATATAATATATATTCTCCGGAGGTTGCTGCCGCAATAATTAATGCTTTTCCTGCCGCGGCAAAAAATATCAACGGCTGGGAGTTTGATAATCTGGGCAGATACTTTCATGAACTTGATGAAGCAGGAAAGAAAAATGTTATGGCTAAAATCGGTATTGCATCAAAAATGCCTCAGTTAGTAAACGATTATTCAAATAAACTTAATTATAATAGATTAGAAGATTATATACAAAAAAGACAAATTCCTGAGGCAGATAAGATTCTGGAGTTTGTAAATCTTGCAGAGCCGGAATTTTTAAGAAAAATAGATTTTAGAGGATACAACAGTAATCCGATAATTGATTTTGACGATTTCTTTAAGCCGGAGAATCTTGATAATTTAATAGAGTGCGCTAAACTGCATAAGGATTTACCTCAGAGTTTCAGGGAATATTTAAAATCTGAAAAATCTATTATCGGACAAAACCGATGGAGCTCTGACCTTAATGTAAATTATCAGTACACGATTTCTCCTCAGGAGCTTTCATCCAGAATAGAGAGAATAAAAAAATATCAGGATATTTTTGATCCGGAGATACTTGAGCGTATTTATAACGGAACATTTGCAGCTTCCGAGGCAACAATGGATGCATTGACCGGTGTTGATAAGATTTTGTTGAAAAATTTTATAAATTACAACAAAATTCCTGATATAAGTTCTATGGATAAAGAAACGCTGCAAAAATTCTTAAACTATGTGAAGAATGCTGATATTACAAATGATCAGGCGGAGATTTTTTGCTGGTATTTAAATCCTGAAATTTTTAGAGTTCTTTCGGCAGATGAATTAGATGCAATACCGTTTAAAGCTCTTGCCAGAGCAAGAGAAATTCCTTATTACACCATTGAAACAATTAAAAAGTCAACCGGTGCAATTCCTAAACGCATAAGAGATTTAATCAAAAAAGACGTAGATATTTCATTCTATGCACATTACAGATGGAGTGATTCAAATTTTGAAGAGACCGTTTTAAAGGTAAAATATCTTGACAGTATGTCTGATGAGGAGCTGAGCACAATCGGTTCCAAAGGTATACTGGAATATTTTAAGCGCTCATTTGGCGAGGTGGAGGTTTTTAATAAACAGAATATAGAATTATTGAAAACTGTACCGCAGGATATAAAAGATAAGCTTGGAGAATACAGCTATTACTTTGTGAAAGATAAAAATACCATAAATGTAGAAAGGCTTCTTTCAAGGGTTCAGAATTTGAAGGATAAAAAAGTTTTTGAATATATAAATGCAGGACCTCTGGATTATATAACAAGAAAAGCTTCTCCTGAAATAGAAAGCTTGATGAATGATCTTATTTCCGCTCCGGATTTTAAGCCTGAAAACATTGATTTTGTTATTAACAGCTTAAAAGATTTTGAGGGCGAAGATGCTTCGGAATTGAATTTTATAAAAGAGCTTATAAAAAACCCTAAATTGGAAAATGAAGAAATTCCGTCAATTCTGAATTCTTTGTATCGTGCCGGCAGACCAAGAGAAATGCAGAAAGACTTTGCAAGATATCTTATCGCGCGGGATGATGTTGATAATAAGCTGATACATAATTTATTAGGTGTGGTAGGTATAACCGAACGTAATTTGGATTTTGGTGCCGCAAAAGTCGGCTTTACAAAAGAACTTTTGGATAACCCGAATATTGATAACAATGAAATTTCACAAATTTTACTCAATTTAAGTCTGAATGAATATACTGAGCAGCGCGCTTTTATTTTGGATATAATAAATTCTAAAAACTTCAAGACTGCAGATGAAATAGGAAGAATGTTTAATTGTGCAGACTGTAAAGAAAAATATATTATCGGAAGTGACCTGCTTAAAGCGATAGACGGTAATAGAGCATTCTTAATTTTACATTCAATCAATGTTCGGGAGCCTGCAACATTGATTGAGATGAGACGTTTTATCCTGGAGACAATTGAGGATAAGAAGATAGATATTTCCCAATTGCATGATATTGTATCAAGTATTTCCAATAATACTGATGTTGCCAAGCTTCAGTTTAAATTTGCAAAAGAATTAGCATCAAATCCGAAGATTGAACAATCAGAGATAGGATACTTAGTATTTTCTGTATCATCTATGGACAAAGAAATTGCAGAAGCAAAACTTAAAGAGGTTAAGAGCCTTCTCGGAACAAAAGGTCTTGATAATCAAACTGTTGCAAAACTTGTGGATAATTTATCATCACTGGATAGGACAAAGTTTTATCTGCAAAAGAATATGCTTGAAAGTTTCCTTGAAAAAAATATGCAGCCCGATGATATTATAACCTTGTTAAAACTGGTCGAGTATACAAATACCATTGCTCCTGAAATTATGGCGACTAAAATCCGGAGTTTTGTAGATGCAGGTATTAGTACGGATTTGATATCTGATATCTGTAATAATGCAAAGTCTATATCAATATTTAATGATGAAGTTGTCGGAATATTGAAAAAATTAAAAGACGAAGGAACAGATGTCTCTAAACTTGTAAGTATAATCTCTGACGGTACTCTTCCGGTAAAACTTCAGGATAAAATTGATATTCTGCTTACACTTACAAAATTTACTTCTGAAGATAAATTAACACTCAAACGTCTGGGGGTTGATATTGATTCAAGAATCAAAGCATTAATGCAGGCAATTGATACTAAGTATCCGATAATTTCAACTTCTAAAGAGAATATTGTTAATTTCTTAAAACATATCGGCAACAACGGTAATGCTGATGCTGTTATTCAGAATGCGGATTTTGCACAATTCGGCAAGCGCGGTATAACGCTTGAATATTCCAGAGAAGAATTTATGTATAATATGGACAGGCTTGCTCTGGAAGCGGGGCTTGACAGAAAACATATTTCTACGGACGGAATTGAAATCCCTGAACTCAAGTTGTCAGAAGCGGATGTGAGATTAACACAGGATAAAATTCAGGAGTTAGCATCAGCTCACAGGTCGGAAAAAGTAGAAGTTATAATGGATGGTGAAACAGTTTCCGGTACAAGATTCTTAGGAACGCAAGGCGGCTCAAACAGAGCTTATTATACACAAATAGGTGATAAACTGTATTATATAAAATACCCGACACCGGAAAAACTCGGTCAGAGCGTTGAAGAAGTTGTAGCTTCCCGTCTCTACCGCGCTTGCGGAATAGATTCTCCAAACATGAAATATGTCTATGACGAAAAAGGCAATATTATCGGCATGGCAGGGGAATATGTACCGGATCTTAAGACATCACCGGCTTCACCGGAGCAGGCAACAGACGGGTTTGCAGTTGATGCATGGCTTGCAAACTGGGATGCTCCGAAGAATGACAATACACAATACCGCTTGGAAGGCGTTGTCAAAGTCGATGTCGGCGGCTCTTTGCGCTATCGTGCAAGAGGTGAAATGAAAGAATTCGGAAGCGTTGTCAATGAACTTTCCACACTTATTGAACAGAATTCTAAATTTATGAGCATGACAAAAGATGAACTTCTCTCTTCTTTAAGACACATAACAGAAATGCCTGAGGGTGCAATACAAAAAATTGTAGACGAATCCCCGATCGCTGACGCTGCACAGCTTGTACACACTCTCCTTAAACGAAAAGAATACATGACAATTTTTACAGAAAAACTCAAAATTCTGGATGAAGAACAGTTTAACGGAATTCTGGATATGGTGAACGAAGCGAGACGTATGACTCTGGAAGAATTTGAAGATGATTTAAATGTTGCGGAACTTCTCGGATACGTTCGCACAAGTACAGGTTTTGAAGGAATATTGAATACAAGAGGTGTTGATAATATTGCTCTTACGCCAGAACAAAATGAGCTTGCAGATAAAATGATTAAAGAAATTGAAAGATTTACAATATACAACCGTGTTGCGGATGATGTTCCGCTTAATCAGGAAACAAAAGATTTCTTAAATTCAATCCTTAAAGGTGTTCCTGAATTTGCTCCTATATTCGGTAAACCTCAGCACAGTATGCAGGACTACGCACTTGATATTCATATCCTGAAAGTTTTGCAGGATTCGATGAAAGATCCGATGTACAAGCAGCTTGGTGATACCGATAAAATTGTACTCAAATTTGCAGCTCTGCTTCATGATATAGGCAAACGCTATCTTGCGGACGGCTCTGATACAGGACACGCCGTAAAATCAGCAGAGTATGTATATTCAATACTTGATAGATTCAATCTAACTCACGAAGTTAAGGACAGAATTATATCAATTGTTTCAAACCATCACTGGTTTAAGGAATATAATCTCAAACACCTCTCAAATGAAGAGATTGCAACTCTTTGCCGCCGACCTGAAGACTTTATGATATATCAGATTATGGCAAAAGCAGATTTGAAAAATGTTAATAAATCTTTCTATCTGGAAAAAACAAACGCATCATCTTTAGAAGAAGCAGAAGCAAAATTCGCTGAAAAAATGTCGCAAATACAGCCTTTTGTTGACAAATTAGGCGAGAAGCAGGTTGTAATTACAGCTTCCCGATTCGTTGATGTTCCGGAATGTGTTACATCGAAAGGGCGTGTGTTGCCTGCTAGAACTTTCCCGACAGAGAGCGCTAACATTAACGGAGCCGAAACCCCGCTTAAGGTTTTGAATCTTGCCAATATGCCGGAAGATACAGACATGTTCCAATACGGATTTAATCATATAAGTATGAAAGATTTGAGGTTTACTGTTCATATGGTAGGCGGGAGAATAAATCTTGATGTCTTTAAGACTCTTGCAAAAAATCCGATGAATAATTCCGCACAATCTATTTCCATGATTAGCATGGCTAATAAATCTACTTATGCAGGACTTCAATTCGGGCTTGTACTGGATGTAGATAATGCAAATGTCTCTCACGCTTATTATGCAAATACCAGCTCCGGCACAAAAAAAGGATTTAAACATTTTGTTAATGAAATGTTTGAAATCGGCTCTCACAGAGGGTTTGTAAAAGACAAGTTTAGAGAGTTTATGCAGGAAAAAGGCATAGTACTGACTGATGAAGAGTACGCAGCAATCGCTAAGTATATAATGAGCAAGCAGTATCCTGAAACACAGATTAAAGATTTGAAAATCGGTGAAAGAGTATTTAAAAAAGAAGATATTCTTACTGCGTTTACTTATTCAAGAGATCAGCTTATTGAGGTTTCAAAAATGAAAGCTCACGGTGATCATAACGAAATTGTTGCATTGAATACACAAATAAAAGGTGTTGTCGCAAAAGTAAATACTCTTGAAGAGTGTCCGGCATGGTTTCTGGAATTTGCGCGGGATAATAATTTGCCAATAATTCTGATTGGGAATTGATGCCTTGTAAACTCCAATTACAGAATTTTTTGTAACATTTTTTTTACAAAACGTTATAAATTTCTAAAATGTGGCATATATTAAATATAGAGTATATACAAATGATTAAGGATATGTATAATATACTTTTAAATAAGGCTGGCGTAAACCCGCTCCCATGGCTGCTTTTGGCTTTTAGGGGGGGGGAGAAGCCTGTTGTAGAGCGGACTTTGGTTGTGTAGATTTAGTTGAGAAGTTTAGGAGTTTAGAAGTTGAGAAGGATTTAATAATAATTCTTTCAGCCGAGACTTCATTGCGTTTAATGTCCGCA
>CASFPS010000036.1 GCA_949296355.1 uncultured bacterium | reverse complement strand
CCTGCCGGTTTTTTATTTCTTTCGATTGCGTCGTATGTTGCTGTCATCTTTCTTACTCTCTCTTTCGTTTATCTCTTACATATATATAAAGTATATCTGTTTCAAAAAATTGCCTTTTTGTTGCTTAAATATTAAGAAATGTAAAGATGAATTTGTTGTATAATCTATTCATGGATAATTTAGAGCAGATAAAAAAAGCTGTCGAGATTGAAGTTAAGTACAAGTATATCAATATAAACGGGAGAACAAGGAGTTTTTCTTCGTTTATTTGCTCTGAATTGCGAAAGGAAATAAAAAGTTCTAAAAACCCGAAGTGGCAAGTACTTCTGGAACATTTTGAGCGGTATCCAATGGATACCTTGCCCAGGAGAAAACAATCTCTTGAGCGTCTGGTGAGTGTAATTAAGACAGAGACAGGTGTTCAGGCTGCAGAGCAAAAAACTGATAAGCTCACGCTTAAATCCGATGTTATGTATCTGAAGGGTATCGGTCCTAAAATTGCCTATATTTTAAACAAACTCGGGATTTATACAGTCGGGGATTTGTTGTATTATTTTCCACGCAAACATGTTGATTATTCAACAAGAACCAAAATAAAAGACTTAGAACCCGGTGAAACTACGACCATTTTTGGTACAATCCGCTCTGTTGAAGCTTTTACGACAAAAAACAATTTAGGAGTTGTGAAAGTCAGAATTGTTGACGGCTCAGGGAGTTTAAATCTCAATTTCTTTTCTTCAAAGTCAAACAAGTATACGCTTGAGAGGATGAAAGCGCAATTTCCGAAAGGGTCAGGCATTATGGTTTCTGGAACGGTTAAGATTAATTCATATGACGGAATGCCGACTCTTGATAAGCCGGCGTATTCAATTATGGACGATGAAATCCTCTCGTCATCAAATATTAACCTTGCAAGAATTGTTCCTATTTACCCTTTGAGTGAAAATTTGAATATAAAAACGCTCAGGAAAGCTATTTTTAATACAATTCAACTGTTTAAAAATGAGATTGAAACGGTTTTACCTGACTATATTATTGAAAAATACAATCTTCTGCCCAAAAAAGAGGCTGTAGAACAGATGCATTTCCCAAATGATAACGACTCTCTTCAGCGGGCAAGATTTTCGCTTGTGTTTGAAGAATTGTTTCTGATTCAATTAAGGCTTGCACTTTTAAGGGAAGAAAACAACAGAACAATATCTTCAATTCCTCTGGAAATTAAGCGTGACGGGCTTGTTATGCGCTTTATTAACGGACTTCCTTTTGAACTTACCGGAGCGCAAAAGCGTGCCGTGAATGAGATTTTGAATGATTTAAATTCGACAAAACCTATGCAAAGGCTTCTGCAAGGAGATGTTGGAAGCGGAAAAACTGTTGTTGCGACAATTATGCTTCTTGCGGCAATTGAAAACGGTTATCAGGCAGCGATTATGGCTCCTACAGAAATTCTTGCCCAGCAGCATTACAACAATATGGTTAAATGGCTTGCGCCGCTTGGAATAAGGGTTGAATTGTTCCTCGGAAGTATCGGTAAAAAGCAGAGAACAATTTCTGAAACCAATCTTAGAAACGGACAGGTTGATATTGCAGTCGGAACACACGCTCTGATTCAGGACAATATAGAATTTGCGAACCTCGGCGCGGTTGTAATAGACGAACAGCACAGGTTCGGGGTAAAGCAGCGTCTTGCACTGCGTAAAAAATCCCAGAACCCGCAAATTCTCACAATGACTGCAACTCCGATTCCAAGAACTCTGGCAATCACCATGAACGGGGATTTGGATTTAACTATAATAGACGAGCTTCCAAAAGGCAGAAAACCTATAATAACAAAGCTTGTGAATTCCAGAAAACAAATAACGGAGCTCATCCGGCACGAAGTCGAAGCCGGACGTCAGGCATATATTGTTTATCCCCTGATTGAAGAGAGTGAAACCCTTTCAGCAAAAGCCGCAACAATAGAAAAAGAGCGCTGGGAAAAAGAAGTTTTTCCGGATTACAAAATCGGGCTTCTGCATGGAAAACTCAAGAATGACGAAAAAGATGACGTCATGAACAAATTTAAAAACAAAGAATACGATATTCTTGTATCTACAACCGTTGTGGAAGTCGGAGTTGATGTTCCGAATGCTACGGTTATTGTTATAGAAAATGCCGAACGCTTTGGACTTTCCCAGCTTCATCAGCTTAGAGGGCGCGTCGGAAGAAGCGACCTTCAATCCTATTGCTTACTCTCTTCCTCGACAAAATCCCAGGAAACCCGGGCACGTCTTAATATTATGACCCAGACGAACGACGGGTTTGTAATAGCAGAGCAGGATTTGCAAATCAGAGGTCCGGGAGAATTTCTCGGAACACGCCAGAGCGGGCTTCCGGATATGATTATTGCAGACATTGTACACGACGCTAAAATTCTTGAGCTTGCACGAAGCGAAGCTATTAATTTTGTGAAAAACAACAACATTGACGATTTTCCCCTGTTGAAAGAAGCAAAAAGTCTCAATTTTGACGGGGATTTGTTCGGCGCCGGCTAGGGGTAAATGAATTTTGTCGGGTGACAATTGTAAAATTACCAATCAAGTTTTATTTGCCCTGTCACCCTCAAAGAGTAACTTTTACAGTTTGTTTAGTAAACTTTTTCTTTACTAAAAAGAAAAGAAGAAACAAAATGTTAACAGAAAAGACACCGATAGTACAATGGCAAGAAATTACTTTCCCCTCGCCCCTTGTGGGAGAGGGAAGAATTTCTTAGTGAGCGTTTAGCGAACTTAGAAATTCGGGTGAGGGGTTAACCTCGTTTAAGATTGCTTCGGGCTGTCTTGGATTGTTCACTCGTAATGACGCGTGGCTTGTAGAAATGTAAGTCAGGTTTTACCTGACAATAACTCTTGTGGAGCAAGCTCCGCACTACTTATTAGAATTACTTTCAAATTCTTCCCATCCCTTTACCAGAATAGAGGTTGTTGTTTGTAATGCTTCTGCAATTTTAAAAAATTTTGTCGTAGAAAGACCATAAGCTTTTCCGCTTTCTATTTTTTCCATATATTGCTTGCGTAAACCTGATTTTGAAGCTAATTCGTCAATTGTTAATTCGTTTTTCTCTCTATAATATTTAATTCTTGCTCCTATAAATTCAAAAAATAGCTTTTTTCTCATAATTACCTCACATTATTAATAAATGTAAAATATAAACACACTAATCAGAGTTAAATTTCACTAATAAGTGATTTGATTATATATCTTGTACACTTATTTGTCAACATTTTCACGTATTAGTATAATTATTAACATGAGTATGAAAGCCAGAGAACAAATAAAATCGTTATTAGCGGCAAAAAATATTAAAATGAAGGAACTTTGCAAGTTATTATCCGAGGAAATGGGAAAAAATTATAGTTCCAATAATCTTTCAAATAAACTTATTAGAGGTAGTATAACATACAACGAAGTTTTGCTTATTGCAGAGATTCTGGGGTACAAAATAACTTTTGTTGATACGGAAGATATATAGACTAAGGGGCGGGGTGCAAAGCACCCCGCCCGGATCTTTTATTAAATAAAAACTAATTACTGTTCCAAAATGTAATGTAAAAGTGTTCTTACACCGGCGCCGGTTGCACCTTTGATAAATTCTTTCTGAGGTTTATCAAGGAAAGCAGTACCTGCAATATCAATGTGAGCCCATTTTACATCTTTTACGAATTTCTGGAGAAATACACCGGCAATTGAAGCGCCGCCCCAGCGAGCACCGGTATTTTTCATATCGGCAATGTCACTTTTCAGGCTGTCAAAGTATTCTTCCCATAAAGGAAGCTCCCAGAATCTTTCGCCGTTTCTTTCAGCTGTATCAATAAGTGTTTTGACAAAGTTTTCATCATTACCCATAATACCTGCAGCGTTTGTTCCGAGGGCAACCATGCAGGCGCCGGTAAGCGTTGCAAGGTCGATTACTTCATCGACTCCGAGTTCGCAAGCGTAGCAGAGAGCATCTGCAAGAGTTAATCTGCCTTCTGCATCGGTATTATCGACTTCAATTGTTTTGCCGTTCATTGCTGTCAAAATATCACCCGGCTTGTATGCTGAACATCCCGGCATGTTTTCACACGCTGCAATTATACCGTGGACTTCCACTTGCGGATGGAATTCTCTTAGAATACTCATAACTCCAAGTACACAAGCAGCAGCAGACATATCATCTTTCATGGTAAGCATTGATGACGGAGGTTTAATATCCAATCCGCCGCTATCGAAGGTTATACCTTTACCGATTATTGCGATTTTCTTTTTAGGGTTGTCAACCTGATATTTCATGTGTATGAATTTAGGTTCCTGAGCGCTTCCTCTTGATACGGCGAGAAAAGCTCCCATACCCATTCTTTCACATTCATCTTTGTTGTATATTTTTGTGTCCAGACCTAAATCACACGCTATGTTTGCAAGCTCTGCCGGGGTGGCGAATTGAGCCGGCTCGTTTGCTAAATTCCGCGCAAAAGTCATTGCAGCCGCAATTTTTTCCGCTTTTTTAACTATATCAGCGTTTGCCTGAACGTAAACTTCCTGAACTTTTTCTTTCTTTTCGGATTTATATTTATCAAAAGTGTAATCCGCAATAAATGCTCCCATTGTGAATTGTTCGGAATAATCAAATTCAAATCCGTCGAGAGAAAAAGCAACTTTTTTAGCTTCCATCTGGACGCATTTTTTGATTGCCTTTGCAACGGCTTCTCTCATTTTATTGGGATTAAATTCATTTCTTTTGCCCAATCCGAGGACAAGAACTTTTCTGTAAACTTCCTGTCCGTAAGTCGGAAGAAGATAAGTTTCTCCAAATTTACCTTTAAAATTATCCTGCTCAACCGCGTATTTGTTGGCAAGGTCGTTTGTGGTATTTTCATCTTCAAACTTGTTTACAACAAGAATATCTGATTCAATACTTTTTGCATCTTGAACAACTTTGATTTCCATAGTTCAAAACTCCTTTCTTATTCTAGTATTGTATCTAATTTGAATCCTGTTTAAAATACGCTAATCAGATTATTATAACAAAGTGTTTGACATTAAATTTTGTTTGAATTAATATAAGTTTTGTTGACAGCCGGTACAGTTCCACCTCTCCGGGAAGCGTCAGCGAAAGGCGGAGAGGGAAGAATTTCTTAATGAGCGAGAGCGAATTTAGAAATTCGGGTGAGGGTCAGAAGGTCTTACTTAATGTATAGGTCGGATGAACAGATGACAAAAGAATATGGTGCGTGGGCGTTTAGCTCAGTTGGTAGAGCGTCTCCCTTACAAGGAGAGGGTCAGAAGTTCGAGTCTTCTAACGCCCACCATAAAAAGAGGTAAGGATTTATTCCCTGCCTCTTTTTATTTTATGAAAGGGATATAAATGAAAAACAAGGAAGAAGTTGTTAAAGAAATGCAGCTTGTTGTAGAACAAATGCGGCTTGATGATATAGAAGAAAATCCGGACTCGGAAAACGAGTTTTTTACCTGTGATGCCTGCGGAAGCACAAAGCCTCTGGCAGGCTCGGTTCAGTATGGAAATTACAGGCTCTGCAACGACTGCGTTTTGTATGCGGAAGTAGGGTTTGAACTCGGGCAGATAAAAAATATCGAAGAACTTATTGACGCAATGGAAGATAAAAGACTTGAAGCAGACTGCGAATTCTTGAGACAGGAACAGAAAAGAATGGAGAATTAAAAAAATGAGAATTGCAAGAATCAATAATATAAATTTTAATGCAAATGAAAAAAAGAATCAGTATACAAAGGATTTGATACAGAGAGTTAACCAAAGGATGATTGAAACTGGCGGTAAGCCGACAGAATTATCGCCGCTGGATAAATTTGCAGATTTAATGCTTGATGAAAATATTAAGACAATTCCGGTCAAGTTCAAAGAAACGCAAAAAAAATTTGACTCGCTTTCGAAGTTTGAGCAGGATAAACTTCTTATTTTTGCTAAGGCAAGAAAAAATATACGTGAACTTGTCGCTGATAAAGAGAAATTGAATTCTGCTTTTAAAAAAGCAATGGACAGCGTATTAAAAAAGAGTTAAAGGAACTCTTCCCACCCCTGAATTAAATTCTGAGTCTAAACGGATATTTAACTTTCCACTTTTTGTAGTAAAATTATAGTGTAAAAAATTCAACTACAAGAAAAGAGGGTAATACAATGTGGGAATATTCGGAGAAGGTTTTGGAGCACTATAGGAATCCGAGAAATGTCGGCAAGATTGATGATGCTGACTTAATCGGAGAAGCCGGCTCTCTGGCTTGCGGGGATTCTTTAAAATTATATTTAAAACTTGACGGTAATATTATAAAAGACGCTAAATTCCAAACTTTTGGCTGCGGTTCTGCCGTTGCTTCATCAAGTATTTTGACCGAGATGATTATAGGAAAAACTCTTGAAGAAGCAAAAAAGATTACAAATAAAGATATAGCAGAAGAGCTTGGCGGGCTTCCGCAGGAGAAAATGCACTGTTCTGTTATGGGGCAGGAAGCTCTGGAAGATGCGCTTAAAAAATATTACGGAAAAGAAGAGATTGAAGAGGAAGCAGGGCTTCCGAAAAGCGGTGACAAAATTGTCTGCACCTGTTTTAATGTAACAGAAAATCAAATTTGGGAAGCAATTAAAGTTAACGGCTTAAAGACGGTTGAAGAGGTTACAAATTATACAAAAGCAGGCGGCGCATGCGGAAGATGCAAAGGGCTTATTAAGGATATAATTGATACTTATTACAAAAAAGAAGTTAAGGAAGAGGTGTTAACTCCAACTCAAAAAATCCTTAAAATAAGCAAAGTTATAGACCAGCAGATTTCACCGCAGCTTCAAAAAGACGGCGGAGACGTCGAGCTTATTGATGTTGAAGGGAATAAAGTCAAAGTTAAATTGACCGGCATGTGCAGCGGCTGCAAAAATGCAACAATGACCCTTAAGTCATTTGTCGAATCGGTTTTGAAAGATAAGGTCGATGCTAATCTTGAGGTTGAACAGGTATAAGATAAAAGTTAATGTCGGGTTGGTAAACCCAACCTACATTGAAAAAGTAAAATTTGTTAATTGGAAGTAATTATATTTTAAAATAATTAACTCTCGCAATTGGCTTGCTCCACGCTCGCAAAATCTCACTTTCGGAGCAGAGCTCCTGTCCGTTCGTTTTGCTCGCTATCCGGACTACCTCACTAACGTTCGTGTCGTCCGTCTGCAAATCCGCTTCCCCCGCAAGGGGGGAAGATACAAGACGCGCTTTTTAGCAAAAATATTTAAAGAATTAGCAGGTCAGATTTTACCTGACGTTAACTTTAATATAAAAAATAGCAATTATAAAATTTTTGCTTTAAAATTTAATTATAAATCAATATTCACGACAAAGGACATTTATTATGATTTATTTGGACAATAATGCAACTACAAAGATTGATGAAAGAGTTTTAGAAGAGATGCTTCCGTATTTAAAGGAGGATTATGCAAACCCTTCAAGCATGTACGATTTTGCAAAGAAGCCGGCTGCTGCAATAAGAGAGGCAAGGGTTAAAGTCAGGGATTTTCTGGGGGCAGCAAACGAGAAGGACATTTATTTTACCTCCTGCGGTTCGGAATCCGCAAATACTGCTATCAAGGGCGTTTTGAATTGTAACAGAGAAAAACGCCACATTATAACTACAAAAGTTGAGCATCCTGCCGTTTTGAATACGTATAAAGAGTTTGAAAAAAACGGATACGAGGTTGATTACATTGGAGTAAATTCTCAGGGCGAACTGGATATAGAAGAGCTTAAATCAAAACTAAGAAAAGATACGGCGCTTGTGTCTGTAATGTATGCAAATAACGAAACCGGTGTAATTTATCCTGTGGAAGAAATTGCGGAATATATTAAATCAAAATCTCCGGATACGAGATTTTTTGTGGATGCGGTTCAGGCAGCCGGGAAAATTCCTATAAATGTAAAAGAAACAAAGATAGATTTGCTGGGAATATCCGGTCATAAATTTCACGCCCCTAAAGGTATAGGCGCCTTGTACGTAAAGCCTGATGTGAGATTCACTCCGCTCATAAACGGCGGGCATCAGGAAAGAGGTATGAGAGCGGGTACGGAAAATGTTCCGTATATAGCTGCTATTGGAAAAGCCGCTGAGCTTGCTCAAGAAGCTTTAAGCTATGAATTAAAAGAAGTTACAAGACTTAGAGATAAGCTTGAAGAAGGGATTTTGAAAAATGTATTTAATGCAAGATTAAATACGGGTGTGAAAAACAGAGTCCCGAATACTTCAAATATCGGATTTGAGTATGTCGAAGGAGAATTAATACTTCTTCACCTCTCTGACCTTGGTATTTGCGCAAGCTCCGGAAGCGCCTGTACATCGGGTTCGCTGGAGCCAAGCCATGTCTTGAGGGCAATGGGAGTACCGTTTACTGCTTTACACGGTTCAATAAGATTCAGTCTTTCAAGATTTACAAAAGAAAGTGACATTGATTTTGTAATTGAAAAAATGCCTGATATAATGAAAAAGTTAACATCAATTTCTCCGTTTCAGGAGGAGCTGGAAGTTTTAAGAAAAAGAAGAGGATAATTTATGATTGATGCAGTTGCAGGAGCTGTTATAAAGTTCGCGGAAACTCACGCCAAGTTTATTATAGGTGTTATAGTTAATGTAATTTTAATCTGGGGATTCTGTAAACTTACAGATGTTTTTGGAAGAAACATTGTAAACCGCTTAAGAATGAGAAATTCTGATTCTCCGCTGTTAAATTTAATGCCTGTATTAAACAGAATTGTAAAGGCAGTAATTGTATTTATACTTCTTGCGGGATTTTTGCAGAGTTTCGGATATAATGTCGCATCACTTATTGCAGGTTTCGGAATTACAGGTTTGGCAGTAGGTTTTGCTGCTAAAGAAGCTATCGGAAACATTTTCGGGTCTTTCGGACTTCTTGCGGACAGGGTTTATAAGATTGGAGAATACATAAAGTTTAACGGCTATGAAGGAACGGTTGAAAACATTAACCTCCGCTCTACAACAGTAAGAAGTCTGGAAGGATTTGCCATAAATGTTCCAAACAACCTGCTTGCAAATGAAGAAATTATAAATGTTTCGCAAACAGACAGAAGAAGAATCGATCTTTGTATTGATGTTGAGTACGGAACTTCTAATGAAAAACTCGACGAAGCCTGCCGGATTCTTCTTGATATAGCTTCAAAAGATGAAACAATCTTTGACGGCGCACTTGCTTTTATTGATAATTTGTCTGCAAGTTCAATTGTTATAAGACTCGTCTGCTATACAAATCAGGCAAGCTGGGGTGATTATGTAATCGAAAAAAGCCGTGTTATAAGAGAAATTATACACAGATACCGCGAAGCGGGTATTGAATTTGCATTTCCGTCTACAAGTGTATATCTTAATAAGATTGAATAAAAATCTTGTCTTTGAACGGAACACATCAACTTTTATTTACATGTGACAATAAGCGCCGCGGGTAGAAAAACGGCGCTTATTGTATTAAACCGACTTCAAAGACTCGGATAGTTTGTTTATCGCATCCTCAACTTTTTTCGTAAAGTCGTCTCTGTTCATAAACTTTAAAATTTCATCCCGTTTGCCGCATACAAGCATTGAAGACGCGTCAATATTCATCGAAGGGTGAAGAGCTGATACAAGTAAAAGTGCACTGCCTTCAATATTTTCATCTTTTTCAACGCTCAAAGAAATTGCGCGGGCAAAAATATTTTTATTCTTATTTTCAAAATCCTCGGCAAAATTTCTAAAGTACCCTCTATCAGGAACTTCCCTTGATATGCGGTCTTTCATCTTTGATATAACACTATTAAGCTCTTCGGAAAATTTTTCCATTTTTCTCGGTATCATCCTTATATTTTTGCTGTTTATTTTTTTAATATCGTATTTTATCATGTATTACCACCTTTATGCAACTTCTTCAAAATGAGAAGAAAATCCTTCCTTTAGTCTTGCAAGCCGTCTTTCATTTGCCTCGTGAAGATTTCTCATATTTTCTTCCGATAAAATTTTGTTAAACCCCTTCGGAAGTTTTGGTTTCCTGGCAGGAAGCCCGAGTTCAAGCCTGTTATAGTAATTATAACACTCTTCCAGATATTTGTTATACTTCTCATACTTATATTCCGATAATTTAGAGATTTCTCGTTTATAATCCTCAAAAAGCGGACCTAAAGTATTTTTACCCTGCCTTAAGTCATAAGCAATATGTTCGTATTCGCCAAAATCGTTTGTAAGTGCACCTCTAAACTGAATTTCACCTCTGGCGCCGTTTGAATGAATAACATTCATCTGACCGGTTCTGTATCCGGAAGCTTTGATTGCAAATCTTTTAGCCTCATCTTTTGTATAGTTATAATTAGGGAATTTGCTGTATCCTGCTAATTCCGGACGGGAATTTATTATCACGCCGTTTCCGCAAATTTTTCTAAGAGCTTGAATCTGACGGCTGCTGAATTCCGGAAGCCCGTGTCCGCCGCGGTAATTATTAATTAACAAAACCTCAAGCGGTTCAAACTCTTCTGTCTCAAGACGCTTAATTAATTCATCAGACAAAAGCCGCTGTTCTTTTATATCTTTAAGGCTTAATTCTCCTTTCTTTATTCTATTTGCGGCAATAGATAAAGAAAGTTCGTCTACAACCTGCTTAGAACGTCTTTCAATAAGCGGCTGCGCAAATTTTTCGAAAAGCGGAAACGCTCTGTCTGCGTCTTTTTCCGACATTGGATGGTTGTAAATATATTTTTTTAGCAAAATCTTTTCTTCTTTTGTCAGGGAATTACCATTTATTTTCAAATTTTCGACCATGGTATTAATCCGGGTATTATCTAATCTCCTAAGTCCTTGAGTTATAACCCTTGAACCGACTCCATCGCCTATATATTTCATTGCTGTTTCATAAGAATTAATTTTATTTTCTTTAATACCGCGCTCAAGCTTGGTGTATATTGATACAGCCCCTTTCGGACGATTCATAATCTCCTGAACAGTATGCAAATCCCCAAATATATTATCAACCTGCTCTTTTGCTTTACCAAACTGCAGCTTAACATCTTCTCCGATTTGATATGCAGTCGTTCCTAAATCAGCGTTTCTAATGGCTTTGTCGGAAGATGTAAGAGCAATATCCATCTTTTTAGAACCTGATGTTAATCTTGTGAAGTTAACATTAAGTGAAAGTTCCGGCTTTTGTATAAATTTTTTGATTAAAAACTGATATCCCATCTTATTAATAATCCCCTGTATTATTAAAAAGTAAAAAAATCAGAATAAATTGCCTTTTTGTTACAATTTTTAATTTATATGTCTTCATTTTTTCTTCTTTGTTTTTCAAAGAAGAAAAAACGAAGTAAAAAAGAAGAAATATTGTTGTTTTGAATGCTCTTACGAGCATAGGATAAAATGGCTGCTGCGGTCAAAGCCCGCACATTGCCCCTCGCTAAATACGCTCGGGAGGGCTTCGCCACTGTCATATTTAGCAAATTTTACGCCGCTTAATTATAAATATAAAAATGTAGATAATGTCTACATTTTTTATATTTTATGTTCACCTCACACTTCATTCAAAAAAAGCCCCAGAGCGGGGCAAAACTTTGAGTTAATTATAAAAATGTAGGTTGGGTGAAACCCAACATTA
The DNA here is from genome assembly GCA_949296355.1 of uncultured bacterium. Taxonomy (GTDB): domain Bacteria; phylum Cyanobacteriota; class Vampirovibrionia; order Gastranaerophilales; family Gastranaerophilaceae; genus CAG-196. The sequence continues at coordinate 353 of CASFPS010000036.1, read as the reverse complement.
ACCAAGTTTTGTCGGGCTGAAGCCCGACCTGTTTACTACTGGCAGCCTAAACTTACCGGTTTGACGTCATTGCGAGAAAATCTTTGATTTTCGTGGCAATCCATATTGTTATCGTTGGGTTTCACCCAACCTACATTTTATAACGCGTGTTGCGCCGCGAGCGTGTTATGCGTCAGCATAACAATAGCGAGCGAGAACCTGCAGGCTATGCCTGCAACCTCCATTCAGAAAACGCTCGTAAGAGCGTAGAAAACAATTGCGGGATTTCTCTTTCTTTTGGTCCTTTTCGGGGTAAATTTATTTAGTCTGTAGGCACCACTACAAATTTGAAAGTTTCATAAAACTTTGTTTCG
>CASFPS010000035.1 GCA_949296355.1 uncultured bacterium | reverse complement strand
ATCAGATTTATCTCTACATTATTGAAATAATCAAACTGTTGTTTGCTTACTCTTACAATAATCTCAACTCATCAATTCGAACTTATCCTGTAGTTATACAAACTACTAAAAAAATTACCCCATCTTACATCTTACTCAAAGTTTTGCCCCGCTTAGGGGCTTTTTTTTTGAATGAAGAGAGGGGTTAACATAAAGTACTAAAAAAATGTATGTTGGGTGAAACCCAACAAAAACTATTCAATGGTTGTTCCCTCGCAATGACGCCAGACTTGTAGGTTTACTTCATAACTGAAATCATTTACCCCCGCAATGACATCAAGCTTGTAGTCTCACCTGACAACACAAATACATTTACTGCCGTCATTCAGAGGGCGTCAGCAGTAGTGTGGAGCTTGCTCCACAACCATTGTGTAAGTTATAGTAGGGCTTTTCTATTCCGGTGGGAACGCTAACGCTTTTCCCACCCTACTACCGGTAGGCTGAACTTACCGGTTTGGAGTCATTGCGGGGGTAAATGTTTGGTCTTGTAGGTTAAACTTACCGGTTTGACGTTATTGCGGGGGTGGGGTAAATGTATTTTGGCTGGTAAGTTGGAACTACCGGCTTAACGTCATTGCGAGAAAATCTTTGATTTTCGTGGCAATCCATTTAGTTTTCGTTGGGTTTCACCCAACCTACAATTTTATAATTAACTCGTGGCGTAAAATTTGCTAAATATGACAGTGGCGAAGCCCTCCTGAGCGTATTTAGCGAGGGGCGATGTGCGGGCTTTGCCCGCGACAGCCGTTTAAACCTATGCTCGAAGAGCATTCAAAACAACAATATTTCTTCTTTTTTGCTTCGTTTTTTCTTCTTTAAATAACAAAGAAGAAAAAATGAAGATATATAAATCAAAAAAAATAACAAAATATACATTTTGTAGTAGGGCAGGTTTTACCTGACAATAACTAAAAAATTTTAAAACTCTGAAAGAAAGGGCGGAAGCTACGCTTCCGCCCGATAAGCTCTCTATTTATAAAACTTGTGAATAGTGAGTAGTGAATAGTGATTAATTTGCATCTTATTTGCCCCTTTACTATTCAACTATTCTACTTTTCAACCTTGCGTTACAGCCTCATAGCAGTCCGAACAGATTGTCTCATACCCTGCGTGTTCGCCGAGTTTTCTGTATTTCCAGCAGCGTTCGCACTTCTCGCCTTCGGCTTTAACAACCCAGACAGTTGTTTCGCCTTCCGTGTATTCGTTTAGTACACCTTCCGGAGCCGTATCTGTTACATAAGCCTGAGAAGTAATGAAAATATCCGCAAGCTCTTTTTCATTAGCTTTTAAGACATCATTGTTATCAGATTTTACATAAACCCCTACTTCAAGCGAACTTCCGATTTTCTTATCGGCTCTTAATGGTTCAATTGCACGGGTTACAACTTCTCTTGTTTTAAGAATTTTGGCAAAATCTTCTTCCAATTGAGCGTTTTCCCATTCATTATTTACCTTTGACCAATCGGCAAGCAGAACGCTTTCCAGTCCGCCTCGCTGGTTTTCCGGAGTATTCTGCCAGATATCTTCCGCCTGATGCGGCATTACAGGAGTTAAGATTCTTACTAAAACCTGCAACGTTTCATACAGAACTGTCTGGCAAGCTCTTCTTGAAAGTGATTTTTTGCCCGCTGTATACAAGCGGTCTTTTACAATATCAAGATAAAATGCGCTCAAGTCAACTGCCGCAAAGTTTTGAAGGGTCTGGAAGTATTTGTAAAACTCATAATTATCAAATGCGACCGTAACATCTTCTACAACTTTGTTGAGTTTATGGAGTGCAAATTTATCAATCGGTTTCAAATCTTCATATTTTACATAATCTTTTTCAGGATCAAAGTCAAATATGTTTCCGAGAAGGAATCTTGCAGTATTTCTTGTTTTCTTAAAGATTTCTGCAAGCTGTTTGATTATATTGTCGCCGATTTTTGTATCGTTTCTGTAATCAACTGACGCTGCCCAGAGTCTTAAAATATCGGCGCCGTAGTTTTTGATAATATCATCAGGTCTAATATAATTTCCGAGAGACTTGGACATTTTTCTGCCGTCTTCACCGAATACAAAACCGTGGGTCAGAACCGATTTATACGGCGCTTTACCCTGAGTAGCCATAGAAGTCAGTAAAGATGACTGGAACCAGCCTCTATGCTGGTCAGAGCCCTCGAGATACATATCTACAGGAGTATGTCCGAGTTCATCTGAACGTTTTTCCACAACCGCTCTCCAGGTTATACCGGAGTCAAACCAGACATCCATAATATCTTTTTCTTTTCGGATGTGGGTTTTACCGCATTTAGGGCATTTGAACCCTTCCGGCAGAAGCTCTTCAACAGAGCGTTTTACCCACGCATCGGAAGATTCTTTTTCAAAGATTTTTGCAACATTTTCAATAGTTTCATCAGTTACAATAACTTCTCCGCAATCTTCGCAATAGAATACCGGAATCGGCACACCCCACGCTCTCTGGCGGGAAATACACCAGTCGGAGCGACCTTCTACCATGTTGGATATTCTTGCTTCTCCGCTTGATGGAATCCATTTTACGCCCTTGATTGCTTCTAGAGTTTCGGCTCTGAATTTATCTACTTTTACAAACCATTGCGGAGTTGCTCTGTAAATTACAGGATTTTTGCATCTCCAGCAATGCGGGTAAGAGTGGTTTATATCAGCAGCTGCAAGAAGTGCGCCGCAGTTTTGAAGTTTTTCGATAACAATTTTATTCCCTTTATAATAAGGAACACCTTCTAAATCCTTATCACCGACAATATCCGTCCAAACACCTTTGCTATCCAGAGGAGAAAATACCTCTATTTTATATTTACACCCGACTTCGTAGTCCTCAAGACCGTGTCCCGGAGCGGTATGTACAGAACCTGTACCGGCATCCAGAGTTACGTGTTCGCCTAAAATTATCGGGGATTTTCTGTTATATAAAGGATGATTTGTATTTAAAAGCTCTAAATCAGCCCCTTTAACAGAGCCTAAGACATTAATATCTTTTTCTTCCCAGCCGACACCTTCAAGGAAATGTCCGAGAAGTTCCTGCGCAACAACGTAAACATCATTCTTATAAGTAAAGAAAGTATACTCAAATCTCGGATGCATACTTATTGCCATATTTGAAGGAATCGTCCACGGGGTTGTTGTCCAAATTACCGCATAAACATTTTTGTTTGGAAGATTTACAAGTTTTTCAATTTTTTCTACCGCCTCTTCATCAAACTTGAATCTTACATAAATTGAGGTTGAAGTATGATCAGCGTATTCAACCTCCGCTTCCGCTAAAGCGGTTTCGCAGGAAGCACACCAGTAAACAGGCTTCATACCTTTTTCTACGTAACCTTTTTTATACATTTCGCCGAATACTCTGACCTGTTCGGCTTCAAATTCCGGATTAATAGTCAAATACGGATGTTCCCAATCACCCCAGACGCCTAAGCGCTTAAATTCAGCCTCCTGACCTTTGAGGTTCTTATGCGCAAATTCTCTGCATTTTGCCCGGAGTTCTGCCGGAGTCAAAGCTTCACGTCCGCCTTTGATGTTTTTAACAACCGCGTTTTCAATCGGAAGCCCGTGTCCGTCGTATCCCGGAACGTATGGAGCATAATATCCCGACATTGATTTATACTTAATCAAAATATCTTTTAAAATTTTATTTAAAGCAGTTCCCACGTGAATTTTTTCGGAGCTCAAATACGGAGGTCCGTCGTGAAGAACAAACGAATTTATTTTATCTCTCTGTTCAAGATTTTTTTCATAAACATTTATCCCTTCCCAGAATTTCTGGGTTTCAGGTTCTTTCTTTGTAGCATTTGCCCTCATCTCTAATGTTGTTTTCGGCAAATTCAATGTCTCTTTATATTCCATATTCACCTCGTTATGTTTTTGTTTTTGTCGGGCTAAAGCCCGACCTATATTTAGTTAGTTATTGTTGGGTTTCACCCAACCTACATTTATATATTTCTATGCGCAAACCGGTTGTTTTTTTATATTTAATTGTCATTTAGTTCCCCACGCCCCTTGCGGGAGAGGGAGCAGCCGTTCTTGAGCCGGAAGGCGAAAGTTACGGATGCGGGTGAGGGGTTTCCCTCGTTTAAGATTGCTTCGGGTTGTTCCGGTTGTTCCCTCGCAATGACGACTGGCTTGTAGGCTTACGTACGGTCATTGCGAGACCCGTTAGGGTCGTGGCAATCCATACAGTTTTTGTTGGGTTTCACCCAACCTACATTTTCATATTTCTAAACGTTAACCGATTAGTTTTTTTATATTCAATTGTCAGTTCCTTCCCCTCGCCCTCTGTGGGAGAGGGAAGAATTTCTTAGCGAGCGTTCAGCGAGCTTAGAAATTCGGGTGAGGGGTCTCCCTCGTTTAAGATTGCTTCGGGCTCTTCTGTTTGTTCCCTTGCAATGACCACTGGCTTGTAGGCTTGCGTACGGTCATTGCAAGACCCGTTAGGGTCGTGGCAATCCATACAGTTTTTGTTGGGTTTCACCCAACCTACGTTTTCATATTTCTAAACGTTAACCGATTAGTCTTTATATATTCAATTGTCAAATTCCACATTTTTAAATGCAGACCGGCTTTACCAAGCCGACGAAACTTTAACTTGCTTTTTTAAAGTCATTCTGGAAGCTTACACCTGATTTTACTTTTGTAAGTGTATTAGTTTTAAGATTTCTCATTTTAATAAAATCAGCCATTTTATTATAATCAAAAGCATTTTCCCATCTTGCAATTACAACGGTTGCGACGCAGTTGCCGATTAAGTTAACGGTCGTTCTTCCCATATCAAGAATCTGGTCAATCCCGAGAAGAACTGCAACACCGATAATCGGAATATTAAAACTTGTGAGAGTTCCTGCAAGCACAATCAATGAAGCTCTAGGAACACCTGCAACGCCTTTACTTGTGAGCATAAGAGCAAACATTATAACAAGCTGCTGTTCAAAAGAAAGATGAATTCCGACAAGCTGGGTGGAAAATATTACACCCATTGCGAGGTATAATGTCGAGCCGTCAAGATTGAAAGTATATCCGGTAGGCATTACAAACCCGACGATTGATTTTGGAACGCCAAATTTTTCCATTATTGCCATTGCTTTAGGTAATGCAGCTTCAGAGCTTGCAGTCGTAAACGTCAGAAGCGCCGGCTCCTGAATGGCTTTAAATAACGCTCTTACAGATATTTTAACAAGCCTGCACGCAATAAATAAAACCAGAGCCACAAACACTGCAAGCGCAATATATAATGATAAAATTATCTTTCCGTAATTGAATAAAATTTCAATCCCGTTAGAACCTACAGTATAAGCTATTGCTCCAAAAATACCGACCGGAGCAAAAAACATAACATATTCAGTAAACTTGAACATTACAGACGCTACGGAGTTGAGAATATCAACAACCGGCTGTGCTTTTTTCCCGACAGCACAAATGGCAAGCGAAAAGAAAATACAGAATACAACTATTTGCAAAAGATTACCTTCCGCCATTGATTGAAAAATACTTGTAGGGCAGAGGCTTAAAAGCAAATCGCCGAAAGAATTATGCTGGGTAGTTGATGCCATTTGAACAATTCTTGTTAACCCCGTATCATCCGACGCAATATTGGCAATTCCGACACCCGGTTTAAAGAGGTTTGCAAAACCCAGCCCTATAAAAAGAGCAAGAGTTGTAACAACTTCAAAATACGCAATTGTTTTAACCCCGAGACGTCCAAGACTCTTAACATCACCGTGTCCGGCAATTCCTACAACAAGGGTAGCAAAAAGCAGAGGTGCAATAATCATCTTAACCATTCTCAAGAAGATTTCCGCAAGCACATGCATTTTAACCGCAAACCACGGAAAAGCCCAGCCGACCAGCACACCTAAAAATAGTGCCGCAAAAATCGCTATTGTTAACCGTGACTTTTTCAAAATCTTTTCCCTTATTTGTATTTGGAGTAAAATTACTCTCTTTAAATCCTTAATGCTTAGATTATACAATAAAAAAAATAAAAACAAAATTTAACTTACGCTCTTATAAACAAATTCATTTACCTAAAGACATTTATCCCGCCTCTATATTTACCCCTTTGCATTTTTGTAATATAATACCTGTAATGCAAAGGAGGGAGTATGACAAAAAATGTTATATGTATAAAATGGGGGACAAAGTTCGGGGCTGAATATGTAAACCGTTTGTACCGCATGGTTGAAAAAAATCTTTCAATACCGCACAGATTTGTATGTTTTACTGACAATAGCGAAGGACTTGCTGACGGCATTGAAACAAGAGATCTGCCGCCGTACGAAGACAACCCGAATATCGGAGATAAGGGCTGGAGAAAACTCTCTCTTTTTAATGAAAAGCTTGCAGATCTTGAAGGTACTGCGCTGTTTTTAGATCTGGATATTGTAATCAGAAGCAGCCTGAATCCTTTCTTTGAAGCGGAAGGAGATTTTCTTATTGTAAAAGATTGGGATTTTCCTGATGATATAATCGGCAACTCTTCAGTGTTTCGCTTTGAAGTCGGTAAACATCCGGAAGTCTTAGAGAATTTCTATAAATTAGGCAATGAAATTCGTCACGATTACAAAAACGAACAGGCATTTTTATCTTATGAAATGCATAGAAAAGGAATCCTGAAATACTGGGATAAAAGCTGGTGTGTAAGCTTTAAACGCAACTGTTTGCAGCCGTTTCCGCTAAACTTCTTTTTAGAGCCGAAAGACCCGCAGGAGGCAAAAATCATTGTATTCCACGGTCGTCCTACACCGGAGCAGGCTTATAACGGTTTTATGGGAAAAGGCGGTTTGAGATACGTAAAACCTACAAAATGGCTTGATAAATATTACAAATAGGTGTAAAAATGCTGCTTTTAGAAATCTTGATGACAATTTTATTTTCACTTTTCCTTCCGTTCTATTATATAGAACGCGTAGTTCACAAAAAATCTCACGGATGGAGGGAAAAATTCGGCGGAGTCGGAGTAAATGAAAAGGGAGAGAAAATTATATCTCCCGATGATAAAGTTATTCACATCCACTGCTGTTCCGTAGGCGAAGCTCTCGCGATTGAAAACCTTTTGAAATCAATGCGGGTAAAATTTCCTGAGCATAAAATTGTTGTTACGACTTTTACTTACGCCGGTCAGCAGATTGCGCAGAAAAAATTCAAAGATACTGCAGATTATATAACCTATTTTCCGTTTGACAACCCGATTCCGGTAAAAAGATTTTTAGATAAAATTCATCCTGATATTTCAATCATAGCTGAGACTGAAATCTGGCCATACTTTGCATACAGCTGCAAAATGCGCGGTATTCCTCTGATTATGATAAATGCAAGGATTTCTGATTTATCCTATGCGTCATATAGAAGAATGAAATTTTTCTTCAAAAAAGTTTTTAAAAATTATGCCGCGGTTTATGCCCAGAGCCCGGAAGACAAAGAAAAATTTATCTCTGTCGGATTAGATTCTCAAAAAGCAGAAGTTATGGGAAATCTTAAATTCGATATAGAGCCTTCGGAAGAACAGGTTGATATCGGACAGGACGGGTATAGAATTTTTCTTGCAGGAAGCACGCATAAGCCTGAAAATGAAATTGTTATCTCAACATATAAAAAATTAAAAGAAAAGCACGGAGATTTAAAACTCCTGATAGCACCCCGCCACCTTGAACGCGTTGAAGAAATTAAATCCCTGCTTGAAAAATATGAGCTTTCTTACGGGCTTCGCTCTGATAACAGTAAGTTTTCAGATTCTACGGATGTGATTATATTAAATACACTGGGCGAGCTTAAGAAAATGTATTCAATATGCAATATAGCCTTTATCGGAGGAAGTTTTAATAACACCGGCGGACACAATCCTCTTGAGGCTGCTATTTTTGAAAAGCCTGTTGTATCCGGTCCTGCAATATTTAATTTTAAAGATATTTATGAAGTTTTGACAAAATCCGGCGCCGGAAAAGTTGTCAAAACTCCTGATGAATTCTACGAATATTTAAACACTCTGCTTGAGGATTCAAAAATCTATGACGAAACAAAAAATGCCTGTAAAAAAGTTTTCACTTCAAACAGAGGGGCTATAGAGTTTGTAATCGGGAAAGTTACAGATATTCTTAACTTTTAAATCCGCCCCAAGTATTATTTGCAGGAAATAACAACCAGATTCCGCTCGTAAACTTCTTCAAGCGGGAGTGTGTAGGTTATAATATCCAGAACTTTTGCATTATATTTTTTCAAAATTTTCTGCGCATTTCCCAATTCTTCCTGAGTTTTTCTGGATTTGTACGCAATAAAATATCCGCCCTTTTTAAGCAGCGGAAGAGCGTATTCACAAATTTTACCCAGCTCTGCAACTGCACGGCTTGTTATAATATCAAATTTCCGTCCTTTGAGATTCTCGACTCTGTCACAAATTACTTCCAGATTTTGAAGATTTAAATCCATACCGATATCTTTTACGGCATTAATTTTCTTTCTTATACTGTCAATACCCGTAACTTTAAATTCAGGATACTCAATTGCTATAGGAACACATGGAAAACCTCCGCCGCACCCGATATCCAGAATATCTGCCCGCTTTATATTATATTTTTCAAAAAATAATTTTATGCCGAGAGAATCATAAATGTGTTTTTCAAAGAGAAATTTTTCTTCATTTTTAGAGATAAGATTTAACTTAGAATTTTTTTCAAGAAAAACCTCTTTATACTTTTCAAAATCCGCCGTTATTTCAATTTTAACCATACTTTTTCTCTATATCGTCAAAAACTTCTTTTGCCATTCTAAACTTCATATCTTTTATTCTGCCTTCAATCTTGGAAATATCAACGGAACTTCCCAGAGCCTGCGCAAGCCGGCGGGCTTTAAAGTACTCAATCAGAGCTTTTTTATTAAGTGAAATATTATTGTAATAATAATCACCCAGAGCCAGTGTTGCCTCTAAAAGATAAAAATCTTCGTTTATAAATTCCGCGCTTTGCTTAGCTTCCAGAAGATAATCCAGCGCTTTTTTATCATTTTCTTTTTCGCAAATCTTTGCAAGATATGAAGCTGTATAAAAGATTCCGTCATAATTATTTTTGGATTTTTCTAAATCATACGCCTTTTGAAAGCAATCGCGCGCGTCAGAATAATTATCATTATCAAAATAACAAGAACCCATATTGGAATAAGCAAGCGCTTTGTACGGATTGTTTCCGCCGATTGTAATACACTTGGCATAATATTCAAACGCACTTTTTTCATCATGTTTATCATCATTTGCAAGCGCATATTTAAAATACAGTTCTGCAAGAGTATTGTCATCGGTATTTTCATCCAATGATTCCAACGCTTTACGATAGTATGAGTATGCTTCATCAGGGTTATCAATACTTGAATAGATATTTCCCAGAAGCGTGCAGGCTGCCACCATCAAAGACTGCGGCGTGTCTACGGAATATATTACTTTTTTAATCGTCTCGATTGCCCGTTCATTCTTGTACATCAAAAAATACAAGTCAGTAAGCTCATAATAAAGATAATTCAGGTTAATTACTTCATTATGTTTTTTATAGAAAATTTCAACAAGTTCATAATAATACTGCGCTTTTTCATAATTGCCGATTTTTTTATAAAGCCTTGCAAGAAGTTTTCTTACCTCTATAAGTGTATGCAAGTCTACGTCCTGAGAGTTCAGAATCTCCATATAAACATCAATGGCATCTGAATTTTTCTTTTCTTCAATAAGTTTTTTTGCGCGTTTTATTTTTTCATCAATTGTAGGAGATTTTTCAATATTCTCTAAAGCCGGCGGCTGATTTGCGGTTACGGTTTCCACAACCTCAGCCTGCTGATGTTTCCCGCTCTCAATTTCTTCTATACATTTGTTATGATATTCGATTTCTGCTCTGAGAGCCTGTCTGGATATCATAATCTCACGTGTCTGCAGAGGCTCTTTTAACTGCTTTTCATAAATACTTATAATATATTTATGCAATTTTACTTCGGTTTTTGCAGGAATAGAGATATCGATATTTTGCTGGAAATAATCCTGAACATATACCATTTCACCGGATTGAAATATCATAAAATTTGATTTCAGATATTCAAGCGAGAATTCGTCATACAGCTCAAAAACTGCCAGCGCGTTAATAGACACGCCATGCCTTATCGTTCTCAAAAACCAGAAAAAGTTTCGGATTGTTGCCGGAATCAGATTAATATATGTTAATCCCAGATATGAATCAAAATTCATGCCGGAACGTGCAAATTTAGTAAGAAAATCATTCAGCGAGATTTTCATTGCCTGAACAATTTTTATCGCAAGGGCGGTGTAATAATAATATCCTCTTGTATATTTATAGAAATCTTCTAATACCGTATCCGTAAAAGAAATTTTGTATGAGTTGATAAAATCTCTAAAAATATCTTTGGATAGTGCTTTTAAGAAAACTTTTTTGTCAACCTTAATATTTCCGAATATTCCCGGCATCATGGCTCTTGTTGAAGCAATAATTTTAACATTTGAATTTTTTGCAAGCATCTCAATACAGTCAGCAACAAGAGGACGGTTGCTCTCTGAAATATCATCAAATGAGTGAATAATTATAACAAAAGGTTTTTTAATAGATGCTATATACTGCTGGAGTTTGACAGAAAGCGTTGAAACTTTTGCATTCAGACTTACCGCTTTAGACATAGGGTTCTTTTCCACTGTATCAATAAATGACAGCAAAATATCATCGCAAACAGTCGAAGCTTTGCAATAATATTCCAGTTTAATAACATCATCGTTTAAAAATTCAGATATGTAATTTATAAATTGCCTTTTTCCGGTGCCTAAAAATCCGTGGATGTACAAAAAAACATCATTTGAGCCAAGAAAATCAACTGCTTTGGTAATCTCTGCATAATTATTTTTCAGAAGAAAGGGATTCATACTGCCAGAAGGCTGCAAATTATCTATATCAACAGAGCTATCCAAAAAATTATAATCCATACAACGATTTTAAATGATATTTAAGTATTTTGCAAATTTTTGATATAATAAAGTTTGCGGTATAATAAAGACTCGGAGGATATTTAATGTCTTATATATTTTTAGAAATTTGTCTTGCAGCAGTAATCGCGTATTTGATAGGATCAATTCCTACCGGATATTTGATAGTTAAAGCAAAAACCGGCAAGGACATCAGAACAGTCGGTTCCGGTTCAACAGGAGCTACAAATGTAAAAAGAGTGTTGGGGAAAAACTACTTTTTTATTGTAATGATTCTGGATGCCCTTAAGGGCGCGCTGCCTGTTGTTCTGGCAAAACTTTTTGCAACAACTGGGCTTTCTGTCGGTCTTATTCCGGTTGTGGCGGCAGTTGCGGTTATAATAGGACACAGCAAATCGGTTTTCCTGCAATTTAAAGGCGGAAAATCTGTTGCGTCAGGTGTCGGCACGATTATTGCGCTTAACTGGATGGCAGGATTAATTATTGCTGCGGTTTGGGGTGTGATTACATACACAACAAAATACGTTTCAGTCGGCTCAATAATTGCCCTGCTCTTATCGCCGTTTGTAATGTATTTTCTTCATTCACCGCTTGCATATGTCTGCTATTGTGCGCTTGGAGCGGTTTATATTGTGTACCTTCACAGAGAAAATATTAAACGTTTAATTAACGGAAATGAAAACAAAGTAAGATAACTTAAATCTCCTCCTCGGGGAGCGGAAGCGGAAGGCGGGGAGGGTAGAATTTCTTAATGAACGATAGTGAATTTAGAAATTCGGGTGGTACTAATTAATTAAAACTTTCCCCTCCTCGGGGAGCGGAAGCGAAACGCGGGGAGGGCAGAATTTCTTAATGAACGGCAGTGAATTTAGAAATTCGGGTGGTAC
>CASFPS010000034.1 GCA_949296355.1 uncultured bacterium | reverse complement strand
AGTTCCCGGAGATTATATATGTCTTAGCCTACACCATCGAGAACAAGGACAATATAGACATTGCCCGTAAGCTGGTCGCAAACAAAGAGTTCCCACGTGACATGATTGCAGATGTCTTACGCTACACCACCAAGGACAATATAGATATTGCCCGAGAACTGGCTGCAAATAAAGAATTCCCGCATGAGCAGATTGCAGATGTCCTACGCAACATCACCAAGAACAATATAGACTTTGTCCGAGAACTTGTTGCAAACAGAGAATTCCCAAAAGACAAAGTACATGAAGTAATACGTAGCTATAATAAAGACAGTAAACCCCTTCTTGATTTAATTTCCTCCAGAAAGGATATAAAAAATACTGTCTTGCCAGGAATTGCAGATTGTATAACCTGTAAAGACGGTGTAAACAGGGGGAAAATAGATACAAATAAAGTTAAACGCTATACTGCTCTCTTAGAAAACCCAAAAACATCACCTTTTGTGGTTAAAAAACTTAATGAAGGTATGGATATAGATACTGCTGCATTTTTACTCAAAACGCAGCAAAAATTAGACGGAGAAAATGCAGCAAAAGAACAAGCAAACAAAAAATCTCAAGTTCAAAATTACAGTACAGACCAGCAAAGTTTAAATGAACAATTTACCGCTCTGGGGTTGTCTGAAAATGAGTCAAAAGCAATCATTAAAGCAATTTCGGTTAACGGAGAGGTTAATATTGAGCTGCGCAATAAAGCAGTCGAACTCATTGAGCAGGGTATTGCAAAGAATAGAATAGGAGATATACTAACCTCAGCTCAAATAACCGGTCAATATAATCCTAAAATAGTGGATGATTTTGTATCTCTTCAAGGGCTTGGATTTAATCCTCTCTTAGAAAAGAATCTGGCTATTCTTAATAATATTTCCGGCAAAGAAGCTGCGGAAAAATTTAATTCTAAAGTTAAAAAACAAATGATTAATATGCTCGAAAATTTACCTGAAAGCAAAAAAATATTGCTTAAAGAACAAGGGTTTGAACTAAATTCAATCCTCGAAAAGCTGAATACACAACCAATCAGATTAACTCAAGCAGCACCTCAAAAAGTAAAAGTTCCGGAAGGCATGAGAATGTCAAAATCAAAACTATCAGGGTTTGAAAGAATAGTTGTTGATAAATATAATCCGGACCCAAAAATTTGGATGAGTGAAGTTAATACAAGAAAATGGGCAGAAGATAAGTATAATGACTTTAAAAACGGTGATTATAAATCAAGATCTTACCCTGATGCAAATGAAGGACGTGAAAAAATCCTCAATGAATGGTTTGAATTTTTGGATACAGATCCGGATGTAAAAGATAATCCTTTCGTAAAAATTATAATTTCCGAATATATAGTAAAAGATCTTGCACCTGAAAATGCCTGGCTTCCGCCTGCTTTTGATAAAGCTTTAATAAAGGAAGTACTAAATTCTGCAATAGATAATAATAACGTATCAATAGCTTCAACTTATGCTAAAAAACTTAAAGCAAAAGCAGAAAAGAGCACTATAAAAGAAGAAGTCTATGTTGACGGTATAAAAGGAACGTGGTATACAATACCGCAGACGGACAAATCTTCTCCTGATTTTCAAACAAATGCAGATAAGGTAAAAGCCTTCTCTGACGGTACAAACTGGTGTATCAGAACATTTAATGCAGAACCTTATGTTCAGCAGGGTGCAATGCATTTCTTTGTTGATGAAAACGGACTGACACAGGTGTGTGTGAGAGAGACCGCTCCCAGACAGGTTCATGAAATCCAAAAACGTCAGCAAAACGCTACAAGACCAATTCCTTATATAACGGTTGTAAAAGATTTTCTTGACAGGCATGAATTGAAAACTTCACCAGGATATTTGGATGATGCCTTAAATGCAAAACCTAGATTTGACGCCCAGAAAAAAAGCTTTAATGAAGCCGCACAAAGAGGTGATTATAAATTTATTCTGGAACAAATGGGTATAAAAGTAGAAGTCTTGCCGGACGGAACTTATGCAATATCCCATTATTCACCAACACTCGGTGAATACACCATTAATGATTTAGGCATAAAAGAAAACGAACTTCTTGCTAATGTTTCGGTTATAAGAGGCGATGCAACTTTTGAAAACTCAAATGCTACAACATTACCAAATCTAAGAGAAGTCGGCGGTCAGTTTACTTTTGACGGTTCAAATATCTCTGATATAAGGAATCTTAGAGAAATAAACGGATATAAAATTGAATGGAATTAGCAGATTGTGCAAAGTGTAGGTCTATCTGTCCCATGACTCTTTATTTGCAGATTTTAAATGCCGGAGTGTGCTATTTTTAGAGTGTAAGCGGGAGAATCTTTAAGACTTACGCTAACCGACAAATTCTTGTAAATTCATGTAAACTATTGTAAACTTTTTTCAAATTTGGGCAAATTTTATTTTTACGGGTTTTCATATAAAAGAATAGAAGGTTTTATATGAACTTGAATATCCAACCAATAAATTTTAATATCCAGAATGTCCGCTTTAAGAGCAATCCTATATCTAATCTTTCCAATAATCAAAATCTGGAGCGCTCTCCGGAAAAGGATTCTTTTGAAATGTCCGTCGGATACGTTAATGACACGCACGGGCAGGTTAACAACATGATGAGGATTTTATCCGGAATAAAAGGTGATTTGAAGCTTGCAGGCGGTGATATAGACATAGGTGACGAGAAAAACGAAGCAATTCATTATGCAACAACAAAATTTCTGAATATTGCAGATATAAAAGCAACAGTTCTCGGAAACCATGAAATCGATATGAACCAGAAAAGCTGCATTGATGCAATAAACAGGTTTAACGGAGATTTGCTTGCAATTAACTTTGACCAGAAACCTTTAAGCGAACAAAGCGAAGAAGAAATCAAGAAATTCGGACGTGCGGATTTGAAGAGTTATCTCAAAAAATCAACAGTAGTTGAAGTAAAGGGCGAAAAAATAGGCTTAATCGGCGCCTGCCCTATGGATATGCTGGAAAGATTAACCCACCCTAATTATTACACTGACTGCTCTATAGAAGATCTTGATGACACAATAGAAGATATTCAGGAAGAAGTTGACAGAATGAAAGCAGAAGGAATTAATAAAATTATTCTGCTCTCTCATATGGGAAATAAACGTGATAAAATAGCAGCGCAGAAACTTGATGGCATTGATGTAATAATTGGCGGACACACGCATGAGTTAATCAAAGACATAAAAGAAGGCGAAAACCTTCTGTATTCAAAATCAGGAGAGCCGGTTATAATAACGGAAGCAGGAAGAGAAGGAAATTATTTTGGCAAACTCAACCTGACATTTGATAAAGACGGAGTTATTACAAAGGCTCAAAATAACATAGGAGAAACAAGACTTTTCCACAAAAATATGATTAACCAGTATGTGTTTGATGATATTTTAGGCGAGCCGGAAAAAGTCGGGTATGTAAAACAGGCACCGCCTCCGCCTTCTAACCTTGCGGAAGAAAATCCGCATGCAAACTTTGTATGCGACATTATGAGAGAAAAAACGAATTCCGATATTGCGCTCTGGCACCATAGCGGAGTCAGAAGCTTCTTCCACGAAGGAGAAATTGATTCACGTGATGTAAAAGATATGGCACCGTTTTTGGACTATGTTGTAGTGGCAGAAGTTCCGGAAAATATTATTGTTGATGCTTTCAAAAAAGC
Source organism: uncultured bacterium (assembly GCA_949296355.1). Taxonomy (GTDB): domain Bacteria; phylum Cyanobacteriota; class Vampirovibrionia; order Gastranaerophilales; family Gastranaerophilaceae; genus CAG-196. The sequence continues at coordinate 14,451 of CASFPS010000034.1, read as the reverse complement.
AATAAAAGCTACTTATGATTCTCCGGTTCTTAAGCCGGGACTTTTGGCTGTATCAGGGCTGAATTATACAGTAAATCCCGATGAAGGAACGCTTACAGATATGAATTTCATCGACAAAAACGGAGTTGAGCACAAAATTGATATTAATAATCCGAGAAAAGACAAGACATATAGAGTTGTAACGGATGAATTTTTAATGTCAGCAGGTGCGGATTATAATGTTCTTGCGCCGGAAGAATTGTATATTGAAAAATATCCTTATGATAAGGACGTATTGGCAAGTGCTTACATAAAAGAAATGAATGAGCCGATTGTAATCAATCAGTATGGTCGCATACGTTATGAAAATCACGATGACGACGATGACTAATCAACTAGCAAAAAATATATTTACCCGTTTTAGTATCTAAAAAGCAGGAAATCATGAATATCAAAATATCACCGCTAAACATTAACCCACAATTATTATCGTTTAGAGAATCAAAGGTATCTAAACAAAATAGTCTGGAAAAATCTCCTGCAAAAGACAGCTTTGAAATGTCTATCGGATACGTTAATGACCTTCACGGTCAGACGAATAATATGACAAGGATTTTATCAGGTATAAAAGGTGATTTAAGGGTTTCTGCGGGTGATAACAATATAGGAGATGAGAAAAACAAGGCGGTTAATCTTGCTGTTGTTAAATTTATGAATCTTGCAGGAATTAAAGGTTCAGCGCTTGGTAATCACGAGATGGATACAAAGCAGAAAGATTTTGCGGATACGGCAAGCAAGTTTAACGGAAGCTACTTTGCAGCAAACCTGAATCAGGATTTAATTGAGGAGGAAGATCCGGAGGAGGTTGAAGAGCAGGAGAGAATACAGTTAAGCAATTATATTAAAAAATCAGCAATAGTAGAAGTTAAAGGCGAAAAAATAGGGCTTATCGGAACTGCTCCTGTTGATTTGACCGAAAGAATTACTCACCCTGCTTACCACAAAGACTGCTCTGTTGATGATTTAGATGATTCAATAGAAGATATTCAGGAAGAAGTTGATAAATTACGCAAACAGGGAGTGAATAAGATTGTACTGCTGTCCCATATGGGAAATGAACGAGACAAGATTGTTGCTCAAAATACCGAGGGGATAGACGTTATTATAGGCGGACATACGCACGAATTAATCAAAGATTTGAAAGAAGGCGAGAATCTTCTATACTCCAGAACAGGAGAGCCTGTAGTTATGACGGAAGCCGGCAAGAACGGAAATTATTTCGGCAAATTAAATCTGACTTTTGATAAAGACGGAGTTATAACAAAAGCTCAGAATAATCTCGGAGAGACTAGACTTTTCCCTAAAAATATGATTAACCAGTACATAATAAATCAGATTTTAGGCGAGCCTGAAATTGTCGGTTATATAAAATCTGCAGTAGAACCGCCTTTGACATTGATTGAAGAAAATGCTCACGCAAACTTTATGTGTGACGCTATGCGCTATGAACTCGGAACGGATATTGCCTTATGGAATAACAGCGGAACAAGAAGTTTCTTTCAGGAGGGAATAATTGATTCCCGTGATATTAAGGATATTGCGCCATTTGAGGATAGAATCTCGGTTGCAGATGTTTCTGAAAAGAAACTTGTTGATATGTTCAAGCATACAATTGAAGCGACTTACAGAACCCACGGCAATAAGCCGGGATTGCTTGCGGTTTCGGGTTTAAATTATACGGTTGATCCGGAGGAAGGCAAACTTACCGCAATGAATTTTGTAGACAAAGACGGTAACGAGCATCCTATTGATATAGAAAATCCGAGAGAGGATAAATTCTATAAAGTTGCCCAGGATTCGTTTATGATGTTTGAAGGGGCGGATTTTGATGTTTTAGCACCAAAAGAAGAGTGTATAAATTATCCGTTTAACAAGGATTTTATTGCCTGCCGGTATATTAAGCGGCTTAATACTCCAATCGAGATTAACCAGACGGGCAGAATAAGGTTTGAATAAAATACTTATTTTTTGTAACAGTTAATAAAGACACTACTTGCCTGAAAAGCATGTTTATAATACTATTTTAGTGGTTGTATGATTCGATAGGTATAACCCTAGTCTGTAAATAGCTTAATTATATTTTTAATTTTACTATCACTATAGATGGAAGAATACAGCCCGTAGTAAAAGAAGTTAAAAAACAAAGGAGACAAAAGATGTCAACAGCATCACTTATTGAACTTTTAGAAGCAGGCGTTCACTTCGGACACCAGACACAACACTGGAACCCTAAAATGAAACCGTATATCTACGGTGCAAGAAACGGTATTTATATTCTTGATTTAAGAAAAACTACCGACCTTCTTGACGCTGCTTATGACGCAGTCAGAGAATACGCAGCAAAAGGCAGAAACGTACTTTTCGTAGGTACCAAAAAGCAGGCTGCTGAAGTTGTTGCAGAAGAAGCTGCACGTTCCGGCGCTTATTATATTAACAGAAGATGGCTCGGCGGTATGTTAACTAACTTTGAAACAATCAGAGGCAGAGTTAACAAACTCAGAGAATTAGAAGATTTCATTTCTTCAGGTCACGCTGAAAAATTACCTAAAAAAGAACAGGCTCAATTAAACAGACAGCTTTCGAAATTGAGCAAAACTTTAGGCGGTATCAAAGAAATGAGAGGACTTCCTGACATTATCTTTGTTATTGATCAGGCTAAAGAAGATATTGCTATAAAAGAAGCTAACAAATTAAATATTCCTGTTATCTGCTTAGCAGATACAAATGCTGATCCGGACGGAATCAACTACATCATTCCTGGTAATGATGACGCTATCCGTTCTATCAAATTAATTACTTCAAAATTAGCAGATGCAGTTATTGAAGGCAAACAGTTAAAGGAAAACAACGCTAACTCTAAAGGCAAAATCGAGGCTGTTACAGCTGCTGATGCCGGCGTAGAAGAACCTGCAACTGTATAAATTAGTGAATAGTGATTGGTGAATAGTGACTAGAACAAATATCCAATCACAAAATTTGACAATTTGAGTTGTGTTATAGGAATAGTGAATAAAATCTATTCACTATTCACTATTCACTCCTCACTTTTTCAAAAAAAGAAGGAGAATTAAAATGAATATTACAGCTACTATGGTAAAAGAACTCCGTGACAAAACAGGCGCCGGCATGATGGATGCTAAAAAAGCTCTTGTTGAAGTAGACGGTGATATGGAAAAAGCTATGGAAGTTTTACGTCAGAAAGGTATTGCTTCTGCTGACAAGAAAATGGGAAGAATCGCTGCAGAAGGCAGAATCGGCTCTTATGTATCTGATTCAGTCGGTGCAATGATTGAAGTTAACTGCGAAACAGACTTCGTTGCTAAGAATGCTGAATTCATCGAATTAACTAACGGCTTGGCTCAATTAGTTGCAGAATCTAATCCTGCTGATGTTGACGCTCTTCTTGCAACAACCTGCCCTAAATGCGGTAAATTGGTTTCTGATATTATCAAAGAAAAAATCGCTTCTATCGGTGAAAAGATTACTGTAAGAAGATTTGTAAGATATGAAGGCAACCTTGCAACATACATTCACAACGGCAAAATCGGTGTATTGCTTCAAACTGACGCAAAAGATGAAGCTCTTGCAAAAGATATTTGCTTACATATAGCATCTTCTGCTCCGGAATTCGTTTCAAGAAAAGACATTCCTGCTTCTGTAATCGAAGAAGAAACAAGAATTGAAATGGGTAAAGAAGACTTAGCTAAGAAACCTGAACAAATCAGAGCTAAGATTGTAGAAGGCAGAGTTAACAAATTAATGGCTCAAAGATGCTTAATTGAACAGCCGTTCGTTAAAAACCCTGACCAGACAATCGAACAGTTGATTGCAGGTAAATTCAACATTGTTAAATTTGACAGATACGTTCTGGGCGAAGGTCTCGAAAAGAGAAGTGATAACTTTGCAGACGAAGTTATGAGCCAGTTGAACAAGTAAGAATTAAATAATAAAAAAAGGCAGCGCCGCATTGACGGGGCGCTGCCTTTTTTCTATATATAATATTAATATGAAACAATTTGATTCAGCCAGAAATGCTCTCAGGTATTTAATCAGAGAATACAAAATAAAAGAAATTTATTTACCTTATTACCTGTGTGATGTAATAAGACACGCGGTTTTTGCAGAAGGCTGCAAGCCTTTATTTTACCATATTGACGACAACTTCATGCCAGTCCGAAAATTTCCAGAAGACAGCTATATTCTATATCCTGACTATTTCGGAATTTGTGATAAGAATATAGAAAGACTTGTGAAAATTTATCCTAAGCTTATTGTTGATAATTCTCACGCTTATTATGCAGAACCAAAAGGGTTTGCAAGCTTTAACAGTTTAAAAAAATTTCTGCCTGTAGAATCAGGTGCAGAACTCTTTATCGGGAAAGAAGAGCGGGAAATTATCCCGGATAAAAGACGAAGAAAAGTTTTTGATAAATATCACGCTCAATTCAAAGACTCCAACATTTTAGAAATAGATATAAAACAAGATGCAATTCCGTTTTGTTATCCTTATCTGGCATCTTCAATTGAAATTGCGGATAATTTAGTAAAAACATTGACTGCCGGCGGTCTTACAATATACAGGTACTGGAACTGTCTGCCGGAAAGTTATCCTGAATATAAATTCTACGGCAGACTTGTTCCTATTCCGCTCTATTAGCGGTTTTCTTTTGTTTTTATTTTTTTAAGCAGCTTCTCGGCTTCTTTTAATTTTGCAATTATACCGTTAACCTTCGGCATACGCTTAGTGTCATCGTAGCTTAGTTTTCCTGAATAATAGAATGCCAGATTTATACTGTCTTTGATATTATTAAAATTTAATCGTGCATTTCTCAGCATAATGAAAACACTGTCTTTAATCATCCATAACAATTTTACAATACTGTTCAAATAATTATTTTCTACAGATTCAAAAGTAGTATCTGCACGTCTTTGCGGATGTTTATTCTTATATTTTTTTTCAACAAAATCCGCATTAATTTTTTTATATTGGGAATAAATACGTTCAAGAGTACAAACAAGCTCGACCTGTTCATTCTGTGTCCATTCCAGCGGAGAGAATTCCTGCGGCATATATTTCAGTTTTTCTTGAATTGCGCTGCTCATATTTTTTAGAGAAACCATTCTGCCGAGAATATGTCTGTAGTCAATTCCCTTCCCAATCGGATGTGATCTGTACATTTTTATGCTGTCATCAATTATTTTTCTGTATGTTTCAGCCTTGATAGAGCCGGAAATAATATCTTCCGGTCTTATGCGCTTTATTATTGTTGAATATATTACATTTATCAGGCTTATTTTCTTTATCGGCGGTTTATTTGCTTTAAGTTTATTAATACCGCACAAAATTGCTTTAAGCTCATCTTCTTCAAAGCTCTTTGAGCCAAAACGATTCACCAGCTTTCCGAAAAAATATATGTTACTGTTTAGCGAATATCTGTCTACATGTTTAAAAAATTTTTCATATTCACTAATAAATATATTTCTCTTAAGCGCCTGCTTTTGTTCTTTTGATATAGTAACAGGATTTAATTTTACAGTTCGGATTTTCAAAACATTACTTCCTTAATCTTATAAAACCACGGAAAAAATAATTTTGCTACCCTTTTATACGCCAGTAGTATTCAACAAGATAACTCACCGCATCAAACGGATGCTCCAGAAATTTAAAATCCCTGTTGGATTTAATCTGATTATGGGTAGGAACATTAACAATGCTTGTACCTTCTTTAAACGACAGGTTATAGATATTATAAAGAATCCATTTGCACCTTCTCGGGTCGACAAATAAATGCCTTTCGCCTTTAGAATTTTTAACCCTTGCATTAAAAGCTGAAATCCTGTTCAAAACAGGCGGATTATAATCTCTTAGCCTGAACTTCACATCTTCATACCCGTGATTTTTAAGCGCATTTTTAATAATTGCATAATTTGTGTACTCGCTCTGCGTGCTTCTGTTATCACCGGAAGCGTCGCCGTTTATAATAATTTCCGCCTTATGCTCCGGATACCGCCTTAAAAATTCGTCTATACACTGCTGGGTAGAAGTATTTTCAATCACAATTTCATCAAAGAAATAAACATTCTCGTCATCCTTATGTGCAAGCGCCCAGCACATAGGATCGACGTTGAAATCGCAAGTAAGATGAAGCGGTAAATCCTTTCTGTAACGTAAGTGCAGTTTATTTTCTTCTCCAAATCCTTTAACCACAAGCCCTGAAGAATAGTCGCCAAATTCCCCGAGAACATTTATTCTGTAGTATTCTTCGTCAAAACTCTCTTTCATAGATTGGATAAAATGCGGGGGTAAATAGATATTATTAGTTGTCGGAGCAATAATTAATCTGTAATTTTCTTTCGGCTTTTCTACAAACCTCTGCCATATCCAACCTTTATCCGGCTGGGGGTTTGTATGCCCGAAAAGACGGTACCTGAAATCCACCCAGCTTCTGCCTCTGTATGTATTTCTCAAACGTCCGAGAAGCTGTTTAAAAGAAGAATCCGTTATTTGCGACGCTTCTTCGATTTCAGCCCAGTGTAAATTTAGAGATTTAAATTTTTCAGGATCTTCAAGAGCTGAGAACAAAATCTCGGAGCCGTTAGAAAATTTGATAATTTTATCTACTTTATTATAGGTGTAATCCTTATCCATAACGTATCCGAGATTTTCTAAGTGGTCTAAATACGATACAAGTGTTGTTTTTCGCACAAGTTCATACTCTTTAGCTCCGACTAAACCGCGTGAGCCTGGATATTTTTTTGCAAGTAAAATTCCCAGAAGGGAGCCGCACCAAGTTTTACCGCTCCCGTAACCGCCCTGATAAATTGCCACATCCAGTGAATTTGAATGCGGAATTTCTATAAATTCTCTTTGTTTATCTAATAATCTATACCTTACCATAATTGTCTCCGATTATTTTTTTTCATCCTTATCATTCCAGCCGCAAAATCTCTGATAAAAATCTACAGTATTTTTCATAAGGCAGCGCTTTACAGGATTCACCCTGCTGACTTTTAAGAGAGAATCAAACACACAGCTTGAAAAATACCTGTCATTATCAATATATTCGTGATTTTCACACAAAACATCGTGTATCAAAGACGGAATTAAAAATTTAGGATCCGTTTTTGCGCCGATATCACGCCAAAAAAGACGGGGTATTGAAGCCCCGTCCCAGCAATAATTTTCTTTTATAGAAAATTCATATTCTTTTTTCTTTTTGTAATCACAAAGTTTTACATCTAATAATCTTTTATTCTCAAAGGGATATTTTGTGATTGCCTTCTTTTCCAAAGTTGTCATTGAAGGCAGCGGATAGCGCATTTTTACACACGGCGCCGCTGAAAAAAATATCCCCAGTTTTTTATCTTTGTACCAGGTTAACATATTGAACTCCTTTTATACTTGTGAATAGTGGTTAGTGAATGGTGACTGGAGATTTAAATCTATTCACTATTCACTCCTCACTACTCACTAATTTTGTATAATCATTCGTCTCAAAGAACTCATCGAGCTGTTGTTTGGTAAAGCCCAAAATTCCGCCTACCAGATCAATGTAAGGGTTGCCCCTGTAGAAGTTATTAGCCTTGAATTCGATTTTGAGGGCTTTGAGGTCAATAGAGTGACTAGTGACTGGTGAATAGTGAGTAGAAGTTTCATTAATTTTCGATTCACTATTCACTATTTCACTACTCACTAAATTTATAATATCCTCAAAGTCCATTCCTTTAGCTTTGTATATTGCTCTTTCTACATCAGCAGCCGTAAGATTAAGCATAGCAATACGTTCGGCTTCCTTTTCAGCTTGCTCTGCTTCGTATTCGGCAGTATTGTCAATGACCTGACCGTTAACAAGCTTCTCAAAAGGTTCCAGAGCAAATAATTCGCCGTTTGCCCCTTCTTCTATCTTTCTTCCGTTTTGATGATTGTGTAAGACTATAAAATCAGCCCTCTGAGTTGACGTGTATGGTTTTTCTAATTTATATGACATAAAAAATCCTCCTGTTATTTCTTAAAACAATTGACAAACAGCTTATCTATTTAGATGAGAGCCGTTTTTTAATACGCATAAAATCAAAAAGATTAAGAATAATGCTATATTGAAATTATCCATATCGACCCCCTTTCTAGCCGGGAACCAACCCGAAGTCAGAATAATAGTGTGAGCGGTTCCGTTTTAAAAAGGATATCTTTTACCCTGCAGAAACTATCCTAACATAGTTCCTGCTGCCTGTCGAATTGTCTTTTTATTTTTTTGTGCATTTTGACAATTGACAAACTGAGGGTTATAGTAAATAATATTAATACAGGGTGGCAGTTTTCCAGACTGCCGGCAGCTCTGTAGAAAGCTAAGTGATACCTATCTTAATTGGTGGGTATCATTTTTTATTATGAAAACAATCAAAAAGATTAAAAATAATGCTATATTGAAATTTTCCATAATCGCCTCCTTTCTTCGGAACTAACGACCGAAAGCTAATAATTTGTATCGTCGTTCTTCTGAAAAGAGCTGTCTCTTACCCTGCAGAAACTATCCTAGCATAGTTCCCGCTGCTTGTCGAATTGTCTTTTTATTCTTTTTGTGCATTTTTGACAATTGACAAACTGAGGGTTATAGTAAATAATATTAATACAGGGTGGCAGTTTTCCAGACTGCCGACAGCTCTTAGAAGACTAAACGGTTCTTATCTTTTCGGGTAAGAGCCGTTATTTAATATGTATAAAATCAAAAAGATTAAGAATAATGCTATATTGAAATTATCCATATCAGCCCCCTTTCTAGTCGGGAACCAACCCGAAGACTAAATTATAATTGGTGGTAGGTTTCCTTTTGAAAAGAGCTGTCTTTTACCCTGCAAGAACTATCCTAACATAGTTCCCGCTGCCTGTCGAATTGTCTTTTTATTATTTTTGTGCATTTTTGACAATTGACAAACTGAGGGTTATAGTAAATAATATTAATACAGGGTGGCAGTTTTCCAGACTGCCGGCAGCCCTTAGAGGTTTGAACGGTTCTTACATTTTATTGTGAGAGCCGTTTTTTAATATGTATAAAATCAAAAAGATTAAGAATAATGCTATATTGAAATTATCCATATCGACCCCCTTTCTAGCCGGGAACCAACCCGAGGTTTGAATTTTATTGCGGTTGTTCCGATTTGAAAAGAGCTGTCTTTTACCCTGCGTGAACTATCCTAGCATAGTTCACGCTGTCTGTCGAATTGTCTATATTCTAATAATTAGTATAGTATTTTATTAATTTATATATCCGCAAGCTTGCCACCAGCCTAATTGAGCAGTTGTATTTATGGCATACGTCACGGTAAATCCGGACATACTCTTCGCCGTAACAGTACAGGAAGAGGATTCCGCATTACTCCAGTTACCGATACAGGCAACAAGATAATTAGTATCTTTATATTGCTTCAAAAAAGTTTTTGAAACCGATGCCCAGGAACCGCTTGTTAAACCGATTACACCGCCCTGTTCACACCAGCCGTCTGAGTATACTCTGTACCAGCTTGTACCGTTTTGATAGGTCTCTGTTATGTACGGCTTTGTACAGTTTGATAAGTCCGTATTTGCTTTAGCTGCCAAATTTGAAGCCCACTGCGCCCAATCAAAACTTACTTCATCTTGAGAAGAGTTTACTACAACTACAAACCAGCGTACTGCAACCGTCTTTGCTGCATTATCAAGTTCCGTCAGAATACCGGAAGTTGCCGGATTTGTAGAAATACCAAAAGCATATAAGTTACGGGTAGTGCAGCTTGTAGTGCTTCCTATCTCGGAACTTGTGGTTTGTTGGAAATATCCGCCCAAGTTTGATGCGTTTGCGGTTGCAGGATATAACAAACCGGCTGTAGTATTTAACCCTAATGCCTTACCGTTTCCGCGAACCGGTGCAGTACTGTTCAAGCCTTGATATAAAGTATTCTTCAATATCGGAACTTTAAATTTATTATTTATACTATCAACTGCAAATTTTGGACACATTCCGTTTGTATTAAATTCCTGTTCATACTCATCGTACGTACAGGTCAAAAGCTTAGGAGTTTCTGCTGTCAGATAGTCCTCCCAAAGCCCGGGGAATTGAGAGCTTGTATATTCTGTTCCATCACACGGAAGAGCATTTAGCGGAGTATAGTCTGCCGTGGCAAAACAGGGGAAAATAGTTCCTATTGCCATACCGGCAGAATTTGCCTTTATTACCTCCTTTGCAGAATCAGTAATATTTGACAAATTTGTATTTGCGACGCCTGCAAGAACATCGGAAACTTCCTGAGCTTTTTCTGTTGCAATATTTGCCTGCTCTACAGCCTCTGCAGCCTTATTAGAAGCTATCTGGGCATTGGAGGCAGCCCCCAGAATTGAGCTTATATTCTCCGCGCAAACCCCGATATTATTATCACCTGCCAAATCAGCAGATACAGCTTGAAAACCGGTGTTGTTTAAAATCTCATTTTTGGCTGCTACAGAAATCTCAGCACTTTCCTTTGCCTTCCCTGCATAATATTTTGAAGAATATTCCGTACCGTCTACCGGGTCGTTTGTCTTATTTGCCCACGCCTTTGACAGAGAACTGTAATATGCGGAAGCATCGTTAGCCGGAGTGACTTTACCATCTTCTGTTGAGGAAGTGACATTTATTTTAATTAAATTATTCTGTTTTTTTATATCAACCATTACGCCCCCTCAACTTTCTTCGGAAAGACTGTAATTGTATTCTGATACCCTATTTCACTGCCTCCGATGAGTAAAGTATCCTCCAATCCGTCATCAGAACATTGTTTTATTCCATAATAATATACTGCACAGGTTTCATTTTTAGGAACCGTCATTAAATCTGTATAATCACCGGTAAGTTCAAACACTACAGAGGAAGCCTTATTACTATTTACCTGAAGTTCATTTCCTACCGGCTGCCGGTTCTTGTCTTGTATAGCAAGATAAATTGTATAATTTTTATCCGTATTAATTCCGCTGATAAATAATGTTCCGTTATCCCCCTGAAAAAGTGTTATATTTCCGTTTTCATCAATTCTAAAAGCCATAATTTTTCTCCTTATTTACCGCAGGCATACCAGTCAACACTGTAGCCCCAGCCCTTTCCGTTATAATAAGAAAATCTTGCAGCAGTTTTTTCTGAAATACCGCCGCCTTCATAATATGTACAGTGAGTACCAAGAGTCAGTGTATAATTTGTATCTTTAAACTCTTTAAGGTATGTTGTCGTACTTCGTGAGGTACACACTCCGCCCTGCTCCAGCCAGACTCTTGTTTGTTTTTCTGAATCAGAAAAGTATTCTTTGTACCACGATGTACCGTTAAAATAAGTATTAATGTACAAATATCCGCCCGCATTAAGACTTGTTGTTATATCATCTATATCCTCACCTATTTCTTCTATATCAGTATTCAACTCTTCACTCATGGATGAAATTGTACTGTTTATACTTGCTATATTTGAACTTACTCCGGCATTATTTGATGTTACTGTTTCTGCAACAGAACTTATCCTGTCATCAAGATACTGAAAATTATTATTCATAACTTCCGATGATGCCAGAGCGCCATATTCAATTTCTGTTAAAGCCATCTGAACTCCTTTCGCTGATTAATGTGTCATAAATTTTGTCTAATTTTTGATTTATATCACTTATCTGGTCTTTCATATTCCCGAATTCCGATTTTGTAATATAAACCTCCGCCACCTCTGCCAGTATCTCTCTATGCGTATGTTCAAGCATTTCAGGCGTTACAAAGAGATTATATTGAAATATTATTGCAATACACATAAGAATCAGAGGGGTGTATTTGTATATTAAATCTCTGCTCATTATAAATCTCCTTTTAAAGAACCATAAATAGACAAGAATTTTGATAAAATATCCGCAGTTTCGTTTGCAGCTCCCGTGCTCTGAGACAATATATTCCCTTTACCGCTTGAAGTTGTTGTTGCATTACCGGCACTTGTCTGCAATGATTGATTTTGCATATCAGAAATCACATTATATCCCTGCAGGTATGCAGACAGCAGATTATTTATCATAGCTGCCGAGTTATCTTGAGATTCTGAAAGTAATTCATTTATATAAGACGACAGTGAATTTGTATTCGCTTCTGCCAGATTGTTATACATATCTGTTGCCTGAGAAGAGCGAATCATATTTCTGTTTGAAAGCGGGTTTATGATATTATTCTCCAGATTCTTTAAGCTCTCGCTTGCCAGAGTACTGGTATATTCATTTAATTTTGCCTGATTAGTCGTAGAATTTAAACTCGGATTCAAATATTCATCCAATAGTGTATTCATATTTTTATTTACAAAATTGTAAACCGAATCCAGAGCAGTTCCGGGCTGAAAAGAGGCAGTAGTTCCGGAATTATTTGTTGTAGCTGTAGCATACGGATTTGTTGTCGTTGTATTGCCGTACACTGTACTTGTTTTATTAGACTGTTTTCCCATGTTCTAATCCTTTATTCTAAACTGTTTTTACTTTTATCTTTTCGAATTCAATATTTTTGATACAAAAGTCATCCCCTTCATTTTTTGTAAATATCGTCATTTGAAGTGTCTTAAAATACGAAGCGGGAAGCGTTTTAACTGCATTTATATCTTTGCTCGGGAAATAACTCATATCCCAGTGACCGATATCAAAATACAAAGTATTCTTTAAACTTTTTGCTTTTACATAACGGACTTTTGAAGTTGCTGAGTCATAATTCCTTACATATTCGATATAAAAGCTGTTGTTATAATACATATCAAGAGTTACTTTTGGAGGATATGAAAGTATTTTTATTGAATTTTCTATACCTAAATTAAGCGGAGAGCATTTATAAAAAGCTTCAATAAACTCTCCGTCAAAATTGTTTGAACTGTATTCCTCATAAATCTTCTTACCGCCTGAATAAAGAACTCCGCCGATTGTTGCAAAACAATTTATCTTCTGCGACTTTCTCTTAACCCACGATTCTCTCAGGTAGTCATAAATCAAAATTGTTGAATAATTCTCATCTTCATCCGGAAGCAAAAACCAGACTTCATTCCTGTCAGAAGTTACAACAGATAAAGTTCTTATCCCGTCCAGTTTATTAAGCGGTATATTAAACAACTCCTCCTGAATATCAAGAGCAATATTTTCCCCTAAAGTTCTATCACCGTTTACAATCTGCTTGAAGGAAAAAACCCCCTTTTTTGTGTTGTCATAAAAATACAACTCGGTACCGTGAAATACCAGTGCATTATAAGATGCACACCCGCCGGGGAATTCCATTGTTTTAGAGAATGTATAATCATCCTCTCTTGCTATCAGACAGGAGGAATTTGAATGAAATACAGCTAGAGTACCAAGATACGGATAAATTGCCGTTATATTTTTTACAAACTCAATATAACCGGCGGAGGTTGCAATCTCTGCATCAGAGGTCGAAAAGTCATAAATATCTTCCTGTACCGAATACCACAACACCTGTCCGCTGAATACCCAGAGCCTTCCGGCAAACACAACAAGTCCTAATCCCTTGATATCACGACCGTCACCGTCTTTAATCTCCATCATCGTAACTTCGTCAAGTTCGCTATCCTCATTGTATTTATTAAGCTCTATACTCAACATCTCTTCCCCGTTTGAAAACACCCACAAATCCGACCAGCCCTGAGTTACGTCGGTTGCGCAGGATTTTGATGTAACGCTCAGTCCCGTGACTTTTGAAACCAAAGTGCCGGACGCAGGAGAAAACAAATAAATTTTGCCCTCCTCTGAGCTTTCAGTATGGACAAAAAAATATGTGATTCCCCTCTGAATACTCTCAAATATATTAATAACTTTCTCACCTGAAGGAATATCATCACAAACGCATACATTCCCCTTAGAAGTCCTGATACCGACTCCGGAATTGACTTCCGTCGAAAACAACTCCACATTCTGCATGTCGGAAGCCGTTATCGTAGACGATGAAAAAACAGAATTACTCCGGTTTATACCGGAAAATTTGTTACATATTAACGATGTTCTCTGCATTTTAATCCTTTCTGCATTAAGCAACTATATAAAAAGCCCTATCTGAATAAGGCTGAATCTTAAGAAATAATAAGAAAATCCGGATTTTTTAAACTCAATTTTACAATTCTTAACAATTAAGAGCAAAAAAGGCAATTTTTTAGAAGTTAAATACTTTATATATACATAAGAGATAAATAAGAGAGGACAAAAGATGTTATTCACTACAGAAACAATTTCAACCGAAGAAATCAAAACATTAGACAACTTCTTTAACGAGTTTGAAAATGTTGAAACTGCTGCTGTAGGAGAAACAGAATCACCGGTTTCTAAATACATCACCTCTCTTGTAAGCTCTTGCTACGCAAAATCTGTTAACGATATTGCTAACACAAAAATCGGTAACAA
>CASFPS010000033.1 GCA_949296355.1 uncultured bacterium | reverse complement strand
AGGTCGGGCTAAGTCTCTGTCCCTTTTTCATATTATGCCAGAATAAATCACTAAGCAAGGTTGGGCATACTTGCCCAACATTAACTAAATGGATTGCCGCGAAAATCATACTGGATTGCCACGGCGCTCACGCGCCTCGCAATGACGCCAGACTTGGCGGCTTACTTCACAACTAAAATCATTTACCCCTCGCAATGACGCTCTACTGGTTGTATTGACTACCAGCCCAATACATTTACCCCCGCAATGACGCTAACTTGTAGTCTCACTACATTTACCCCTGCCGTCATTCAGAGGGCGCGAGCCCGATGAATCTCTATAACTTATGAAAATTTTCTATTCACTATTCACTCCTCACTATTCACCAGTTAAAGAGATTCTTCGCCCCTAAATTGCTGTCGGGCTCTGAATGACAGCAAGCTTGTCGGCTTACTTCCCAGAGTGCCGTCATTGCGAGACCCGTCAGGGTCGTGGCAATCCATTTTTATTTAGTAAATAGGTCGTGCTGAAGCCAGACAAAAACTTGGTTAATGTTGGGTTTCACCCAACCTACTTTTCTTTTCCGGTGGGAACGCTGACGCTTTTCCCACCCTACACCGACTTGCACAATGGTTGTGGAGCAAGCTCCACACTACTATTGTTCAACTTTAACTTTTTCAAACGGATTGAGCTTTGCCTGAACATCAAATTGAGATGTCTGCAATTCTACTTGAGAATTATCACTGTTTTGTTCTTCTTCCTCACCGTTATCTTCTTTAGTAACGGTAACTTCACCGGATTCATCAACTTCTGCTGTATAGCCTAAAGAGCTTAAGTCAGAAGTTACAGCTGCATTTAATTCTTCGTTGCCTGTTTTAACTGCTTCAAATGAACCAATGCTTGTAATTACAGGGTCAACTGATGTATTCCAGCTTCCTACAGCCCCGCTGAAAGCGTCTAGTGCACTTCCGATTGCGGTTTCAAAGTGGCTTAATAAAGATGTGTTATCTTTCAAACCGCCGATACCTTGAAGAACTGTCTGCAGATTTGCTAAAGACCCGCTGGTTCTTGTATCTCCTGCTGTAGACTGATCGTTTGCAGCTCTATATAATTTAGGCGCAGCACCGGCGGAGAACATATTAGAAGAAGCAGCTTCGGCAGCGGCTTGCAAACCGGCTCCGACACCCTGGTTAGTAACACCTTTAACCTGAGTAGAAGTGTTTTGGGTTAATAATGTTCCGCCTTCTTGAACCAGTTTGAGGATTTCCATCTGACCGTCTTGCTGAACGGTAACAGCATTACCTTTTGCGGTTTCAATATTTGTAACCGCATTTTCAACAGACTGACTTAATTCTTCAACCTGACTCTGCAATTCTCCGAGACTGCCGACAAGTTCTGAAATCTGACCTGATAAACCTTGAATCTGACCTAAAATTGCAGCTTTCTCTTCAGGAGTTTTAGCTTCTGCAAGAAGTTTTTGCTGTTCTTCTATCTCCTGAACAATTGCATTAAGCTCTGCCTGTTTTTCTGCTAATTCTTTATTAACATCTTCCAGAGACTTGGTAGAATCAGTAACAACTGTTGATTCTGTTTCTATGTCGCCTTGAATTGTATCAATACTGCTTTGAAGCTCTGCTCTGGATTTTTCCTGCTCTTTTTGAAGTTCATCAGCCGCTTTTTTATTTCTCTGAACTTCTTCTCTTGCAGCTTTAGCCTCTTGATTTGTAATCTTATCAATAAGCGACATGACAGTATTTATTGTACTTTTTATCATATTAGCGGTTTGGTCGCCGTTGCTTCCGCTGCTGCCGCCTTCTAAATCAAGAGAACCGTTAAGTATATTGCCAAGCTTAAAAAACTCACCGGCATTAAAAGATGAGCCGCCTTCCGTTCCCGAAGGCAGTTTTGCTAACAGACCGTCAACCTGTCCGAATATTGCTTGTAAATCTGTATTTGTACCGAGACCCATCTTACGTTGTTCCTTTTTATACCATCTTATATATATAAAGTACCGAAAATATACCTAATTTCAGGGTATATTTAAATCGTTACAAAAGTTTACACAAAACAAAATTTATTGTGCAAAAATGTAGCCACCAAGCTTATAGACAGATTATGGCGTTGTATTGTACAAATATGATGTGAGTTTTGAGTTCAGAAAGATGAGGACTGCTGGTGATAACAAAGATTTTCACGGAGAGAGAAAGAGAAGTGCTGCATTTATTACTTTTAGGACTAAACAACAAGGAGATTTCAGAGGAGCTTGTCATATCAAATCATACAACTAAAGCACACGTTGCATCAATTTATAAGAAATTAGGCGTAACCAACAGAGTACAAGCTGCAGTTAAGAGTTTAAATCTTGGGGCAAACGAATATTTTGATTTCAAGGAAAACAAATCTTAAAGACACAACCTGCAATTCATTGAAATAACAAAGCTTTGCCGGCAGGAGAATACCGGATTCCGCTCATCATCTTAAAAATATAAAATTTAAATTTACAAATTTTACAATAATCCTGCAATTTGCTTAATATTTCGTAAAAAATACTTTTTTAAAACGGCGTTTGGGTATAAAATAGAAATACTCCAACATTACAAATTACAGAAAGGATTTTGGCATGGTGCTTGAAATGACTTATCCGCAGCTTGAACGGGCTGTTAACCCCACGCATGACATACGGCTTTTTTCCGGTCGTTCTAACCCGAAATTAGCTCAGGAGATTGCAGATTACCTCGGCACAACAGTTGGTCCTATGGTAATAAAAAACTTTGCTGACGGAGAAATCTACGTTCAAGTTAAGGAAAGTATAAGGGGTGATGATGTTTTCATCATTCAGCCGTTGTGTAATCCTGTAAATGAAAATCTTATGGAACTTTTGATAATGATTGATGCTTTCAAAAGAGCCAGTGCAAAAACAATTACAGCGGTTATTCCGTACTACGGATACGCCCGTCAGGACAGAAAGACCTCCGGCAGAGAAGCAATTACCGCGAAGCTGGTTGCGGATTTACTCACTACAGCCGGCGCAAACAGGGTTCTTGCAATGGATTTACATACAGGTCAGATTCAGGGATTTTTCAATATTCTTGTTGACCATATTTTTGCAACTCCTATTCTGGTAGATTATGTAAAAAGCCTCGGGCTTAATCCGGATGAAATGGTTGCTGTAAGCCCTGATATGGGCGGCGCTAACCGCACAAGACATTTTGCAAAAAATCTGAATATTCCGATGGCAATTATTGATAAAAGACGCGACAAACACAATGAAGCAATAGCAGCACACATAATCGGTGATGTAGAAAACAAAATTTGTCTTATGTTTGATGACATAATTGATACAGCGGGAACAATATGCGAAGCTTCCAAGCTGCTTAAGAGCAAAGGCGCAAAAGCCGTCTACGTCGGAGCAACGCACGCAGTTTTATCAGGACCGGCAATTGAACGTCTTAAAAATGCCCCTATAGAAGAATGTATCGTTACCAATACAATTCCTTGGGAAAAAGAAGCACTGCCTCCAAATGTCAAACAGCTTTCAATTGCACCGCTTTTGGGACAAGCCATCTCACGTATCCATGATGATGAGTCTGTAAGCTCACTGTTCGGGTTTGAAAAAGAAATGAAAGTTTAAACTTCTTTCAAAAGTACATTTATATCTATGCCCAGAACGTTTGCTATATCAATGACTTTCAAAATCGTTGGATTGATTTTACCCGTTTCTATTAAACTAACTGAATTCCTTGAAATATTAGTAAGTTCTGCAAGTTTTTCCTGAGAAATATTTTTTCTCAAACGCTCGCTTTTAATATTAATACCAAGATTCTTTAATCTGTTCTTATCTAACATAGTATTTTCATTTTCTTGTATTACTAAATAAATTTCTATACATTATATTAGTATTATTAACACTTCTGTCCTAAAAATAAAAGGAAACCCTGCCGTTAAACGAAAGGCTTCCTTTTGATATAAAAGGGCAGACCAACTGCTGCCCTTTACCGCATCCAATCTCAGGGAAGCATTTTCCCGTAAACTTAACCGTTTTGTTAAGTGGATTGAACCGGCTCAACTATGATATTTCAAGCTTTCGTGAATGAGCCTGCTTTGTACTCAGCTTGGGAATATTTATCTTTAGCACACCGTTTTTATACTCTGCCTGAGCCTCAGATGCCTTTATCGGCTCGTCAAAAGATATTGTTCTCTGGTATTTTCCGTACCGGAATTCACAGGTGTGGAATTTTGCGTTATTTTCTGCCTCTTCTTTCTGTTCTTTTTCTTCTTCAATCTCGGCAGTAATTGTCATAAAATCGTTGTCTAATTCTACGTCGATATCGTCTTTATTTACCCCGGGGAGTTGAACTTTGACTTTATATTCTTTGTCATTTTGTTTAATTTCAACCGCAGGACGCCAGATAGAATTCTTTTTTATATTCAGGGGGTTTGCAAAATGCGGATGAAGAAATGTATCCCTTAAAAAATTATTAAGTTCATGATGTATACTGTCAAAATACAGTTCTGGTTCTCTGATAATTAAATTTGTATTCATTAAACTCTCCTTTATACTACTCCTACAATATAAAGGAGTTTTAAAAAAGTTACATTAGGCAAACGGGTAATGCCGGAAAAACCGGCATTACCCGTTTGTAAATTTATTATTCAGCGGAATTACTCTTCAGCTTCTACCTGACCGGCAGTTTTACCGTATTTTTTGATTGTTGCATTCAGCATATTTTCGTGGTGTTTTTCACGATAAATCTGGCAAAGGAGTTTATATGCATGTTTATTATACGGATTCTGCTCTAAAATGGTTTCCAACTGTTCTACTGCAGAATTTGACCTTTTTGTATAATAATCAATCAATGCAGGAAGCGTTTCCGTTAAGTCGTTCATATCAGTTGCACAAGCAATCTCGGCGCAGCTTTTTGCTTTGTCGAATTCTTCCGCATCAAGATACATTACCGCAACTTCGTAATATACTTCCGACTTGCTTCTTCTGTCATCTTTCATCTGAGCAACTGCCTGATATTCCTGAGCGGCTTTATCATACTCTGCTCTTTTTCTGTACTGTTCAGCAAGAGCAAGTTTAGTTGCAATATCCTGTGCTACAACTTCATCCGGATTAGTATTGTCATCAACCGGAACATTTAGAGTAGAAAGAATTTCAGCAACAGTAAACAACTGGGCTTTTTCTTCCGCTGTTACCGGTGTGTTTGTTACATCAGGAATTACTGAATAGAGAAGAGCCAGTGTTTTCAAATCTCTTGCAGTGATTTCAGTATTAAATTTTGTACCGATAGGATACATAACATCATATATGCTCGGGCTTTTGCCGTTTAAGCCCAACGAATGTCCGATTTCCTGCAAAGCGGAAGAGAACAGTTGTTTTGAATCCAGATTATGTTTTTTAGCATCCGTTTTCTTGAAGAAAATTGTGGAGCTTAAAATGGTGTTTCCGTTAACTTCAAAAGCCTGAGAGCCTATCGGTGTATTATCATCATTACTTATGTTCTTAAAATAGCATTTCATATCAGCATCTTCTGGAGCTTCAACAAAAGTAAAGCTTACAAGTCCTTCGCTTGCTCTCTGCCAAGCCTGATATGCACTCATGACAACTTCTCTGTAATAATCAGGAACATCTGTTGTATCCTGAATAAATACTTTTAAAGGAAAAGATGTCCTATTCCATCTTACAATTTTTCCGTTTGCCGCAACTTCACGGAAATAGCTGTCGATGACTGCAGCTTTAATGGTTTTTTCACCCATTGATTTGTCATATCCGAGAACTATTGCGTAAGAATTCTTAAATTCAAATTGCGGAGCAGAAGTATCAATTTTGCCGGTCAAATTCAACATAGACACTGCTCCTGCTGCCATTAGGACAGTACAAATAACTATCTTTTTCATATTTTCAGAAAACCTCTTTTCAATACTACCTTTACATTATACATTAAAAACCTGAAAAATTAAATTTTTGCGCTTACAAAACTATTTCTCTGTCCTGAAATAAGATAAGACATTGAAGAATAAGTTTTCATTGCGGTATAGAGCTTTAAAGCAGAGCCCTGCGGCACGCCTTTATCTTCAAGAGCATTCATAAATTCTTTAGCTGAAACCCTGTGGTTATTTTCAAGCCCCAAAAATCTTCCAAGTGCAGAATTAAAACGATTTGCAGAAGAATTTCCATATAAGGCGGTCATCATTGTTCTATACGTATTCATATCGGTATATTCCTTGAGCGTAACCTCATACTCGCCGTTTTGAAGTTTTTCCAGCGTATCAGGGTTCAAAACAGACGGCAGCTCTTTAAGCTGCTTGTTTATATTTTGCAGCTTTTCGGAAACACCTGATAAATAATTTGAACTTATACTGTTAATTTCTGCCATATCCCTAATCCTTATTACAGATTATACAACATTTTAAACATTTTTACAATTGTTAATTAAACTTGAAAGTTTGACAATTTTAAGGTAAACTTAACACATTAAGGAGGGTATATGCACGAATACGTATTCAAAATGAAAAAAGGTGATATTGAAATAGAATTAAAATCAGATGACTTGGAGTTTGTGGAAGAACAGCTCAACAAATGGAGAGAAGAGCTTCTTCAGGACAAGTAAGATTTAATTCGGATAAGGGTATAAGATGTCGATTTATTCTTTTAAAATAACAAAAGGGAAATATCAGCTGTCATTAACTACGACAGACAGAGAACTTATTACTGAACAATTTGCAAAATGGGTAAGAACTGCTTCCGAGTATGTTCAAAAACATAAAGTTCAGCAGTGCAAAGAAATGGTAAATTCTCAAATAAGTGCTGAACAGGAGATTACTCAAAAGAAGATTGACGAACAGTTAAAAAGAATGCCAAAATCCGAAGCAGACGATACGAGCAAAAATCTGGATATATTTTACGCTCCGGGAAACAGAGCCTCTGAAACCGAAAGCAATGAAGAGGAGTTTAAGACTGTTGCTACGCCGCAGGAAGCTCCTGCTCCCAAACCGGCGGATTTTGATAATATTCTGGAAAAATCAATACAGGCTCCGCAGACAGAATTGTCTTTTAAACCAAACCCTTCTATTAAAAAAGATAATGCTTTCATTAATTTCATTTCAGCAAAACCTGTTGAAAAGAAATTGGATTACCTCCTGATGACCGCTTATTATTTTACTCAGTATGAGCAAAAACCGAGATTTACCCTGAAACAGCTTAATGCAAAATTAATGCAGAATATTGCAGTTATTATCGACCATAGCGTCTTGCAGGAAGCCATTAACAGGGATTACATTGAATGTCTGCCTGACCTGACCGGTCTTGTGGGCGCTTCGGAATACAGGCTTACAGCGTACGGCGAGAAAGTTTTGTTAGATGACTAAACGGGCAGCGGTTGCATTGTCAGGAGGCGTTGACAGCAGTGTCGCGGCTTTTCTTCTGAAAAAACAGGGCTTTGATGTTATTGGAGTGAGCGCCTTAACTGCAAACTCTAAAGATGCCGAGGCTGTAATTACTAATGCTAAAGAGGTTGCGGGAAAACTTAATATACCTTTCTATCCCTTTGATGCAACAAAAATATTTCAGGATAAAGTTATTAACTATTTTGAAACATCTTACGCATCGGGAGAAACTCCGAACCCTTGTATTATGTGCAACAAATATATGAAGTGGGGCGCGCTCTTTGATTTTGCGCTTGACGAACTCGGTGTTGATTTTATTGCAACCGGACATTATGCAAAGATAGCGGAATCAAACGGGTATTTTAAACTATATCCGGCATCTGACGAGCATAAAGACCAGCTTTATTTCTTGTTTATGCTTGACCAGACAAGACTTTCAAAAACGCTTTTTCCGCTATCCGGACTAAAAAAAGACGAGGTAAGAAAAATCGCTTTAGAAAACGATTTACCGAGCAAGTCGTCGAAAGAAAGCCAGGACATATGTTTTATAAAAGCTCCTTTGACAACAAAAAAATATTTGAATAACATTTTTACCCCGAAAAAAGGTTTCTTTATTGAAAAAAGTACAGGAAAAATTCTTGGAGAGCATAGCGGTTTCTGGCAGTACACCATCGGACAGCGAAAAGGAATCGGACTTGCGGCAAAAGAAGCGCTGTATGTAACAGATATTGACGCTGCCCAAAATATTGTATATGTGGGGTATAAAGACAGCCTGTACAGAGATGAGCTTGTTCTGGAAAACATTAACTGGAGCAGCCCTGTTGAAGAAACAGAGTTTGAAGCTCTTGCAAAAATCCGCTACAATATGCAGGCAGCCCCTTGCAGGGTAATCAAGAACCCCAAAGGAGCCGTAATCCGATTCCCGCAAAAAGTTTCCGCCGTTGCAAAGGGGCAGGCTTGTGTGCTGTATGACAAGACTGATGGGCATCTTCTGGGCGGAAGCTTTATCTGAGACTAATTTTCGGTTATCACAATATCAGCAGGAACATCATATTCTTCAGGATAAATAGTTTCAACAACAAGCTTTGATGAAATACAAACAACTTTTTTGCCCCTGAAATCTTTCAGGAATCTGTCGTAAAACCCGCCGCCGTATCCGAGCCTGTAATTATTTTTATCACAACATAAAGCGGGAATTACCGCCATATCAATCAAATTTTTGTCACACGCTTCTGTCAGCGGCTCCATTGTCTTAAAACAGGAAACACAAAGTTCATCTCCTTCACTATACGGGCAGCACAACAGGTTTTCTCCGACAATCTTAGGCAGATAAAAGTTTTTGGTCTTGTCCTCTAAAAGCGGGAGAAGATTGACTTCATTTTTCAGCGGATAAAAAATCATAATGTTTTTTGCTTTCTTATATTCAGAGGAATTTTTCAGCGCCTGAACGAGCTTTTCACTGTCCGTAAATTTAATCCTGTTTTCTTTTGCCCATTTGCGTAACGATTTTTTATCCTGCATTTTACCCTCTAAACAATTGCTCCGTGACTTGCGTCCTGAACTGTTCTTGCGTATTTCCCGAGATACCCTTTTGCTTTTATAACAAAAGGCTTAAGCTCTTTTCGGCGTTTTTCGAGTTCTTCATCCGATACAATCAAATCAAGCGTTCTCTTATTTATATCAATCCTGATTTTATCTCCGTCTTTAATGAGCGCAATAACTCCGCCGTCAGCGGCTTCCGGGCAAATATGCCCGACGCAGATTCCTCTTGTTCCACCCGAAAATCTGCCGTCAGTAATTAATGCAGCCTTTGTTCCAAGCCCTTTACCCACAAGAAGAGAAGTCGGCGCAAGCATTTCTCTCATGCCGGGACCGCCTTTTGGACCTTCGTATCGGATTACAACAACATCACCCTCTTTAATCCGGTCGTTTTCAAGCGCTTCCATTGCTTCTTCTTCCGAATTAAAGGTTTTTGCCTGTCCTTCAAACTCGTAGCAGCTTTCATCAACTGCTGAAATCTTTATAACAGAGCCTTGAGGCGCAATGTTTCCATACAGAATACCAAGCCCGGGTTTTGTTGTAAACGGTTCTGAATAAGGATGAATCACTGTTTTATCAGAATAAACTCCCGCAAATTCTCTTTTCGGAGTAAATTCAGGAACACTTTTAATAAGTTCATCCACAACTGCAGGAATTCCGCCCGCATTGTGGAAACCTGTCATTGTTATGCTTGACGACGGTTCCAATTTCACAAACTGGTGAATTTTATACGAGAGTTCTTCAAAGTCTTTAAGGGTAACAAGCGGTGAATTTTCATAGGAATTTCCCCCTACATTTCCCCCTACATTTCCCCCTGCATTTACCCCTGCGGCATTAGCCAGTGCAAGAATATGCAAAAACGAATTTGTCGACCCGCCCATTGCTAAATCCGCAATAATAGCGTTTCTAAGCGTATCCCTTGATAATATATCCAGAGGTTTTTTATCTTCTCTCACCCAATTAACAATCTGCATTCCGCTTTCAAACGCTATTCTTCTTTTCAGGGAAGATACAGCAGCAGAAGTTGCGCAATAAGGGAGACTCATCCCCATAACTTCCGTCAGGCAAGCCATTGTATTAGCTGTATAAAGCCCCTGACATGCGCCTGCTGACGGGCAGGACGCTTCTTCCAGTTCAAGAAGCCTTTCCTCTGTAATCTCGCCGTTTCTGTATTTACCTATTGCTTCAAACGCCCCTTTTATCATTGTTAATTTTTCACATCTGCTTTCGCCGTCAAGCATAGGACCGGCTGTTACAATAATTGAAGGAATATTGATTCTTGCAGCAGCAATAAGCATTCCCGGTGTAATCTTGTCGCAATTTGAAAGTAAGACAAGTCCGTCAAGCTGATGGGCATTCGCAACGGTTTCAATACAGTCCGCAATCAAATCTCTTGAAGGAAGCGAATACTGCATACCGCTATGCCCCATAGAAATCCCGTCACATACAGCCGGAACGCCAAAAATAAACGCCTGACCGCCTCCTGAATGAATTCCTTTTTCAATTTGTCTTTCTAAATCCCTCATCCCGATATGCCCGGGAACTAAATCAGAAAAAGAACTTGCTATTCCGATAAACGGCGAGTCCATGTTCTTTTTTGAAACCCCTGTTGCCATCAACAGACTTCTGTGCGGAGTTCTCGCTACACCCTTTTTTATACTGTCGCTTCTCATAATAAAATCCCTTCTTGATGTATTTTATCACGAAGAAGGGATATATAGGTTAGGATATCAGAATTTTATTAAGCCATTGTAGCTGCAACATTCTGAGCAGCTGCCATAACATTATCAGGAACTTTTTCACCAGCCTGAGCCTTCTGCAATACTAATGAAAGCAATTGTGCATGCCCTTGCGGTGTTTTCTTTTGCGCTTCGGCTTCAAGTTTTGTCGCTTCATCAGTAGGAATAAGTTTATTCATAACTTTGCTTGCAAGAATTGAACCTGCAGCACCTCCTAAGAATCCGAGAACTGCACCGACTGCCGTACCTAAGCCCGGACATACTGCTGTACCTATTGCTGCACCGACTTTTGTTCCGATTGCGCCGCCTGCTGCACGACCTATTGTCCAACCGATACCGTCTGCTACGGATTTTATACCGCTCTGGAATGTCTGGGTCAGAGCAGAATCTGCTCCGCCGTTTTTGTATGCGGATATAATCTTTGGTAAATCAATCAGCATTCCGAATAATGCAAAAGTTTTACCTTCCTTTAAGCCCTGCTTAAGAAGCCCTGTCATACCCGGTTTAACCGCTGCAGGAGCGTTTACGGCTTTTTCTATATCAGCAGCTTTTCTTGCTATTCTTTCCTGAGGTGTGTAATTCTTTCCGCCTGTAATTTTATTCCACAATGTCGGCAGATATCCGTCCATACCTCTTGAAGCTTTCAAAGTCTCAGTTGCTCTGAGGATTGCTTTTTCATCACCTGACTTGATTGCATCAGCCATTATTTTTTCAAGTTCTTTTCTTGAGGTTTCGCTAATCGGTTTCTGGAACCATTTCTGAACAATCGGGAATTTCTTCTGGGCACTTCTGTTAATTGCGTGCAATTGTCCGTAAGCTTTCTGCATTAACTGCGGATTCTTTTCCCACAACGCTTTAATTGCAGGGTTTGATTTATCAAAAACCTGATTAGTTACCTTTATTGCTTTAATAGAATTTATCGGGTGCTTAAGAACCTGCGGGTTTTCCATAAAACCAATCATCAGGGCAGATGTTCCTATATCTCCCCATTTTTGAACATAAGTATTACTTTCTTTATAAAAATCCGCTAATGTATCAATATCTTTAGAAGAAGCAGTCTTTGCAGCAGCAGTTTGCTGTACCGTTGAAGGAGAAGTTTGTACTCCTATTGCTTGAGGAGTTCTGTTATTATAATATCCCGTATTCTGCCAGTTATAATAAGGATTGTTATAAATTGACGGGTTGTAATATCCGCCGTATAAGTTATTATTAGCAGCCTTATACCCGTTAACATAGCTCGGACAATTAGGATTTGCTCCCAGCGCGCCGCCGTAGAGCATATATTCCATATTTGCAAGTGAACTTATCGGGAGTGTCATACTAAAACCTAACCTATCTAAAATTAACCTTCATATATATAAAGTTTTAAGTCCGCGCAAAATTGACTGAAATGTAACGAATTGTAAAATAAATTTTCTTATTTATTTTGCCCCGAAAATCTGGTAAAATAACCTTATGGCAGATTTAGTGGAAAAACTTAAAGAAATCGGGTTTAATACTTATGAGGCAAAAGTTTATATTGCTTTGTTAAAAAAATACCCCGCAACCGGATATGAAGTCTCAAAGCTTGCAAATATTCCCCAATCAAGAACTTATGACACACTTAAAGCTCTTGAAGAGAAAAATATTGTTATTGCCGCAAATTCCAAACCTGTAACTTATACGCCGGTAAAACCTAAACAGTTAACGGCAAGTTACGCAAAGAAAGTTAATTCAACAATTAATTATCTTGATAAACACCTGCCGGAAGTCAAAGACAACTACAATGAGCCTATAATTACAATTACCGGAAAACAAAATATTCAGGACAAAATTATTGAAGTAATACAGAACGCTAAGCGTGAAATATACATGGAAGTTTGGTCGCAGGATTTCAAAGTCTTTGAAAAAGAACTGTTAAACGCTTATAACAGAAATGTTGAAATCAGAATTGTCGGATATGATAACTTTAATTCCCGCTTCGGAATGATTTTTGAACACGCGTTCGGACGGGATATCGAGCTTTCACTCGGAGGAAGAATGGTAATCATTGCTGCTGACGACAACGAAGGTGTTGTCGGAAAAATTTCCTCACTCAAAAATGATATTTCTGATACAAATATTATTTGGACCAAAAATAAGGGAATTGTTTTTATTATCAAAGAATTTATCGTACACGACATGTACTTAATTGATGTTGAAGAAAATCTTGTCGAACAGATGAAATATATTTACGGCAAAGGATTCAAACGGTTAAAAGACAAAGTCCTCGGCTCTAATGCCACTTATATGATACATTAGATAGTGTTTGAGAGTGATCAAGAGGAGTTATTGGTGACTGAGAATATAAATATATAGACAACAACTTTTCTATTCCGGTGGGAACGCTCACGCTTTTCCCACCCTACACCTACACTGACTGCCATATAACAATTTTTACAGCGGCGAAGCCCTCCCGAGCGTTTTTTAGCGAGGGGCAATGAGCGGGCTTTGCCCGCAACAGCCGTTTAATCCTATGCTCGAAGAGCATTCATAACAACAAGGTTTCTTCTTTTTTGCTTCGTTTTTTCTTCTTTGAAAAA
>CASFPS010000032.1 GCA_949296355.1 uncultured bacterium | reverse complement strand
GGCGGCGCTGATGTATCAGCGCCGCCGCTATTTTATATTAGTAATTTTTGTGATAATATAACCGGCAGGGGTTTTAACGAATTTGTCAAAATATACAGATGCAAAAATTTTAATTATTGAAGATGAGCCGCAAATAAACAGGCTTATAGAATTAGTTTTGATTTCAGGCGGGTATTACAGAATCCGGAAAGCATATGACGGAAAAGAGGCTCTGGATATTATAAAAACGGATAAGCCTGATTTGGTTTTGCTGGATGTTATGCTACCTGAAATTGACGGGTTTGAATTATGTAAAATTATAAAACAGGATTCAGATTTACAATCGATTCAGGTTATAATGCTTACTGCCAGAAAAATGGAAGAAGATATTCTTGCAGGCTTTGAAAATGGTGCAATAGATTATATTTCCAAGCCGTTCAGCAATAAAGTTCTACTCGCCAGAATAAAAGCTCATTTAGAAAACTGCTGGGTAAATTATTCCAGCAAGAAATATAAAAACATTATTCTTGATAATGAAAAAAAGACTGTAAAAATAAATGAAAAAATAATAAATTTAACAAGGTTTGAATTTAAAATTCTGTATACATTGATGTCGAATATCGGTATTGTTTTTTCCCGCTCAACTCTCTTACAAAACTTGAGGGGAGATGAGGGGTTTGAAATCTCAGAACGCGCTATTGATGTTCAAATTGTGAATCTCAGAAGAAAATTAGGAGATTCCGGAAAAGATATTGAAACAATCAGAGGTGCCGGATATAGATTAAAAGAGGAATAGATATGAAAAAGCGTGACAGATACTGGCTTTCAAGATTACTTTACTCATTAATAATTATTCTTATATTTTTCTTCATCTCTTTTTTAAATATTATTCAATTTAACAGTTCTTATATGGATGAAGAAATAGAGGAACTACAGGTTTTTACAAAACAAATAGAATGGGCGGTTCTGCCTTATTTAAATACAGGGGACTATAATTCTTTAAATCTGTATGCAAAAGATTTTGAAAATGAAGATATCGCAATCCGGATTTTTAACAGCCGCAAAAAATTAATTATGACCTCCAGAGCGGACACAACATCACCTCTGGCAGATGATAGCCATATTCTTAACACTACCCACAGCAAATGGCACTTATACAAGCATTCCATAAAAGATCAGCAAATTTCTAAGGTTAAGGAGCTAAAAACAAAAGACGGAGATTTATATTATCTGGAAGTTACAATCTCAGAGGCTGATTTAATGAGTACTATTATAAAAGGGCAGGTGGTCTTAATGATATTCTTCGGTATATGCGTATTTTTGCTGCTTCTAAGTTTACTGGAAGTGTTGTATAAAACAAAAACAACATTTAATCGTTTTGAAAACAGTGTTATTAAAATTGCAAACG
This sequence comes from uncultured bacterium, assembly GCA_949296355.1. Taxonomy (GTDB): domain Bacteria; phylum Cyanobacteriota; class Vampirovibrionia; order Gastranaerophilales; family Gastranaerophilaceae; genus CAG-196. The sequence goes on along the minus strand of CASFPS010000032.1, from coordinate 11,898 downwards.
GGGATTTGGATACACCGATAGATGTTTCGAATCTTGAGCTGCTGGAAGAACTTTCCATCTCTGTAAAAAAAATGACCTTGCGGCTTAAAAATCAAATCTACAGGTTGAAGCAGCTTGAAGAGTATAAATCTAATTTTTTGCAGAATATTACACATGAAATAAAAACCCCGATTACTGCGATAAACTCTGCAATAGAGCTTATTGAGAATAATCAAAACTCTCAGTCAGATAATCAGGAATGCTTTGAAATTATAAAATTTCAAACAAATTCCATAAACAAACTGGTAAATGATATCCTTTCTCTTTCTGAAATTGAAAGTGCAAAAAATGATGAACAAAAACATTTCACTCGATTTAATCTGAATAATATGGTTGAAAAAACTATCAGCATTTTCTTATATCAGTTTCCTAACATAAATTTTATTCAAAATGCAAATATTGAAATTACCGGAAATGAAGAACTGTTATCGACAGCACTGGCGAATCTTTTATCCAATGCAATAAGATACTCGGGCGGAGAAAAGATTGATGTTATAGTTGATAAAAATCAGGATAAGTCGGAGATAAAAGTCAGGGATTATGGAATCGGAATTGCTCCTGAGCATTTAGGAAAAATATTTGAGAAATTTTATCGTGTAGATAAAGCCAGAAGCCGGAAGAGTGGCGGAACAGGGCTTGGACTTGCAATTGTTAAAAATATCATAGAATTACATAACGGTACAATTGAGGTTGAAAGCACTCCGGATACGGGAACTGTTTTTACAATTTCTCTATGATTGAATATTTTTTCCCCTGTTCCTTTATTTTTACAGGTAAATCTTTGATATCTTTATTTCTTATAATAACTATATTATTTTTTCTGCAAAGCTCCTGCCTCAGCCATTCAGGATTATCCTCTTTATAAAAATTTATCTCCGGAAGTTCGGAATAATACAAAAGGCTGTATCGTTTTCCTGTTTTGTATGTTGAAATTGTATAATTATTTTCTTTTGCATATTCAGCAAATTTTATCAGGTCATTTTGTCCGAACGTATAGTCTAATTTGTACCCGAGTGGGGTTGTAAATCCGAAGAGTGCAGATACAAGAAGCATTTGAGTTAAGAAAATATTAAACCTTTTCTTTTTAATAAGACTAACCGTAGAAAAATATGCAAGTATTGCAAGAACCAGCTGCATAAAATACAGATTCTCGTCCGGATTCAGAAAATAAGAAGCAATGAACGGAATAATAAAAGCGGCTGTTATTAACAAAGAATTTAAAATAACCAAAGAATATCTGATTTTAACATTATCTTTTCGGATAAAATCATTCCAGATTTTTGCAATAATTACTGCCGCAAACGGATAAACCGGAAGAATATATGTGATTAATTTTGTTTTTGAAACGCTGAAAAATATTAGTGTTAACAAAATGACTATAATATTTAATGTTTGAAATTTAGAAAAATCTGATACAATTTCAGGTCTGGTGAACTTTATCCGCTCAAACAGTTTAGGAATAATAACAAACATATGCGGCATCAGCCCCCACAAAAGCGTCAGCAGATAAAAATACCATGGCTGGCTTCTATGTATAACGTCTGAGCCTAAAAACCGCAAAATGTGATGCTTATAAATATATTCGCTAAAAAACAAATCCGGATAAGTTTTTAGCATTATTACATGCCATGGAAGTGTAATCAGTAAAAATATTAAAATTCCAACCGGTAAACATTTGAAAGTTTCTCTATGAGTTTTAAAAATTAATGTTGCAATAAGAATAGTTCCGGCAGGGATTACAAATCCGGGAATGCCTTTTGCAAGCACAGCCAGCCCCATAAATACGTATGCAGCATACCAAAAATATTTTTTGTTCTTTTCTGTAGTAAAAAATGTATAAAAATAACACAAAACCGAACTCGCAACAAATGTTGTAAGTACACTGTCCAGAATGGCAATTTTAGTGAGCAGCAAGTATTCAAGAGTTGTTAATAAAACGGCAGCTGTTATAAAAGCAAATCTAATGTTTTTAACTTTTTTACACAAATTAAAAAGCAAGCTTAACGGCAGCAGCGATAACAAAATAACCGGCAGTCTAGCGGTAAGTTCATTAATACAGCCGCTTAGTTTAAAAAACAGGCATTCTATCCAGAAAAAAAGAGGCGGCTTTTCAAAGAAAAAATCTCCGTTTATATATAATGTCAAAAAATCATGATTTTTAATCATGTTACGTGCTATTTCTACATATCGGGTTTCATCTACATCCAGAAGCGGATATGATCCTATTTGCATAAAATAACCCGCAAACAAGATAATTGCCAGTGTAACATAGACCAGTGTACTTTTTTTCATAATGCTATCCTTTTATTATCAGGATAGAAAAAAAATGTTAGTTTTTTGTTAGGATTTTAAGATTAAAACCTAGGCGGCTGAATTTCAGCCGCCTAGGTTTTATTTTAAGCATTTCTATAAAGCAATAACTTCGACTTTAGACAAATCAACCGTCTGGCTTGCTTTCCATAAATCATACTGGGTCTGCAAATTCATCCAGAACATTGCGGAGGTCCCCAGAGCTTTTGCGAGTTTTAATGCCATCTCCGAACTTATTGATGTTTTACAATTTACAATTTCCGACAAATTTTTCCGGCTTGTACCTATTCTTAATGCAAATTCGGAAATAGTAAAATTTAATGGTTTAATCCAGTCTTCAAGAAGAATTTTTCCCGGATGCGGCGGATTGAACATTTGCATAATTTAGTCCTTTCTAGTGATAATCCTGATAGTTGACAATATACACATTGTTGGTCTCTGTATCATATCTGAAAGTGATTCGCCAGTTTCCCTGAACTGTTACTGCCCAATAGCCTGACATATCACCTTTTAGAGGATGTAACTTATAAGCGGGTGATGACAAATCTTTTAAACTCGTAAGATTGTCTAATACAAACAATATTCTTGATAGTTTTTCTGCATGTATCGCCTGAATACCTTTGACAGAGCCGGTAAGAAAAAACTTCTCAAGCCCTTTGTGAGCAAAAGATTTAATCATATTTATATTATAACCTATAACGTTACAAGTATCAAGTCTGGTTTATAAAACTACTCCAGAATCTCAGCGCCTTTAGGTTCAATTTTCATAGTTTTTATATCTGCCTTAATACTCTGTCCTTCCCAGATATCCTTGACTTTTGATTTAATTTTATCCAGATCGTATTTATATGAAATCACGAGCATTGAAGGACCTGCTCCGGAGAGAACGCAACCTAAAACGCCGTCTTCATGTCTGAAAGCTTCCATAATTTCCTTCATACCGGGAACCAGTTTTTCTCTGTACGGCTGGTGTAACTTATCCTGCAAAGCGGCGCGCATAAGTTTTTCATCTTTTGTATCAATTGCGTGAACCAGCATGGAAAGATGTTTTGCATTAAATATAGCATCCTGCATCGGAACCTGTTCCGGAAGTACAGAGCGCGCAATATTTGTAGAAAGTTCAAAATCCGGAATACAAACAGTTATATCCCATTCTTCCGGCCAGTTTAATTTTCTGTAAATTATAGAGCCGTCATCCTCCTGAGATGCCATAACAAACCCGCCGAGAATTGCAGGCGCTACATTATCAGGATGACCTTCAACTTCTGTTGCAATTGAAAGAAGCGCTGTTTCATCAGCAGGAGAGCCTAAGAGTTTATTTGCGGCAAGCAGACCGCCCACAACAACTGCGGCAGAACTTCCCAGACCTCTTGTTATCGGAATCTGAGCCTGAATATTTATTTTTAATTCAGAAGGTTCCTGACCGATGGAATTGTAAAGCATTTCTACAGCTTTGTAGACAATGTTATTTTCATCACGCGGAATATTATCAAAACTCATTTCATCAATGGCATCTTCTTCTGACATCAAATTAATTTCAATACCTGTTCCGGGAAGAACTGTTTCTTCTATTGTTATTGTGTTGTATATCGGTAGTGCTAAGCCGAGGCAGTCAAATCCCGGACCCATATTTGCCGAGGTTGCCGGCACTTTTACGCTTACTTTCATTATTAAATTTTTCTCCTCAAAAGTATATGGAGATTATACAATAAAGAAAGGAAAAAATAAAAATTAATCCCTGATATTTTGTAACGCTTTGTTAAGAAAAGGCAATTTTCGCACTCCGCAAAACTTTATAAATATATAGTGTAGTAATTATAGGAGTGTTGTATGACAAATCCGTATTCAATGCAGCCAAACCCTTATATGACAGCTTATCCGCAGCAGCAGAATTATCCTTATCAGGAAGCTGCCTTTCCTGAATATACTCCATATCCTGCCTCTTATCCGGCTCAGAAGAAATCAGGTCCGTCAACATTCGGAATGATGACTCTTGGGGCTTTAGGCGGAGGTACGGTCGGTTTTCTGAAAAACAGACATCCTGTAGGAAAAGACGGAACAGTTTCCGACACTTTTGCAAAAGAAGTTTTTGAAAAGAACTTGAAAAACAGACCGGAATCTTCTCAAAAGTTTTTCAAGCAATTAAAAGAAGTTTTAAAAAAGATTGATAAAACAGATTCACCGGAAGGTTTTAAAAATTTGTTAAAAGCGAACAAAGAAATAATTGAAGAGCAGTGCAAAGGAATTTCTGCCGATACGTTTATTGAAGCCGTAAATTCAACCAACCTCAAAGAAAGTAAAAAAAGTTTGAAAGAATCTCTGGAAGGGATTATGAATTTTGAGATGCAAAAGACAAAAAATGCAATTAAACTCGGATGGGATAAAGAAACGAAAAAATTTGTAAAAACTCCTGAATTTAAAGACAACAAACTGTTTGATGTTATCAAGAACACAAAAAATAATATTCAGTGGAAGAAGGCTTTAAAATACGGCGGAATAACCGCGGGTATTATGGGTGCTCTAACTCTGGGGTATAAAATGCTGACTAAGCCTCGAAGCTAGACAGACTCCGTGATTAATAAATCTTAACCCTGAAATCACCTGAAAATCATCATCGGGAAGGTTTTTCGCATCTTTCAGGAGAAAATACGCAGAGCCTGAGCCGGACATGATTGAATCCGGATAAACACTTTTAATTTTCTGCAATTCTTTGTAATCATCAAAAACCGCGTATTCCAGGTCATTGTACAAATATTTTGAAATATCTTCTCCCCCCGCAAGAGCTTGAAGCATTTTTTCCGTCATATTTAGTTTCGGCTTATTCTCTTTTAAAGAGTATTTTGTATAAGCTTCTTTTGCTGAAATCCCGAGATTTTTAGGTTTAATTATTGTTACAGGATAAGAAGCGGATTTTATTTTTTGAATCTTTTCACCTCTTGAGGTTGCCAGTAAACATCCGCCTTCGAGGCAGACATTCAAATCAGAGCCTAAGCTTGCGCAGATATTATGGAGCTTTTCTTTTGATAAAGGTCTTTCAAAGATTTCATTCAAGCCGAAAATCACTCCGGCGGCATCAGTGCTTCCGCCGGCAAGACCTGCTGATACGGGGATTTTTTTATCTATATAAATCTCTGTTTTTATTCCGCATATTCCTGTTTCTTTGAAAAACAATACAGCCGCTTTGTACACAAGATTTTTTTCGTTATACGGAATCTCATCACTGTTTCCGCTCAAAAGAATTTCATTTTCCGGATTTTCAGACGCGGCAATCTCAAGCGTATCATACAAATCAATCATCTGCATAATACTTTTGATATTATGAAACCCGTCCTCTCTTTTGTTAACAACTTCAAGCGTAAGATTAATCTTTGCCGGACATTTGACTGTAATATTTTTCATAAAGTAATTGTACCATAAATAGTATAGAGACTGTTTTGAAAAAATTATCACTTCTTTCTTAAATAAGAATCAAAGCTTTTATCTTCAATTTTATATCCGCAGCCTTCGTGAAGTTTTCCCGGATAAGAAATTTTCTTTGCGGGATAATTCCTGCACATTTTGAGCCGTTTGTCATAAACTGAGCAAAGCCCTTCATCTGTTACGTATTTGCAGGCAAAAATCAAATTTCCCTCTTCGTCTTTTCCTCTTATATAAAACCTGCGGTATGAGGGAAACAAAAACTGCATTATCTTAAAATCCGTTGTGGTATAGGTATCAAAACTGTACATATATCTGCAGCATTTTCCGCATTTAAGACACTTTCCCGTTATTTTGTACTCCATCTTTTCCGGAACAAAATAGGATAGAATTTCATTTTTTAAAATTGTTAAAAAACTTAACATTAGTCCCCTAAAACCGTGATACAAAAAATTTATTTGTTAGAATAATAATCATGGTACAAGGATTGAGAGATAAAATCAATAAAGGATTATTTGTATGGGAAATTATATTCCGAAAAATAAAAGAAAAAAGAATAAACGTGTAATTTTAGACAATCCGCTTTTGAAATTTTTAGCGGGTTTGGCAGTTTTCGGGCTTGGCGTGGCTTTAGCCGGCATGATTGCTTTGAAACTTTATTTGATGTCTCTCCCGCCAATTAAAAATTTAAACACCCTTAAGCCAAATATCGTGACAACTTTTTGCGCAAGCGACGGGGAGGTTATAAAAACTTTCGCGGCTTATACTTATTCAAATGTTGAATTAAAAGAAGTTCCTGAAACACTTGTTAAAGCGTTTATTGCAACTGAGGATAAGAATTTTTACAAACATCCGGGCTATGATATGGTAGGCTTAGCGCGCTCTATGGTCGCAAATATTCTTGCAGGACATGTTGTTCAGGGTGCAAGTACAATTACCCAGCAGCTTTCAAGAATTCTGTTCCTTTCAAACGAAAAAACTTTCACAAGAAAAATAAAAGAATTGCAGGTTGCAGCTCAGATTGAAAAAACAATTTCCAAAGATAAAATTCTGGAAATGTATTTGAATAATGTTTATTTAGGCTCAGGTGCCTACGGGGTTAAGGGAGCTGCAAGAATATATTTTAACAAAAATCTTAATGAACTCTCTCTTCCTGAGATGGCTTTGATAGCAGGACTTCCGCAGGCTCCGTCGGTTTATTCTCCGTATAACAATAAAGATCTTGCCCAAAAACGCAGAAATCAGGTTCTTTTAAGAATGTATAAAATGAAATACATTACAAAAGATACTTATGAAAAGGCAAAGCAGGCACCGATAACTTTATCGAACATGCCAATGATGTATGCAACCAATAAAGCTCCTTACTTCTGCGATTATGTTGTAAAAGAAATGCACAAGCTTGGATTCACCGAGGATGAAATTGTTAACGGCGGATATAAAGTTATAACAACTCTTGATTACAAAGCTCAGGTTAAGGCAAACGAAGCTATTTTAACCAACCTTAAAGCCTGGGGAATGACAAGAGACAAGAATCAGGCTGCAGTATTTTCATTCAGCCCGATTGACGGAAGAATCTTAGTTTACGCCGGCGGAAAAGATTATACAAAGAGCCAGTACGACAGGGTATCACAATCTGCAAGACCGTCAGGCTCCGCATTTAAACCGTTTATTTATACAGCAGCCATTGAAAAAGGTTATTCACCTAACGATATGATTGACGATTTGCCGTTCAAAGCAGGCGATTGGACTCCGAAAAACTACGGTAACAAATACAGAGGTCCGATTCCTTTGTATACAGCATTAATGGTTTCCTCAAACGTTTGTACAGCAAGGTTAATGGATGCAATCGGCGTAAGACCTGTTATACAGCTTGCAAGAGTTATGGGAATTACAACCCCTATTCCTTATGACTATACAATATCTCTCGGGTCAAACAGTGTAAAACTTTTTGAAATGACAAGGGCGTACGGTGTTTTTGCAAACGGCGGATATAAGGTCGAACCTTTTGCAATCGAAAGAATTGAATCATCAAGAGGAACTATTTTATATGAAGCTAAAAAAGCACGTACAAGCAAGGTTTTGAATTTAAATACAGCAGCAACCATGACTGCAATTATGAAAACCGTTATAACAAGCGGTACGGGACGCGCTGCAAGTATCGGCAAGCCTGCAGCCGGTAAAACAGGAACAACGGACGACAGCAGAGACGCATATTTCATAGGATTTACTCCGGATGTTGTAACCGGTGTCTGGGTCGGAAATGACGATAACTCTCAAATGGGCGGCGTAACAGGCGGTACAATACCTGCTAAAATATGGCGTGATGTTATGCTTGTTGCAACGGCACCTTACGGAAAAGCGGATTTTGAATATCCGGAAGTTATTCTGAATCCGTTTAAGGCTCCGGGAGTTTCGATAATTCCGCAAAGCGAGGCGAAAAAAGTGCTTGAAGACAAAGAAAAAGCAAAACAGGAAGAATTGAAAAAAGAACAGGAAATGAAAGATAAGCCGCAACCGCCGATTATCAAACCGGTAGAGATTTTGCAGCAGACTCTTACGCCGCTGAAGAGGAAAGATACTCCGACAGTAGAAGTTAAGCAGGAACGGACAGAACCGCCGCAGCCGGATCTGGCGCCGGTTCCGGTAACAACTGCTCCGGTCGGGATAAGTACAGAAAATATGGAATAGGAATTAAATAAATGAACACAGAAGATTTTGAAATAACATTCGGCGCAAATGCCCACCAGAGTGCCGGTTTTGAAAAAAATGACAAAATGATTGATTATACTTCAAGTAAAAAACTTTCATTTTTGGATATTTTGAGCGTCACTCAGGGATTGAATGTAATAAGTGAATTTTTTGATGTGAACGCTGTTGTAACAGTAAAACATACAGGAATTTGCGCGGTTGCACTGGGTAAATCGCTTGAAGAAGCTCTTACATCTTCCCTGGATTCAAATCCTGTTGATTTTATAGGTGCAGACGTAGTTGTATCAGCAGAAGTCGACAGCGACATTGCAAAAATGCTGAATAAAACAAATATTATTGTTGCTCCGAAGTTTACAAAAAATGCTATTGAGTATTTTGAAACTCACGATATAGCCTATGTAACAATTAATACACCGCTTAAAGAATACAAAAAATATTTATCGGAAGAGACAAAAGTTACTCCTCTGGGAACTCTTGTTCAGGCTCCAAACCTCGGTGAATTAAATAAAGATACTTTTAAAGTCGTAACAAAAACAAAGCCGACAGTTGAGCAGATTGAAGATGCGGTTTTTGCCTGGAAAGTTGCAAAACACGTAAAATCTCAGGCTATTGTTATTGCAAAAGATTTAAAAACTTCCGCAGTTTCTCAAGGACTACAGACATCGTTTGTAGAGCACGCACTAAATTATGCCTGCGAAAAAACAAAAGATGCAATAATGGCATCGGATATGCCGTTATCTCTTTATGACATTAATGCAGCAGCCCAGGGGCGAATTGCTCTTGTAATTGTTCCTTCTGCCTCAAAAGAAATTATTGCAGCTGCCGATAAGCTTCAAATGGCAGTAATTACAACCGGAATGACAAATATTCTGCATTAAATAAAAATAATTATTTTTTAATATATTTTCATATAAGCTATTGACAATACAAATCTGTTTTTGTATTATATAAACATGGAAAATATATTAAATAAATTTTCAAAAATTGAAGAAAAAATTACATTGAGCATGGATTTACTGGAAGTTGCTAAAGGATATTGCGAGTACAATTTTGACAAAGGTCAGGAAGTTGTCGCTCTCAATTCCATTCTCGAGATTATTTTGAAAAACCAGAAGGAATTGGCTGACCAGCTCGATGAACTTTGCTGAAACAAGGCTTAAAATCATCTTTTTCATAACAAACAGACATAATTAACTATGATTCAAAAATATGTTATACTTGAAGAAACAACTTAGAAAAGGATTTTGTTATGAAAAAAGTTTTGCTGTTATTTTTATTACTGTTTTTACCGGCAGCCGGTTTTGCTAATTATAACGACATTTATATTGCAGATATACAATATGACTGGATTAATAAGTCAGAAGTTGAAAAAGAAGCTATTATAAGCGAAGTTAAAGATATAATTTTTGAAACTCCTATAGAAAAACAAAAAGATTTCAAAGAACAGTTTAAACATAAATTGAAAGACAAAAATCATCTTGATAATTATTATGCAGCTTCTGCCGGCTATAAAGAACTCGGGGATTATAATCTTTCGGCTTTTTATTACAAAAAGATGAAAAACATTTATATGTACGCGCTTCAAGACAAAAAAGATGTTTCAAAGGCATATTATTATGACGCTTTAGGAAAGCTCAGATACGTAGATTTTATTTACGGAGAATATCCGGATTTTCCTTACTATTCAATTCAGTACAGAATCTCCGGCAAGCCGGTGAGCGCCATATATTTTGTATCAAAAGACTGCCAGTATCTGTTTAAGCCTGACGGAGAATTTGAAGGAGTCTGGTATAAGCATAATCTTTATAACAAAGAATCTGAAATAATTCTTACAAGGACTACATATTAAAAAAATAAATTCTATCTTAATATTTTGTAATAAAAAGTCAATTTTTTATTACAAAATATTTTTATATATGTAGGGAATTAGATTAAGTTAATTTATTGGGGAAATTATGACAGCAGTAACTCAGATATTACCGTTAAATAAAGGAGCACAAAAGCTTGCACAGCTAAAAAAGGCTACAGGCGGCGCAGCACTGGGTGCTTTGTATTCCCTTGCTGAATTTATAACCGTTCCCGGGGCATTCAGCTTAGACTACAATACAAAAGGTGAAAAAGTCGAAGGTACAAACTGGAAATCCGGTTTAAAAGAACTCGGCAAATGTGCTATTAAATGTCTAAGTTATATTGCGGTTCCTGCAGCGATTCTCGGTATGGCATCCGGTGCAGGTGTAGTTGTAGCAGGACTTGCTGCAGCAGCGTCTTTTGGTTCGTCATTTGCTCTGTCATCAATTTTCGAGAAATTGCTTCCGTCAGAACAAAAGCTTGTTGCAGAAGCCTGCAAGGAAAAAGGAATTGATATAGGAGAACAGGGGGGCTTGAGTCTGCTCTGTTAATCATATTGATTGTTTCTGCGGGTTGGATTTTCTTCCTCAACCCATACAAGAGTTATGGTAAGAGGAATCGCCTCAAACGGATTTGAAGCGGCTTTATCATACTTATTTATTTTTCTGTTGACTAATTTAAAGAAACTTTTTATTTTCATAATTCTATATTGGCATTTATTTCTGCCGGATAAATTACCGTTAATGATAAAATCGTTTTTTAAAGTTGTGACAAAAATGTTTAGTCCGAAAGTATAATTTTTTAAAGCAGAAAAGGACTTGAAAAAGGTTAAAATATGGAATATACTGTATTTACGCACATTGAGAAAGTAATAATATATAGAGAAGTGAATACAAACAGCTTCCTCTCCGGAGAGCGTAAGCGGAAGGCGGAGAGGGTAGAATTTCTTGATGAACAGAGCGAATTTAGAAATTCGGGGGAGGTTTGTTTGCTTCTCAGTTTAATATCAAGGGGATGCACTGGTTTTGACGTTGTGATTGGTAGATCCGGATTGCGGGTGCGGGCGCTGTTCCCGCTTATCAACGAGCAAACTAAATTAAATGCTACAGATAATGTTGTAGTTGCTGATTTCTCTAGAGCTGCTGCTCGTAGAGCTGCATAACAGACTTTGCAGTCAGCCTCTGATATTGCCCAGCTTGCCGGCAGTATCAGACCACTATGCAAGCTGCAGTACGCAGATGATGGTATGCGTATTAAGTTAACCATTGGAGGTTAGGCTTCCGCAAAAAGTCTCTGGTCTGATTCAGGTTTTGTAACTTTCCGTGTCAGGTCGAGATAATAAGTTACTACACTCGTAGAGATTCGCATTTATCCACGATGGACGCGGGTTCGACTCCCGCCATCTCCAATTACTTTTTCTTTACTAAAAAGAAAAAGTAATCAAAAAGAAAAGAACATATTGTCGGGTGACATAAGTCAACATTCAATACTTTAATTAAAATTACTTGTCACCCTCATTGGTAAACTACCTGTCATTGTGAGAATTAAGATTCTGCACAAGTCAAAGTCTTGTCA
>CASFPS010000031.1 GCA_949296355.1 uncultured bacterium | reverse complement strand
ATAAAGTTGCATCCGGACTTTATAATTCCGTCAGCGAAGTTATCAGAGAGGCTTTAAGAATGATGGCTTCCAAGGATAAAATATCTCAAGACAGAATTGAGCAGTTAAATAAGGAGATTGAAGAAGGCTGGAACGATACCATAATTTTAGACGGACATTCTGCGATGGAAAAATTGATTAAAAAATATGAATGATTTAGAACTTGAAATTACAAGTAAAGCATATAATGACATTGAAATAATTTCGGATTATATTGCCAAAGACAATAAAACTGCTGCAACAAAATTTATAAAATTATTTTATAAAACATTTAAGACTTTGTGCATGCATCCTTATCTTGGTAAATCAAGAGAAGATTTTACATATTTGGATGTAAAATTTTATATTGTTAAAAAGAATTATTTGATTATTTATAGAATCATTGATAACAAAATATTGAGAATATTGAGAATTTTAACAACTTATCAAGATATTTGTTCAATATTGTAATACTCAGACTCTATGTCAAAAATAATCAAACTGACTGTTTATTTATACGGACGACACGAACGATAGTGAGTTAGTCCGGATAGCGAACAGATTGAGCCGACTAAGCCGTTAGGCTTTAAGGCGAAACTCTGTGAGCGTGGAGCAAATCCAAGACAGCCTCGTCGTTCCAATCAGCAAACTTCATCGGATTATTGCTTCACGCTTCGCAGCCTTTCATTACGTTTTGCTTTTGCAAAACTCTCATTCACTTTGCTCCACGATACTTCGGCGTTTCGTTCGCTCATGCTCACTTCAGCCTACGCAAAATCCGCTCGTAGTTCCTGCAATTAGTAAGTAGGATGCTACATCCTTATATTTGTTGGGTTTCACCCAACCTACAACTAAAAACTGCAATTAATAATAAGTAGTGCAATATAATATTTATGATATAATAATGGAACAATTAAGTTTTATTAAGGAGTTTGTATGGCGATTAATAAAATTTCAAGCTTTTCAAATGTAAAACCAATGTTAAGGCGGGCAACAATGGTCGGTGTGTTAGGATTGGCTTCAATTGCTGGGAATATTCAAGCTAAACCTACTGCGCCACAGTTAGACCGAGATTCTTATATTTCGCAATATATTGAACAACAACAATTGAGAATGGCGGAAAAACAGAAAGAACAAAAAAAAAGAAATCTGGTAACGCTTCTTGGAGCTGCGTTTGCCTTTTTTGGGGGATTTCTTACATATGCTCTGGTTTATGCCCAAGCCACTACACCGCCATATTCTGATGAAGTTGATGACAAGAAAAAATAAAATTCTTTAACGAAAAAAGTAATCTATATATCAATATTACCCCGCAAATAATGTTATAATAATTCTTGCGTAATTACTTCTAATCTACCAAGCAAATTCATAACCATACTCTTTAAATTCTCCTTTATCATAATTTAGGAACTTTATCAGGACATAAAATCACAAAAATAGGCTAAAAGCTTCAAAAATCAAAAGCATTCTGAAGTCCGATTAAAGTCCTATTCTATTTTTGGGCAGGTATGCCCAACCGACTAACCAAGTCCGCCATTTAAATTTTCATTACAATCAAAAGAAATATCTGCCGACTAACCCCTCACCGGGATTAGAAAATACCTCTGCACTACAAATTTAAGAATTATTTAACACCTAATTGAGCATCAAAATTGGTATCTTTTTTACCGGTAAGTAATTCTCCTAATGCTTGAGATATTTTTTTCATAAAAGGAATTTCCGGTTGTTCAAATTTATCTATTAATTTCCCATTTTTAACTTTTGCAAAAACAGAATCTTCTATTGTATTAGAGTTTTTTTCTCTTGCTGAAACCAGAACTTTTGTCATTAGAGAATTTTCAACTACCGGAGATACAAATTCATCATCACGGGTTAAAACACGTGCATCTTCAAAAACTACTTCTTTATTATATTTTTTAGCCAGCTTGTTTATAGGATCAATAAAATTTCTGATTTCTTTATATGCATCCCCTGCCATTGTATGAGGGTCTTTTATCTTGACATTACTGCGTTGTGCCATATAATTATCGGAAGTCGTCTCAAGATATTTTTGATATCTTGCTCTTGTCATTTCCATTTCACGTTCAATAGTTCTTATTGGTCTTGTGTTTTTAGCAGTTGAAAGTTTTATTCCAAACATTTAATAACCTCCTGTAGTGATTATTATAACAACTCAAAATAAAAAAATTTGCTATAGAGTAAAGATTTGTTACACATCTCCAATATATATTTTTCCTAAAGGCAATTATAGTACTCGAAATTACTTTATATAATTAAGGGAATTTTAGGAGGATTTATGCCATATCCGGTAACATTAAAGAGTTCAGCATCATTGAATACATATCAAAACCTTGACGGGAGCAACTTAACAATAGGCGGTCTTGAGGAAGGTGCAGCGTCAAAGCGGGGATATGCAGGGGCTTTTATTGGTGCAGGTACTGATTTTAACCGTGATGCCATGCTGGTAATTGATTTAAAAGGAAAAATGAATTATGACGAAAACGGAATTTTAAACCAGAATTTACGAGTCAGAAATACAATTGGCGTGAACAGTACAGCGACTCAAATCAGGTATTCTCCTTTGAGCGTTGAAGTTCCTATAAATAAAAATTTGAGTTTTTATGCAAATCCGCATTATTCAGGTAAATACGACTACAGAAACGACAAATGGACAAACAGTGCCGGAATTTTTGCAGGTTTTACTCAGAAAATCGGCAAAAATACTTCACTTTCGATAGAAGGACAGCGGTACAATCTTCAGGATATAAAAGATAATTCCGGTAAAAACTGGGGTATAAATGCAATAATAAGTTACAATTTTTAAATACTAAATCGTATACCAAACTGTAGTGCAACACCGTTTCTGCCTCCGTTGCGTATCATTGTTTCAAAAAATCCGGTTATTCTGTCACCCCAGCGTTTTTGGACACCCACTCCATACTGGACATAAGGTTTTACTGAAAGATCCGGAATGTATACATCACTGGCTTTGAATTTTGTATCGTCTAAAATATTCCAAACCATTGAAACACTTATATAAGGCTGGAGATAGTTTTTAAAATTACCGATAAGTTTAATCTGCGGTTCTATATGAATAGCGTGAAGCGGATCCGCATCCATAGCTACTCCGGCAGAGGTTGTGTAATTGAATGTGTTAACGAAAGTGTAAGACATCATTAAACTTGGCTGAATTATAAGTCTCCGTCTGAAAGTTTCAAAATTATACCCTGTTTTCTCGGCAATTCCGGCATTTAGCATTGCAAAATTATCCCTGCCGAATCTTGTAGAAGCTTCTGCCGAGTTTGCTCCGGCGTTTGCTGTCCAGGCTGAAAAGAAGCCTCCTTTATAAAATACTCCATAAGCTCCTGCAAGTCCTCCGTTATTGTAAATACTGTTTCCGCTAAATGCCTGATGAGAACCGTTATAAGAAGCATATCCGCCGTATAGAGAATACCATCCTCTTTTTAGTTCGTTAAGTCCACTTTCAACCCCGAACAAACTTCCGTAAGCAACATTTGAAACATTCTGTCCGCCTCTTAACTGAACTTTTTCAAACATTGTATAAGGTTTAAACCACACACCTCTGTTTTGTTCCGGCATAAAAAGAGGAGAGTAGGCAAAATTTCCGCCTGCACTTGCAATTTTATTCCTGAATTGCAGACTCTCCCGTCTGTCTGGCGGTGTAATCATTACCATATCAAGGTTAGAAAATACATTTTTGTAGGTTTCAATCTCTGTCAAATATCCCGCAAGCTGTGCAGCAACCGCCGGAACATATACGGAAGAATTAAATCCGCCTCTTGAGAATTCAAAATTCCCGTTTGATGAATTATAAGAAGAATTATAATCATATATAGGAGTCTGGATTTGAGAAGGAGTGTAGCTTACATAATCTCTCAAAACGGAATCGGCAAAAGGGATGGAAATAAAATTCCCTTTAGGAGTTCCTTCAAGACCTAATCCCACAACGTAAATATTTCCGCTTCCGGAAACAGAAGAAGCATTAATCCTGTCCATTGTGTTTGTATTAAAATTAACATCCGCAAAAATATTTGATTTCCCTGAAAGCGCAAGATTTCCAAAATTTATATTATTAATTTCACTATTTAGCATATTAAAATTTGTATTATTGTAAAAAGAAGTATTTTGAGCATTAAAATACGTGCTGTCCTTTAACAAATTAATAGTTCCTGCTTGCAGATTTAAATCTCCGGTATAATTGTTGTTGACTCCGCCAAGGTTCAAAATACCGCATCCGGTTTTATTAATCGTTCCGCTTCCGTCAATTCCGCTCAAAATATTTGTTGTTCCGTCTCCGGAGAATTCTATTATGCCGCCTGAATAATTATGGATGTCATTTGCTCCGTCCGTATCGGAATTATTTCGGAAAGTTGAATTTTCAATAATTAAAGTACCGGAGTTTGCGGCTGCGCCGCCGTCAGCAAGTCCGGAAGAAGAAGTTACGCGGTTGTTTTCAAGTAATGAATTTTTAATTGTTGTAACACCTCCCGTGTCATTAAATACAGCTCCTCCGTCTCCATAGTAGCTTGCGTTAACATAATTCCCGCTCAAAGTAGAATTATTAATAGTAAGGTTTTTGTTATTATAAACAGCGCCGCCGCGCGTTACGGTATCATTTCCTCCATCTCCGTGATTGCCGGTAATATTACAGTTATCAAGGCTCATTTCTCCGATATTATATAAAGCTCCGCCGTAGGATATCATGCTTTCTTCGCCTTGAACAAAATTATTATCAAATGTACTGTTCGATATATTTATTGTTCCGTTGTTAAAAACCGCGCCACCATATGGAACAACACTTCCTTCAGCATAGTTATTGCGAAAAATAGAGTTATTAATAGTCATAGTATCAGTTGTCTGGTTATATCCGTTTGCCACGGCTCCCCCGTACGAGGCAGCTCCGTTGGCGTAGTTTCCGTCAAACAAAGCCGTTTCTATATTAACATTTCCGCCGTTAAGGTTATAAACAGCCCCGCCTACTCCAAAGTTTAAATTATTTGAATCTACAAAATTTTCAGTGAAAGCAGCCTCTTGAATTTTAATGTCACCGCCGTTATTATAAACTGCTCCGGCAAAGCTTGAACGGTTAAAAGTTTGACCGCGGCAATTCCTGACCCCTACCCGGTTGAACTCAGTCTGCTGATTAAATACAAATCCGCTGAAACGACTGTTGCCGTCTAAAAAATAGTCATTTCCTTCAAATGTTATATTTAGATTTTCAAAGTGAGCGCCGATTGACGAATTTGAATCCAGGTCATTGGTAAATGTTAAAATGTCGCCGCTAACCGGAGAAGAGTTGATAAGGTCATCAAAACTCGCAATCTGAATATCATCAGCGCAGGCAGGTAAAGTTATTAATAAAATAGTAACAATTATTTTTTTTGTATGTTTCATATAACTTTATGCTAATATCTGAATTAATCCTGTCGATTACACAGGCGGGGTATATATGTTAAAAAAAAATACAAAGCGCAAATTTTTGATTTACAGGTTTTATAAATAAAAGTATGATAGTTATAGATACAAGCAAAATATATGACCACCCCGTAACTTTGTCCGGCGCAATCAAAGACCGAAAAATGTCAGAAAAAATAGAAGGCTTTGAGCCTGTTAGAAATTTTGATTTTGATGTTTTTGTAAAAGAAGTGGATAAAAATAAAGAACTTTCTAAGATGAAAATTACAAAATACATAGGAAGGGGCGCTTCTGCAATTGCGTTTGAAACCGCGGACGGAAATGTATTAAAACTATCTCAGTGGAATCATTTTCCTATGAACAGACCGCATCAGTGCTTTGATGTTCCGGTATACAAAAAAGGAAAAGCCGGAAAGATTTTTTATTATATTGAAGAAAAGCTATATCAGCATAGCTTAAGCGAAGAGTTTGTTCTGGAAGTAAAAGATATGATAAGAAAAGCCGGCTTTAGACCATACGATATTCATGACGGCGACTGTTTTCAAATCGGTCTGTCTAAAACCGGAGGTCTCTATCTTCTTGATCCGGAATGTGCAAGGTACAAAACTATTTTTCATGCACTCTTGGATAAATTAAAAAGATTTTGTAAAAAGTAAATAGTTTTTGTATTATTATAAAAAGAGATTGGAGAGATAATACAATGGAAAAAACTATTTTAACAGGCGACAGACCAACCGGAAGACTGCATTTGGGGCATTATGTCGGGTCTTTGAAGCGCAGAGTGGAATTACAAAATTCAGGTGATTATAAAAATATATTTATTATGATAGCCGATGCGCAGGCTTTAACGGATAATTTTGACAATCCTGAAAAAGTCAGGCAAAATATTATGGAAGTCGCTCTTGATTATCTCTCCGTCGGCTTAGATCCAAAGATTTCAACTATCTTTATCCAATCTCAAATTGTTGAACTTACGGAATTAACTTTTTATTATATGAATCTTGTTACTTTAGCAAGATTACAGTTAAACCCTACTGTTAAAGCGGAAATTCAGATGAGGGATTTTAAAACAAGCATTCCGGTCGGATTCCTGTGTTATCCGATAAGTCAGGCGGCTGATATTACCGCATTTAAGGCAGATACTGTTCCGGTAGGAGAAGATCAGCTTCCTATGATTGAACAAACAAGAGAGATTGTCAGAAGATTTAACCACATTTATGATGAAGTTCTCATTGAACCTAAAGCACTACTTCCTGATAATCAGGTTTGTATGCGGCTTCCGGGGATTGACGGCAAGGCAAAGATGAGCAAATCTTTAGGCAATTGTATTTACCTCTCAGACAGCGCCGAAGAAGTACAAAAGAAAATAATGAGTATGTATACAGATCCGACTCACCTTAAAGTCACCGACCCGGGGCATATTGAAGGGAATACGGTATTCACTTACCTTGACGCTTTCTGCAAGCCTGAACATTTTGAAAAATACTGGAATGAATATAAGTCCTTAGATGAAGTCAAAGAGCATTATCAAAGAGGCGGGCTCGGGGATGTTAAGGTTAAAAGATTCCTGAACAGTATTGTTAATGAAGAATTAGAACCGATAAGAGAGAGAAGAAAAGAATACGAAAAAGATATCGAATCCGTTTATGAAATTTTGAAAGACGGAACGGAAAAAGCAAGAGAAGTCGCTGCTCAAACTCTTTATGAAGTTAAAAATGCAATGAAGCTTAATTATTTTGATACAAAAGAATTAATAACAGAGAGGAAATAAAACCGTAGAACGTCAGCGCGCGTTCCCTCTCCAGCGGCGAGGGAACGCGCGCTGACATTCACTTCTTGTTGTACCAAATAACCGCATAAGCCTCTCCTATTGGGGAGGTCGCAGTTGTGCGAACGTTAGTGAGCTACAAATGCGGGTGGGGTTCAATAACCCAGCCCCTCTCCCTAACTCTCCCCACCGGCGAGGGAACGCGCGCTGACGTTCACTTCTTGTTGTACCAAATAACCGCATAAGCCTCTCCTATTGGGGAGGTCGCAGTTGTGCGAACGTTAGTGAGCTACAAATACGGGTGGGGTTCAATAACCCCAGCCCCTCTCCCTAACCCTCTCCCCAAAAGGGCGAGGGAACGCGCGTTGTCGTTCTTAAGTTTTTCTGTTCACCCCCACCCTAACCCTCCCCGCCGGGTAGGAAACGCCGTCGATGTTCTGTTATATTTTATGTTCTTACGGTTGCGGGCGGATATAACATCTGATATCATGAGAATAGAAACCGGAAGTCGAGGACTTTTTATGTCCAAAAAGAAACTCAAACACATTACCCCGCAAAACTATTTGAAATACTATTATGACATCCCTTATGAGGGCAAAACTTCTGCCGGAAAACCCTTAAGAAGACTCAAAGGGATTACCTGCCCGTACAGAGGTATAAAGATTATTCCTACAGATACAATTAAAGGCTTTGAAAAAAATCTTGCAAAATGCGTAACCGCAAAAGACGGGGTAACTCTTCTTTCTAATTATCAGGAGAATATGCTGCCGGTAGAAAAAGCTATGTTTGCAATCTTTAAGGATTTTGCTCTTATCAATCCCGATGATAATCTCCAGAATTGCTTAAAGATGATTAAGATGAACTGTCTGACGAGATTAAAACTTGAAGAAATGGAGGTTCTGGATGATGTTGACAGGTTGACCAGAAAACTATCCCCGCAATCGGCTTTAAAAATCAGATCCAAAACAACAAGATGCAGGCAGATTATTCTAAGCAGCTCTACTCACGACACATTCAAGCGTAAAACTTTTTTGACTTCTTTAGAAGAAATTATTCCTAACGAGAATGAACGAGAGATTTTTAATGACATAAAAAATAAGGCGCTTTTTCTCCCGACATCCGAAAGCAGCAGAAATGCCTTCGTTGTAAAGTATTCCAAACGCAGCCAGACTGAAATTATAAGACGTATTTTTATAGCGTCAACAGGTTCTATAGAACATGTAACGCCGGCTTCTGCAGGCGGTTTGAATACAATCGGCAATTTTCTTCTGACTTCCGCAAGCGGAAACAGATACAGAGAAAATATGCCGCTTCCTGAATATATAAAAAGACATCCGAAAATTCCGCAATATATGCAAATGTACATTGATGACATTATAAGAGAAATTCATAACGGAAATTTGAAAGGTAATGAAACGTATCCTTATAAGATTAAGAAAAAACTTTTTGAAGAATCCGGAGGTCGGATTATGATAAGCCTTTCAGGGTATAAATATTCAGAAGAAGAAGCCGCAAGGGCTGTTGAAGCTTATGAACACCGTTATGAAGTTTAAAATCTGACTAAAAAAAGAAAAAAGGACAAAGAATGTCCTTAAAAATGGTAAGTATATTAAAATTGTAGACTATATTTATGTAGTTCCTTTACTCTTCATCCGTGAGGAGTAAAGGAGAATTTTTATAGATAATTTAGCAGACTCATACCCATTGAGGCTGAGGATACCTGTAAACTTGCCTGATAAGCGTATTGAGCCATATACCAGTCAGTAATTGCGGTCGTTAAATCAACATCACGAATTTCGGACAGGTAAGCAGTAAGGTTTGTATTATTCGTATCAAGAGTTGATGTTGTCATCTCTAATCTGTTATACACACCGCCAAATTTAGTTTGTTCTTCGGTTATCATTCTCATAGAAGAATCAAACATATCTAAAGTAGAGTTCATCTGTTCATATCCGGCTTCTGTATCCCCGTCAAGAACCATCTGGATTGAATTGCTCAGAAGTTTTAAAGCTCCCATTACCCCTTCTGCCTCTTCCGGTGCCCCGTCTGTTAAATCGCCGATATCACCTGTATATTCCAACCCGTTTTCGTATTTATAAACATCAGCTCCGGTTGCTGTATCGCTGGTTTTAATAACTCTGTTTCCGTCTACATCCGTATAAACGCCGTTTCCCGGCTCTACTGCTGCTTTATAATACCCGAAAACTCTGTCCCCGGTTGTATTAATTACTTCAAAAACGCCGTCTGCAACTTCCGTTTGCCTGATATAATCAGGATTATCATAAGGCGTTCCGTTGTATACAATATCACCGTTTTCATCAATTGTATAAGGAGATATTTTGGTATTTGCGCCTCCGAAAATATAGTTGTCATTGTATTCTGTATTTGCAAGGTCTACCATTGTTTTGATGGTTTCATCAATTTCAACCTTTAGAGCTTTAAGCGAATCTTCACCATATGTCTGGTTATTTGCCTGCACTGCCCTATCCCAGGCTGATGATAAATATCCTGTTGCAAGAGAGAATAAATCATCCAATGCGCTGAGTTCACTCTTTGCCATCTCTACATTGGTAGAAAATGTATCTATCTGACCTAATTGTCTGTTTGTGTTAAGAATATTAACCGCGGCAATCGGGTCGTCGGTTATATTCATAACCTTGTGACCGGAGGTTAATTGAGCGGTTATTCTGTTGTAATTTATAAGATTTTGCTGCATATCTGCAACAAGCTGTGCATATTTTCCTGAAGTTGAAATTCTATCTACCATATTAGCCTCCAAGTGTCATAAGAGTGTCTAAACAGTTATTACAAATGTTAAATACCTGAGCGGCTGCCGAGTACGCGGTTTGATATTTAACTAAATCGACCAGTTCTTCGTTTAAATCAACGCCTGTTGCATCCTTGATTTTTGATTCGATACCGTCTACAACAGCAGATTGAGTATCATACAGTGTTTGCAGACTGCTTCCGGCGGAGGCAATTTTACCTACAAGAGATGTGTAATAATCTTCTATAGACATTCCGTCTAACCCGTCGTAGGCGCTATCCCTTGTACCCAGCATAGCAGCAACATTTTGTGCGTTACCTACAGCGTTTTCATCAAAGTTTTGACCTTCTTCAATGTAAGCGCAGGCAATATTCCAGATGCCGTCATCGGTTAACAAGTCCGGATTGAGCTGGATATTTCCGGCTGTAATACCTGTTGTTGAAATATTTCCGTCAGCGTCAGTTGTTACAAAGAGAAAATTGTCATCAGGACTGTCAATAAGTTTTCCCGTATCATCAGGATTAATACAGTATGCCCCTTCTCTTGTATTCAGTTCATTAAATATATCCGCTATTGCCTGAGCAAGAGTGTTAAGCCCTGCCATCGCCGTTCCGGCGTTAGTTTCGCCATCAACCGCAGTTGCCGAGTGCAGAAGTCCGCCGAGCGTACCTTCGGTTATAATTGAATTTGCATTTGCTACAACAACCTTGTTTTCTTCTTCCGGATTAATAATGCTTATAACGGCATTTTCTCCTGTCCAGTCATCAGGATAGGCTATCGGCGGGTTCTGGGATTCACAATATTCCTTTGCTGTTTGGATATCTAATTTTCCTACGACTTTTGCCCCTCTTACAAGATCTGTCATACCAACTGAAACACGTACAGCGCCGTTGTGAATTTCTTCTACATTGATATCAACAAACTTGGAAATTTCATTAAGAATTAAATCTCTTTTATCCAGCAGGTTGTTCGCTTCTAATGTTCCGGTTTGTGTAACCATTAAAGCTCTGTTAACATCTGCAAGTTCCGTAAGTTTGTCATTTAATGCAGTATACTGAATATATATTTGCGAATTTTCTAAAGCTTCTTGGGAAACTCCGTCACCTAAAGCCTTGGTTGTAAGTTGTTCCAACTCTACGCTTTTTGAGTTTAATACAGATACAAGTGTTTTTGAAACTTCAATAAAATTGGTTCTGGCTGTAGAGCTTGCAGGATACTCATTTAAGTTATTTAAAGCTTCGTAAAAATCTGAAAGTGCAGCATCAATGCCTTCGCCCTCCAAATCGTCAAAAATACTTGAAAGATCTCCGATTGTATCAAGCTGCTGGTCAAGAGTATTGAGATGAGAAAGCTGATCTCTATAGTAGTTATTGAGATACTCGTCATTGTATCTCATAACATTTGCAATCATAACGCCGCCGTTTGCGCGAATCTGGTTGTTAACATTATCTCCGATAGCACCGGCTATGTTTCTTGTTGCAAAATTAACCCTCTGCTTGTGATACCCTTCGGTATTCATGTTCGCAACGTTGTGGGATACGACACTAATCGCTTTCTCGTTTACGGAAAGCGTATTTGCGGTCATATTCAATGATGATAACAAACTTGCCATTTTTTTACCTCATTTTGCTTAAGTTATATCCGGAAGTCCAAGCCGGGCGTGTTGTTTCAACCAACTGCCGGCTGAAATGTACGTCCGTCAAACTTCTTCATTTATGGTCCACATGTCATATTCATGTGTGTCTGTCTTGCCTGCTCCGTTGTAATTACATCCTTGAGGAGCAAATGCATCAATAATTGTTTCCAACATCTTGTTAGATATTATGATGCCATGCTTTAATAATTCCACATTTTGCTGATTTAATAACACTAACTCGGGAATAATTTTACAAATCTTTACTTTTCTCTCTTCTAAAGCGTTCACATACTCGGGTGCTTCATTGGTCGCAAACTCAATAAAACCGGACATATTCGTGTCTTTGCCGAGCATTTCTACAGCAAGATTTTTTCTCTCTTCATTAAGCTTGGTTATCTCGTTATTGAGAGCAAGAATTTTATTATCCAGAACTCCTAAATCATCCGGTTTGGATTTTTTAAGAGTCTCTTTTTTCTCTTCAAAGAGATCTTTAAGCTTTGAATAAGCGACAATGATTTTATCTAATACGTCTATTAAATTTTTGAATTGTTTTTTATCCATAGGTTTCTTTTCTCTTAGTGAGTAGTGAATAGTGATTAGTGACTAGAAAATATGCAATTATTTAACCTCTATTCACTATTCACCAGCCACTATTCACTAGAACAAATATTTAACAAATCTGTTGAAAATACCTTCGTTCTGGTTTCTTGATATAGAGCCGCGTCCTGAAAGTGCAAACTGGAGATTAGAAACATTGTATGAATAAATCTCTCCGTTAGCATTAAGCCATCTCGGGTCAACAACGCCCGTTACAATAAAGTCCATTCTTTCGTTTCCGTTAACAAGAGTTTTCTTACCCTGTACAGCCAGATTGCCGTTCGGAAGCTGCTGAACAACCTGAACTGCTATCTGGTCGCCGAATGTTAAAGTTCTTCCGCCTGTTGCAGAGTTAGAAACTTCATTAGATCCGCCGAACCCGTCAGAATCTTTAAGAGATAAGCCGAACCAGCGGTTTATAAATGATGTAAAAGTATCAACCGTTGTAGATGATTTTTCGGAAGAATACGTCAGGTTATCATTAACCGTTATATTTTCTTCCATAATAATAGAGATTAAGTCCCCGATTTGATGAGCCTGAACTCCTCCGAAGAGTGAGCGCGGAACACCTGCATAGTTTTGTGTCGCTCCGAGCGTAAACAGTGATTCAGCCTGAACACTTACGCTTGTCATCATTAATATTGCTATTATTGTTAATACTTTTTTCATTTCCTCTTCCCCGTTGCGATTTAAAAAAGTTTTTATACTTCTTAGTCACTCAGTCACTTAATCACTTAGTCACCGGTTAAATTTTCTGCTTACCATCATTTAGCATAGAAACTCCGCTATAACACTTCTACCGTATAACAGTCCGTACTTAATGTCATCATCCGAAATATTGAATTCGCCTACAGTTTTGGCGCATTCTCTCACTTCATTTACATCAATTCTTTCAAGCAGAGTTTTCGCATTATTAGATTCCGTTCCGCCTGAAACTTCTTTTGCTTCCGCTTCTTCTTTTTTAGGAAGAGTCTGGGCTGACTTGAACGCACTTAGTGCGCTGAATTGCTGTACTGAATTGGTTTCTATTCTTGGTAACATTTTGTCTCCTTTGTAGGTAGTGAATAGTGATTAGTGATTAGTGACTAGGTATTTTAAATAAACATCTATTCACTATTCACCAGTAACTACTCACTACCCCCCAACATACTTCTCCATTTGTCTGTAGATCTGGTCTGCAAATCCGAAGGAGGTTCTCGGATTATTCGCAATATCACGTCCCATTTGCTGATAAACTATTGATTTAAAGGTATCAACATACTGGCTTTCTTTTCCGAAAAGACCGTTTTCCCTGTCTACGGTTTTATCCATCTCGGATAACATTTTGGTAATAAATATTGACTCAAATTCTGTTGCAGCTTTTCTCAACTGCTCTTTTGAATCACCTGATTCTTTAATTCTGTTATAAAGAACCTGATCGGAGTTAACTGTCTGCGCATTATTTAAGCCATGTTTTATTAAATCTATTGTAGGTGTTGAAAAGTCCATTTCTTCTGGTGAATGGTGAATAGTGAGTAGTGAATAGTATATTTCATCACTTTTCTATTCTCATTCACATTCTCCTTTCTTTTTAACCTCTATTCACTAATCACTGGTCACTATTCACTAACTAAATAATAACCAAATCTGCCTGCAGGCTTCCTGACTTTTTGAGTGCCTGCAGTATTGAGATTAAGTCAACCGGCGCAACTCCTATTGCATTAAGCGCCCTGACTAAATCGTTTAAGTTACTGTTTGCAGGCATTGTGACTAAACTCCCCGGAGTTTTGTTAATCTCAATGTCTGCATTTTCAAACCCGACAGTTGCACCGTTTGCAAAAGCATTAGGCTGGGAGACTTCATTTGTGGTCGAAACAGTAACCGTAATATTACCGTGTGCAACCGCTGCCGGAAGAAGTTTTACATCCGCTCCGATTACAACCGTTCCGGTTCTTTCGTTTACTACAACTTTTGCCCTGTCCATAGTCGGCGAAACTTCCAGATTCTCAATTATTGATAAGAAGTTTACTCTGTCGTTCATAAACCTTGCAGGAATTTCAACCTTAACTGAACTTCCGTCAACTGCCTGAGCCGGCGCTACCTGAGAAATTGTCTTTGCAATTCTTGATACAAGCGTGTAATCAGAACGGTCAATCGATAAAGTTATTGAATTTTCGTCTCCGATTTCCGTATAAATATCACGTTCGATTATTGCACCGCCCGGAATTCTACCGGTTGTAGTAATTGCAGTTCTGGCAGAAGAGCCGCCTGCTGCCTTGTTAATCCCGCCTACTGATAAAGGACCTTGCGCTACTGCAACGGCTTCCCCGTTCGGCGCTTTTAAGATTGTCTGGACAAGAACGCCGCCTTCCAGACTCTTACAGTCTGCCATAGCTGAAACCGTTACATCAATTTTGTCACCGTTTTTTGCAAACGGAGGAACTGTTGCCGTTACAATTACCGCTGCGGAAGCACCTTTTTGAATGTAGTTTTCCTGCTCAATTACCGTTCCTAAATTCCTTAAAAGCATCTGGTTTGTAATCTGTGTTGAACGGGAATTATCACCTGTTCCGGGTAGACCGACAACGACACCGTATCCCACAATCTGGTTTTCTCTGACCCCTTTAATATGAGTCAAATCAACAATTCTTACCTTTGCATCAATAGCACATGCAGGCAACAATCCCCCTATCATCAACAACATTATTAATAAGCTCGATAACAATTTTTTCATAATACTTACCCGCTGTATTTCAGGATTATGAAAATAACCCTGACAGAATATACCTTCCCCATTAAAAGTCTACATATACAGTTTATACGATTATATAAAATAAAACATCAATCATTTGATGGAGATATTGCTTGCATTTTTGATGCGGTAAATCGAAGATTTACCACACCCTACCGGAAAATGAAAATTAAATAGACAGACGGTAAAAGTTATGACAGCATAATTCGTACAGGGTAAAAGATACCTTTTCTACGGAAACTGACCGGCACATTTAGTTAGACGGGGGTCGATATGGATAATTTCAATATAGCATTATTCTTAATCTTTTTGATTTTATGCGTATTAAAAAACGGCTCTCATCTAAATAGATAAGAACCGTTAGACTTTCTAAAAGGTATCCGGCAGTCTGGTAAACTGCCACCCTGTTACTATATTATTTACTATAACCTCCTGTTTGTCAAGTAAATGTCCCGTTTTAATACGCATTAAGTAAATAGGTCGTACTTTAGCCCGACAAAAACTTTTGTATCGGCTGGAACATTTACACTTTATCCGCCCTACAAACTTTAATTTAACCGGAATTTGTACTATAATGCAATTGACCGGTAGAGAAGGCAGCCCTCCTTATGCGCACGACAATCTTTTCTGTAAAAAGGGTGTGAAAGGAGGTGAGCAACATGGACAGGCAAAATGTATCAGAAACAATAAAATATGCCCTAGTGGTCATAGGGCATATTCTTCTGGTTCTCGCCAGTTTTATGTAGAGCCTGTAAAGGGAGTAGCTGGAACTACTCCCGCTCTACTTTTATTATAACGTATTTTACTGATTTTTCAATCTTTTGTCCCGGTTTAATACATATTGTAAATAAGTCGTACTTTAGCCCGACAAAAACTTTTGCGGAGCAAGCTCCACACTACTACTGGTAGTCAATACAACCAGTTTGACGTCATTGCGGGGGTAAATGATTCAGGTTGGTAAGTAAACCTACAAGTATGGTGTCATTGCGAGGGAGCAGCCATTCAGCCCGAAACAATCCAGAACAAAACCCCTCACCCGCATCCGTAACTTTCGCCTTCCGGCTCAAGAACGGCTGCTCCCTCTCCCACAAGGGGCGAGGGGAAAAGTATGTAGGATGTGGTAAATCTTTGATTTACCGCACCAAAATTATATCTCCACCAGCACCTTATTTTCGCCAATAACTTTTCCGTTATAAATTTTCTTGTAATTCTTGTTTTCCACGTCTATGTAGTCGCCGCACATACCGTCTGACATTGCTGTTCCGTCTACTGATACCATTACTGCGTCGTTTGATACGAAAAATATTCTGACTTCTCCGTTTCTTACGACATCCGGTCTCAGTTTCACAAACCTTCTGTCAATTACTTCGCCTTTCTGGAACGCTTTTTTTGCAGCCGGCTCTTTTTCCAGAACTTTTTCCGAAAGTACGTAGTCCATTTTCATAGAAACATCCATTTTTTTAACGGAGGAATTTTCTTTTGTAATCACCTGTTCTCTGTTTATAAAATCGTTTGCAACCAGAACTTCTTTAAAGACACTTGTCTGCACCGGAAGATTAAGAGTTTTGATAAAAGCGCCGTTTACGTAAACATCAACTCTTTTAATGTCTCTGGGGACAATTTTATCTCCTCCGGATACGATTTTATATTTTACCGCTCCGTCCGGGAGCTGCAATGTTGCAAACGGGGTACCTGTTACTTTCACTTCAACATCAGCGTTTGTCATTTGTTTGTAGTTTTCACAAAGGATTTTAGCTACGGAAGTTTTAACATCGGCAGAAGTGAGCGTCTGCGCATTTACGCCCAACGCTCCTATAAAAATTATTAGAAGTATTGCGAAAAGGTTTTTCATTTTTTGTTAGTGAGTAGTGAATAGTGAGTAGTGAATAGATATTTATCTTGTTTTTATTTATAAACTTCTATTCACTGTTCACTACTCACTATTCACCGGTTTACCCCATCTGATTAGTCAATTGCAAAATATTACTTGAAGAGTTAATTATTTTTGAATTAGATTCAAAAGCTCTTTCTGCTTTAATTAAGCCTACAAGTTCGTCTACGATTTGAACGTTAGAGCCTTCAAGCATTCCCTGCTGGATTAAGCCCAGACCGTTCTGCCCCGGAGTATCCTGAACAGGATTTCCGGAAGCCTGAGTTTCTTTGTACAGGTTGTGTCCGATAGAAAGCAGCCCTGAAGGGTTCTGGAATTTTACCAGCTGCAAAGAGCCGACAATTGACTGTTGCGTCTGCCCCGGAAGTGTTACGGAAATATTACCGTCCTGCGTGATGGTAATTTCTGTTGCGTCACGAGGAATTGAGACAGACGGCTGAATCAAAAGCCCGTCGTTTGTACATAACTGACCTAATGAGTCGACCTGTAAGCAACCGTCACGTGTATAGGCAAGTGAGCCGTCCTCTTTCATAACCTGCAAAAAGCCTTCGCCTTCGATTTCAATATCAAGCTGGCGCCCTGTTGAAATTGCAACACCCTGGGTAAATACCCTTGTTGTTGCTGCAGTTTTAACACCAAGCCCGATTTCTATACCTACAGGCTGATAAGTACCCTGGTTCATCAAAGCGCCCGGAGTTCTCTGAGCCTGTGACAGTAAATCCTGAAACTCTATTCTTGACTGCTTAAATGCCGTAGTGTTTAC
Organism: uncultured bacterium; assembly: GCA_949296355.1. GTDB lineage: Bacteria > Cyanobacteriota > Vampirovibrionia > Gastranaerophilales > Gastranaerophilaceae > CAG-196. The sequence goes on along the minus strand of CASFPS010000031.1, from coordinate 8,149 downwards.
GTTCGCTACGTTGTTTGCAATTACGTCAAGATAGTTTTGTTGTGCTATCATACCTGTTGCTGCTGTTGTTAGTGCTCTTAACATGTTTTTATCCTTTTTATTATTTTGTCAGAGTGAATAGTGAATAGTGAGTAGTGAATGGTAATTTAAAATTAAAATAAAATGTTCTACTTTAAAAATATCTATTCACCAGTCACTATTCACTACTCACTAACTTGTCCTTATCCTTCCGACTGATACAGCCGTTTGAAGCATGTCGCTGTTTGTGGTTACTACCTTTGTCAAACTTTCATAATTCCTTGTTGTATTAATAGAATTAATCATCTCTCTTATTACATTGGAGTTTGAAAGCTCCAGCATTCCCTGCTGAATTGAAAATTTTTCCGACCTTAATTCCGGATTATTTATCTCGTCTCTCGGTACAAATTTTGCATCCCCAATTTCAAATAAGTCGTCTTTGTCAGCAAAATCCCAGACCCCGATTGTTTGGAGCGGAACTTTCTGGTTATAAGAATTTATTTCAATATTACCGTTCTCTGCAATAACAATGTCTTTTCTGTCTCTGAAAGCCGTCTCATCTTCCATATCGTAAGGAAGCATTCTTATTCTTCTGTTATCAACATCAAGAACATATTCCCCCTGCTTGGTTTTTAGCCAATAGCCGTTATCCACTACAAAAGAGCCGTTTCTTGTGTAAGATATGTTTCCGTCAGCATCCTGAACCTTGAAAAATCCGTCACCTTCTATCGCAACATCATAAGGGTTTGACGTTTTTGTAAGAGCACCCTGTGAAAAATCGTGAGTATATTGCATGCTTGCGCTTCCGACACTTAAACTCCCAAGATAATTGCTTTCGTCCGTATTTCTGATAATAGAACCCTGCTGGGAATAAACAGCAGACTGCATTATATCTTTAAATCTCAAAGAACCTTTTTTGTAACCGATTGTATTTACGTTCGCAAGATTATTTGCAGTATTATCGTTCATATCCATAAGAGCATTCATGCCGTTGGCGGCAGATTCAAAACTTCTGAGAATCATAAGTCGGCTCCTTTCATACGGTCGTAATTACTCAAAACTTTTTTTACATAATTTTGTGTCTCAGCGTAAGGTGGTATTCCGCCGTATTTTTTTACTGCATTAGGGCCTGCATTATACGCGGCAAGCGCTAAAGATTTATTATTGTCAAACCTGTCCATCAAACCTTTAAGATACTTTGTTCCGCCCATAATGTTCTGTTCTGCATCATACGCATTTGTGACACCTAAGCCTTCAGCAGTAGACGGCATAAGCTGCATAAGTCCCATTGCTCCGCATCTTGAAGTTGCGTTCGGGTTAAATCCGGACTCCTGATTAATTACAGCTTTTACAAAATCAGAATCCAAACCGTTTTTATCAGCGTATTTATCAATCAATTCGTTGATTTCAGCGCGTGAAGTGTTCGTAGGGTGATTCGTATGAGAAATTGATTTATCCAGAATCTTTTGAAAATCTCCGTCAGGCTGAATTCCCCAGCTCATCAGTGACTGAAACCGGTTCTCTATTGCGTTTATACGCTGTAAAGTTGTATCCAAGCCCGTAAGATTCATCTTACGCTATCCTCTCTCCAGGTCTTTTATTTTTCCCTCGCCATCTTTGGAAAGGGTGACATATTACTCTCACTCTTTTGTTAGCTGAAAAGCGGATAAGTTAAATAGTTCGTCAATTTGATTTTAATTTTAAAATCTACTCACTATTCACTATTCACTATTCACTAACCTGTTTCCCGGACAGAAAAGTTATACTTTTCCACCCCCATAAGTCTACACTTACAGTGTATTATATACGGGCATGGTTAACATCAATCAAGGGGTTAAAATTATAAAAAGTCTATAGACCGGATGGTCAATGTGGAATTATTCAATGATTTTTAAAGAGTTATCCTTAGAAAAATATAAAGCTCTGAGTTCAATAACTCTGCTGCGTGCAAAAATTGCGTCCTCAGAAAACTGTTTCATTTCCAGAAACTTCTTGTAATAACGGATTGCGTCTTTGTATTTAGCCATTTTATCAAAACTCATTGCTATACCCAAGTATGCTTTGTAATAATCAGGGTTGCGCTTAATAAGCTGGAAGAAGGTTCTTGAAGCCTCCATATAATTTTCCATTCCCATAAGCATTGCAGCCTTGTTGTAATAAGCTTTTAAAAACTCCGGATTGGTTTCAATGAGTTTGTTGTAAATCATTAAAGATAAATCTTCTTCTCCGACAAGTTCGTGTGCTATAGCGAGTTGAATCTGCGCTTCTAAGTTTTCTCTGTTAATCAAAATAGCTTTGATTAAATACTGTATTGCTTCTGCCGGCTTGCCGTCAGAAAGGTAGCAAACACCTAATTCAAAAAAGTATTCATCATTGCTGTCATCTATCTCTATTAATTTAGAAAGAGTACTGATAGCCTTTTTGTATTCTTTCAAATACTTGTAGGACATTGCAAGCCCGAAGTAGGCTTTGACTTCTCCTCTGTCCATCATAATAGCCTGCAAGTATGCCTGAACAGACTCTTTGTACATTTTTGCAAACCTTAAGGCGTCTGCTTTTACACAAAGAGCATAAGAACGTGAACGTTCAGGCACCGTAACCTTTTCCACGACTTTAGCCAGATTATTCTTATTTATCCCTGCATCTATTCGCATTACTCTCTCCCAACTGTATAGTACACAATCGGGCAATAGATTTTAACGACCAAAAGATTAAAATCATTTAAATCTTCTGGTTAATTTTTGAAGCGGCAATTCAAACTTTCTAATAATCGATTTTCAGGCGTTAATTTGACATTGAACCATATTTCAAGTATCTTAAGAAGTGTACTTTTGTACACTTTTTGAAACTAGCACAACTTAGGGAAGAGAATATGGATTTTACAACACTAACTATCAAAGTCTTAAAAATGCTTTCTATTGCAGGAAGTTACGGTATAGGAATTATATTACTTACAGTTATTGTAAGAGCTTTTATGTGGCCTTTAGGTCTTTCGCAGCAACGCTCTATGCGCACAATGCAAATGCTCCAGCCAAAAATGAAAGCAATTCAGGAACGCTATAAAAGCAATCCGCAGATGATGCAGCAAAAAATGATGGAATTCTATAAAGAACATAAGTTCAACCCGATGGCAGGCTGCTTTCCTCTGTTAATCCAAATGCCTATTTTTATTTTGTTATATTCAACACTTATGAGCCCGCAATTTATCCAGATGGCAGGCGACTCACAATTTTTATTCATAAAAAGACTTGATGCAACTCTTAAAACTTCTGCCGGAGTCTCTCATGACGGAACTCTCGGGGTTTCAAAATATGATACTTTTATGACCGGCAAAACCGCTAAAGTTTATTTAAAAGGTGTTGATGAACCTTTAGAAAACGTAAAAATCGAAAAACCAAATAAAGCTGTAGAGGTTCAGGGGGAATTAATGCCCGGTGAACCTGCTGATTTCAAAATCAGCCTTGATAATTTAAACCTCAAATTCAGCCAGCTTGACCAGATTGAAAAGGCTGAAATTGACGTAACAGATATTCAGACAAAAGAATCCGAAAAAATGACTTTCGTAAGAAAAGACGGCATTTTAATAAGTTCAATCCCGACAAAAGAAGTAAAACAGGCATTCCATTATGATGTATTGCTTTTGATTGCTCTCTTTGCGGTAACAATGGTATTCTCTCAAAGAGCAATGATGGCAATGAATAAGAATGTTCCGCAGGATCCTGCCCAGCAGCAGATGCAAAAATCCATGAACACATTTATGCCGATAATGCTTACATTTACTTTTGTTATCATTCCGATACCTGCCGGTGTTCTTCTCTATTTGATTTCAAGCAACGTATTTCAGGTTATACAGACTGTTATTATAAACAAGCAGCTTGAAGAAGAGGACAGAAAAAAAGAAGCAAAAGTTGATGATGTTGATTTAGCAAACGCTAAACAAATAAAAGAAAAATAAAAATTCCCCTCTCCTTGAGGAGAGGGCAGGGTGAGGTGTCAACCAGAATGGAGTAAAAGTGTTACTATCAGAATTTGATTATGAATTACCGGAAGAATTAATAGCACAGCGTCCGAGTGATAAGCGCGAAAACTCTCGCATGATGGTTCTTAACCGTGATAAACACGAGATTCTGAACAAACATTTTTATGACATTGTTGACCTGCTGGACGAAAATCACATTCTGATTCTTAACGATACAAAAGTTATTCCGGCAAGATTGTACGGCTACAAAGATACCGGAGCCAAAATAGAAGTTTTCTTGCTTAAAGAAAGAGAGAATAAAACCTGGGAAGTCTTAATCAGACCTTCAAAGCGTGTAAGGGTTGGGACAGAGATAAAAATTTCTGATGAATTATCCTGCATAGTTCAAATGCCTTTGCCTGATGACGGGAAATGGCTTGTGCAGATGGTTTATGAAGGAGATATTTTTGAAATTTTACATAAGGTCGGAAATATTCCGCTTCCGCCATACATTGAAAGAAAAATGTCAAATGAAGAGCTTAAGAAACTGGATTTTGAAAGATATCAGACGGTTTATGCAAAAAAAGAAGGCTCTGTAGCTGCTCCTACAGCAGGATTACACTTTACTCAGGATATTTTGAAGAAGCTTTCCGATAAAGGCGTTGAAATCGGATATGTAACTTTGAACGTCGGAATAGGGACATTCAGACCGGTCAAGTGTGATAATATTCTTGAGCATCACATGGATTCAGAAACTTTTGAAATCAAAGAAGAGACAGCCAATTTGATTAACAGAGCAAAAGCGGAAGGCAAAAAACTTGTTGCAGTCGGGACAACAACCGTCAGAACATTAGAGAGCGCTTACAAAATGTTTGGAGAAATTAAAGCCTGCCGCGGAGCCTCTGAATTATTCATTTATCCCCCTTATGAATTTAAAATTATAGATAAACTGATTACTAATTTCCATCTTCCGAAATCAACGCTTCTTATGCTTGTTAGTGCTTTAGCGGGAAAAGACTTTATTTTTGAAGCTTACGAAGAAGCTATCAAAGAAAAATACCGTTTTTACAGCTACGGTGACTGTATGTTTATTAACTAGTGTGGAGCTTGCTCCGCATAAATGTTTCAAAAATTGTGGAGCAAGCTCCACACTACTACTTATTTTTATGCTAAACTTGATTTAGATATTTAAAATTAATAGTTGAGGTAGTATAAATGTTAGACATTAAATTAATTAGAGAGAATCCGGAAAAGATTAATGAGCTTTTAAAAAGGAGAAATCCTGACTTATCAATTGATACAATTATTGCAATTGATGCAGACAGAAGAAAAGTTCAGGCACAGGCGGATGAACTTAGAGCGAAAAGAAAATCCGAATCTCAAAAAATCGGTATGATGAAAAAGAACGGCGAAAATACTGACGCTATTCAGGAAGAAGTCCGCAAACTCGGTGATGAGATAAAAGCACTTGAAGAAAAACAGGTAGATTTAGATAATATCCAAAGAGATATGTTACTTAGAACTCCAAACATTCCTGATGAGACGACTCCTGTCGGAGCTTCTGAAGATGACAATATTCCTGTAAAATTCTGGGGCGAACCTACAAAATTTAATTTTACCCCGAAAGCTCACTGGGATATTTGCGAAGATAAAGGAATTGTTGATTTTGAACGCGGTGTAAAGATTTCTCAATCAAGATTTACTTTGTATAGAGGTAAAGGCGCAAGACTGGAGCGTGCAATTATCCAATTCTTCCTTGATATTCATACGGAAGAACACGGTTATGAAGAGATTCTTCCTCCGTTTATGGCAAATGCCGCAACAATGACCGGAACCGGTCAGCTTCCTAAGTTTGCAGAAGATATGTACAAATGCGTTGATGAAGATTTATATCTGATTCCGACAGCAGAAGTACCTGTTACAAATATTTATTCCGGCGAAATCTTGTCAGAAGAAGATTTACCGAAATATATGACGGCTTATACTCCATGTTTCAGGCGTGAAGCAGGTTCAGCCGGTAAAGATACCCGAGGTTTAATCAGAGTTCACCAGTTCAACAAAGTTGAGATGGTTAAACTCACAACTCCTGAATCAAGCCCTGCTGAGCACGAAAAATTAACAAGAGATGCGGAAGTTTGTCTTGAAAAATTAGGACTTCCGTACAGAAGAGTTGCATTGTGTACGGCTGATATCGGATTCAGTGCAAACAAATGCTTTGACTTAGAAGTTTGGCTTCCTTCTTACAATACTTATAAAGAAATTTCAAGCTGCTCAAACTATGGCGACTATCAGGCAAGAAGGTCAAATACAAGATACAGAACAAAAGACGGACAGATTAGATTTGTCCACACAATCAACGGCTCCGGACTTGCAGTTGGCAGAACCTTCGCGGCAATTCTCGAGAACTTCCAGCAGGAGGACGGAACGGTAATTATTCCGGAAGTTTTGAGAAAATATACGGGATTTGACAGATTATAAAAAAATAAGCCTCGCATTAAGCGGGGTTTATTTTTGTTTTTTGTAAAGAAATTTCTTAAAGATGTGAAATTTCATCGACAAATTTTAAAAAATTTTGTATAATTAACTCAAATGTGTGTAAAAAGTTATTGTCGGGTGGGTAAACCCGACCTGCATTGTTATAGTGCGACTTTCAAGCTATAAATAACTGTAGGCTGGGTGAAACCCGACAATAACTGAACGTAAGTTGGGTACACTCGCCCGACAGCATAATTAAAGAGGTGTATTATATGAAAATCAATGCAGTTAATGGTACAAATCAACCCGCTTTCCAGAAGGTTAATCAAAAATATCTGAAAGAAGCTGAAAACTGGTATAAAAGAAGAGGAAATATTGATTCGTCATGGTATGAATCCTTAAGAGATGATGTTACTTTATTTAAAGATATTTCAAAGCAGGATGGTATAGATACCATGAATGCTGTACGAAAATACGTGACAGAAGGCAGCATGAAAGCATTTAACCATGTAATGGATTGTATAAAGAGAGCTTAATCAATAATGTCACTGATTTTATTTCCGGCAATAGCGCCTAATCCCATGCCAACCAGCGAGAACGTAAATCGGGCATACCAGTCCGACAACATAATTAAAGAGGTGTATTATATGAAAATCAATAATTAAAGAGGTGTATTATATGAAAATCAATGCAGTTAATGGTACAAATCAACCCGCTTTCCAGAAGGTTAATCAAAAGTATTTGAAATGGGCGGAAAAGGATTATAAATTAATGAAAAATATCGGAACTGAATGGTATGAATCACTATGTGATGATGTCATTCTTTTCAAAGATGTTTCAAAACAAGATGCAATTGATACAATAAATGCGGCAAGAAAATATGTAACAAAAGGCAGCATGAAAGCTTATGATACCTTGTTAAAAAACATACAAAAATCTTAATCAATAAGCTCGCTTATATTATTCCCGGCAATAGCGCCTAATCCCATACCTACAAGCGAACCTACGGGACCAAAATATTTTGCCCCGATGGCTCCGCCATAACCGATTCCTGCAACAGAACTTGTAAAGCTGATAGCAGATTTAGCAGCGGATTTTATTGCATTCTTGCCGTCTGAAATCTCTTTTAGCATATGTGCAGCCTCTAATCCCCCTAAAACCGCTGCACCGATTTTGGTTGTCCTTGTCATTGCACGGGCTGTAAGTTCACCAAAAGGGGATTTAGTGATAAACTGTTTTGCACGAATATAAATAGGATTCTCTTTTGTTGATGTTATATTTTCTATTTTTGTATCAATAGGAGTTTCTTTAACATCAAATTTATTTATAATAAATTGTTTCAGCTTTGTATCCCACAAAGTCGTATCATTTTTCAACAGCCACTTTGCAAACTTCGGACACGGGCTTGTTGCGGGGTTTACAAATTTATGCAAAAGCGTTCCTCTAAAGAACGAAAACGGATGCTGGGCTTTTTTGTAGTCATAAGAGGGGGTAAAATGCCTGCCCTCCGCCCCTGACTTAATTTGTGAATAAGCGGATTTCATATCCCGCCAGTCCTCGGGAGCATTCAGAACTGCAAGCGACACAAGTCCGGCGGCAGGAATATAATCATCTGCTTCAATTTTGTCCGGAACCCTCTCAACGCGTCTGAAAATCGGGCAAACATCAAATATTGAAGAGAGTTTATTCTCTTTATCC
>CASFPS010000030.1 GCA_949296355.1 uncultured bacterium | reverse complement strand
AGAGCTCCTGTCCGTTCGTTTTGCTCGCTATCCGGACTACCTCACTAACGTTCGTGTCGTCCGTCCGCAAATCCGCTTCCCCCGCAAGGGGGGCAGATGCGGCAACGTTCAATTAGCGCGTTCCCCTCGCCCCTTGTGGGAGAGGGAGCAGATGTGCTTGAGCCGTGAGGCGAAAGTTACAGATGCGGGAGAGGGGTTGAATATCATTCTAACAATCATCCATCCTAACCTTCCCTTATATAGGGAAGGAATGCGCTGCCGTTGTTCGATTAATGTTTTCTTCACGCCCAATAACCGCGTCTACCTCCCAAGTTGGGGAGGTCGCAGTTGTGCGAACGTCAGTGAGCTACAAATGCGGGTGGGGATTAAATAACGAAAAGTCCACCCCCTCCCTAACCCTCCCCGCCGGAGAGGGAACGCGCGTTGACGCTCGATTAGCGCATATCCCCCGCAATGACGCCCAGCCGGTAAGCTCGTCGACCAGCCCGAATATTTACCCCCATAATGACATCCAACTGGTAGTTTTACCTACCAGTCAAAATACATTTACCCCCCCCCCTTGAAAAATATTTTTGTTAGCAATATAAAAGTATGTGTAAAAATTAATTTTGGGAATATAAATAGTTATGGGAATTTATTTTTTATCATTAGGATTGCTGCTTTTGGGCGCTTTACTATCTATCGTTGTAAGTGAAAAATGGAAGATTAAAGTCTGCACTATTTCTTCACTTTTATCAACAGGATTATTATTGCTTCCGGCACTTGCAGTTTTATTTACAGGTATGGAAATCGGGCAATTAGTCTACATGTCGCCGGTGGTAGGATATGTTGATTTTAGAATCGATTTATTATCGGCATTCTTTCTTGTGGTGATTTCTGTTATGAGTTTTCTCGGCGTTTTGTACGCCAACGGATATATGAAACCGTATCTGGGCAAAGGAATGAACATTTCATCGCATTGTTTCTTTTTGATGATGCTGATTGCTTCAATGATTATGGTTGTTACGGTTCAGAGTGCAATATTCTTCCTGATTGTGTGGGAGATAATGTCACTTTCATCTTTCTTCCTTGTTATATTTGAAGGCGAGAAGAAGGAAGTTTTAAATGCCGGAATTAAGTATCTTGTTTACATGCATTTGTCAATGATATTTATAATGGCAGCGTTTGTAATGCTTGATGCACATTCCGGAAGCTTGAGATTTGCAAGTTTTGCGCCTCATGTTCAGCCGGGCAGCCTGTATGCAAATATTGTATTTATGCTTGCTTTTACCGGTTTTGGTATTAAGGCGGGTTTTGTTCCTTTCCACAACTGGCTTCCGGATGCACACCCTGCTGCACCGAGTCATGTATCGGGTATTATGTCGGGTGTTATGATTAAGACAGGTATTTACGGAATATTAAGATTTTTGTTATTTATAGGAACACCTTCCAAGCTTATATCTTATATTGTACTTGCGGTTGCGGTTGTTTCTGCTTTATACGGTGTACTTTATGCAATTACTCAGCACGATATAAAAAGGCTTCTTGCTTATCATAGTATTGAAAATATAGGAATTATCGGTATTGGTATCGGAATCGGTATGCTGGGGCTTGCTTATAATAACCATATTGTTGCAGTATTCGGGTTTGTCGGGGCTATACTCCACGTGCTTAACCACTCAATATTTAAAGAACTGTTGTTCTTTGCTGCAGGCAGTGCTTATTTAAAAACCCATACAAGGAATATTGAGCTAATGGGCGGTTTAATCAAGAAAATGCCTTATACAGCTTTGCTATTTATAATAGGTTCTGTTGCAATATGCGGAATCCCGCCGTTTAACGGATTTGTAAGTGAATTTCTTATTTATGCCGGAATGATTCAGGGTGTTCCTTCATCAAGCATGAGTTTGTTTATCGTTCTGATTCTTTCAATTGCAGCTTTAGCAATGGTCGGTACAATGGCAATGCTATGCTTTACAAAGGCATCCGGTATAATGTTTCTCGGAAATCCGAGAGGGGTTGAGCTTGAAAACGTTACTGAAGCTCCAAGGGTAATGATTGCTCCGATGACGATTCTGGCGTTTCTTGCATTTTTTATCGGAATGTTTCCGCAGTATTTCATAATGATTGCAATGGTTCCTGCAACAATGTATACAGACGGGTTAAGGGGAGTCGGACCGCTGGCTTCTGTATACAATATGACAGGTGAATTGAGCTATTATTTCTTTATGTTCTTTATCCTGCTTGCAGTTCTTCTTGGTGTAAGAAAATTAATAGGCATAGGCAAGAACGAGACAAAACATGTAACCTGGGGATGCGGATATGACAGGGCAAATAATCATATGCAGTATACTGCGTCTTCTTATGCGGATTTGTTTATATCAACTTTGAGACCGTTATTCAAGAGAGTGTCTCATATTAAAAAACCGAAGGATTTATTCCCTGAGGAAGCTTATTATGAACAGGAAATAGAAGATATTGAAGAAGCTTATATAGTTAAACCTCTGATAAGCTGGGATGAAAAATTCCTTACGAAGTTTGAGAGAATCCAGAACGGGAATATTCAGCAGTATATTTTATTCGGACTGATATTCTTAATTCTGGCAATAATCGGTATGGTATACTTTGGGGGTTAGGATGGCAATAAATTTATTTAATATATTAATACTCTTATTTGCGCCGTTTCTAATGATAGGTGTTATTAAGAAAACAAAAGCCTTCTGGGCAGGCAGAAAAGGTGTAAGTATCTGGCAGCCTTTATGGGATTTTGTAAGACTTATGAAAAAGGGCGCTGTAATCAGCGAAACAACCTCGTGGGTGTTTAGATATACGCCTGTAATCGGGCTTGGTGCTGTAATTTTTGCGGCAATGTTTGTTCCGCTTGCAACAGGCAGAGCAATAATAAACCTTCCGTTTGCGTTTGTAATATTTTCTTACGTATTAGGTCTGGGGAAATTCTTCTCACTAATTTCCGCTCTTGATACAGGAAGCAGTTTTGAAGGTATGGGAGCTTCAAGAGAAGCGTGTTTTTCAACAATAGTTGAGCCGGCATTCTTTATTGCCTTAGCTTCAATTGCTGCTTTAACTCAGAACTACAGTTTTGAAAGTATAAAATTAATACTTCAAAATGCCGGCGGGTATGGTTATATTATAATTGCGCTTGCTGCTGTGACTTTATTTATAATGCTTTTGATTGAAGGCTGCAGGGTTCCGGTTGATGATCCGACAACCCATCTTGAGTTAACAATGATTCACGAAGTTATGATTCTTGACAATTCCGGCATTGATTTAGGTTTAATCACCTGGAGCGCCGGTATAAAGATGTTTATTTTTGAAGCTTTGGTTGCCAATCTTTTAATTCCTCTTAGCTGGGTATGGTGGCAGTCTGCGCTTGCGTTTTTAGCGATTATATTTATTCTTGCGGTAATTATAGGGATTGTTGAATCTTCAATGGCAAGATTCAGAATGACGCACGTGTTTGAGTTTATATTTTTAATGTCAATCACTGCTCTGTTAATTCTGGCTCTTGTAACTTACCGCATTTACGGCGGGGGGTAAATTTAGAAAAGTGTAAATTTTTATTCACCGGTCACTACTCACCACCAAGAACAGAAAGGTAAAATAAGAAAGAAAAATGGAAAATATTTTTATAATCTTATTAGGTTTATCAATGATATACATAGCATCAACAAGCAGACTGAGAGCGCATGTAAATATGCTTATTGCTCAGGGGTTGCTGTTGTTTCTGGTATGTCTTGCGGGTTTTGAAAAAGAACCGTGGTTTAATTTGTCAATGTTATCGGGAATTGACGCTATAAAAACAAATATGCCGCATATCATCGGATTTTTATTTGTTGTTGTGGAAACGTTGATTGTAAAAGCTTTTGTTATTCCTCTGTTTTTAAGAAAAGTTGTAAACAGGACAAATGCCCACAGGGATACAGACGCTAATATTCCGCATTTTTACTGCCTTGTAATATCAAGTGTAATTTTATTTGCAGGTTTTTTGATAGCAAATATTAATGTTTCTGCACTAAAACTTGTTTCTCCGATGTACTTCGGGGTTTCAAGCGCAATGATTATTACAAGTTTGTGGTTAATTACCATTAAACATAAAGTTTTATCAAATGTAATCGGTTTTATTACAATGGAGAACGGTATCTTTTTGTTATCGCTCGCCGTTGCTCATGAAATGCCGGTTATAGTAAACCTCGGGGTATTGCTTGATATATTTATAGCAGTATTTATCTTAGGTATGCTGGTTAATGAAATCAGCAATCAATTTGACGATTTGGAAGTCTCACAGTTATCAGGTTTGAAGGATTACGATTACAATGATTAATTTAATTTTATTGTTCCCGCTTTTAGCGTGCTTAATATTATTTATATTTAAGAAGAAGTTTTTAAATAATCTGCTTATATGTTCATACGCGGTAATACATTTTCTCGTGTCGCTGGCTTTTTGCTGCGGTCGGGATTTTCTCCCGATGGTGCACCCTTGCAGATTTTTTGCGGTTGATAATACAAACAAAATCTTTCTTATGGTTATGTCTGTAGTATTTCTTGCAGTTGCAATTTATAATATCGGGTATTTAAAGATTGAAAAATCATTGACAAGAAAACTGAGACATTACACATATATGTTATTGTTCTTTGTATTTTCAATGACAGGCGCTATATTAAGTTCAAATCTGGGTATTGCGTGGGTATTTATTGAAGGTACAACTTTGGCAAGTGCTTATTTAATTTATTTCCACAAAACAAAACATTCTATTGAAGCAGCGTGGAAATATGTATTTATATGTTCAATCGGTATTGCTCTTGCCTTTGTCGGAATAATTTTGTTGACAGTTGCAACAGGGGATGCCAATACTTTATTTTACGGAGAATTATTTAATAATGCGGCAGATTTTAATCATTTCTGGCTTAAACTGTCATTTGTATTCATACTGTTCGGTATAGGAACAAAAATGGGTCTGGCGCCGGTTCACTTCTGGCTTCCGGATGCGCACTCAGAGGCTCCGTCTCCTATTTCAGCATTATTATCCGCAACACTTTTGAATTCAGCATTTTTGATGATTTTAAATGTGTTTAAGATTATGATTATTGCGGGATGTGACAGTTATGCAAGAATAATGCTTTTGACTATGGGCTTCCTGTCTCTGTTCGTAACTGCTGTATTTGTTTATCATATAAATAATTATAAAAGAATGCTTGCGTATTCTTCTATCGAAAATATGGGGATTTTAGCAATCGGAACAGCCCTGGGCGGTATCGGGGCGCTTGCTGCAATAATCCATATGACAGGGCATTCCCTGATTAAAGCTTCTTTCTTCCTGACTTCAGGCAATATTCTTGAAAGATACGGAACAAAGAAAATCAAATCCGTTAACGGACTTTTGAAAAACGACAGAAAAACAGGCTGGCTGTGGATTGCATCTTTTCTCGGCATTGCGGCATTTCCGCCTTCCGTACTTTTTATAAGCGAGTTTTTAATAGTAAAAACAATGTTTATAAAGAATCACAACGTATTATGTGCTCTGTTTTTGCTTCTTTTAACAATAGTTCTGTACGGAATCGGTAAGGCTGTAATTAAGATGGCATTCTCACCGGTTAAGGAAGATAATGAACAAAATATTTCTAAAGATAAATTCAGCTGGACAATGTACGCTCCGCAGATTGTAATGCTTGTTATTGCATTTATTCTCGGTATTTATATGCCGGCAGACTGGACAGTGTTGCTGCTTGATTCTATTAGAGGACTTTAAGGATAAAGGATAAGGTATTTATGAACTGGTTAATAACTGAAAATAATAAAAAAATAAATGCGTCAGATATTCCTGCTGTTTCGGTTGAGGAGATAAAATCCGATGTGGAAAAAATGAAGATGCGTGTAATCGGATTTTTCGGAAAACAGGAGTTTGAGAATGTAAGATTGTACGTTATTATGGCTGATGATAAGATAGGGAAACTCTATGTTACTTCAACTCTTTTTACTCCTGATGTAAAATCTTACCAGTCATTTACTCAAACAATTCCGGCGTTTCATATATTTGAAAGAGAATTTTATGAAGAGTTTGGTATAGAACCTCTAAATCATCCGTGGTTAAAACCTGTACGCGAAAATCAGGACAAATATCCGTTCTTTGAAATGAAGGGTGATGAAGTTCATCAGGTTGCGGTAGGTCCTATTCACGCAGGTGTAATAGAGCCGGGGCATTTCAGATTTATGTGTACCGGTGAAAAGGTTTATGACCTTGAAATTATGCTCGGCTATCAGCACAGAGGAGTTGAAGAGCTATTTTTAAACGGGATGAAGTATAATAACCGTTTAGCGGAATCTGTCTGCGGTGATTCTGTTATTGCTTACAATATGGCTTATTCTCAAGCAATGGAAGAATTATCCGGAACACAAATTTCATCAAAGGCTGAAATTATCCGTAGAATTGCTCTTGAGATGGAAAGAGCTGCAATTCATATCGGTGATATGGGCGCTATTGCAGGTGATATGGCTTATCTTATGGGCGCTTCTATCTTCGGTATTACAAGAACTCTTGTAATCAATACAATGCTTGAAATCTCGGGAAGCAGATTCGGACGCGGATTGATTAATGTCGGCGGTGTAAATTTTGATATTGATGAGAAGATGGCTGAAAAGATTATCAATACGCTTGATGAAGTTGAGAAAACAGTTGACAGAACAACAAAAGTTATGCTTAAAACTCCTTCCTGTATCTCAAGAATGGAAAGAACCGGAGTGGTTAGTACGGAAACTGCAAAAGCCTTGGGTGCAGTTGGTATGGCAGCACGCTCTTCCGGTGTTGAACTCGATTCAAGATTTGATTTTAATGACGGCTGGTATACATCTCTTGATGTTCAAAAACCGTTTAAGGCAACCGGAGATGTTCATTCCAGGTTTACTCTAAGGTATAAAGAAATTAAACAGTCAATACAGATTGTTAAAAAATTGCTTGATAAATTGAAAGAACATAAATCAGAGCCGGTTCTTGTTCAGCCAAACGCAACACTTGCACCTAATTCGCTTGTTGTATCAATCACGGAAGGCTGGAGAGGGGAAGTTGTTCATACGGCTGTTACCGGGGCAAACGGCGAGCTTTTAAGATACAAAATAAAAGACCCGTCTTTTAATAACTGGTATATGCTTGCAATGGCAGTCAGAAATAACGGAGTTTCAGACTTCCCGCTCTGTAACAAGAGCTTCAATCTGTCATACTGCGGAAATGATTTATGATTTAGTGAATAGTGATTAGTGAGGAGTGAATAGAGAATATAACAACTCACTAGTCACTATTCACCGGTCACTATTCACTAAAAACAGAGGTAAAAAAATGCTATTAGATACAATAAAATTAAAATATTTTCAGGGAAACCAGTTTATTCCGGATATTCCGAACGCAAAAATGAGAAGCCAGTTTAGAGGGTTTCCTATTCTTAAACAAAACGGAGTAGTTGACGAAAGTGTTTGTCCGACAGGAGCTTTAAAGGCTAATCCTTTGTCTATAGATTTAGGTAAATGTACTTTGTGCGGCAATTGCAAAGGTGAATGTGTTGAATTTACCAATCATTACAAATTAGCCTCAACTTCCAGAGAAAAACTTGTGATAACAGAGGGTATGACACCGGAAGAATTTGAAAAAGCTGCTGTTGAAGCAAGGAAGGAAATCAGAAAAGTATTTTCAAAGTCTTTAAAATTGAGACAGGTATCAGCAGCCGGCTGCAACGGATGTGAGATGGAACTTAATGCCTGCTCAAACTGCAACTTTGATATGGGAAGATTCGGTATTGATTTTGTCGCTTCTCCGCGTCACGCTGACGGGCTGGTTATTACAGGTCCGATTTCCGAAAATATGGCATACGCTCTTGAAGATTGCTATAAATCAACTCCTGACCCTAAAATTGTAATTTTAGCCGGAGCCTGCGCAATTTCAGGTGGTGTTTTCCAGAATTCTTCAAAATTGAACAGAGAATTTCTCGAAAAATACCCGATAGATTTGTATATTCCGGGGTGTCCGGTTCATCCGCTAACATTTATAAACGGAGTGCTTGATTTTATTTCTAAAAAGTAATCAAAGACCAAAATAGAGACGGTTAAGCTCTGCAACGGTCATAGCGCCTAAACGCGACTCTTCAAGCTGCGCTCTTTCTGTATTTTGCGTATCTTTTACCCCTTCAAGCGGAGGTACCTGAATATCCTGTTTTTGTTCTTCCTGCTCGCGGGTTTGAATTTTTTGTATTAATTCCGCTTTAGCCTGCTCTAATTTCCCTTTATCAACCTGTTTGTTGCCGCTCGGTGCTATTCCAAGGCGCATTAATTCCTGAAGTATCCTCTGATACTCCGAATCAGAATATTGATGACCGATTGCTCCGATACCTGCGACCAATTTTACTCCTTTTCATAAATTTTTATAACGAGTTTATACTTATTTAATTCCACCAAATGTATGATTTATAACGCTCATTCGTAAAAATCTTTACAAAAATTTACAAATGAGTTAAAATAATATAAGATATTATGTTAATATTTCGTTACAAACTGGCAATTTAATTTGTTTTGGGTTTTTAATTAAAATATAATGTCAGGTGTACAGTAATACTACAACCCAATAATTAAAAATTAGGAATACGGAAAAACTTATGAAAAAACAAATTAGCTACTTGCTTACAGGTTTATGCCTGTTGTATGTAAATCAGGTATTTGCAGACCCGATGGCAGGAACTGTCTTACCGGCACAGGTTCAGGCAGAACTCGGCGGATACAACCCGGGCGCATATAATACAACTGAATTGCAAAATATTAATCACTATCAGGTTGATAAGAGTTATATTCAGTCTTTTGACGACGTAACAAAAGACGAGCAGATTTATGACGCTACTATAGAAGAAAATATGGCAAGAGAAGGTATGTTATACAATCCTCACTTTCTTTTGCAGAAAATAAATTTTGAAGGTAATACTCAAATCCCGACAGAAGAGCTTGAAAAATTAGGGCTAGAAGTTCTGGGTGAAGATATTTTCTTTGACGAACTTCTTGAAGTTTGTCAGAAAGTAACAAACTATTACCGTGCAAAAGGTTATCTGACTTCATACGCAACAGTTCCGCCTCAAAGAATTGTTGACGGTGTTGCAACAATTAAGATTATTGAAAGTAAAGTCGGAGAATTAAATATCGAAGGCGAAAAATGGACCAGAGAATGGTACCTCCGCCACATTATTATGGGTAAAGCAGGGCTTAGAGAAGGGGATGTATTCAACGCTAAGAACCTTCAAAGAGCAATGAAAGAAATTAACCGTGAAGATTATGTTCAGGTTCAAACAGAAGTTGAAAGACAGCAGGAAGGCGAAGAAAATACCGCAATTACCTTAAATGTCCGCGACAGATTCCCTGTAAACCTGAATTTCTCTTATGATGACTACGGTCGTTCTTATACCGGAGCTCAGAGAGTTTCATTCCTGGTCGGTATGGATAACTTAACCGGTCTCGGTGATAAGATTTACGGCGGTACTATTTTATCATCAGGGGCAACCGGCTGGATGGCAGGTTATTCACTTCCGGTATCTTCTTACGGAACAAGATTGTCCTTCGACTTTTCAGACTCTCACGTAAGACTGGGCGGTCCGTATAAAGGCTTGAACGTAAAAGGTAACGCACAAAGTTACTTCTTTAAATTAACACAACCGCTTATTCAAACAGCTAAGTCTGATTTGATTTTCTATACAGGTTATGATTATGTAAATGCAAATACTTCCGCAAATATTGCCGGAAATCCGTTAAGATTGTCTAACTACAACTTGCACGTATGGCGTTCGGGTTTATACGGTATGACAGATGATAACTACGGTCGTTGGATCGGAAACTTCGGATTTGACTTCGGTTTAACAGGAGACGGGCATGGCGCTGTTCAGGATACAACATTTGTTAAGTTAACAGCAGGTGCAACCCGTGTACAAAGACTGTTCGGCAGAAGCTTAGGTATTGTAAGAGTCGGCGGTCAGTATTCACCTAACAAATTGTTCGCCGCAGAACAGATGCAAATGGGCGGTCCTTACACATTAAGAGGCTACCAGCCGGCTGAGTTAATCGGTGACTATGGTGTAACAGGTACGGTTGAATACAGATTCCCGGTTCCGTTCCTCGACAGAGTTGCTCCAAAAATTGATGAAAGACTTAAACTTGCCGTATTCTACGATTGGGGCTGGTTAGGTGAAAACGGCGGTATATACAATTATCCGCAGCAATTCTTGCATGCAGTCGGTTTCGGTACATACGTAAACTTTACTGATTGGCTTACAGCTCAAATCGGTGTAGGCTTCCCGCTCGGAAGAGATTACAACGAAAATACCGCAAGATTCTACTTCAGTGTTAACTCAGACTTAGACAGATTGATTCCGTTGAGAAATCCTGAAAAATTATAGAATTGATGATAATAAAAAGCTCCTGATTGAAAATCAGGAGCTTTTTATTATTAATATTTAAGATGCAGGTTTCTTTTACCTTATAATTGTCTGTTCCCTATCAGGTCCGACGCTTATTATTCCAATCGGAGCGCCGATTAAATCCTCAACCTTTTCTATATATTTTTTCGCGTTTTCCGGTAAATCTTCGTATTTTCGTATATTACTGATAGAAGTTTTCCACCCCGGCATTGTCTCGTATATCGGCTCTAAATACTTGTGTATAAATACATCTGTCGGGTAGGTAGTGTAAACTTTATCATTCCTGCAGTCTTTATAAGCTGTACAGATTTTGATTTCATCAAAAGTATCAAATACATCGACTTTGGTAAGTGCGACATTTGTAATTCCGCCTACAAGGACAGCATATTTCATAATTACCGCATCAAACCAGCCGCATCTTCTCGGACGTCCTGTTGTGACTCCGAACTCGTGCCCGATATCCTGAATTTTTTTGCCAACTTCATCCGTTAATTCAGTTACAAAAGGTCCTTCTCCGACCCTTGTTACATAAGCTTTAGAGACTCCTACAACTTCCTCTATCATTGTAGGACCGTATCCGCTTCCGACAGCAGCTCCGCCGCCTATCGGGTTTGAACTTGTAACAAACGGATATGTTCCGTAGTCGACGTCAAGCATAACACCCTGGGCGCCTTCAAACAGGATTTTTTTGTCTTTGTACCTGTTTAGCATATCCTGCCATTCAAAGCAAACATACGGTTTAAAAAGTTCGGCATACTTTTCGCAGAGAGAAATTATACAGTCTTTTGTATATTCTTCCAAGCCATAAACATTCTTTAGCATCTTGTTTTTTAACGGAAGTATCATGTCAATTTTTTCATTAAGCGCTTCGAAAGAGTACAAATCCTGAATTTTAAACCCAATTCTGCCGGCTTTATCCGTATAAGTCGGACCGATTCCTCTTTTTGTAGTTCCGATTTTGCCTTTCCCCGCGTGAGATTCGCTGTATCCGTCGATTTCAATATGATAAGGCATAGTGATTGATGCCAGCGGAGATATTTTCAGGTTCTTAAAATCTACCCCTTCCGCTTTTAGTTCGTTAAGCTCACGTTCAAAAGATTCCGGATGTATTACTGTTCCGGCGCCAATAAAACACACTGTCTTATCGTACAATATTCCCGACGGAATAAGATGAAATTTATAAGTTTTCCCGCCTGTTACAACAGTATGACCGGCATTACAGCCGCCCTGATACCGGATTATTAAATCTGCCTGACTGGCTAGCAGGTCTGTAATCTTAGCTTTGCCTTCATCTCCCCATTGTGCCCCGATGACAACAGTATTTCTCATTAAACTAAAACCTCCAAAGATTAAAAAAGCCGGTTTTAATCCGGCTTTCAAAAAACTATCTTAATTCTCTGCCTTTGCTTTTTTTGCAGCCTGTTTTGCCTGAACATCAAGCATTGAGTTGTGCGCCATCATATAAACAGAACATATTTTGTAATTCTTTAGATACCATGCACAATTTTCCTGCATACAAACAATTTCAACCTGAGAGCCTACACTCATCAGAGGGCATAAAGGTATTGATTTTTCTTGATCACGAGGTGCCATTAATTATCTCCTATATTTTGTTACTTTGCCATTTTGAACAAATTGCAGTTTTCACTGCGTTTTCGCTCCTGCTCTTTGTAAATTTTTGTACGATTTATAACTTCATCAAAATCTATCTCATGTGCATTAAAATCAGGTCCGTCAACGCAAGCAAATTTAGTTTTGCCGCCGACAGTTATTCTGCATGCTCCGCACATTCCTGTACCGTCAACCATAATAGGATTCATGCTTGCTTCAGTATAAATCCCTTTGTCTCTTGTCATATCTGCAACAGCTTTCATCATCGGCATAGGACCTACTGCAATTGCATAATCAATTTTTTCGCGATTCATCAACCTTTCAAGAACCTGGGTTACAAACCCTTTTTCACCTAATGAACCGTCATCTGTAGTTATAAAAAGTTCGCTGCAGGCGTTTTTCATCTTGTCTTGCCAGAAGATTAATTCTTTTGTTCTTGCGCCCATAATCATATATACTTTATTGCCTGCTTCCTTAAAAGCTTTTGCAATAAGGTAGCAGGGCGCAGCCCCGTAACCGCCTGCCAGACATACAACTGTACCATACTTTTCAATGTGCGTAGGCTGTCCAAGAGGTCCGACAATATCAACAAGTTCGTCTCCGGCTTCAAGTGTTGCAAGTTTTTTAGTCGAATATCCGACTGCCATAAAAACAAGTGTGAGTGAACCTGCTGCTTTATCAACGTCTGCAATAGTCAGAGGAACTCTCTCTCCGTTTTCTTCGGCTCTAAATATGATGAACTGACCGGCTTTTGCGTTTTTGACAACAAAAGGCGCTTCAACAGTTATTTCATATTGATTCGGACAGAGTTCTTTTTTTGATAATATTTTGTAGCCCATCAGACAAAGCTCCTCTTTTACATAGTTTATATTATCACAAATCTTACGTTCGCTCAATAGAAAACAAAAAAAAACCTTTCTTTGAATGAAAGGTTCGGAATCTTTTTTAATTAATTCCTCATGTGTAGAAGGTTAGTGTGTAGGTTGTATGAAAGGTTTGTATTATGATTCGTGTTGTATATATATAAAAAATATTCAGTATACAAAATTGCGGAAATACATAAAATTGTTACATAAGTTTACAATTATTGCGTGGTGAATTTGTCTATCTTGTTATAAATTGTATCATTTAGCCGAAAAAGCTCTCCGGTTTTCTATTTCGAAAATTCTGCCGGTTAATAAAATTAAAAGAGAGGGGCTGAATGGTTAATATTATTTATTTGAATGTAAGATAGATGTACGTAAGGTTCATTTTTAAATAAAAAATCATGGGTATTGATTTTTGTTTTTTAGCGTTTAATAATGATGTGGGGGAGTAAATGATAATGGTGGTTGTCTGAACTCCAAAATTAAATATCGCGGGATGGAGCAGTCTGGTAGCTCGTCGGGCTCATAACCCGAAGGTCGTTGGTTCAAATCCAGCTCCCGCAACCATTTAAAATAAAGGGTTTTAGCGGATTGGCTAAAGCCTTTTTTAGTGCAAAAATAAGCCAAAGTTGCAAAAAGGTTATAATTTATCTTTATACAAACTATAAATTCTCTGCAATAAATTCTGTCCGTTTTCGATTAGGGAATCTTGGATTTTCAATATTCTAATAGTTTGAGTTTTATAAAAAATACCTTGCCGATTTTGGTAAAGCGGCACGGATTAAATTAATTTATGTATCGCGAAGTCATAATATAAGTTTTATCAGGATAAAAATCAAATCTTTTTCTTCCAAAATTTGACATTTCAAATCTGCAAATACGTTCTAAATTATCACTATTTCCTGCTTTTATCCACGAAGTTCTTGTTACAACATCTCCATTATTGTTTATTTCATCTATTTCAATATTTTTTGTGAATTCCGGATATTCCTTTATTTTGTATTTAATGTTATTTAGTTTTAGATATTCAATATATTCTTGCGGAGTTGTATTATAAGTTATTCCGGCATTTGTTAAAGTTTTGATATCATATTGGGAATTATTATACTCTTTTGTTTTTGTTAAATAATTATAATCGCAGACCTCTGTTTTATCTTTATCGAAACTAATCCTTCGCACCTCTTCCTGATTTTCATTCAATTCGGATACTGCTGCCCAAAAGAAATCTTCATTGAATTTATTTTCTCCGTAACACCACCAATAGCTGCGTACAACTTTTCCATTCCTGTCATATTCGTCCAGCAAAACAGAGCGATTATTGTCTTCTTCGCCTACATATTCAACTTTGTATTTAATATTATTTTTTTCTAAATAATCTATGAATTGTTCAGGTGTTGTTTCATAATTCATACCGTGTATAGTAAACTTTTCTTGAGGATATTTATCTCTATAAAATATTTTTTCAGAAGTTTCAATTCTGTCTTTACTTCTCCCAATGCGTTTTATTAATTTATCTCCCCGGTATGTGTTAATTTCACATCCGATAAACTTTCCATCCCTATATTCAATTCTGTCTGTAATATTGCCATTTTTATCTTTTATATTTAGAAAACATCTGTCTGGTTCGTATGTTTCAATAGTATAATCAATATTACTTGGTTTGGAAGATTTTAATGAAGAAAGATGTTCTTCTAAAGATTGGTGAATGTATTTTGGAGCTTCATTTTGTTTATTTATCAGAGCTGTATTATAATTTGCCATAGCATCCAGACCATTCATAGGTACCGTTGTTATTGGATTTGTAGCTCTTTGAACCTCCTGCTTTTGTTTAAAATTAGGATAATAAGAATTATTAATGCTGCTTATTAAATTGATACTATACATCCTTAACCTTCCTATTATCTATATAAAGTATTTTTCTTATCTAAAATTGCTTCATTGTTACAGAATTAACAAATTATTGTTAGAATATTATTAGTGGGCATCTTTTATGAAAGAATGGTTAAAAGCAATCATTATTTTACCGTTTAATGTTATAGTAACTATTCCTGTACTGATTCTGTATTTTTCAGGATATAGATTTATAATTCCGGACTCTTTGTTGCAGATACCGGCAGGTTTAATCTTACTATTTTTCGGGCTGGTTTTAGCCGTTTGGACAATGATTTTATTTCACACAACAGGTAAAGGCACACTATCTCCCTGGGCACATACTAAAAAATTAGTTACAAAAGGTCCTTATAAATACGTTAGAAATCCGATGATTATAGGAGTATTGAGCGTTTTGACAGCCGAAGCTTTGATATTAAATACAATATTGATTTTTTACTGGGCTGTTATATTTTTTATTATAAATTGCATTTATTTCAAACTTTTTGAAGAAAAACAACTTGCGAAAAATTTCGGAGATGAATACATTGAATACAAGAAAAATGTTCCAATGTGGATTCCAAAACTCAAATAATAAGTTATAACTTCAAGTTTTATGCAGCCTCTTCCGTGCAGACGTATTTAGCGGATTTAGCAACGACACCGTAGCAAACCATAGTCAATCTGTTATTTAACGCAAGCATCGTCCTGAAATTGTTAGCGGACTGGTTCATAGCACTCACTGTGCGTACTTTTCAACTAATAATTTGTCAATAAAATCTCTTGCTCCGATTGCCATAATAAATACTCCTATATAATCTTTTTTGTAACACTCAGTTTTATTTAAGCAAAGAAAACCAAGCCGTCGTAAAGCTTCGCTGTCGGGCTTTAGTAACCTCTCTCTTAAATATCTCTTATGTATATATAAAGTATTTACCCGTAAAAAAATTGCCTTTTTTGATTGTAATTGTAAAGTTTCGTTAAGAAATAGGCTAGTACCCTGAATTATCGCCGATAGTGTCAACGGCTTCAACTTTGATATCTGTAATTAATTCAGAGTAAGAAATTACAACAATTGTAGGGATATGACGTTCCAGAAGCTGATATAGAGGCAGGCGGATTCTGGGAGAGCAGAGGATTACAGGCTGCTGCCCTATAGACTGATGAGCACGCATAAGTGTCATTGCAGTGGATTCAATCAAATCCTGAACCTGCATAGGATTAAGAAGGAACATTGTACCCAGTTCTGTTCTCTGGCAGCTGTCATCAAGAGTTTTTTCCCATTCCGGAGAAAGAGTGAGTGCATATAATACGTGGTCTCGATCAACATTGTTTAAGCATATTTGACGTCCGAGAGCCGCTCTTAAACGTTCGGAGAGAATATCCGGCTCTTTTGAAAATCTTGCGTAGTCGCAGAGTCGTTCAAATACGAATATAATATCTTTGATAGAAACTTTTTCTCTGATAAGGTTAACAAAAATCTTTCTCAAATCGGAAGTTGAAATAATTGCAGGAACAAGGTCGTTAACGAGTGTCGGGTCTTGTGAACGAACGAGTTCCATAAGTTTAAGGACGTCTGTTTTTGTCATAACTTCGTCAACGTGTTTTCTTACACATTCCTGAAGGTGTGTAACAAGAACGTCAGTTGCGTCCACTGCCGTAACGTTTTTGGTTGCTTTAGCGTCTTCTGCTGAAATCCAGTATGCCTGAGTCTGGTATGTAGGGTCAACACCGACGATTGCATCTTCCGGAATGGTTTTCTTAACAGCATCCCACTGGTCTGCAATTACCATATATTTGCCCGGATATACAAAACCAGAGGCAACAACGTTGTTACGGATTGAAATTACATATTCATTAGCTTCCAATGCAGAAGAGTCCATAATACGTATGTTTGGCAGGATATAACCTAATTCATCTGTAACTCTTTGACGGAGAGCGGCAATTTTAGCAAGTAATTGACCTTCCTGGTCCGGATCGGCAATTACAAGCAAGCCGGCTCCGACCTGTAAGCTTAAGACATCAACGCCGAGTCTTTCGTACATCTTATTAGGGTTAACCAAATCCTGCATGTTTTGTCTGACGCTTTCCAATTGACCCAATTGTGATTGAACGTCTGCGTTAACTAATACAGAGAAGCCTGCAACAGCAAGGATTATTGTAAATAAGAGGAACGGCAGAAACGGAAGTCCTGTTATCGGGCAGGTGATTGTAATTAAGCCTAAGAATAGTGCCGCAAAGAATAATGAATAAGGCTTTGACATAATCTGGGAGGTCAAATCTCCGCCCAGTGAATTGTTGCCGGCAGAAGCACGTGTCATAACGATGCCGGCTGCAATAGACATTAAAAGCGACGGAAGCTGGGAGGCTAGACCGTCACCGATTGTTAGTACGGTGTATTTTGTAACCGCATCCGCTATAGGCATCTGGTTAACGAGACAGCCGATAATCAAGCCGCCTACAATGTTGATTATAACAATGATGATACCTGCCATAGTATCACCTTTTACGAACTTCATGGAACCGTCCATAGAACCGAAGAGGCTTGATTCTCTTTGTAAATCTTCACGTCTTTTGACCGCTTCTTCCGGAGATATTAAACCCGCGTTAAAATCCGCGTCGATAGTCATTTGCTTACCGGGCATTGCGTCTAAGGCAAAACGGGCAGCAACTTCGGCAATACGTTCTGCACCTTTTGTGATTACCATAAACTGAACAACGGTAATAATAAGGAAGATTACACCGCCTACGATCATATTACCGCCGGTTACGAATGTGCCGAATGCGTGGATTACTTCTCCGGCATCACCTTTTGCAAGGATAAGACGGGTTGAGGCAATAGAAAGAACCAGACGGAACATTGTTCCTAAAAGTATAATTGAAGGGAATGCCGCAAGTTCCAAAGGCTTCTGCACATAAAGAGATATCATCAGAAGTACAATACCGAGAGTTATATTCAAGCTTATGGAAAAATTGATAACCCAATTTGGCATCTCGATAATGAGGATTAAAATCAACGTCATTACGAATAATGCTAAGAAAATTTCACTTATTGGTTTATTTCCGCCGCCTTCTGCCGCCATTACAACCTTTCTGTTAATATTTTGTTGTCGGGCAGGTATGCCCGACCTGCAACTTTCTGTTTAACTTTTGTCATTGTGCAGGTTTACCGCGCCTGCAGTCTTTTTCTTGATCACTAGAACACTCAGTCACCAATTTACCCCCCGCCTTCCAGAGCTTTTTTAATGATTTCCATCTGGGTATCGATTGAGGCATCAACAATACCGTTATTTGTCTGGAATACGCATCCGCCTTCTTCAATTGAAGGGTCTGCTATGATATTTATTTTTGCTTCTATACCGTACTGGTATGTTATATTAGGGAGTGTATCTTTGATAAACTGTACTGCTTGAGGTTTGACCCTGATATTTATTTTGGGTTCATTTTTTGCAAGAGTTCTCAGAACATCCACAATCGTATTCATAAGTACCTGCGGGTCAGTCTCCACTTCTTTTTTAATGATTTTTTTTGCAATATCAACACTTATTTCCAGAAGATCCGGTGCAACGTATTCAAAAACATCTTTTGTGGCGTTCATAAATACTGCAATATCTTTGCGGAATGTCGCCATATCAGCTTCTGCCTGCTCCAGCCCTTTTCTGTAACCTTCATCAAAAGCGGATTTTTTAATGTTTTCAGCTTCTTCCTGAGCACGGGATACAAGGTTTCTGTCGTCAATTCTCCGGTATCCTCTTCTTCTGGAGCCTCTTCTTCTTTCCTGTCTCTGGTTAAAATCAATGTTTTCAATATCAAATAAGTCAATTTCAGGTTCTTTGGGCAGGTTTTCTTCCGGATTTGGAACGATCTCTTCTTCTTCTTCTTCCTGCTCTAAGGTAGTTTCTTCGCTTAAATCCGTATCGGAACTTACCGGCATTTCTTCTTTTACTGCCGGCTCTGATATTTTTTTCCTTACCTCCCTGAATTTTTGACTGTTTTTCTTTATTATCATTTGCTTTTATTATACACTCTCTTCAATGTATTGTGCAACAATACCTGCAACCCTTAAAGGCAGGTCGGAAAATTCGCCGTCGTAAGATTGTAAGATAAATCGTTTTACAAGCGGACGTTCGTTTTTTATTATTCTCTCCACCTTTTCTCTCGGAGTTGTTTTGTAAATTCTCAAAAGATCTCCGAGAACATTTTCTTTTGTAAGTATTTTCTTTGCAGGCAGAAATTCTTTCATCTCTTTTAAGCAGCCGGCAATCAAATCTCCGTCAATGTGGGATTCCAAATCCGCCATATTC
This sequence comes from uncultured bacterium, assembly GCA_949296355.1. Classification (GTDB taxonomy): domain Bacteria; phylum Cyanobacteriota; class Vampirovibrionia; order Gastranaerophilales; family Gastranaerophilaceae; genus CAG-196. The sequence goes on along the minus strand of CASFPS010000030.1, from coordinate 10,622 downwards.
ATATATTGTGAAATCACAAGAGAATCATTTGAATCAAACTTATTAAGTATTGTGGTAACTTTGTCCTGAGAAAGTATTTTAAGCACAAGTGCAAGTGTCATTAATTTCATCTGCTTGTTGCTTATTCCCTGCGGCATAGAGGCAAGCGCTTTTTCCTGCTTCTGTTTATTTCTCTTTTCAGCCCTTCTTTTTTCCGCCTCGCGTAAATTCTTTTCAGCCTCTTCCGCTGCTGCCATTTTCTGGCGCTGCTGCTCTTCCTGTGCCTGCTTAGCCATGGCATCAATATTGGACTGACTTTCTGCCCGGGTTTTTACTTCTTCGTCAATAATACCTTTTTTCTGAAGCTCTTCTATGCAGGTATTGTAGACTTTGATTACATGATGTTCTACAGCCTGCAAAAGCTGATCTTGCGGAATTTTTCTTATTACAGCCTGTTTTGCAACTTCAAAAATAGTAAATGCAATTTTTTGCATAATACTATCCCAGTACTGGGGCAGTATACCTGAATGTATCAAGTCTATAGATTTATGGAATGACCATTCTGCAATAACCTGGGTAATGAAAACAGCCTGTTCTGCAGTGAGGTTCAATTGCGTATCATTAAAAAGCGCTTCACCTGCAAGCAGGGTGAAGTTTCCGAGAGTTTTTACAATATACTCTTTTTCCTGATCTTTTAAATCTTGCGGTACAAGTTCCTTTGCCTGCTCAGACATAGAGGCTGCAAACGCTTTATAATCAAATCCTTCTATTGGCATCTAATAAGTCCTTCATTTTTTAATACAGTTCATCCCAATATGTATTATATACCCGGATTATTTAGGCTTCATCATATAATTTAATGATTTTATTTTATTCTTCAAGAAATTTCCGTGATAAAATAGAAACTATGGAATATAAATGGCTGAATAAAAATCAAAACAGAGAGATTATAGTTTTTTTTAACGGCTGGGGAATGGACGGGAGTGTTGTCAAACATCTTCAGCCAGATAACTATGATGTTTTAATGTTTTATGATTATAATACTCTTGATACTGATTTTGATTTCCCGACACTTAATCTCTATGAGAAACGCCATCTTATATCCTGGTCAATGGGAGTAATGACAGCCACTCTGTTTAACGTTAAATATGATTCAGCGACTGCAGTAAACGGAACATTGAAGCCGATAGACAATTCTTTCGGCATTCCTGAAAAGATTTATGACTTAACCCTCAAGGGCTTTAGTGAAAAAGGTGCTGAAAGATTTATAAAAAATATGTTTGATACTGAATGCCCTCTGCCGGAGGTTAACAGAGATTTTGAGAACAGAAAAAGCGAACTCTTTGCTCTAAAGCAGTATAAAGCAAATGAGGATTTTAAATACTCAAGGGTTTTAATAAGTGACAATGACAAAATTATCCCGACCAAAAATCAGATTGCTTTCTGGAATAAGGAAGCAAATATAAAAAGCGGACACTGCCCGTTTTTACTGTTTAAAAACTGGGAAGAGCTTTTATGAATAAAGAGTTGATTCAAAAGAGATTTGCAAAGAATTTAGCTACTTATGATGAAAACGCTAAGATTCAGAAAGTAATGGCAGAGTATCTTATCGGTTTTCTTGACGGAAAAGAGTTTAAAAATGTCCTTGAAATCGGATGCGGAACGGGAATGCTTACAGGACTCGCATTTAAAAATCTGATTTTTGAAAATTATACGGCAAACGATATTGTAAGCGGGTGTGAAGAATACATCAAAAAAATTTCCAGTGAAATAAAATTTGTGCCTTCTGATATAGAAGATTTTTTAAAAAATAATAACGATAAGTATGATTTAATAATATCAAACGCGGTTTTTCAATGGATAGAAGATTTTGAAAATTTTCTAAAACTTCTCATATCCAGGCTTAATAAGGGCGGGACTCTCATTTTTTCTACCTTTGGAAATAAAAATTTCACGGAAATCCGTGAGGTTTTGGGTACATCTCTTTCTTACCGTGCAATAGAGGATTATGAATACATGTTAAAAAATTTCCGGCATGTTGTTAAAGAAGAGACGCATACTATCAATTTTAAATCGCCGGCGGAGGTTTTAAGACACATAAAGCTTACAGGTGCAAACGCCATTTGTGAAACAAAATGGACAAAATCTGACATGCTTAATTTTGAGTCAAAATATAATAACTGGTGTAATAACGCTCCAATACTAACATACAACCCTCTTTATATAAAAATTTATAAAGATTAAAATAGGACATGCGGTTAATATTCCCTGAATGAAATGTAGTATACAATAAGCAATAAGTGTATTAAATACATTTATTGAGGGTGATATGGAGAGAGTTGATAGTCCGCTTTGCGGTAATGCTGATTTAGGGGAGATTGTTAATAAATTTATTATCAATTATCCTGAAGCAATTTGGCTTAAGGACAGTAATTTAAAAATTGTAAGAGCTAATAATCTTTATTATGAATATTTTAAAAATGATAAAGTCCAAGAGAATTCTGAAATAGATAATCGAATTCTGCAATCCGGCTGCAGCAAAACTTTTAGTTTGTGTACACAGAATAAGAACAGAGTTTTATCCGTAACTGCAACCCCTGTTAAGAATAAAGACCGTGTTGAATACATTGTTTACACTTCAAAAGATATTACAGGTCAGGAAGAATTAAAGGAAAGATTTTTCGTAAACAAATATCAATTAAGCGCGCTATTGGAGAATGTTCCTGAATTGATTTATATGAAAGCTCCTGACGGGAAATATATTACGGGAACAAAATATTCCAAAGAGTTTTTTGAAAAAGGGTTTGACTATTTTCACAAAACTTATTTAGATTTTTCCGCACTAAAAGGCGGCAATATGTGCGAGGATAATTTTGTAATTGAGAATAACCGCCCCATATCTTATGAAAAAGAAATCAATGATTCTAACGGAGTTCCGCACTGGTATAAAATTTATAAAGCGCCGATTAATACATACAATAACGGTGTTATCGGCATAATTGTTATGGTGAACAATATTGATGATGAAAAACTTTTGCAGGCGCAGAGAGAAACATTTGTTGCTTCTCTCGGTCACGACTTAAAAAATCCGACACTTGCTCAAATCAGAGCGGTTGAATTATTGCTAAAAGGTAATTTTGGCAATATTCCGAAAGAACAAAAAGATATTCTTGAAATGGTACTGGATTCCTGTAAATATATGAAAGCTATGTTAAGCTCTCTGCTTGCAACTTACAGAAATGAAAGAGGGGCGGTGACACTTAATTATGAAGAAGTGCAGCTTCCGGAATTAACTTCTGAATGCGTAGGTGAAATGATTTATCTGGCAAAGGATAAAGGGGTAAATATTGAAATAAAAGATTCTTGTACAAATCCTGTTGTCTTTGGTGACAAAGTTCAAATTAAGCGTGTAATTATGAATCTGATGTCAAACGGAATCAAATACGCCTTCAAAGACTCACTAATAAAAATCAAATTATATAACGAATCTGACTACACCTGTTTTCAATTTGAAAATAGCAGTCCGTATATTCCGCCGGATAAAAGAGAGGCTATTTTTGCACAGTATGTTTCTTTTGCGGAAGCTCATAAAGAACTCGGCATCGGGCTTGGATTGTACACCTCCAAAAAGATTGTCGATGCTCACGGCGGAACCATTTTTGTCAATAGTTTTGAAGACGAGAGAAATATTTTCGGGTTCAAAATTCCTAACATCAGAGATAATATTTGTGCTGCAAAAACGGTTGTTTTTTAATGACAAGGTTTAATTTTACGCAGTTACTTTTGCAGAAAGTTCTTTGATTATCTCCAAAAGTTTATTAACCATCAATTCTTCGTATTTTTGCGCATTTTCTTTGCTATCCGCTTCAAAACGTAAAGTAAATACCGGCTCTGTATTACTTTGTCTGATTAGAGCAAACCCCTTTTCAAACACAATTCTCATACCGTCAATTGTTATTATGTCCTTGATAGGTGTTCCGAAGAAATCCGGATTTTCTGCAATAAGCTTCTGAAATTCTTCCAAAACCGGAGCTTTGAATGAATTCGGGCAGGCTAAACGCACTTCGTGGGAAGAATACATTGATTCAAACGGTTTAAGCAGCTCTGTTATCTTAAAATCAGGGTTTTGTCTTTTTTTATTTGCAACGATTTCAATAATTCTGCACCCTGCATAAACCGCATCATCAAACCCGAAATAGCGGTCTTTAAAGAAAGTATGTCCGCTCATTTCTCCTGCAAGAACAGCTCCGGTTTCTTTCATTTTTGATTTAATATAACCGTGCCCGGTTTTGCACATAACTGCAACCCCGCCTGTAGCATTAATCGTGTCATAAAGAACCTGAGAGCATTTAACTTCTGATACAATAACAGGTTTGATACCTTTTTCGTTATATTCTTTTATGACTTCTTCTGCATAAATAAGAAGCAGCTTGTCACCGGTCATTGAGTTTCCGTCTGAATCTATAACGCCGATTCTGTCACTGTCGCCGTCAAAAGCTATACCTAAATCTGCTTTATTTGCTACAACGGCTTTTTTAATATCGGTCAAAGTCTTTTCGTCGCTTGGGTTCGGGTGGTGATGCGGGAATCTTCCGTCAGGCATTGAATAAAGCTCAACGACTTCACACCCCAGAGCTCTGTACAATCTGGGAGCAACAACTCCGCCTGTAGCGTTTGCGCTGTCTACAACAACTTTAATTCCTTCTCCGATTCTGCCGAAGCGTTTCTGCATATCTTCAATGTAATCAGGAATAAGGTCATACTCATTTAAGATTCCAAAAGGAACCGGAGGAATTGCAAGCTTATATTCTTCCATTGTCAAATCTCTTACAACCTTAATTTGCTCTTCATTCAAAGATTGTTTTGCATAAGTCATTTTTAAACCGTTGTACTGGCTTGGATTGTGGCTTGCCGTAATAATCATTGCACCTGTTACAGGTTTATATTTAGTAATATATGGAGGAAGTCCTGCAACTTCCGAATAATATCCCAATGGAGTCGGCGCAAGCCCCATATCTACGACATTAGCGCCGCAGGAGCGAATACCTTCTATCAGAGATTTTGAAAGCGAAGGCGAATGCAGTCTTGCATCCCTGCAAACGCTTATCCAGATATCCGAAGGCAATTGCTTTGTCTCTTTTACAAGAAATTGGACAAAGCCTCTTCCTGTATAATAAAACAACTCTTCTGTTATATCGTCTCCGTAAATTCCTCTTATATCATTCTTTCCAAATGCTGATTCTTTTAGCATATTCACTCCTCACTATTTACTATAGTATAATAATACCATGGATAAATCAAAAAGAGGATTGTTATTTGTACTGCCGGCGCTCGCCGGAACATTTATTTTTATAATTATTCCGATATTCTGCTCATTTCTATTGAGTTTCACAAACTGGGATTTATTGAATGAAATAACATTTGCGGGGTTTGACAATTACAAAGCTGTTCTTTCAGAGCCGGAATTTTTGCAGATTCTTATTAATACCTTTGTTTATGCAATTTCAACCACATTCTTTGCCGTAATTATTCCTCTTTTTATAGCTTCTGCCCTTAATACAAAAATCAGAGGAAGCGAGGTTTATAAAACGATTTATTTTCTTCCGTTTATAACACCGGCGGTTGTAATTGCAATTGTCTGGTCGTGGATATTTGACCCGAATATAGGGCTTGTAAACACTCTTTTTAAAACTCACCTTACCTGGCTTTTTGATACCCGTCTTGCAATGCCGGTTTTGATTTTTGTATCAGTATGGAAACTTATTGGGTACAATGTTGTATTATTTCTTACCGGATTTTCCACGATTAATCAAAATGTTTATGAAGCCGCAAAAATTGACGGAGCGGGAGAAAATGAAATTTTTTGGAATGTTACTGTACCTCTGTTGAAGCCGACTATTTATTTTGTAACTCTTGTGACAGCAATTTCTTCTTTTCAGATATTTGATTTAATCTATGTTATGACCTCGGGAGGACCCGATAATTCCACAAATGTAATCGTTTATTCTGTCTATAAATACGCATTTGAGTATTTTGATATCGGAAAATCATGCGCACTTGCATACATTCTGTTTGTAATAATCTTTATTCTGGCAGCTCTTCAAAAGTGTTGTACAAAAAGAAACAACGCTTGAAGTATTCAATTATGTTTAAAATTTTGCTCGGGCAATTTGTCACAAATATTAATAAAATACCGCGCCATGATTGACATAAGGATTTGTTCATCCTAAGATTGAAGTACTCTAGTCGAAATTTTCTTGCCGGATTTGACGGCTAGGGGGATGACGCACCCTCATAGGAGGTTAGTCAGAAAAAGGCAAAACGCTGACATTCAGTTTTGCTGACAGTAAAAGTAAGAATAGGTAAAAGGAGAAAAATTATGCCTACAATGAACCAGCTTGTGCGTTCAGAACGCAAAAAGCTCAAAGACAAAACCAAATCGCCGGCTCTTATGGAATGTCCACAAAGACGCGGCGTATGTACAAGGGTTTACACTACAACCCCTAAAAAACCTAACTCAGCTCTGAGAAAGGTTGCCAGAGTCAGACTTACTAACGGATTTGAAGTAACTTCTTATATCCCGGGTATCGGACACAACCTTCAGGAACACAGTGTTGTTCTCATAAGAGGCGGAAGGGTTAAAGACCTTCCTGGTGTAAGATATCACATAGTACGCGGTACTTTAGATACAGCAGGTGTTGCAAACAGAACACAAAGCCGTTCTAAATATGGTGCTAAGAGAGCTAAAGGAGGTAAGAAATAATGTCTAGAAGATCTAAACCGGAAAAAAGAGTTCCTGCAGCTGACCCTATTTATAACAGTGTTGATGTTTCAAAATTCATTAACAGAGTTATGAGACGCGGTAAAAAGTCACTTGCTGAAAAAATATTCTATTCTACAATTTCTAAAATTGAAGAAAAAACAAACGAAAAAGGTCTGGAAATTTTCCAGAAGGCTGTTACAAATGCAACTCCGTTGCTTGAAGTTAAAGCAAGACGTATCGGCGGTTCTACATATCAGGTACCTATTGATGTTAAACCGGATAGAGGTTTTGCACTTGCTTCTTCAAACATTATTGCAGCAGCAAAGAACAGAAGCGGTAAATCTTTTGTTGAAAAATTGGCAAACGAATTAATCGACGCTTCTAACGGCAATGGCGCAGCTTGCAAAAAACGTGAAGATACCCACAAAATGGCAGAAGCTAACAAAGCATTTGCACATTACAGATATTAATTTTAAACAAAAAAAACGGGTCGCATTATTTAATGCGACCCGTTTTTTTTATTGTCATTTTTTTAAGTTATAGAGATTCTTCACCCCTGAATGGTTATCGGGTTCAGAATGACGGCACTCGGGGCGCCCGATACATTTACCCCCTTAGAATGACGGCAAACTTGTAGGTTTATCTTCCAGATTGCCGTCATTCAGAGGGCGTTAGCCCGAAGAATCTCCTTTTCCGGTGAAGTGTAAGGTGTGAATAGTGAATAGAAAAGTTATAGAGATTCTTCACCCCTGAATGGTTATCGGGTTCAGAATGACGGCACTCGGGGACGTCTTAATCCCAGCCTGATATATTTACCCTCACAATGGCAGCACACTGGTAAGTGAATCTACAAGCATTGCGTCAAATATTGGAATGTAAGTCAGTTATCTGACATAACTTTTCTATTCCGGTGGGAACGCTAACGCTTTTCCCACCCTACCGACTAACTTAGAAGTAACCGACAAGAAGTAGTGTGGAGCTTGCTCCACACTACTTAGTTTTACAGTATGACTTGAATAATATTTCTAACTTTCGTTATAATTATGATTGAAGTTTATAATGAAGCAGCAATTCTACAATTAAAAGAAAGAATATTATGCAAGTAATTTCAGAACTTATAGAAATCCCGAATAATGGCAATCCTACGGTTGAATACATAGAAAGCGAGTTAACAAAACGCAACATTAATCCGCTTAGATGGGCAGTTGTGCATGTTGATGATAAAATATATACAGTTAGTGTTGCAAATTTAAAAGAATAGAAAGGATTTTTATGAACGCGACTCAGCTTAAGTATGATATTAAGGATATTAACCTTGCAGAGCAGGGAAAAAATAATATTGAATGGGCTATGAAAGATATGCCCGTTTTGAGAAAAATCAGAGAAAGATTTTTGAAGGAAAAACCTTTTGCAGGATTGAAATTATCAGCCTGCGTTCACGTAACAAAAGAAACTGCTGCACTTTGTACAGTAATGAAAGACGGCGGAGCAGATGCAGTATTAATTGCTTCAAACCCGCTTTCAACCCAGGATGATGTTGCGGCAGCGCTTGTAAAATACTGGGATATTCCGGTTTTGGGGTATGCAGGAGAGTCTGTTGAAGTATATAGAGACCATGTCCGCTCAGCACTTGACCATAATCCTGACATTATTATTGATGACGGCTGCGACCTTGTTGCAACTCTTCATGCTGAAAGACCTGAGCTTGCAAGCCATATTATAGGTTCAACAGAAGAAACAACTACAGGTATTATCAGACTTCAGGCATTGGAAAAACAGGGAGAACTGAGATTTCCGGCTCTTGGAGTTAACACCAGTTTGACAAAACACCTCTATGATAACCGTTACGGTACAGGTCAGAGTGCGATGGACGGCATTATGAGAGCTGCAAATATTCTTATTGCAGGCAAAACCGTTGTAATCTCCGGTTACGGCTGGTGCGGAAGAGGCTGCGCATTGAGAGCAAAAGCATTAGGCGCTAATGTTATTGTATGCGAAGTTGACCCGCTTAAAGCCCTTGAAGCAGCTATGGAAGGTTATAGAGTTATGCCGATAGCAGAAGCTGCTAAAGAAGGCGACATTTTCTTAACCGTTACGGGTGATAAGCACGTTGTAGATGTTCCGCATATTTTTGCAATGAAAGACGGTGCTTTCTTATGCAACGCCGGTCATTTTGACCATGAAGTTAATGTTCCGGATTTGAAATCTCATACAGTTGAAATTAAACGCATCAGACCTTTCCTTGATGAATACAAACTCACAAACGGAAAATCTGTATACGTTCTTGCGGAAGGCAGACTGGTTAACCTTGTGGCAGCAGAAGGTCATCCGGCTTCTGTAATGGATATGAGTTTTGCTAATCAGGCTCTGGGTATTGAATTTCTGGTTAAGAATAAAGGTAAATTAGAAAACAAACTTTATACTCTTCCGGAATCAGTTGATGTTGATATTGCAAAATTGAAACTTGAATCAATGGGAATTGAAATTGATACTCTGACACCTGAGCAGGAAGAATATTTAAACAGCTGGAAGTTATAAAACAAAAAAAAAACAAGCCCGGCGGGGAATTTTCCCCGCCGGGCTTGTTTTTATGTTCCATTTCTATCAGCTCTTCTTCGTTCTTAAAATATTACAGTAATTATACACAATATTTTAAGTTTTGTAAAGTTTTATTTGTACTAATAAAAATGTTTGGTTAAAATCTGCCCCTGTTTTAAACCTGTCCTTTAGCTTTCTTATAAGCCTGCATTATGATGTTGCGCGCTTCTATTGCCTGATCGTGCGTTAGAGGCGGAACTCCTTTCAGCGGGTATTCAATCTTTAAGTTTTCATATTTAGGAATCGCCATATCGTGATATGGAAGCACATCAAGCGCTGCAATATTATGAAGTCCGGCTAAAAATTCCCCGAGTTTTGTCAAATACTCTTCCTTAAAAGTAATTCCTGGAACAACAACATGTCTTACCCACATCGGTTTCTTAATCTCAGATAAGTATTTTGCAAATTCCAGAATATTTTTGTTAGAATGCCCCGTAAGTTTTTTATGCTCTTCATCATCAATATGCTTGATATCTAAAAGAACTACACTTGTGTATTTCAAGAGTTCATCAACCTTTGCAGTATTATTTCTGTTAAAAAGTACTCCTGATGTATCAAGCGCCGTATTGATGCCTTTCGCCGAAGCTTTCTTAAACAGGTCTGTTACAAACTCCATCTGGCACATCGGCTCGCCGCCTGTTACAGTTATGCCGCCCGCGCAAAACTCTCTTACGCTTTCGTATTGATTAAGAATCTCATCCACGCTCATTTTCTGGTTGTCCTTAAACTCCCACGTATCAGGATTGTGGCAGTACTGGCATCTCAAAGGACATCCCTGCGTAAAGACTACAAATCTTATTCCCGGTCCGTCTACAGTACCGCAGCTTTCGATTGAATGAATGTTTCCGTATATTTCTGACATAGTGTTCTCCTTTTTGTTACCCCACCCGAATTTCTAAATTCACTGCCGTTCATTAAGAAATTCTACCCTCCCCGCCTTCCGCTGTCGCTCCCCGAGGAGGGGAAAGTTTTAATTAATTAGTACCACCCGAATTTCTAAATTCACTGCCGTTCATTAAGAAATTCTGCCCTCCCCGCGTTCCGCTTCCGCTCCCCGAGGAGGGGAAAGTTTTAATTAATCTGTACCACCCGAATTTCTAAATTCACTATCGTTCATTAAGAAATTCTACCCTCCCCGCCTTCCGCTTCCGCTCCCCGAGGAGGGGAAAGTTTTAATTAATCTGTACCACCCGAATTTCTAAATTCACTGCCGTTCATTAAGAAATTCTGCCCTCCCCGCGTTTCGCTTCCGCTCCCCGAGGAGGGGAAAGTTTTAATTAAT
>CASFPS010000029.1 GCA_949296355.1 uncultured bacterium | reverse complement strand
TTACTTTAGATAAAATTGAAATGCTAGCCAATTATTTTGAAACAGAAGTATATTTATTATTAAAATAAATCTTATTGATAATTTTGAGTATCTCAATTTACAAGCAAAAATAAAATTGCACTTTTTTGCACTGGGTTTAACTTCAAATACCAAGCCGATTTGAGCCTAATGTGGTTTTAAAAATTTGCATATGGAGTGCAAAAGAGTGCAAGAAATGAGTACTTGAGTGCAAAAAAAAACAGTACATCTCAATACTAAAAAACAGCCTCAATCGTGCTGCCTGTTTGATTTTTTATTAAAATTTCCCCCGTCTCAATGTCCCAGAAACTATTAGAAATCTATTACCTATTTGCAATAAAAAAGACCCCTTAAACTAGGAGTCTTCTTTAATCTGGGCCGCAGTGGACTCGAACCACCGACCTCACCCTTATCAGGGGTGCGCTCTAACCACCTGAGCTAGCAGCCCATAAATTATTATGTTGTTTTCAACTCAAACACCCTCTATTTTAGATTTTATCTTCGGAAAGTGTCTTTAGCTCTTGGCAAACAATCTTTGCCCGCTCGCAAAATCTAATCTACTATAAACATTTTTTAAAATCAAGTATTTTCTTTTACTTAGGTTTTATTCTTGTTGGTAAATATTAGGATTTGTTTTTGTAAATATTATAAATTTTATAGTATTAATTTTGCAAAACGTCCATTATACCTATCAGTATTAAATAGGTTAATAATTCGTTACAAACACCGATATTATTTAAATTTTTTTACAAATATGCCGTTAACGTATTTGGATATTTACTCTGCAAGGATTTTCTGATGATTGTATTAGATACAGATTTAACAACACTTTTAAGCAAATTAAACGTTTCTTATACCAAAATGGTTGAAATGTATTCTATGATGTCTGTCGAAGATATCGTAGAAGCGGAAGCTGCTCAAGGCAATCAGGCTGCTGTTGAATATGCAACTGAGTTGTTCAGCAATCCAGATAAACTTGTTGAAATTTTTAACCTTGCAGATCCTAATAACAAGTTTCTAATCTTAAGCACTATGACTTCTGATAAACTTCAGAAATTTCTTCCGCTTATGGAAGAAGAAGATTTGCAGCAAGGATTTTATTTTTTTACTGAAGATAAACTTCTTGCAATGTTAAAGGAGCTTCCGCCGGAACAGCTTGTAAATACCGTTATGGAGATGTTCTCTGAAGAAGAAGTTATAAGACTTATGCCAAATAGCGAGCTCGATAACTTTTTAACCAGCACTGATGTAGATAAAGGTAATATTTTAAAACATCTTCAATCAATTCCGCCCGAATATCTTGCACAAATGATTGAAGGGGTTACTGGTCAGGAATGCCAAGATAAAAGTAATTTTGATATGGTTAAACAGATTGACAAATTTAATCCTCTTGAATTTAAGGATGCTTTGTATTCAATGCAATCTACTCAAAAGCAACAATTGACTCTTAATTTGGCAAATCAGCATCCTGAACTTTACCAGCTTTTTAGTCCTGAAGCTTATACGAATATGATTCATGCCCAAAAGCAAAAACCTGAACTTGTCAAAGCTATGCATGTTATTGAACCGGAAGAAAAAATTAAAATGTTAGAAGAACTTCCAAATGACTTGCTTTCTATGGTTATTACGCAGATTGATGCAAGAGATTTTGCAGATACTTTAATAAACAAATTCCCTGATGTATTGGCTGAAATTATTGCAGGATAAGTTCTAAGCGGATTGGAGAGTCTCAAGAGCCATTCTTATTGCAGCTTTTGCAAAAGTTATTTTCATGATTTTTCTTGGTATACGTGGATTAAAAGTGTATTTTTTGACTGTTGTTTTGTCTTGAAATCTGGTTGAGATATAAATTAATCCGACGGGTTTGTCTTTTGTTCCGCCTGTTGGGCCTGCAATTCCGGTTGTACAAAGTGCAATATCACAGTTTGAAAGTTTTTGAAGTCCTTCAGCCATCGATTGAGCGCATTCAGGGCTTACGGCACCACAGTTTTCCAGAATTTCGTTACTTACTCCAAGATATTTGTGTTTAGCTGAGTTTGCGTAAGTTACGTGGCTTTCGTTTAAATATTCGGAGCTTCCTGATATATCGGTTAGCATGGAGGCAACAAGTCCTCCGGTACAGCTTTCAGCAGTTGAAATCGTTAATTGTTTTTCTTTTAAAAGTTTTGCAAGTTTTTTTAAATCACTGTTAAACATTTATTTTCCTGCATTTGTATTTTTAGAAAACATCAGTTTTAATCGGGTTTTTAAATTTAGTAATATTACCTTGAAATAGCAATTTAACGGTTCCGACAGGGCCGTTTCTGTGTTTTGCGATAATAATTTCCGATTCGCCTTTGTTTGCGGCTTTAATTGATTCGTCTTCCTCGCCGTCGGCTTTTCTGTAATATTCGTCACGATAAATAAACATAACAATATCGGCATCCTGTTCGATTGCGCCGGATTCACGAAGGTCTGAAAGCATTGGACGCTTGTCTGTTCTTGATTCTACCGCACGGGATAGCTGTGAAAGCGCAATTACCGGTACATCAAGCTCTCTTGCAAGTGTTTTTAAGCCTCTTGAAATCGCTGAAATCTGCTGCATACGGTCTTCTTTGCCTGAGCTTTCCATAAGCTGAAGATAGTCTATTACGACAAGCCCGAGGTTTTTTTCTTCCATTTTTAAACGTCTGCACTTTGCGCGAACATCCGTTAAAGTACAACCCGAAGTATCATCAATATAAATCGGAGCTTGAGCAAACGAGTTCATTGCATCGGCAAGCTTTTCCCAGTCTTTGCTTTGCATGTGCCCTGTTTTAAGCCTTTGGGTGTCGACTTCCGCTTCTGAGCACAACATACGTTGAACAAGCTGTTCCTTTGACATTTCAAGAGAAAATATTGCAACAGGTGTTTTGGCTTTTATTGCAACGTTTTGCGCAATATTCAAGGCAAAAGCGGTTTTCCCCATTGAAGGACGTGCCGCAAGAATGATTAAATCCGATTTTTGAAGCCCGCTTGTCATTGTATCAAGTTCGTAAAAATTCGTCGGAACCCCGATTAATTCATCTTTGTGTTCATAGCGGTATTCTATCTTTTCATAAGTGTTTAAGACAAGGTCTTTGACGTGTACAAGGTCTGTTGTTGCCTTTTTAGAGGCTATATCAAAAATAAGTTTTTCTGCCTGATCTAGAGATCTGTCAATAGGATTCATATCGTATCCAAAAGATACTATTTCGCTGCCGGCATTAATCAAGGCTCTTTTTATGGCTTTTTCCTGAATAATTTTTGCGTAATATTCAATATTCGCCGTACTTATCGCATTAAGCGCCAAATCGTTAATAAACGCACGTCCCCCGACTGTTTCGAGTTTTGAACTGTAATCAAGAACGTTTGATACTGATACGATATCAATTCTTTCATTAGAATTGAAAAGTTGAAGCATTGCTTCATAAACGTATCTATGTGCGGGTTTGTAAAAACTTTCAGGTTTTAACCCTTCTACTACTTTTGTTATAACTACAGGATTTACTAATATTGCTCCAAGAACGGCTTCTTCAGCTTCTGTATTTTGTGGAATCATATGTAAATCGTTGTTATTTTGGTTATTTTTTTCTCTTGTTGCAGGCATGCTTTATCCCTTCTGTTTTCTTTATGATAGTACAGTAGAATTTGATTTTTAATAAAATGTTTTATTTTGTAATGTAAAATTTTTGTAATATTTAATTTGTTTTCTTAAAGTTTTTACTCCAAAAACCGATAAATGCCATGTGAAGGTTAGATAGTAAAAGGAGTAGTTTTTATGTACAGATATACAATTTGGCCGGGCGTATACAGCTTTAAAGATGAGATTGCATTGTTTCTTTTATATATAAAAGAACAATTCGGAGATTTGGTGAAAAAGATTAATAAAGCAGAGAACGCTATTGAGGAACAATAGCTGTTGATTTAGGATTTGTGTGAAGTGTCAAAAAGTGACACAAGATTGTTTAAAGAGTGGAATATAAATTCGCTCTTTTTTTTTGAATTTTTAGGGTTCTAATACGGACAAGACAAGTTTTCGTGCAAGTTCAAGAGCTTCGTTAAATACTTTTTCGTTTGTCAGAAAATCCTCACGAGAAACGTATTTTGAAACAATTTTTCTTGCGTAAGAACCGATTGCAATTCCGTTGAAGTTAATTCCACACATTTTAGCAAGTTCGGCGGTTTTTGAGTTTGTCCCTCCTGAAAGCATAATATAAACCGGCAAATTGGCATTTTGAACAATTTCGGCTGTTGCAACGGCTTGCAATGTAGTTTTAAAATCGTCCTGTCCGCCGCTCATCGGAAACCCGTCGGCTTGTACGATTGTGCGGTAAGGTTCAATGTCTGAGGTAATTTTTTTCAAGAATTCCACAAGTTCAGTGTCACTTAAATGCCCGCGGCTTGTGCAAATACTC
Organism: uncultured bacterium; assembly: GCA_949296355.1. GTDB lineage: Bacteria > Cyanobacteriota > Vampirovibrionia > Gastranaerophilales > Gastranaerophilaceae > CAG-196. The sequence goes on along the minus strand of CASFPS010000029.1, from coordinate 20,026 downwards.
ACAATTCCTTTGAAATTGCTTTTTATGTATTCCCAGTTTTGGATAATTTCGTTATGATCTTTCCCATCTGCGTGAAATTCAACACAATCAATTCCCATCTTAATCAACGGCGGAAGAATTTCTGAAAGTTCTTTTGCCTCTGATATATAGCTTATTGCACCTTTCGGACATACTTTTAAGCATCTTCCACAGCCAATACAGCGGTTTTTCTTAACTTTGTGGTATACAATTGCTTTTTGAGGGCAGATTTCGTCGCATTGCCCGCAGGAAATGCATTTTTCATAATCGATTACAGCTTTATTAACGTGCGGATCACCTTTAATGCCAACACTTACGCATAGGTAGGCATCATTTACTCCCGCATATTCAAGCCCTCTTTTGGCGGCATTTATTACTTCTTTTGAAGCATTAAGATCAAAAAAACGGCACCCTGCTTTTGCATAAAGTGCTGTCAGTTTTTCAACTTCTACTGAGTCCTGATTTCCGGCTCCGCAGACAAGTTTAAAACATTTTCCTGATTCCAGCAAATCCTTTAACATAAACTATTTCACCATATAATTATAAATTATCTCGGATGCCTTTACGATGTAATCTTTACCGAGAACCGAATTATAAGGACGGTTTGCCATAATTGCTACGATGTATTTCTTGCCGTTCGGAGCATAAACAATTCCGGCATCTCCAAGCATTTTGCCGATATCGCCTGTTTTGTGGACAATGCTTGCACCTGCACCTAAGCCTGCCGGAAGTAGTCTGTCATTATGAACGTGTCCCATATAGTCAAACATCTTTTCTCTTGAACTTACGCTCAAAAAATTCGGGTTATCCAAATTGTAAAGCATTCTGGCAAGGTCTTCTGTTGTTGTAAAGTTTGTTCCTCCCATATCAGGAAGCCAAGTCTTTACTTGGGTTTGACTTAATCCCCACTGCCTAATTCCTGAATTTACATCGTACATCGAACCTAATTTTGCCATTATCATATTTGTTGCGGAATTGTCAGATTCGGTTATCATTAGGCGCGCAAGATCGTCAATTGTCCAAACGGAATTTTCCGCCTTAAACTGCAAACTTCCAGAACCTTCCGCTCTGTAGTAATCTTTCAAAATCATTGTGTCATAAATTGTAAGCTGTCCGGCTTCAATTGAGCGGAAAAGCTGGATTAAAACAGGAATTTTGATTATACTTGCAGCGGAATAAAGCTTGTCGGAATTTATCCCTGCGTAATTCCCTGTTTCGTAATCCCACACAAATACAGACGGTTCTACTGTCGGATAAAGTGAACCGAGGTTTTCAAGCTGGTTTTCAAGTCCAGTCATTCTTTCGTTTAAGTTCAACTCAAGCATTTGCGGATGTTTAGTTTCTGCGCCTGATAGAAAATATCTTCCTAAAAATAAATTGTTGTTCAAATAGCTGATTGTAGGGTTTAGAATTTGATAGGAATCAGCTTTTATTGCAGGATATGGAGATTTATGGAAAAAAGATTTAATAATTCTATTGTAACAAGTTGGGTAAACAAAAGCCATAATAAGGCTTAAAATTGTAACTGATATAATACTATGGATAATATTATATCGTTGTTTTTTGGATTGACGTTGTTTGGGGTTTATATAGCGTGGTTCGGCTGGTCTTACAACTTTATACGGGTGGTATTCTCTTTGCGGCATTTGCCTTGCATCAAGACGGTTCCTCTCGTAATATCCACGATAATTTCGTTCTCCGGCTAACTTCGGCATTTATTCCTCCCACTATCCTATGATTATAATATTCTAAACATAAATTTTTATATTGGCAACTCGGTTACATTTTCGTAAAAAGCCGCCAAAATTCCTGGGTTAATTAGTTTAATTCTTCTGTCTTTATAAAAAACTATTTTTAACAAAAAAGCACTAAAAAGGCGCTGAACAATACCTAAATACTTGTCGAAAGCGATGGTGCAATAGTTATAAATTGTCTTACCAAATCACTGTCCCATTGAGTGCCTGCACCCATTTTAAGGATTTCGCAAGCCTTTTCAACACCTAAACCTTTTCTGTAAGGTCTGTCTGAAATTAGTGCGTGAAAAGCATCTGCTACGGATACAATTCTTGCAGACAGCGGAATTTCTTCACCCTTAAGTTTTTCGGGATATCCGGTTCCATCATAATGTTCGTGGTGGTATTTAACCATCGGAATTAAATCTCTTAATGCTTCATTTGGAGCAAGCACTTTTTCAGCACCTATTACAGGGTGTTGTTTCATAATTTCCCACTCGTCATCTGACAGGTGTGAAGGTTTTTTAAGTACGTTTTCAGGTATGCCGATTTTGCCTACATCGTGCAATAATGCGCCAAGTTTTATACGCTCAACTTCTTCTTCCGGAAGGTTAAGCGCACGGGCAAGAGCTTCCGAGTATCTTGAAACTGATGTTGAATGACCTTTAGTATAAGGGTCTTTTGCATCTATTGCACCCGCAAGTGACGTTACCATTTCCATCAAGTGGTTTTGAGAACTTATTTGTTCGTTGTTGAATTTGTGGACAAGTTCTTCTTCAAAATTTATTCCGACTTGAGAATGTCTTTTGGCAAGAACTTCTGCAAATGAATTCAAACTGTCGTTGCTCCAGAAATTGTAGTCGCTGCTGCTTATAATTGCAGACATACCTTCTTTGTAACCTTTAGCTTGCGAAATGTACATAGCCTGTTCTGCAAGTACAAGAAGTTTTTCCTGATTTTCGGTGCAGTCAGGGTATGTTGATATTCCGACTGAAACCTTGACAGGCCCCACATCGTCTACAAAACAACACGAAAGCGTATAGGTTATGTATTCAGCCAAGTATTTGGCGTCTGCTGTGTTTGTGTCAGGCAAAATTATCGCAATTTCATCTCCGCCATAACGTCCTGCTTTATCGTTACTTCTTATATTTTGTTTAATTTTGTCCGCAAGAAGCCTTATAACTTCGTCACCTTTAGCATGACCAAGTTCTCTATTAATTTTTGAAATATTGTTCACATCCATCATTATGACTGACAAATTTGTTTTATTGTCTTTTGCCCGCTGAAGCTCTTTTGACAAAACTTCCTGAAATCCTCTGTGATTGTAAAGAGAGGTTAAATTATCAGTATTGTCGTATTTGCTTGCTTTTTCTTTTAAATTGATGTTATCAATAAACATTGCAGCGTAATTCGCTATAAATGAAAATATTGAAGATTCTGCTTCTGTTACTTCCATTCCGGCAATAAGCACACCTATGCAGTGATCAATTGATATTAGAGGAACTATATACGACGGTGAATCCTGTAAGTATGGTATGTTTAAAAATTTGTTGTTTTCTTTTGTAATAACAGAACCATTTTTAAAACTTTCAACAACCGGATTTGTTTCGTCAGACATGAAAATTTTTGATGAATATGTGCTTCCGAATTTATTTTGAAGTTTCAAATTTATGCAGTTGGATTTTTCGTGAAAAAGTCCGTGTGCCGTGAAAACACAGTTTAATTTATCGGTAAAAAGATTGTGCAAAACAGAGAACAAATCGTTCACTGTATGTTTGTCTTTCAATGCCAAATTAAGTTCATTTATAATGCCGGCAATATCAGAAGATTTTTTAGAAATAGTATTGCTTGCATAACCGCTGTAAAGCCTGTTATTTGTCTTTTGAGCATTGATGTTATTAATACGTGCAATAATACCGCTGTCTGCTATAGGATTCGAAACCCTGCTTTTTAGAGGATTCGAAGCAGCCGATTTTACGGTTTCCGTATTGTTTGTATTTGCCTGCTTACTTTTTTCCATGACCTACTACAATCTGTTGTTTTTTCTAAAACCTGTGATTTTTAATTATTGCCTGATACGGATATTAAATTAACATTCCTTAAAATTATTTTACTTTATATCTTTTCAAAAACAATACCCCATTCAGAGGGCAAAGCAAAATAATATATGCCGGATTGATTATAATTATCCAAATCTAAATGATAATGAAAATCCTTTCTTAACTACCAAAACCAAAATCACAAAATATCTTCTACTACACAAGTAGTATACATTAATTATTAAGCTTTGTCAACATGTTTTAGAAAATAGTATTGTAATTTTTTAAAACTTGTGTTAGTATTCTAATACTTTCGTAAGGACTTTTTCCTTTAAGAATGCGGAAGTCGATGGTTTCTTAACTTTCTGTTTAAAGGTGATACATCATTAATTTTTATTAAGAAAAGGTTGAAAGACATTTTGGTGCCGTTCGCCTGGGTTGTATCCCAAAAAATCCGTAAATTTTGAAATATTTTAACTTAATATCTTCATTTAAAATATACATTTACTTGATGTTAATATATAACTATCAGCGGTTTAACAACCGCTTTTTACTATATTTGAAGCAGCATTGATTTATAGGATTGATATTTTAAAATTTATATTGTAAATTAAGCTGATAAAGGAGATGGAAATGGAAAACGATTGTATTTTTTGTAAAATAATTAACGGGGATTTTAATACTGAATTTGTATATGAAAATGATTACGTTGTAGTGTTCAAGGATATTAATCCGAAAGCACCTGTTCATCTTCTCGTAGTGCCAAGGGTTCATGTGGCATCTTTGAACGAATTGGAAGACAAAAATTTAATGGCTGAACTTTTATCCGCTGTTAAAGAAACAACCAAAAAAATCGGGCTTAAATCCTACAAAACTCTTATTAATACGGGAAAAGAAGCCGGTCAAGAGGTATTTCATCTTCACTTGCACATTTTAGGCGGAATTAAATAGAATTAAGGAGAGCAAATATGAAAAACGGAATAGAAAACGGATATTATCATGAAATTACCCCTTCAGGGTTTGGGATTGCGATTAAGGCCGGCAAGGTTTTATTTTCAAAGCAATCGGATTTTCAAAAGGTTGAGGTATTTGAAACAGACTCAGCACTAGGTAGAGTTCTTACACTGGATGATTTAATGATGACAACTGAGGGTGATGAATATCATTACCACGAAATGATTTCTCACATTCCGATGATGCACCACAAAAATCCGGAATCAGTTCTTGTAATCGGCGGCGGTGACGGCGGAACAGTCAGAGAAGTTTTAAAGCACAAAACAGTTAAAAAAGTTGTTTTATGTGAGATTGACGGAATGGTAATTGATGCTTGCAAAGAATTTCTTCCGACAATTTCCTGCGGTTTAACAGACCCGAGAGTTGAGATAAAAGTTGAAGATGCAATCGAATTTATAAAAGATAAAAAGAACGAATACGACATAGTTTTAATAGATTCAACAGATCCGATGGGTCCTGGAGAAGGTTTATTCACAGAAGAATTTTATACAAACGTGAAAAATTCATTGAAAGAAGGCGGAATTGTTGCAGCGCAATCGGAAAGCCCGTTTGTAAACAAGCAGGAAATCAAAAAGATGTACGATTTGCTTAAAAAAGTATTTCCGATATGCTCAACTTACACCTCAAACATTCCGACATACCCTGGCGGATATTGGGCTTGGGCTTTTTGTTCAGAGAGTGTAAAACCGCTTTCATACCTTGATGAAGAAAGATGCGCGGAAATTACCAAAACCTGCAAAATTTATAATAAGGATTATCACATGGCAAGGTTTGCGCTTCCGAATTATTTGAAGGAGCTTTTGTAAATCATAAAAGCATAAAATAAAAATGTTTAAAAAATTTGTGCAATATAAGGTTTGATTTGGCTTTGTGTTGCACAAATTCTTTTTTTATTCTATAATTTAGACACTAAAAGGCTTCCTGTGATTTTGGGAAGTTGAGAATAAAAAGGAGTAAATATGGCTCAACAGTTTAATGCACAAAATATTAAGAAAAGAACATCGCTTCTGGTATTTTTAAAAGGATCAACAGCACCGTTAGTTCTATATGTAGACAGTCCGGAAGTGTTATATGAAGAATTAAAACAAGCAATGAAAAATCCGACACCTTCATTTATTGAAAAAGAAACAAGCGGTCCATTAAAAAAAGTTTGTTTTATATCAAATCAAATAGCATCTTTAGCGTTGCAAGAAGAACAATATATGTAATTCCAAAAGGTTAACAATGCATTTAACAGTATCAATAGAAGATATCGAAAATTCAAAAGATAAAACTTTGAATTGTAAATTCGAAAACGAAATAGAGGGAATAAATTCAAAAGGTCCAATAAAAGCGGATTTGATATTAAAGTCGCTTGGCGATTTTATAGAAGTCGAAGGAAAAGTGAACGGGACTGTAATTTTGGAATGCGATTTATGTCTTAAAGAATTCGAGTATGATTTAGCTTTTGATATAGATGAAATGTTTGCCAAATACGCACTAATGGATGAATACGGGCAGGAAACAGAGTTAAAAGAAGGTCAGTTTATAACAGATTTGAACGGAGAAGATAAAATTGACATTTATGACTTATTGTATCAATCTGTAATATTAAATTTACCAAATAAAAAAGTTTGTGGTATAAATTGTAATGGAGATAAGTTTTTAAAAGAAGAAAATTTATCAGATCCAAGGCTGGATGTATTCAAAAACATTCAGATTGACAAGGGTTAAGCCCTTACCGGCTTTTAATTGAATATACCAGATTTAATTAAAAGTAAAAGTCAAAGAAATATAAGTAGTAGTAAAAAAATAAAAAGGAAACAGAAAAATGGCAGTACCTAAGAAAAGAACAGGACATTCCGCACAAGGAAAAAGAAGAAGCAACTGGAAGGCAACAAGACCGGAAGTTACAACATGCCCTAATTGCGGTGCAACAGTATTAACACACACAGTATGTACAGCATGCGGAACTTACAAAGGCAAAGCAGTAAGATTGAAAGACAAAGTAGAAGAAGCAAAAGCAGCAGAAAAGAAGCCTGCAGCAAAGACAACTAAAAAAGCAAAAACAGAAAAAGTTGTAGAAGAAAAAGCAGCAACTGCAGTAGTAGAAGAAGCAAAAGAAGCTCCTGCAGAAGCAAAAGCAGAAGAAACTACAGAAACAGAAGAAAAGTAAAAAAAGATAACGGATGGCTGAGGAATTCAGCCATCCGGTCATAAAACCGTTAAATTTATAAGACTTTGAGAGGGAAATATGACAAGAATAGCAATTGATGCAATGGGTGGAGATCATGCTCCTCATGAGATAGTAGCAGGTGCTGTATGGGCGGCTCAGGAATATGGAGTAGCTTTGGAACTTGTTGGGAAGCAAGATCGAATAGAACAGGAATTAGACAAAATTTCGCATGAAGGTTTTTATTCAGATTGCGGAAAAGCAGGCAAGCAGTATCGTATAAAAATAGATACATCAAAGCTTGATATAAAAATAACTCACGCCTCTGAAGTCATAGAAATGGGAGAAGCTCCCGGACAAGCGATAAGAAAGAAGAAAAAATCTTCTATTGTTTTAGCAGTAGATGCAGTTGCGCAAGGAAGTTCTGACGCATTGGTTGCAGCGGGTTCAACAGGTGCTGCGATGGCATCAAGTTTATTTGGTTTAGGACGAATTCCTGGTATAGACAGACCGGCAATTGCGGTAACTTTACCGACGGTTAAAAAACCTATAGTAGTAATTGACGGTGGTGCAAACAGCAATTGTACACCTGAAATGTTGTATCAATTCGCGATTATGGGTGCGACATTCTCTAAAAACGTTCTTGGAATTGAGCATCCGAGAATAGGTGTATTAAATATCGGTGAAGAAGCCGGAAAAGGAAATGAACTTGCACAGGCTACATACAAACTTCTTGAAGAACAGCAGGAAAAATTGAATTTTGTCGGCAACATAGAAGGCAAAGAAATTTTCTTGAGCGTGTGTGATGTTGTAGTATGCGACGGATTTGTAGGAAACGTTGCATTAAAAGTAACAGAAGGTACATCACAAATGTTGTTCAGAATGCTGAAACAAGAATTTAAAGCAGATTTGCTAGGTAAAATAATCGGACTTTTAGCAAAGCCGTTTATGAAAAGAATATATACCAAAATCAATTACGAAGAATTTGGTGGAGCACTTTTGTTAGGTGTTAAAGGTATAACAGTAATTTCACACGGCAGAAGTAAAGCATACGCAATAAAGAATGCAGTAAGAGTTGCAAAACACGCTGTAGAAACAGGTGTAAACGAAAAAATCGCAAAATTTTATGAGGAATAGTTAATGACTGACAAATTGATACCGCTAAGGATTGCGGGTGTAGGATACAGTTTACCCGAGACAGTAATAACAAACGATGATTTAACAAAATTATACGATACATCAGATGAGTGGATTTATACGAGAACAGGTATAAAGGAAAGACGCGTAGTATCAGGTGAAGAGAATGCAATAGATCTTGGGTTTGATGCAGCAAAGAAAGCAATAGAGAAGTCAGGAATTGCAGCCGATGATATTGATTTAATACTAGCTGCATCTTCAGCACCACCGGATTTGTATCCGGCTATAGCTTGTCACATTCAGGCAAGACTTGGGATATCAAAATCTATTCCAGCATTTGATATAACAGCAGCATGCTCAGGACTTATTTATGGTTTGAGTATAGCAAAGGCTTATATAGCTTCAGGCATGTATAAAAACATATTGATAGTAGCAACAGATAACAATTCACGTCTTGTGGATTGGACAGACAGAGGTACTTCAATTTTGTTTGGAGATGGTGCGGGAGCTGTTGTTGTAACTCAAGCCGAAGACGGTATTGACGATATTATCGCAATTGACATAAAAGCGGATGGAAATTACGGAAATTTAATAGAACTTGCGTTTGACGGTCAAAATTGTCCGCTTGTTGAGCAGTATGAGCCAAAACCGAAGGGAATAAAAATGAATGGCCGCGGCGTTTATACATTTGTTGCCAAAATTCTTCCTCATTATGTAGAAGAATTAATTGCAAATGCGGGTATGAAAGCTGAAGATATCGACTATTTAATTCCACATCAGGCAAATATAAGAATTATACAGGCTGTTCAAGAAAGACTCGGATATCCGGATGAAAAAGTTGTAACCAACATTAAGTATTACGGAAACACTTCAGCTGCATCAATTCCGATAGCATTAGCCGAAAGTGTTGAAAAAGGCAATGTTAAGCTTGGTACAACAGCTGTGTTATGCGGATTTGGCGCAGGTATGACTTGGGGTGGCGCGATTGTACGCTTAAGAGAAGGAATTTGCTAGCGAAAAATTTCTTAGTACTCAAGCCGCAAAGAATATAAAATAAGATAAAAGGAGTGTAAAAAGCTCCTTTTATTTTATATTTACAATTGCCTTTTTTATAGTATAATTGCGACAGGAACATTAGAAAGAGGGATGTGTATATGACAAAAAAAGTTGCGTTTCTATTTCCAGGTCAAGGCTCACAAGCAGTTGGTATGGGAAAAGATTTGTATGAAAATTTTGAGTCAGCAAAAAAAGTTTTTGATACAGCTGACAGCGTTTTAGGAAAAAGTGTTTCAGGCTTATGTTTTGAGGGGCCGGAAGACAATTTAAAACAAACGGTAAACACCCAACCTTGTATAGTAACAATGTCGATAGCCGCACTAGAAGCATTAAAGTCAGAATGTGGACTAAATGCGGATTATACAGCAGGTCATTCTTTAGGTGAATATTGTGCAATGTATGCTTCAGGAGTAATGAATCTTGAAACAGCTTTAAAAGCAATTCAAAAAAGAGCGGATTTGATGAGTGAAGCTAAAGGCGGAGCAATGGCAGCTGTATTAAATGCGCCGGAAGGATCTGTAGAAGCGGCTTTAAAAGAAGCTTCATCAATTGGCTATGTAGATGTTGCAAATTACAATTCTCCTGTTCAAGTTGTAATCACAGGGGATGAAAAAGCTGTTCAAAAAGCAGGCGAAATTTTACTAGAAAAAGGTGCAAGAAGAGTAGTTCCTCTTGCTGTTTCAGGTGCATTTCATTCAAAATTTATGGATAGCGCAAGTGCAGAATTTAAGAAATTTGTATCTGAATTGGAGTTGAATAACGCATCAGTTCCTGTAATTACAAATGTTGATGCAAATCCGACAACATCAGCGGAAGATTTTAGAAGCAAAATGCCTGAACAAATACATTCATCAGTATACTGGACTCAGACAATACAAAAGATGATTTCAGAAGGCGTTGAAATCTTTATTGAAATTGGTCCCGGTAAAGTTTTGGCAGGTTTAAATAAGAAGATAGCACCTGAAGCAAAAGTTTATAATGTATATGACAAAGCTTCATTGGATGCAACAGTAGCGGCATTAAAAGAAGATTTGAATTTATGTGCTTGCTAAGAATTTAAAAGAAATAATAATGAAAGATAAGGAGATAATATGTCTGAAAAATTAGCGTTAGTAACGGGAGCTTCACGAGGAATCGGGAAAGCTTGTGCGATAGAACTTGCAAAAGCTGGATATGATATAGCAGTAAATTATGCAGGAAACGTAGAAGCAGCAAATAAGACAGTTGAAGAATTGAAAGCACTTGGCGTTCAGGCTGAAGCATTTAAGTTTGATGTATCAAATCAAGAAGCCGCAGCAAAAGGTGTAGAAGAAGTTCTTGCGAAATTTGGAAGAATTGATGTTCTTGTAAACAATGCAGGGATTACTCGTGACGGATTATTTATGCGAATGAGTGCTGAAAACTGGGATGCAGTAATTAACACAAATCTTTCAAGTGCATTTTACGTATCACAGCCTGTAGTTAAGGTAATGATGAAACAAAGAAGCGGTGCAATAGTAAATATGTCAAGTGTCGTTGGCGTTTCAGGAAATGCAGGACAGGCAAACTATTCAGCAGCTAAAGCAGGTTTGATTGGTTTGACAAAAACTCTAGCAAAAGAACTTGGTTCTCGAGGAATAAGAGTTAATGCTATAGCTCCAGGCTTCATTAATACAGATATGACAAAAGACCTTGATACTTCAAAATTCACAGATTTTATACCTTTAAAACGTCTTGGCGAACCTGAAGATATTGCAAAAGCTGTTAAATTCTTGGCAGTAGATGCAGAATATGTAACAGGTCAGGTTTTAGAAGTTGACGGCGGATTGATTATATAAGCTTTAAACAAATACAAAAATTGTAAAATTCCCTTGTCTTTAAAAGATGAGGGAATTTTTTAAATAAAGATTTTCCCATAAATTTAAAAGTAAAGATTTTTAACAATCTGGTGCTAAGAATGTAAATTTCTTGCAAAAAAATTTTGTGCCGACTATAATATTATAGACGCGAGAGCGAATTTCAAAAACATGTAGTTATACAATAATTTATGAGGAAAAAAAGATGAGTACATTTGAAAAAGTAAAAAAAGTTGTTGTAGATCAATTGAGCGTAGATGAATCATTAGTTACTCCTGAAGCAAGCTTCACAGCTGATTTGGGTGCAGATTCATTAGATACAGTTGAATTGGTAATGGCTTTTGAAGAAGAATTCGGATGCGAAATTCCTGATGAAGAAGCTGAAAAAATTCAAACAGTTCAAGATGCTGTAACTTATATTGATTCTCACAAATAATTGTTGATTTACCATAAAGCTTAAGCTTTTTGGTATAGAGAGCAGTGTTTTAAAACAGCAGATACTGTTATCCTGTAAGAGTAGGATATTTGATAAGTTTACGGGGGCGAAAATTGAATAAGAATTTTCTCCCTCGTATATTTAAAAGTTTGTTTAAAGACGTTTTCGTTTTTGCAGTTCAGGGCATTTGTTGATTAACCCCGTCTGCTGATTAGATAAAAGTAATAAAGGTAAAAAGATGTCTAAAAGAAGAGTTGTAATTACAGGGCTGGGAGCAATAACACCGTTTGGTATAGGTGTTGATAAGTTTTGGAATAGCCTTGTGGAAGGTAAAAGCGGAATTTCAACATCAGAATTGATTGATATTTCCAAGCATGTAGTAAAGATTTCTGGAGAAGTTAAAAACTTTAACGCTGAGGATTATATTGACCCAAAAGAAGCCAAAAAAATGGATAGATTTATACAATTTGCGCTTATTGCGGCTGATGAAGCTGTAAAAGATGCTAAATTGGATGAAGCAAAAGATGTTGATCCGTATAAAGTTGGTGTAATCGTAAGTTCAGCCGCAGGTGGTTTTAGAACTTTTGAAGATAACCACGTAAGAATTTTGGAAAAAGGACCAAACAAATGCTCTCCATTTACAATTCCGATGATGATTGTAAATATGGCTTCAGGCAGAATTTCCATGAAATATGGATTTAAAGGTTTAAATAAAGTAGTAGTTTCCGCTTGTGCAACAGGAACACATTCAATAGGTGATGCATTCAGATCAATTCAATATGGTGATGCTGACATCGTTTTAGCTGGCGGTTGCGAATCAACTATATGTGATGTAGGTTTGGGAGCATTCTCATCAGCAAGAACTCTTTCAAGACGTAATGATGAACCTGAAAAAGCTTCACGTCCTTGGGATGTTGACCGTGACGGTTTTGTAATGAGTGAAGGCGCAGGAATTTTAGTTTTGGAAGAATATGAACATGCTAAAAAGCGCGGTGCAAAAATTTATGCAGAAGTTGTCGGATATGGTCAGACCGCAGACGCTTATGATGTTGTTGCGCCGGATCCGGAAGGTCAGGGGGCTACTCATTCAATGAAGTTTGCGCTTGAAGATGCAGGTTTGAAACCTGAAGATATTCAATACATTAACGCACACGGAACAAGCACAGGCTTGGGTGATATTGCTGAAAGCAAAGCGATTGAAGGATTGTTTGGCGATAAAGAAAAGAATCCGAATTTGATGGTTTCTTCAACAAAATCAATGCACGGTCACCTTCTTGGTGCAACAGGTGCGGTTGAATGTATCGCTTGTGTTAAGGCGATCAATGAACACATCGTTCCGCCAACAATTAATCTTGATAATCAAGACGAAAAAGTTGGAAATCTTGATTATGTTCCGCACAAAGCAAGAAAAGCTGATGTTCACGCAGCACTTTCAAACTCTTTCGGGTTTGGCGGACAAAATGCTTCTATCGTTATTAAAGAAGTTAAGTAGAAATCAATTAAAAATAAATTTGAAAAACCGCTTGGATTATTTCAGGCGGTTTTTTAGTGCAAAGTTGCGCAAATTTCGTCAATATTATCTGTTAGAATTTCGCATCTTGTTTGAATAGTTTTGGCAAGTACGGAGGTTGTGTATATTTCGGGGATTTCATCTGCGTAGTTAACAAGATAGCTGTTTAAAATCTTCATAAGTTCAATGATTTCGTTTGAATCAAGATAGCAGTCATACATTTTAGAGTTAGGCATAATTTGATCCTTATGTGTAATAATTATCACATATACGTATGTAATAACACATATATGTGATAATATTATAATATATTTCTTATTTAGTCAATATTTAATATAATACTGAAATGGTAAATATTAAAAATTATATTAAATCATTGCTTCAGCTGAATGCCGTTACAATAACCAAAATGGCAGAGTTAATGAATGAAAAATCGGAAAAAACTTATACTCGCGGAAGCTTGGCAAACAAGATAAATCGGGAGAGCTTGACGTTAAAAGAGGCTTATATTTTAGCTGATATTCTTGGCTATGATATTGAATTTGTTAAGAGAAAATAAAGGTGGCAACAAATATACGTGCTATTGTAAAATCACTATTATCACTTAATTGCATGACATTAACGCAGTTATGCGAAGAAATGACAAAACGTACAGGTAGAACCTATACTCTTGATAGTTTGGGAGGGAAACTTAAGAGAGAATCGTTTTCATTAAAAGAAGCCTATAAAGTTTGAAAAAAGATAATTCGATTATCCTAACCACTTGAAATTTATAAAAAGTAAGTTATAATAAATATAGGGTGGGTGCTCTGCTAAGCACCCGTTACAGACCCTAAATGAATAACGAAATTATTTGTAAAAAGAGCCCTACTGCATTTAGGACTCTTTTTATTATGTCCGTTTTCATCTTATCACCTCCTTTCCACCCATGTTACAGTATAGTGTTTGATGTGTAGTTGGAGGGATTCGGTCTTACCCTATATTAAATTATCAGATTATTTTTCGGGATTAAGCTCTCTCAGAACTCTGTCAAGGCAGGCGTTTGGTGAATATTGCCATTCGCGGTAGGTTATGCGATTAACCTTAAATCCGCAGCGTTCAAGGATTGCTTGTTTTTTCATTGCAGGCATCGGAGTTGAAATTTTATCCTCAAGCCCGTCGATTTCAATGATGATTTTGTCGTCAACAAGCAAATCTGCGCTTAATCCTGCGATGTCGCTTCCTGCCGAAACTTTATGACCTCGTTCACGAATTTGCGCGGCAATTTCACGTTCAAGCTCGTTTTTGTAAATATTTTCTTCAATATCTCCTGAAAGTGTTGCTTGACGTACATTTTGATAATGTTTTAGGAAGTTAATGTAATTTCTGAAATGACCTTCCGGGAGTTCTGTCGGGTCTTTTGAGATGAAATTTATAACTTTATTTCTTGCACGGGTTACGGCTACGTTAAAGAGGTTCGGTTTTTGCAAGAATATCAAGCTTTGCGGGAAACTGTTGTTTGCAATCGCCCAGCTGATAAGCATAATATCTCTTTCATCACCTTGGAAAGTGTGGGCTGTACCGATTTCGATTTGGTGTTTTTTAATCATGTGATCGGAAAGAACTTTTGATAAAGAAACTTTCAACTGTTCAACCTGTGCTCTGAAGGGTGAAATTATACCGATTGAAACCGGATTTTCTGGGTTTTTACGCTCATCTTCAATTACAATTTCGTGAACTCGTTTTACTACAGCCTCGATTTCGGGCAAGTTTCTGGTCGCATCGGGATCAACTTTTCCGTCTTTTACTTCTTCAAGTTCCAAGACCAAATCGTCTGATTTATCCTTTCTCATAACTCTTATTCTATCGTTGTAAAATTCGTGGTTTGAGAAGTTAATTACAGGCGGAAGGCTTCTGAAATGTTCATCAAGCATAACGGAATTAATTGAATAGTAGTCTGCTAAGTCGAACATTGAATTTGTTCTAAACCTCCAGATGAGCTGGTATTTGTCGGGAATTCCGTATTGGCTTAAGAAGGATTGTTCTTTAGCTTTTTCTAAGAAAGAAAGGTGCGGCAGTTGTTTGTCGTCTCCGACGATTACGGCGCGTTTGGCTCTGAATAGTATCGGAAAACAGCTTGCAATATCGCATTGTGAAGCTTCGTCAATAATTGCAACGTCAAACATTCCGGGTTTTAAGGGAAGCGAATCTGATACAGCGTAAGTTGTTACGCACCAGCAAGGGAAAGCTTCTAATAGCGGTTTGAAATCTTCTTCTTCTAAAATATTTGTCTGTTGGCGTTTGCGGTTTGAGATTAGTGATTTTGCGTGAATTTTCAACCTTCTGCATTTGTTTTCGTCGCGCAAAAGTGCTTTTAAGGCTTCACGGCGTTTGTTTTTCAGGATGTTCACCGCAAGTTTTGGTTGTTTTTTCTTCATTTGTCTTATTTGTTCTGACATTATATGAAGGTTGCCAAGGGTTTGAATTTGTTCTTCGACACTATTCATATCGGCAATTTTTGCTGCAAGCTGCAGTTCTTCAGCCAGCTTTGAAAGGTTTTGAGCGTTTGCGTCAAAATCTTTCATTTCAAGAATTTTCTTTAACTGTGAAAGTGTTGTAAAATTGGTAAATTTGCTGAAAATTCCTGTTTTTTGAATGTTTTCACGAAGAGTTTTAATAGTATTTCTGATTGTTTCAACTTCGCTTTTCTTTAAGTTCCGTCTGATGAACACAGGTGCCGGATGAAGCGAGCGTTCTTCTTCAGTGTCAAGTGCTTTGTCGTGCCAAAGTTTTTCAAGTTTTATAATTTGTTCGCACTTGTTTTCCGTGTCACGAAGGATATTAAGATGTGTTTTCATATCATCAGTGTCTGCAAAAAGTGCGTCTTCAAAATTCTCGTCAAGTGAAGAATGTTCTGCAATAAGGGCGTTTAATTCGTTACTAAGTGATCTTTGGTAATTTAATCTGCCTGCACGAAGCGCCATATGGCTTGCGCCAAGTTGATTTAATCTTTCAGCGACAACGTCAACTGCTTTGTCCATTCTTGATGCCACAAGTACGGTTTTGCCGTTTGCAACAAGGTGGGCGACAAGGTTTACAATTGTCTGGGATTTTCCTGTTCCCGGAGGGCCTTGGACGGCGACAAATTTCGTATTATCAATATTTTTAATTACCTGTTGCTGAGTATCTGATAGTGATAAAGGGGTTATCGGATAAAATTCTTTTATGGAATTTATATCCTTTATCGGAACTGATTTTTCCTTGCTTTGGGCAAATTCTTCGTTAATTATGCTTAGAGCTGTTTCTCTGTAAATTCCGCTCGGTTGTTCCGCTATTCTTGTTAATTCGTGCAATACGCCTGCGGTCATTGACGGACGTTTGGTTAAAATTATTGCGCTTTGGTATGTAACCGATATCTTTTCAAGTTTAACACGAGCTTTTTGCTGCTGTTCTTCGTGTTCAATTACATCTTCAATGTTTTCACCGTCAATTTTTTCTTTATAAAAATCTTTTTCATCAGTTTTTGAAATGTTATCTTCGGTTTCGTAATCCGATTTGTTGTATGAGATTTCAACTTCAGGAACAAGGGATTTAAGGGTTGTTAAAAAGATATTCAATTTTTCTTCCGTAATCGGAAGTTCAGGCACAACGTCAAGAAGCCCTTCAAGCATAATATCAGTTTCATCTTCATCATCGGATTTTTTCATCAACGCAGCTAGTGCGCCTGTATTTAGTGATAAAACTTCATCAAGAGGCAGGCAATTTATATTCACCCCGTTTCTTTCCAATTTACAAGGCATATATAGAAGCGGTGTTAAAAATTCATTCTGGCGTTTTGATTTGTTGCTTTTGCCAACCAAAAATAAATAGCCGTAAATTAGGTATTTATCTTTTGAACCTAATTCGCTTTGAAGCATTAATTCGGTTAGTTTGCTGTCTTTGCCGTCAAGAGAAATGTATTCCTTGTTTTGGGTGAAAAGTTCTTCTTCTCCTTTTAGGAAAATCCATTTGTTATCTTTATCACCTTTAAGGTTTCTGAAAGTTGAGCTTTTTACTTCTTCTCTTACGCAATCGTGAAGATATTGGCTTAATTTCTTTATAAAACTGTTATTAAACGCTGAATTTAATGCTTTTGATGCTTCTTGTAACATGTCTATACCTCTTGTCTTAGTCTCCATTTTACGATAAAATCAGCATTATGGACATCATTAATTTAAAGGATAATCCGAATTTGTACTATGTAGGAGGTGTTGTTCGAGATGAATTACTCGGACAAAAATCGTTGGATGTCGATATTGTTTATGAAGGAAATGCTATTGAGGATTGCGCTTCTTTAGGGGAAATAATTCGAATAAATCCTGATTTTGGGACAATTAGAGTTAAGATTCAAGGGAAAGAAGTTGATATTGCATCAACCAGAACCGAACGTTATGATCATAAAGGTCATCTTCCGCAGGTTGAAAAAATCGGTTGCTCTTTGAAAGAGGATGTTTTAAGACGTGATTTTACGGTAAATTCGCTTTATAAATCAGTTTCAACCGGTGAAATTTTGGATTTTACAGGCGGGTTAGAGGATTTGAAAAATAAAACGCTTAGAATTTTGCATGATAAAAGTTTTGTGGATGATCCGACAAGGATAATTCGAGCTCTGAAATTTTCCTATCGTTTTGGGTTTGAGTTGGAAGAAAATACTTTTAGACTTCAGTGTGAATATTTGGGAAATATTAATTATGATATGTGTTATAAACGCATTAAAAAAGAGCTTATTGAAACACTCGGTTTGAATAGTGATGAGATTTTTCAAAAGTTTATAAATGAAAAAATATACAAGCTTGTGACACCAAAAGATGTAAAATTGCCGTTAGTTAAGATTGGACCTTTAGTGAATAAATATGCAAAAAACAGTGAAAATGTCTGGCTTATTTATATAGGGATTTTGCAGGATTTGTCAAGGCTTGAGCTGACAAGAAAAGAGCAAAAAATTCTTGATGATTTTTCAGAGCTCGAGGATTTAGAATTTAAAAATGACTTTGAAATTTACAGAGCTTTTGAAAATAAAGAAATTGAAAGCGTAATTTTGTATGCAGTTTTAAAAGATGAAAAAATTGCGCGGCATTATTTGGATGATTTACGGGAAATTAAAATTCAAATAACGGGTAAAGATTTGGAAAATATTGGATTTAAGCCCTCTCCAAAGTATAAAGAAATATTTGATTTTGTATTAGCAAAAAAACTTGAAAATCCTAAAATGACTTTGGCAGATGAAATAAATTGTGTAAAGGAAAATTTTGGGGATTAACTTAGTTTGGAATTCCTATTTTGTCAAAGAGTTAGATATATATAAGCAATGCAATAAAAATAAAAGATCTAAACTAATTACTTGAAAAAAAGAAAAGTGCGGTTATAACATTAAAAATTGAATTTATGGGGACGTTTTGGATTTGACAGGATGTTTCGGTTGGAGCAGGCTGCGTGTCCGTGCGCTGTTCACGGTTATCAACGAGCAAACTAAATTAAATGCTAAAAATAATGTAATCGAAGCTAACTTCGCTCCTGCATATGCAGTAGCTGCTTAGTTTCTAACTAGCTACTCATAAGGCCCAGCTTGCCGGTTTTATGGGTCCATTATGCAAGCGCAGTGCATTAATGATGGTAGGTGCATCCAGTTAACCATCAAGGGTTTAGAGTTTCCCTATCAAAAACCTAGGGTTAGTTTAAGGGTTTTGGAATTTTCCTGAGCTAATCGAGAGAATAAATTCCTACACACGTAGATGTCGGTTACAATCCATTTTGGACAGGGGTTCGACTCCCCTCGTCTCCAGTAATAAAAAAGGACTACTTTAGATAGTCCTTTTTTATTATCTAGGCTGTGGAATTTGAGAACCCACAAGGCGTGAGCCTTGTCTAAGGTTCGAGCGGAAGCGAGCTGAGGCTGGAGCTGATTTGTCAGGGTTGAAAACCCGTAACAAATAGCGGAATTGCCGTTACACGCGAGCGACCAAGATACTCCCCTCTCACAAAACGATACTCAATCGTTTTGTTCGGCATAGTCCTCGTCTCCAATTTTACCAGTCATAGCAAGGATTAGCGCCATTTTATATAGAGCAAATGCGGGCACAGCGCGCGATACGATAAAATTAAGAGAATTTTAAAATAGAGAAGTTAGAAAATTTTGGGTTAAGGGATCGAAAATTCTTTTTTGGCAAACAAAAAGAGTCCTTTTGTATTTAATTATTCTGCATTTTAGAATTGACAATTTATTTAACTAAAATTTATAATAAATTAAAGTTTTTAACTTAACATCTGCTGATAAAAATAATTAGGGAAGAAATTATGAAAAAAATATTTTTAATAATGTGTATAATCTTTCAATTTGTTATACCTGTATATGCAGAATATAAACCTATACCGGCAAGTTTAAGTGAGCAATATAAAACTGAAATTGAACAAATTATTGATGAAGAATATCCGCAAGTTATAAAAAAAATTGACGATGAAGTTAATTATGCAAAATCCTTGCGAGATAAAATTCTTAAAAATGGTTTTAATTTTGAGGATTATATAGCTTTATCACTTATCCCAGACACTTGCATTCCAGCAGCAGAATTAGATTTATTTGATAAGATGTTAAAAGTGACACAAGAAAAATATTTGGGTATAGAATATACTCCCATAGGCACAGATAGTGTAAATCCTATTGATGCTATTCTAACCCCATATTTTAAGGATAATAATGTCAATAGAAAAAAACTGAAAAAGATTGTACTTTATGAGAATAAAAAAATTAAGGTAGTAGAAAAATATATTAAAGAAGTTGAGAAATTGCGTTCTATTAATAATTAAAATATTTATTAGGATTCACAGGAATCCCTTTATAAGCTCCTTCTCTGATTGTTATATGCAGATGTGGACCTTGCGAATGCCCAGTATTTCCAGATTTTGCAATAATTTGTCCTTGCTTAATTGATTGACCAGCATGTACATTCCAAGATGATAAATGACCATATTCACTTGTTACTATTTTTTCCAATTTCTTTATACAACATCAGGTAAAAAAGAAAAATACCACCTGCATATAATATTGTATAAAAGACGGTTATATAAAAAATAGCATCTA
>CASFPS010000028.1 GCA_949296355.1 uncultured bacterium | reverse complement strand
GATAAAACCGTTATTATCCTCGGCTTTCTTCAAATCCGAAGCAACATTGTTTATGCGGCTAGTCAATGTTTCGTTGAGATTATAGGTTTTGCCGTCGGATAATTGAACTATTACAGCTTTTCCCTGTATAAAAGAAGAAGGCTTTATACTTACAGAATCACTCAGCCCTAAATCACTCTGCTCGCCAAACACAGATATTTTTTCGGCTTCTGAAAGACTCAATATCCCGTTTTCCACCATAACCGAGATTATCTGCTCATCCGTTAACCTTTCCGTTTCCGGATGAGAAGCTCTGTATAACTCTATTTTCTTTAATAATTCTACCTTCTCAGACATCTGTTTGCTTTACCTTCTGTTTTCTTTTACGGAATATTTAAGGTAAAACTTTAGAGATTTGAAGAAATTTTTTACATTACTTAACAAAAAAAATACCGCCTTGAAAAAAGCGGTATTTTTTTATTTATTAATCTTCCTGCCGGTTAGTTAACCATCGGAAAAGCTCTTACTACAGTTACAGAACCGTCGACATTTTTTCTTACACCGGTGTTAACCTGATCGTCATCTAAATCTGCAGCATACGCAACCGGAGTGTAAACCTGATTCATATTTACTGACTGATTTTCAAAACTTCTTAATACTTTTATGTTTTCATTTCCGTCAGGCAAGTCTGGGTTTGGATCCGGATCCGGTGTTGGGTCAGGTCCCGGTCCCGGCTCATCCGGAGCATCCGGTCCTACAAGATAAGTATTTTCACCTTTTATCTGAGTTCCTTTATTGTAACCGTTTTCACCATTTGTAAGATTGTAAGTAACTTCTTCATCACCTTTAATCGTTACCTGCTGGTTATCACGAATGTTCGTATAATTCAGGTTGTAATTTCTTGAAGGATAATCAACTTTTAATTTATCAGTTTCTCTGCCGACATTAATATTATCAGCTTTTACATTATTACCGGTAATTTCTATATATTTACCAGGAGCGGTAATATTAACATTTCCGGCATTTGCACCTGTAAGTTTTACATCACCTTTTGATAAAATATTAGCATCCGTAGGAGTATTAAGCGCTGTAATATTTCCGCCTGCAATATTTAATGTTGCCGAATTTTGGGTAAATTTCTGATTTGGAATATTCTGATATCTTTCCATAACATCAACAACAACTTCATCAACAGTATGACCGTTAACAGGACCCAAACCTCCGATATATCCGTTTGCGGAGAACCGGTATTCATTTGCAGTCAATGTTGCCTTACCGTCTGTTAAAACATTCAAATTGTCAGAAGCTAAAGAAATCTTATTAGCGCTTGTATCAATCGTTGTCATAACGTGACCGTTTTTAGCGTGTGCTGTCAAGTCTCCGCCTACAGTTAATTTGCCATCTGCAAGAGTTTTAGAGTCATAATCATATCCGCCGATATGAATATTATTTTCTGACTCAACTGTCAAATTTCCGCCGACTTCTGTATCACCGATAACGTGAACAAAGTGTTTAATTGGCTTACCATTAAAGTTGTTTGTAGATTCATTAGTTGTAGTAAGATTAGCATTTTTTGCAACTTTAACATTACCTACATCAAGGAATCCGCCGCCGTTTGTCATATCCAGATTTCCGTCAATCTGCGCGTTTCTCAGAAACATAGTAGAGCCGTTGCCTTTAACCTTTGTATCACCGGTTACATGTAATTTTTGACCGTTTTCGGAAACATAGTTTAAAGAAACGTTTCCGTCAGATTGTATATTTAAATTACCGTTAATTTTTCCGCCATTAACAGTTTTAACCAGCCCTTTATCAGCAACTACGTAAACATCTCCCTCTACATCTACAGCTTCAAGTCTTACACTTTTACTTCCATTCAAATTCCCTGCCGATAAATAATCCTGCCCGTTTTGTGTCACAAGCTTCAAACCGTTTCCGGTTTTTACGGTACCTCTTACAATATCTATATTTGGTGCAAGTATATTGAATTCACCGCCTGCGTTTATATTTGAATCTTTAATTGTCACAACACCTATAGAGTTAGCCGTCGGCGTAGTTGAAACATTCATTAAATTGCCGTTAAAAGCTGCACTCATCGGCTGGGTGGTAATCATTGTATCACCTGCAGTCGTGAATTGAGCCCCGTCAAATAACACACCGTTCGGGTTTGAAATTATCAGTTTTGCAATTCCCGGGTTAGCATTAATTGCACCGTAAACATTTGTCATGCCCTGATTTACGGTATTCAAAACCGTTAAACCGTTAAAACCGGTGTCAGCATTGAAATTTAAAGATTCTCCTTTGCCGACATTTAAATGATCCCAATTGATATGAGTATCCCCGTTAAATATAAGGTCAACATTACCTGTACCTATACCGTTAATATCTTTCAGCCCGCCGGTAACATTATTAATTTGGGAGCCGCCATAATCGTTGCCTATACCAATATCAGTTCCGGCAAAATCATTTGCCATAGCTATTTGCATAGATGCAAATACCGCGCATAAAACAACTGCTGATTTCTTTAAATTTCTCATACACTACACCTACTCTTTCGACTGTATGTCTATCATACTATCAAAAAAATCAAACAGAAAAAAAATTGCGCAAATATGCATCAATATTGAGAAAATTGTTACATTTATTTACATAAAATGTAATAAAAATTACCGCTCTTTATGAAGCCCTAAATCGTTTCAAATACAATCAGCGCAAACTAGCCTGCTCGGCGCATAAGATCTGATAATTTCACATTCTTTGACTTTATCGAAGGTTCTGTATTTTTTACAATCTTCGGAGTTTTTAGCTGGGAAAGACCTATCTTTTGAGGTTCCTTCTCAAAGATTAACAATTTATTTAATATAATTTGTAATATATTCATGATAGTCTCCTTAAAGAGTATTATACAAGATTCTGTATTTTCCTTATCCTACATTAAAACTATTTTTTTTAACGAATGCATTATACATTGTGATAAGATAATATTATACAATAAATGGGATATAGATTTGAATACCGGTTTTTATAAAGATTTAGATACAAATTTTGAACAGGCTTGTTATCTTTCGGAGCATGATTTTTCTCATTCCGAATTAATTAATCTCCTGAGGAGCGGAAATATTCCGCAGAAACAAATTGCAGCATTAAAATTTGACTCCGTTACATCAAAAGAGGATGCAGAAGCTTTGTTCTCAAATCTAACCGGCTGCGACGGAAAAATAAGAGAAGCAGTTGCTCTCAAAATTTTTCAATTAATGCAAGGAAATCCTGAATCAAGAGAATTTTTCGCAAAATTACCCGCTAAGACTTATGCCGACGCAACCATCGATATAAATGCCAATATTTGCAGGCTCGTTGTTGACAGCGTAAAATTACTGAACAGATATGAAACTTTTGCAAAAGAGTATACCGGATTAATTCTGCAATATGCAAAACAGGCGCTTGATGAACTCGACAAGCTTGTTTTCAAAGACAAAAAGTATATCAAAAATAAGCAGCTCTTTAAGCTTTACTGGTGTCTGGAAAGTTTAAGGAACTTTTATACTTTTGCAGAAGAAGCTGTATTGACGGACATTATGGAGCGTGCCGCCATGCAGGAAGAGTATACCGTCCGCGAGAAGGCCGCAGAAATTTCAGTACTTTCCGACAAATTTTTAAACATACGGAATCAATTAAAAGCCGATTCAAATTATTATGTAAAAGCCGTATTTTTAAATCATTAATGCCTGTTCAAGCACATCTGTATGACCTTCAAGCAGGAATTCCGCAAAAGCCCTTGTATCTACCTGAGCAGCTACTATTGATAATAAATCATCCGGAAGAATGGAAACCATTTCCATCATTGTATCTTTTTCAAGATATATCATAGGTTTTACCATTTCAGTTTTCATCAATGTAGATAACATATGAACATATGTTTCATTTTCAAACAACTGCAAATATTCAGGCTTTTGTTTTGTTAACTGGAATGTAAGCTGTCTTTGAACATCCGGATCTATTGATGACATAAAGTCTCTGTATTGATCAATAGGCAATTGCTCAATACTCTTGATTAAATCAAACGGATTAGTTTCCTCGGAAGGTCTGCCGGTTACACCTTCAACAAACTTCTGCATAACCTCAGGAGGCATTGCTTTCAACTGATTAATAACATCATATTTTTCCAATTTTTCATTCTGGAAAAATGCCGCAAGGTCGTCTTCGGTAAACATCATAACTATCTCCTGAAGAGGGAATGCTCCCAATATAACATTTACCAGTTCTTCAATATCAACTTCCATAAGCATTGAAAGTAATTTATCTTTTGTGAAAAAGTACATACCCATTACCAGATCTTCTTTTTCAAGAAGCGGCAATACCTGAAGTCTTGTCTTATCGTCCATATTATGAAGAATTACAAATTTGTTTTCAACATCAGTCAGTTTAAAAATCTTAATTAATTTTGACGGAGAATTGTACATTTCACGTGCATAATTAACAGCCTGAGTGTTACCCTGGGCAGCTTCTGCTTCAATAATCTCGTCTACAGTGCTCATACCATAGTCGCGAACCATTCTTGAAGATGTTATATTCAATCGTTCAGCGAACAATTTCATATTAGTATCTAAAACTACTGCCATAGACTCTCCTTATATTTTACTCTCTTATATATATAAAGTATATTTCTTTTCAATAATTGCCTAAATGTAAAGAATTGTAACAGTGAATTTCATGTGATATAATAAAACTGGTATGAAGAGAATTATTCTTATTTTAACATTATTTTTACTGTTTTTGAATCCTGCATTTGCGCTATCGACCGTAAAGAAGGATATAACAGTTCAATCAACAGACGGATTTAGTATAAAAGCAAATTTTGAGTATCCGAAAGTTAAGGGGCAAAAAGAGTTTGCGACAGTTGTTTTATTGCATTCTCTCGGCTATTCGTCCCAGTGGTGGGAAACTTTGCCCAAAGAGCTTTTAAACTGCGGATATGCGGTTTTAAAAATAGATTTGCGCGGACACGGAAAGAGTGTTTACAATTCCAAACTTGTAAGAACATCGTGGAAAAGTATGACAAATGCAGCTTATGCAAAGTATCCGGATGATGTTGTTAAAGTCATTGATTATGTAAAGTCTGAGAATACAAAAAAGGTATTTTTTAATAACTGGGCTATTGTCGGGGCTGATATAGGCGCAAGTACAGCAGTTCTTGCAGCAGATAAAATTAGTTACAAACCGAAAACTATTGTAATGTTATCCCCTGTTATTAATACCAGAGGGCTTTTTATACCGGTAAGTCTGGCGAATTTAAACAATGTGGATATTTTTGCAATAAACGGAACCGACGACCCTACGGGTGCAGAAGCGGCTGTTTATCTGAAAAGATTTGCGCAGGCGGCATTTGCAACTTATACATCAGAAGCTAAATCTACCGGAATGATTATGCTAAAAAATGATACATCACTTGCAAAGATAATTGCCTCCTGGATAAAAGAATACTTATAATCTGGCGCTGCCGTCTTTTTGCATTTTCTCAAGAGCCTGTTTAGTTCCCTCATAGTTGCGGCAGAGTTTAATAACAAATTCTATGGCAGCTTTATCCCGGCTTATTGCATCTTTTAGCTTGTATATTTCAGAGAGTTGAAGTGTTTTTGTATCTGAATTTTCAAATAAAAACTTCTTTAAAAGTCTTTGAGATTCCGGATCAAGCCCCGCAATATTGTGTTTAAAAGCGTACCAGTTATAAAAATGATAAATAAAATAGTATTTGTTTATATTCCCTCTTGAAAGTATAAACATCTCATCTGTTTTAAGTTTTGGTGTTTTTTCCGCTGCCAGTGAAATATACAAAGCCTTTGTACCGGAAGCAGGATAAATAAATCCCTCATTTTCTCCTATTGGATTTAATATCTTTGCAGCATTATCAATATATAGAACTTTTGTCCCCTGTTGTTCTATATATTTAAGCAGACTCTGCGGCTCATAATCAAATTTTTTCAATAAAAGTGTTAACTCTGCTTCCAGATTGGCTTTTTCCTCCTCCGCCATTGAAGAAAGTGTTACCGTAAAACCGCTGTAATAATGTGTTTTGCTCTTTGATGTATTTTTGACACCTATCGTTCCGGAAAGCCGCTTCCTTAAAAACGCTTCCTGTATTGATAATATACTGTATAAAATATTTTTAAACAGCTGCATATTCGCCTTCCAATTGTTTTATCTGATTAGCAGCAGTATAGCATAATCCTTTAGTGCGTTCTCTGTTTTCCCTCAACTGTTCAACAAAATCTTCATTTACAATACTGCAAATGTATACAAATGCGCTGTCAGAACAATTTTGTGTAATTTGTTTTAAATCATTAAGGTTATATGAACGGATGATTGTAGTTAACTGCGGACGGAGGTGTTTAAATCCGGAGTAGTCCAATATAATCCGGATTGCATCGCTTCCGTATTTTTTAACTGCCTGCTCAACTCCGTCTTTTTTAATGTTCTTCGCAATTTCAATCGGGTTGGATTTTGTTTCTTGAGGCACTGCAGTCTCTTGCTGCTTTCTCGGTTTTTCTGCCTCTTCTGCATCTTTCGGATTATTGGCAGTCGGGTTCGTTTTAACCTCTATTATTGCAGGTGCAGTGTAAACCGGTGTATAATCCGATATAGAAATGTCCGGATTTGAATTGATTGATCCGGAAACTTCTTCTTGTTTCTTTTCAGAAGTCCCCTGTTCGGCTTCAGCTTTTTCTGTCTGAATTTCTTCAAAATTTTCTTTTATTTCTTTATACTCAGGATTTTCGCTAATAGTTTCTTTTACATCAGCCGTAACAACTTCATAATCGCGAAACTTCTTAGCATCATTTTCCCAAGCAGCGAGAAATTCAGCTTTTTCAGCGGCATTCATATTTATATTATTCAGAGCACCCAGACCGATTCCCCGTGCAGTTGCAGTATAATATTCAGCTGACATGTAGTTTATCAGAAACTCTTCTTCCGGAGTTAAAGCTTCGCCGTTCTGCTGCTTTCTTAGAGCCGCTTCAAAAATATTTCTGTCTTCTGTATAGGCAGACTGGTATTCATAAGCTGCATCTGGTGATTTGTATTCCATATAAGCTTCTGTATACCCTTCTAAGTCTTCTGCTTTAACCTCTTTTCCGGCTTCTGCATTGGCAGCAATAACTTCTTTTGTAAATTCATAATCTGCATAATCAGCAGCCTCTGTTCTTTCTTTATCACTGTTTCTTGTCTCTATAACAGTTTCCGCGCCTTGTTCTATATCCTCTGCATCAAGCATTATTGTTGCATCAACAGCAGTTTCGGTTTCTCTCTGGGCAGCAACATCCAAATGCTGAGCCCGCATTATATAACGGTGCCGTCTCATTAACTTGTATAATTCTATAGATCTTTGTGGCTCAGGTAAATTTTTAATCTTCTCTATTTTTTCATTAAAAATTCTTTGATATTCTTCTTTACGCCTTTTAAATTTTGTTCTTCTCTCTTCTTTAGATTTTTTATCAAAATCTTTGCCTAAATCTTTATTAATATCACCTGCAGCTTCTTCATACTCCTGAATATTATTAAAAGTTCCGGTTGTAATAGCACTATACATTTCTGATGCTTTACGAAGTATAAGTGACTCTATATTTGCATCTTTATTTATCTTCCCTGCAGCATATAATTCTTCAAATCTCTTTACAGATATTTGTATAGAATCAATAACTAGTCTCTTCTGAATAGCCGGTAGTCTGTTAAAATGCTTTTCTGTACATCCGGCAACCTTTTCTAACAAACCATTCTTAATCATTTTTCTCAGGTCAACTATTTTAGTCGGTATATTTACAATAGTTTCTTCCATAGCTTTGCGGCTCACTGTATTGGTTTGAACTGCAGTATCCTGTTTTTCCGTTTTTCTCTCAAATGTATCCTCCGGTGCGTCAGTTTTGCATTCAATCACCGGTTTGGTTTCTTTATTTTTTGCAGGAGCAGCTGCGGTACCGGTTTCTTCTATACCTAATACTTCTGTCTTTATGAAATTTTTTATTTCTGTTAAAAAACTCATTTTTATACTCTCGATTTATTAATAATATATATATAAAGCATTTATCTTCTTTAAAATTGCCTAATTATTAAAAAATGTAAAGCAAAACTCCTATCAGAGTTTTTGCAAATAAATAATTCATATTATATTATACTGTTTCAGCTTTCTTTTCGTTTTCTGCCAATATGTTATTAAGTAATTGTTTTTCGCTGAATGAAAGGTTTAATTTCTGAATATCGCTTTCATCAAGCAAGCCTTTTTGTGTAAGTCTCTGGGCAAGATATTTTCTTGCATTAGTCGGCAATGCATTAAGGATATAAAGAGAATCTGTCATGCCGGTCAAGTATTTTTCAAGCGCTTTCTTTAACATAGGTGAGCGGTCAAAGAATTCTTTAATAACAGCTAATTTATCCTGACCGGAGCTTGCTTCTGCCATTTTTGCACTGAAAGATTCATCAGCTTTATTTTGTTTTATCGGATTTTCTACCTTAAAACCTGTTTGTCTGTCAGTAGAATCCGCGATTTGCTGTCTGAGTAATGCTAATCTTTCTGTATCAACGCTTTCTCTCTGCGTAAAACCTAAATCAGGAATTTCAGCGTTGTCTCTTTCATTTTCTTTCTCTTTTATATATTCTGCAGCCGCATCGCCATATTGATTACCGGTTGCAGTATTCAACTCTTTTTCAATCTCTTCTTTTGGCATCGTAAATGCTTCAGGATTTTCTTCAAGTGCCTTTGCCATTTCTTTTAAGACATCATTATAAACATCCTCACCATGAGACAGAATATCTTCATTTATTTGTTTTAAGAAGTTTTGCTTCCATTCTTTGTCTGATATAACATCATTTTCAATTGTACCGATTTCTTCACCGGCATACATCGGCTTAAATGTTCTGAGAAGCAATTTTTCTTCTTCTGTAAGTTCTTCACCTTTTTTTACTTTCTCAAGCAAAGCAGTAACTTTAGATGTTAATTCGTTATGTGCTTCTTTCAAACCTTCTTGAGAATTTTCACGGGTCAATGCAGCATTCATAGCTGTAAGATCTTCATCAGCAGGCACTTCGCCTAATTGATCTTCTTTGCCTAATGCAGCTTTTTCCTCAACTGTCCAGGAATCAGCCCATTCCGTACGTGCTTCCTGAGATTTAAAACTTGCTAATGTTGCAAATAAACCTTTTGGTCTGTTTTCTGACAACAAATAATCCGTGATAACCTGTTTAAATAAACCTTTTTCTTCATCAGAACTATTTGTCAATAATTTGACAAAATCTCTGAACTGCAATATTTTTATCTTTTCAGGGTCTTTATTCTTCTGTATTAACTCTTCAAAATAATCAACAAAATATCTTTTTATATAATTTGCCTTTTCAGTTTCGGACAAATTCATAAATGACCCTTTTTCAAGCTTAAAGAATCTTTCCAATCTTGAAGACAGAGACTCGCCTTGCAGTTTATTTTTATTCTCTTTTAATTCTTCTATAGTATAAGCACCGGAAGCAACTGCAACACAATATTGTCTTGCAAGTTCCACCGCTTTTCCTTTATCAAGCTTATTATTTTTAGTAGCCCTTTCAATAGCCAGTTTAATAGCGTCTATTATTTTTTGCAATTTTTCATCCGGAAGGTTCTCAACTTGATAATGAAAAATTTCATCAAGTGATGAGCCTAAATCATTGCATAACGCCTTTAATTCATCCAGTTTTGCAGTAGAGGTATTTGAAGTATTTTCAGCAGAAGAAGCCGGCTCTGAGCCTTGAGCCTGAGTCATAACCGAATTTGTATATGCAGTCTCAGTTGTACGTGCAGACTGATTTGCAGATACATTTTGATTATATTCAGTTGTACCAATTCCATTTACTGTCATCTTACATACCTCGTATATATAAAGTATTTAAAATAAGGCAAATTTCAAGCTTCCGGCTTTTTGTTACAAAAATTCACAATGTAAATATTTGTAACAATTTCACTAAAAATCCTAAAGTTTTTGAAAAAAATGCCGTTATACAAATTGTAGGCAGGGGTAATAAATGCTTCCTGAAAATCAAAAGAACATCGAAAGGAGTATTTGATATGTACGCAATGTGGCCCGGATGTTACAGTTTCAGAGATGAAATAAAAATTTTGGCATTAATGTTAAAAGATTGGTTAAATTCTCTGGTATTAAAAATTTATGAAATTGACAGTAAATTACATTGTTAAATTCGTGATATATAATTTCTCTCTTTCTCTCGTAAAATTTTAGCTTGCAATTAATAGTTGCAAGCTTTTGTTTTGGAATAAAAGTATTTTTCAACTACAATAGTAAATACAAACGTATTAACTTTCACACAATGAGAGACAGAAAATAAAAGGGAACCATGTCACTATTTAAATTATTTTTAATATTCACCAAAATCGGGGCAATTCTTCTCGGCGGCGGATATGTAATACTGCCGATTATAACAAGCGAATTTGTCGACAAGAGAAAACTTGTTTCTCACGATGATGTTATTGATTATTTTGCGCTTGCTCAATCTCTTCCGGGAATTATTGCTGCTAATATGTCAATGTTTATCGGGTACAAACTCCGTGGGAAGTGGGGCGCAATTATTGCAATGCTCGGGGTTACTTTTGTTCCGTTCTGGTGTATTGTTTTATTGGCTTCGATAATTTCCACCCTGATTAATAATTCCTACATTCAAGGCGCATTGTGGGGGGTAGGAGTGTCTGTAATAGCGTTGATTATGCTGACAGTAAGAGAAATGTGGCAAAAATCAAAGAGGGATAACTTTTTCTATACTATATTTATCCTAACCCTTTTGACATTACTCATTTTTAAGCTTTCCCCGATCCAGACAATTCTATTGTTTGCGCTTCTTGGAGTCGGGTATAAAAAACTCAGGGAGGGTAAGGCATGATTTTTGTCCACCTTTTCTTAGAATTTTTTAAAATAGGTTTATTTTCATTCGGAGGCGGATACGCAACAATTCCGTTTCTTTATCATATATCACAGGTTTATAACTGGTATTCGCTGGATGAACTTACGCAAATGGTTGCAGTGGCGTCAATTACTCCGGGTCCTGTCGGTATAAATGTTGCAACGTATGCGGGACTGAAAAGTGCAGGAATTTTAGGTTCAGCGCTTGCTACCGTTGCGGAAATGCTGCCGTCGCTTTTTCTGGTAATTATAGTTTCAAAACTCCTTAGAAAATTCAGCGACAATTTTTATGTAAGGTCTTTGATTGAAACACTAAAACCTATAAGCTGCGGACTTTTAACCGCCGTTGCAATAAGACTTTTAAAGCCGGAAATCAAAGATATAAAAGCAATGATTCTGCTTGCTTTTCTTCTGCTTATCAGCTGGAAATCAAAAAAAGATCCTTTGTTTTATATTCTTATAGCCGCTGTAGTCGGAGTTTTAATTGCTTTTTTTAAACTATAAGCGGAAATCGTTTTAAAAATTTCCGCTTACAGTTATTGTTGGCTTCCCAAACCTATACATTTACCAACCCTCTTTAAAATTTCTATTCACTAATAATAGGTCAGGCTTTAACCCGACAATAACTTACACAACTTTTGTGGAGCAAGCTCCACAACCATAGTATAAGTCGGCGTAGGGTGGGAAAAGCGTCAGTGTTCCCACCGGAAAAAGTTATCGTCAGGTAAAACCTGACCTACATTTCTAAATAAATTGAACATCAGCGCGCATTCCCTCTCCAACGGGGAGGGCTAGGGAGGGGGTTAGAAGTACATAATAGTAAATAGGTCTAGCCAGGCAATAACTTCCACAACTCTTGTGGAGCAAGCTCGACACTACAGTTTTTATTTCCTCAGTCACTTAGTCACCAATAACCCCTCTTGATCACCTGGTCACCTGTTCACTTGATCACTGTAAAAACCTTACTTTTCAGAGCCTTTCATAACGACTTTAAGTTCAACTCTGCGGCTTTTTGCATAATCTTCTTTGCCGTTTACAAGAACAGGAGAGGAGAAGCTTGCACCTTCTACAATAATCATTTTTCTTAAGCGGTTTCCGTTTTCTTTGTTATACGGGGTATTTGTCATATAATTAGCTACTTCATAAGCTCTTTTAAGGCTCAATTCCATATTTTTCATATACTGCTCGTCTTCTGAAAATTCACCTTTGAACGTTTGTGAATCAGTGTGCCCCTGTATTATGATTTTTTCTATATTCTTGTTTAAATACTCATTAGAAAATATTGAATCCAGATAAGCCGGAGAAAATTTTGCCAGATACTGTTTCCCTTTATCAGAAAGCTCATAACTGTTTACATCAAAAAGTTCCAGATCAGAAATTTTTACAACACCGGAAGTATCAATATTGGCGTCAATATGCTGTTCTTTTAAAGTCTCTTCAAGAGCCTGCGCTGCTTTTTTCTGTTCGAGTTTACTCTGGAGTTTTTCATAATAACTGGTCATATACGTATAGAAAAACAGCACAATAAAAACCAGCACAAGAGCGGTCATCAAATCTGTCATTGTAACCCAGAAAATATTATCTACACCTGTATCTTCCTTGCGCGATCTTATTCTCATTCAAACCTCTTAAAATAATTTATCCACAACATCTCCGCCGTTATTTCCTTTATTAAAGGACTCATTCAGTTTATTCAAACTGTATAAAATATTTTCCAGGTAAGGAACTGTTGTATTACTTATACATTTATCAATTGCTTTTGCAAAATTTTCTGGCAGAGCCTTTAACAGTTTTTCGTTTGTAATGCTCTGGATTTTTGATTCTTTTACAAGATCAATAAGGAATTTTTCACTGGTTACAACATCAAACAGTCTTATTAATTCTTTCTGGATTGCAAGGTAATATTTTTTGCACATTCTGTTATACATAATTTTTTCTATAAACATAAACAGAAGTGAAAAACCTACCGCAAAAACCGAACATAGTGCTGCTATTTGAATATTAGCTATAAGTCCGTTAAGAGATTGCCCGACATTTGATTCCATGGAAAAATTTACTTCCGTAAATGCGATAGCCATTTTTAAAAATGTAAAAAATGGTCCGAGACCTGTCAGAAGCGTCGGCATGGTCTGTATAAATTTATGGTTAATTTTTGAATAAACAAGTGTATCTTCATTAAAAAAGTATGAAGCGTCAAGTGTCAAATATATTTCCGGTTTAAATTCGTTATTGGAAGTAGGGTTTTTTGCAGCTACAAAAAGTTTTTCAGGAAAAATCAGCGCTTTTTTAAAATCCTCCCATGAGGTTGATGTAAAAGCGTTATTCTTCATAAAATTATCAAGTTCATTAAAACGATATGACAATTCTTTTTTGTTCAACGATCTTAAGAACACATACACTGCGTTAAGATTCTTTTCAACTTTTGCATAGTTCCTCAGAACAGTCATTATAAAAAACAGAAAAAATGCCGTGATAATTAAAATTGCAGGCTCAATTAAAATCTTTAATAAAGTCATACCCTCTCCCGAATAGCTACAAAAAATATTTTCAAAAATATTTACCCCTAAATTATAGCATAAAGTTTAATTTTAGACTATAATTCTAGATATGAAATGTCCTAAATGTCATAAAGAGATTTCAGAAAATGTGACAGTTTGTCCGCACTGTCATAAAGTTTTAGCACTGGAATGCCCGAACTGTCATTCAACAGGCGAAAATCCTGTTTGTGAAAAGTGCGGATATATTATCCTTACTAAATGTTCAAAATGCGGAAAAACAGTCTCTACTGCCTCAGAGAAATGCAAGTGCGGCTTTCCGGTTAAGACAAGTCTTGCGTATCAGGAGTGTGAATGTGATGAATTCGCTTCTCTTGTTATAAAATTCGGGGCTTTAAAAAACATAAGGCGTCAGTTAGGATCGCAGGAATTATTCACAAAATTCTTTTTTAAACTTAAAAATCTTTTGACAGCTCAATTTGCAGGACTGGAAGGTAAAATTATAACTTACAACGATATTTTTATTGTAAACTTCAACAAAGAATTATCATTCCCGACTTCTGCCGACAAAGCCGTCAGACTTGCACTGAAGTTAATGAATGCGTTTGCAGATTTAAATTTCCGGATATTAGAAGAACTTAAAACACCCCTTAATCTAACAATTTCAATTATTAAGAAAAGTTCAGAAGATTTGCTGGAAAAGATAACGGTTGATAATAACGTTAAACTGCTTTCCGTAAAGAAAAACGAGAAAAAATATTTGAAGGGTATGCAGATTATACTTGACCAATTCGTCTTTGACTGTATAAGCAATGACTACAAAACAGACTCCCTGTATTCTGTCGAGCAAAATGGTCAGTCACTGATGTATTATGAAATTTTGGTTGAAAACTACATTCTGCCTCCGGATGAAAAAACTGCCGATGAATCTATAGAAATTCAGCCGCAAAGCATAAAAAAGCCTGTCATACAGGAAAAAACAGACGATATTTACAGTTTTAAAGTATTTGATATCAACGCAAAATGTAATTTTGTAAAAACAAATGCGGTTTCATTTTTTGACCAGTACAAAGAGAACAAAATCATATCCCTACGCTCAGAAAACGGGTTCGGAATAAATACATCAGATATTGTTAAATACTATGAAACAAAAGGTGTCAAAATCATACACACTGTCTGTACAGAAGAGATGAATTACAAACCGTGGGGAATTTTTGTACAACTTTTTAAAGATTACTACAATTTGCCGCTTCACAAAGACTTTATTCCGAAAGATTTTGATGTAAGCCGTTTTTCTCTGCTTATTGAGTTAATAAAATCCAAACCGCGCAAAGCAGCCTCGCCTGAAGATGCAAGATTTGCCTACATGGAAGATTTCGGGGACTTTCTGGCTTCCCTCAAAAACTGCGTCATATTAATAGAAAACTTTGAATATATGGATGACACCTCCATACAAACGCTGGAGCTATACTTCGACAGATATAAAAATATCAATGTTTCGTTCATATTTACAACAGAGAGCGAAACATCACTGCATTCAAAATTCAAATTTTTGCTGAGAACCCCGCTTTATACAGAATATATTCTGCAAAAATCAAATATTGATACAATGCTTTCAACGATAAAAGAAGAGGCGACGGATTTTATACAATCTTTCTACTTTGAAAAAATCAAAGAAAACTTCCAGGGTTCGTATATTTATTTTGACAATGCTCTAAAATATCTTACAGAAAAAAATATTCTGATTAGTTTTGAAAACAAGCTTATAATGAGAGGCAGCAGCTCTGTTGTAATACCAAACACACTTGCAGGACTCTTAAAAGCGCGGCTTAAGTTTTTGAGCAAAAACATGGAAGCCTCTATGATTCTGGCATACTCGACTTATCTCGGCGAAAGGCTTGATTTTGATATACTTTCAAAACTTGGTATAAAAAATGTTTCCAAGTCAGCGCAAGACTTAGTAAACGCCGGCTTTGCATTCATAAAAGGAAATGTATTGCATATCAATAATTACAACCTGATTAAGCCCGTAATACAGGACTCTTTGAAAAAAGAAGCCAACGAGTTTCTGTCAAAAAACATACTTGCCAATACAGGGAAAGGATTGGATGATACCACAACCCTTCTTATTATGGGCAAGCTTGCGTTGTTCAAAGAAGAATATCTGCTCCTCTGGAGAAATTCACAATTTGCTATGGCAACAGGAGACTATGATGCGTATTTAAAAAACTGCCTTGGCTTCCTCTCGCTCATTGAACATATCGGCGGCAATATTCCCGAGGAAGATATTGAAAATAACAAAAAAGAAGTTTATCAAAATATCCTAATGAGTCTGTATAATTATTCTCCGGCTAAAATATATTCAATAGAAAATGTATTGCTCATAGATGCTATGAACGAGAATAATAATGATAAGATTGTAAAACTTTCAAATCTTATGCTCCAGGGTGCTCTAATTGCATCTAATTACACCGATGCATTAACCCTTTTACATAACATCCTCACAAGAATGCAAAACCCTACCCTCATAACACCTGATGGTGCAGTAAATACAAAATTCCTTCTCCTTTCACTTGTTAACATAGAAATACTTTTCAATATCGGGGATTTTGCCCAATGCGTAGATATTTCAAAAGATTTACTCGGGATTCTGAAACCGGATATTATCGAAAAAGTTAAGCCGGCAAGTTTTTCTACAAACCTGTTTATTGAACACATACTGGAAACTTTCAGACTTACAGCTTTTGCAAAATTATTCCTGGCGGACAATAATCTCAATGAATTCTTTGACTCAATCAAACAGGCTTTGAATGCAGAACTGCCTGACAAAGATTGTATCCTGGCAATAAGAGACTTTTTGCAGGGCAAAAGTTATTCAACCTCAAATGTTGAAAATGCAACAACTTTTTCAAAGGTAATTTTCCTGATACTGCATGAGTTTGCATACCATAATGACGACTATAAAACATTTGCCCAGAATATATATCAGGCAAAATTGCTTGCTGCCGATATTCACCAGACCCAGATTGAGATGCTCTGCGACCTCTTGATAGCTTATTCATACGCAAATATCGGTATCAAGCAGAAAGCAGAGATTATATACAATGACATTCTGGAAAAAGCTGAAAATTCCGCAATATTTAATATTTTAACGCTTGCAAAATACTTTATTGCCCGCCTCTATATTTCTGACAATAAACTCCATGACGCCCTGATGATAATCAATGATACTCTTGCGCTTATTCAGAAATACAATAATCAGGCAAAAATTGTATACATTCTCTTTGAAAAGCTCTTTATTGAAACTGCCAAATCTCTTGAGCTTGATTCAATAGACATCTCCTCGGAAGAGCAGAAGCTTTCACTCGCTGCTGAAAACGGCGAGCTGTCACGTCTGATATAAATCTAACGGGTTTTTCATTCAGCTTTTAGAGTAATTATACTCTATCCCTTATTTACCCCTCTTTTCACAAAGAGTCGGAATGCCTATCAATGCAAGGTAGAATACACAGCCGAATAATACCAAATTTAATACTTCCATTGTTAAGACTCCTTTCCGGGTAGTAAATATAATCACACATGTGAATATACCTACCACTCACATCTTATACTTGTTTAATTCCACATTTTCAGAATTTATAACACTTTTTGAGAAAAATATTTACAAATCTTCACATACTGTTGTTTACATTGACATACATTTGAGTGTACAATTATATAAGGAGGCTTTTAATTTTGAGTAAAGGCTACGAAAATTTCAATAATATGGAAACTTCTTTTAGAAAATCCACACTAATTCAGGAGAGAATCGGGCTTGTATCAAGTCACATGTATAAACAGTTTCTGGACTATCAGCACGCGACAATGAATACTACAGAAATTTTTGCCGAGATGATAGATAACCTTAAAGCAACTGCGGATTCTTTAAAACAATCCTTTGCAGCAAGAGGAATTACAACAGAAAACATCTATGTTGAACACGACAAAGATAAAACCGTTGTTATTATTAATATTCTATGGCATACAATAAGCCTCACAACCAGATGTAACTATGAACCCCAGGCTTTATACAGAGAAGGTGCTCAGCCGATGTTTTCCGGGCGTATAATGGCTATCAACGGAAATTATAATGAATTAATGGAAGGAATAACCTCCAGAAACGAAATGATGCAGATTCTTCTGGATAAAGAAGTAGCCTCGTTATTTGTTCCTGCTGACAAAGCTCAAAATTCAATATTTAAAATCAGACATCTGGCAAACAGAGAATTTTTCCTGAATTCTTCTGACGCCTCAAGAGAATTTGTTTTGAAAGTTGTAGAAACAATCTGCGGCGGCGGTTTGTACCACGAAGAAGGCTCAAGAAGGAGTTTTAACATATAAAGGTTAATATCTTCTATTCACTATTCACTAGTCACTATTCACTAGTCACTAGTTTAAGATAATAGCAGTAGTGTGGAGCTTGCTCCACAAGTAATATGTCGGTCTTTAACCCGATAAAAACTGGTAGATACACTAACACAACTGACTATCGTTGCAAGGGAATAGCCATTCAGGTGTAGGGTGGGAAAAGTGTCAGCGTTCCCACCGGAATAAAAAATTTTATCGGGCTAAAGACCGACATATTTACTACTGGCTTGACATTCCCTCACCCCTTTAGGGAGAACGGATTTGCGGACGGATTGAGCTGGCAGGAGCTTTGCTCCGATGGTGAAACTCCGTGAGCGTGGAGCAAATCTAAGACAGGATTAGAGAGAGGGGCTGATGTTTTATTACAATTTAATACTACAAAATGTATATTTTGTTACTTTTTTGATTTATATATCTTCATTTTTTCTTCTTTGCTATTCAAAGAAGAAAAAACGAAGCAAAAAAGAAGAAACGTTGCTGTTTTGAATGCTCTTCGAGCATAGGATTGAATAGCTGTCGCGGGCAAAGCCCGCACATCGCCCCTCGCTAAATACGCTCGGGAGGGCTTCGCCACTGTTAGAAATTGTTTTATAGCAGTAGGTGTAGTAGTGTGGAGCTTGCTCCACAACCATTGTGTAAGTTGGTGTAGGGTGGGAAAAGCGTTAGCGTTCCCTATTTGCTACTCCCCATCCTAACCTTCCCCAACTGGGGAAGGAATGCGCCCGCGGCGTCCAACTAACGCATTCCCCTCGCCAAATAATCGCGCCTACCTCCCAAGTTGGGGAGGTCGCAGTTGTGCGAACGTCAGTGAGCTACAAATGCGGGTGGGGTTCAGACAACGTAAAGAACACCCCCTCCCTAACCCTCCCCGCCGGAGAGGGAACGCGCGCTGTCGCTCGATTAGCGCATATCCCTCGTCCTCTAAAAATCCCGTCATTGCTGTACATGTCAAGCTGGTAGTTCCAACTTACCAGCCAAAATACATTTACCCCACCCCCGCAATAACTCCAAACCGGTAAGTTTAACCTACAAGACCAAACATTTACCCCCGCAATGACTTCAAACCGGTAAGTAGTAGTAGGGTGGGAAAAGCGTTAGCGTTCCCACCGGAATAGAAAAGCCCTGCAATAACTTACACAATAGTTGTAGAGCAAGCTCCACACTACTGCTGACGCCCTCTGAATGACGGCAGTAAATGTATTTGGGTTGTCAGGTGAGACTACAAGCTTGATGTCATTGCGGGGGTAAATGATTTCAGTTATGAAGTAAACCTACAAGTCTGGCGTCATTGCGAGGGAACAACC
>CASFPS010000027.1 GCA_949296355.1 uncultured bacterium | reverse complement strand
CAACATTCAATACTTTAATTAAAATTACTTGTCACCCTCATTGGTAAACTACCTGTCATTGTGAGAATTAAGATTCTGCACAAGTCAAAGTCTTGTCAGCTGGTTGCCGGAGGAATTTTCCTGCTGTACTTACGCAATGCTATTTTTTTATTATTAGTTTATTACTTCATAATCTTATAATCGCCAGAATACTCATTAAACAGGGCTTCCATATTCTATGGAAGCCCTGTTTAATAGCTTTATTATCCAAAGTATGTTCCCCGGGTTTTTATTCCTCCTTAGGAGCTTCTTCCTGCGGATTTTCTTCTCCGGCTGCCTTGCGCTCAAAAACAATATTATCGTCTTTAAGCTTCAGCACAATTGTATCGCCAGGCTTGTACGCATTCGTAAGAATTTCCTCTGCAAGCTGATCTTCTATCTTCTTTTGAATCAACCTTCTCAGAGGTCTTGCGCCGTAAGCCTCATTGTAACCGTCCTTTGCAAGATAATCCTTAACCTCATCTGTAACTTCAATAGAAAGTTCGCGTTCAGACAAGCGTTTGAACAAATCTTTCATCATTAAATCTACAATCTGACGGATTTCTTCCTTGCTCAGATGTGAGAATACAATAATGTCATCAATACGGTTAAGAAATTCCGGTCTGAAAGCTTTTTTAAGCTCTTCGTTAACTGTTTCTTTAAGCTTTTCATACTTATCTTTCTTAGCATCATCTGCAGCAGAGAAGCCGAGTCTGCCCTGAGTTGCAATCATGCTTGCGCCGACATTTGATGTCATAATGATTACTGTATTTTTGAAATTAACATGACGACCTTTTGCGTCTGTCAAACGTCCGTCATCAAGGATTTGAAGCATGATGTTGAATACATCAGGGTGAGCCTTTTCGATTTCATCAAAAAGAATAACAGAATAAGGTTTCTTTCTGACTAATTCTGACAAGTGACCGCCGTCATCGTATCCAACGTATCCCGGAGGAGAGCCAATAAGTTTTGCAGTAGAATGTTTTTCCATAAATTCTGACATATCTACTCTTATCATATTATCTTCACTACCGAAAATTGCCTCTGCCAGAGCTTTTGCAAGTTCTGTTTTACCGACGCCTGTAGGACCTGAGAAAATAAAACTACCAATTGGTCTGTTAGGTGATTTTAAGCCTACTCTTGCACGTCTGATTGCCTTTGAAATTGCGGTTACAGCGTCAGACTGACCGATAACTCTTGAATGAAGCGTATCTTCAAGTTTTAATAACCTCTCTGATTCACCCTCAGTAAGTTTTGTTACAGGAACACCGGTCATTGTTGCAATAACTTCCGCAACATCATCCTCGGTTACGGTCGGTTTATTAGCGTCATTCTGGCGTCTCCATTCTTCTGAAACCTCACGGATGCGGTCTTTCATGTTTGCTTCATCATCTCTGAGAGCGGAAGCACGTTCAAATTCCTGATTTCTGATTGCGTCTTCTTTTTCTTTGATAATTTCACGCAACTCTTTATCAAGTTCTTTGCCTTCCGGAGAAAGTGTGCAGACTTTTAATCTGACTTTTGAACTTGCTTCGTCTATAACGTCAATAGCTTTGTCCGGCAAAAATCGGTCATTTATGTATTTGCTGGACAATTTTGTTGCCGCAACAATTGCTTCATCAGAAATATGAAGGTTATGGTGTTCTTCATATTTGAATTTTAAACCTCTGATAATCTCAATTGTTTCATCAATGGAAGGTTCTTCAATGATTACAGGCTGGAATCTTCTTTCAAGCGCAGAGTCTTTTTCAATATACTTTCTGTACTCGTCGGAAGTTGTAGCGCCGATAACCTGAATTTCGCCTCTGGATAGAGCCGGCTTTAAAATATTTGCAGCGTCAATTGCGCCTTCTGCAGCACCGGCACCGATAAGAGTGTGCATCTCATCAATAACAAGAATTACATTTCCTGCCTGACGGATTTCATCCATAATTTTCTTCAAGCGTTCTTCAAATTCGCCCCTGTACTTTGTACCGGCAATCAAAAGTCCCATATCAAGCTGGATAATCTTTTTGTTTTCCAGAATATCAGGTACTTCGTTGTTAACTATTCTGATTGCAAGTCCTTCTGCAACGGCAGTTTTACCAACACCCGGTTCACCTAACAGTACAGGATTGTTTTTGGTTCTTCTTGCAAGAATCTGAATAACACGTTCAATTTCTTTTTCTCTGCCGACAACAGGGTCAAGTCTCTGCTCTGCTGCAGCTTGAGTCAAATCTGTTCCAAACTCATCAAGACTCGGTGTTTTAACTTTGCTTACCTGAGAAGATGAAGAAGATGAGGTTCCGACTCCCGCACCTGTAGTCTGAGGCTTAGAGTCACCAAGCATTTTAACAACATTGCTTCTTACCTTATTTAAATCTACACCGAGATTTTCCAGAACTCTTGCGGCAACACCTTCACCTTCTCTAATCAAACCTAAAAGCAGGTGCTCCGTTCCGATATAATTATGACCAAGCTGTCGGGCTTCATCCCAGGATAATTCCAGAACCCTTTTTGCTCTCGGGGTAAACGGGATTTCTACAGCAACAAAGCCTGAACCGCGACCGATAATTTTTTCCACCTCAATTCTGGCGTCTTTGAGGTTAACTCCCATTGATTTGAGAGTCTTGGCAGCAATCCCCGTACCTTCTCCAATAAGCCCGAGAAGCACCTGTTCCGTACCTACAAAGTTATGCCCGAGGCGTCTGGCTTCTTCCTGAGCCAGCATAATAACTTTTATCGCCTTTTCAGTAAAACGTTCGAACATCTAAAAAATTTCCTCTTCTTATAAATATATTTATGTAAGACTATATTACAAAAAAATACAGCTTTTTTCAAGTGGGATGGGAAATGTATTTTGGCCAGTGATCAAGTGACCAGGTGACCAGGTGATCAAGAGGGGGGGAATGTGTTTTTCAACAGTGATCAAGTGATTAAAAACTGTAGAAATATCTACATTACTGCAGGTTTGTAGGCTTACTTGCCGGAGTGCCGTCATTGCGAGACCCGTCAGGGTCGCGGCAATCCATTTAGTTATTGTTGGGTTTCACCCACCTATTTACTCTCAGCCCCTCTCCCTAACCCTCTCCCCAAGGGGGCGAGGGAATGCGCGCTGTCGCTCAATTAACGCATTTCTTCCGCCCTGTAAAATCACGTCATTGCGGGAGTAAATGCATTGTGTTTTGAACCGGAACTTACCAAAGTGCCGTCATTCAGAGGGCGTCAGCCCGAAGAATCTCTATAAAGTTATTGTCGGGTAAAACCTTACCTACTTGTGGAGCAAGCTCCACACTACTATTTTTATATTCTCAGTCACTCAGTCACTTAATCACTCAGTCACCAGTATGCCCCCCCCTAGTCGCGGAGTTTGACGCCGGTTACTTTTGATATGCCTTTTTCTTTCTGTGTTACACCTATGGTTCGGTTAGCAGATTCAATCATAGGTTTTCTATGGCTTACGACAATAAACTGGGTTGATTCTGACTGGGATTGGACAATATGCGCAAGCTTTTCAACATTAATACCGTCAAGGCTGGCG
Organism: uncultured bacterium; assembly: GCA_949296355.1. Taxonomy (GTDB): domain Bacteria; phylum Cyanobacteriota; class Vampirovibrionia; order Gastranaerophilales; family Gastranaerophilaceae; genus CAG-196. Next base: position 21,115 of record CASFPS010000027.1, on the reverse strand, counting down.
TCAACTTCGTCAAAGGCGTAGAAAGGCGCCGGCATGTATTTCTGGATTGCAAATACAAACGAAAGTGCCGTAAGTGCTTTTTCGCCTCCTGACATACCTGCAAGACGCTGTTTTTTCTTGTCTCTCGGCTGTGCTTCTATATCAAGCCCGCCTTCAAACGGTTTTTCTTCGTTTTCAAGAATCAGTGTTCCTTCGCCGTCTGAAAGTTTATGGAAAATGTCTTTAAAGTTTTCATTCAAAACATTGTAGGTTTTAAGGAAAGTTTCTTTCTTCAAATCCTCATACCCTTTCATCCTCTCTAAAATTTGTTCTCTTTCGCGGCTCAAAGTATCAATCTGCGCCTGTAATTCCTGCTGGCGCGCCGAGACATTTTCAAAATCTTCCAGCGCTTTCATGTTAACCGCGCCTAATTCATCCATTCTTTTTTGCAGGCGCTGAATGCGTGACGTTATCTCATCAATAGACATTTCAACCGGAGTCAAGTCCGCAACATTTACCCCGGCTTCTTCAAGGATATTTTTTGTCTCTTCAAGCTGCGGCTCCAATTCTCTTCTTCTGGCTTTAAATGATTCAATCTGCTCGGCAATCTTCTCGATATCATTAGCTTTAAGATTCTTATCGGTTTCGACTTTAACGAGGTCATTATTAATCTCGTCTCTTTGTTTAAGAAGTTCGCCGAGTTTTTCGGTAATTTCTTTGATTTGAATTTCCAGAACTTCCAGTTGTTCATTCAAACCTTTGATTTCCTCATTGAATTTGGCTTTGTCAAGCTCAAGTTCACAATTTGATTTTTCCGAGCGGTCAATAGTCTCTTTATGAGAGCTGATTGTGGTGTTCATAAAATCAATTCTCTGATGAAGCCCTTCAATCTCGTGGTTAGCGTCTGCCATATTCTTTTCGTAACGCTTAATTTCAGCCTCAACTCCTGCTGTTTTTTCTTTCAAATCCTTCAAATCTGCATCGTTTAAAAGCTTTTCAACTTCCGTGATTGAAGTCTGAACATCCGTCATTTTGTCAGAAATTGTTATATGCTCTTCTTCTATTTTATCCAGAGCTTTTTCAAGAGCTGTAATTTCAGGCTCTGTTGTTTTGATGAAATTCTCTTTCTCGTCAATATTTTGCTGAGTATTTGCAAAACTCGTTTCCAGATTTGTAAGCTCTAATTTTGCTTTATTAAATTCCGTCGTTGAATTTGAATATTTTCCCCTCACATCTTCCATTTTTGTTTCCAGATTTGAGCGCTTAGAAACAAGAGCGGCGTATTTTGACTCCATTTCTTTGAGTTTTGCCCTGTAGTTATCAATTTCACTGTCGGAATTCTGGGAAAACTTAAGCCCTGTTTTTCTGACCGCACCGCCTGTAATTGAACCGGATTTTTCAAACAGGTCGCCGGAAAGCGTTACCATCCTGTATTTGCCGATTAACTTATTCGCAGCAGCTCTGTCCTCAACAACAAGAGTATCTCCGACCGCATAATAAAAGGCGTTCAGATACTCATCATCAAAATCAATAAGGTTAATTGCAAAATCAATTACACCCTTATCTTTCGGGAGGTTTAAACTTTTCGGGCATCTTACGATTTTGTTAAGCGGAACAAATGTTGCTCTGCCGGCGTTTGAAGACTTTAAAAGCTCAATACAGGTTGATGCGACGTGTTCATCGTCAACTACAATATGAGACATTCTGCCGCCGACAGCGATTTCCATTGCCGTTGAATACTCTTCGTCAACCTGACCCAATTTTACAAGAGGCGCGTGAACCCCCTGAATATTGGCGTTTACAATTGTATCAACCGCACGTCCGAGGTTAGCATCTTCGTTCGCTTGCTTAACTGCCTCAAGCTGATATATTTTCTTACGTGCAGCTTGAAGGTCGTAGTCCATGTCTGTGATTTCATTTTTAGTTTTATCATACTCATACAATGTGTTTTTAAGGATGATTTTGAAATCGTCAAGTTCTTTGCCCAGTTGTTCTATCAAAAGTTCTTTAGCGGATTTTGTCTCAGAAAAATTTTCCTTAAAAGCTTCAAGCTCTTTCATCTTGTTTGAAGCGTCCTCCAGAGCTTTTTTCTTTGATGATAATTCCGCTTCCATCGGCGCCTGCTTCTGGATAAGTTTTGTTTCCTTATCCTGCAAATCTTCAAGTTCTTTTCTTAAACTATTGCGCTTTTCAATATGTTTTTCGGCGGTTTCGCTTAAACCGGACATATCTTCCAGAATTTTATGCAAAATAGCTTTCTGCTCTTCAATATTCTTTTCAATCCCCTTGATTTCATCCTGTTTTAGGGAAATCTTAAGCTCGGAATCCTTGATTTTTTCCTTCTGGACTTCTATACCGTTTTTGGTGTTTTCAATTGTTTTTAAATTATCCTGAATCTGCTTGTCAGCATAAGCTATCGAAGCATTCTTTCTTGAAATTGAGCCTTTAATTTCTTCTGCTTTCTGCTTTAGTTCAAGCTGATGCCCCTCACCTTTTTCGGTTATGGTTTTAGAAATCTCATCATACTTTTCTTTAATAAGTCTCAGACGCTCTTCAAGGTCTTTTGCCTTAACCTCTTCTTCTTTTTTTCTTTTGGTAAATTCTAAGATATTTTCATGCGCTTTTTCAAGATTTCGGCGCAAATCAAAGAATTTAACAGTATTAATCTGACTTTCAAGCCCTGTTTTTTCATCTTTAAGTTTCTGATACTTGAGCGCAACTTCTTTTTCTTCTTTCAATTGCTCAAGACGCGTATTAACTTCGTTCAAAATAAGCGTAGAATTAACAACCCGCTTCTCAACCGTATCTAATTCGCCAGTCGCCTGCTCTATTCTCCTGTCGAAGTCCGCAACACCCGCAATTTCATCAATAATTTTGCGGCGCTCGTTCGGAGTACAGTTTGTAATACTCATAACGTCGCCTTGCATCATAACGTTATAACTGTTAGGAGTTATGTTGTATTTTTCAAGCTTTGCGTGAATATCGCTCAAGGTTGCAATTTTATCATCAAGATAATAAATACTGTTGAACCCCTGAGAAGATTTTCTGATACGTCTTGCAACCGAAAAATCCCCGTCATCGGTATCTCCGAAGGTGACTTTTACATAAGCTTCATTTCTCTTGTTGTAGGTTGATATAAGGTGGAAGAGCTTTTCTGCACGCAATGTACGGCTTGTTGAAAGACCGAGCGCAAACAGAATACTGTCAATAATATTACTTTTTCCTGAACCGTTCGGTCCTGAAATAGTAGTAAAACCTTTAAGCATCGGTATATCAACTTTATTGGCAAACGACTTAAAGTTGTCTATCTCCAGCTGTTTTATGTACATTAAATCCCTTCCCCGTAAGACATGTCTGTATTCAGATTACTACAAAGAGCCGTTTTGTGTCAATATTTACTTGCGGTTACATAAAGCCGGTATTATTACTTTACAGCCTTATAAATTCACCCCGCATTGATTTACCCCGAATAATTGTTATAATTTATTATATGGACAGTTTTAGCGTTGGAAAAATTTTAGCAGGTTTAAGAAATCCGGAAATTTACCTGAAAAAACTCAAACAAGACGATATTTCAACCGGAAGCGGCGGGTTTAACACATCTCTATCCCAGCCCAAGCCGGCATTTACTCCGAGTGTTCAGGCAACCGCAGCTTTAATGCAGCAGCTCCAGATGAACCAGATTGCAAGTATGGACAGAGCAGTTTACATAAGAAACCTGCTGGGACTCCCGCAAACACTCGGACAAATCCTGCTTGCCGCCCAAAACCTGAAGAATCCGCTTAATGCAAATAATCTTTTATTAAACGACTTAAATCAGGATATTTTAAAAAACCAGAAAATTCTTGCACAACTGTTTGACGAAAATGCTGAAATTCCTTCACTTTCGCAGAACATTCAATCTCAAATAGCAGGTGCACAAAAAGATGCTGTAATGCTTATGTTCAGCGGCATGATTCAGATGCCTGCAATCTCAGAATTGATACTCAAAAACAGTAAGCAGGCTGTAGCAAGTCTTATTATTGCTATGGCGTCAGCCTCCAAAAACGGAATGACCGGAGACCAGATAAGAGAAAATTTGAGTATAATAAATTCCTGCATTGCAATGGCAGAATCCGGAAATCCGACACAAACCTTAAAGAGTCTTATGCTCCTGTATCTGCCGTGGCTTCCTTTAAATGAAGGGGTCGGATTTGATCTTGAAGTCACACCGCCTGACGGTGAAAATGAATCCAACGATTCCCAGCTTACCGTTCTTATCCAAACCCGGAACTACGGAAATGTTAAAGGCGTTTTTACTCTCACAACATCTAACTCGGTTGATATTTATATAATCTGTTCGGAAGGTTTTCCAAAAAGAACTCTTCAAAAGAGTCTTATGGAAGAAAGCTCCTCTCATGCAATGAATTCGACTATTGATATTGAAGCAGTTGCGCCTAAAAACAAAGACTCGAACGAAACGCAGGAAGCAAAGGTTAATCTTTCAGCCACAAATGAAATGAACCCGTACCTTCTTCTTATGGCACATGCTTTTATAAGAAACACCATTTTTATAGACTCAAATTCGATTATTGAAGAGCCTGAAGAATCTAGCTCTTAAAAGGAATCCTTTTACCTAACTGATTTGCAAGAATAAGAGCTTTCTCAGCAAAAATCAACGGAAGGTGATTTACATCTCCCTGAATCGAAACAGAAGAACGATTATATGTCAGTCTTTCACTTGTACCGGCTATTATAAGCCCTTCTATTGTTTTAATAAATCTGTCATATATATTATCAATTGTAAGGTTTTTAACAAGCGTCTCATTCCTTACCGGAACAATTGCCCAGTTGATTCTGCCACCTCTTACAAGAAACTCGTTTACCTGCTCCGGTATAATATTCAGGTTGTTAGGATTATTATAAGCATCAAAAGATATTAAATCCGCACCCGCCTCAATCGGAATTTTCCAGTCACATTTTTCAAAACACTGAACTCCTGCCCGTGCATCAAAACTGTGGACTTTGTTAATAACATTTTTAAGCAGATTTACTATCACATCTCTTGTAACATCTTCATTCTCGCGTTTGACATCCCCTGCCTTATGCAAAAGCGGCTCTTCAAATAATATCAGCGGTACCGTTTCAGGAGACAGCTCCCGTATTTTATTAATTACCCAAAGTGCTTTAATACTGATTGCCTGAGTTATAATCTTTCTGTAATATTTATCCGCAAGCAGCTGGGTTCCTTCTTTATTGACTATACGCTGAGAAACAGTGAAAGGTCCCAAAAGGTTAACAACCGTTTCCTGAGGTTTTATTCTATCTATAATTTGCCAGTATTTATGGAGAAAAAAAGTATCAAACGCGTACGGTTCAAGATTTTCCGCGCTTGGATTATTGTAAGCAACATCCAGTGCAATGAGTTTTTGTTTCAAATCCGGTTCACTATTATTAAAAAGAATCTTTTTATCCTTAATAAAAACACCCGGAATATTCATCAATGTCCGCTTTATAAGTGTCTCATCAGGAGATGCATCAGGTAAGTTGGCAAGAAACGGTATATTTTCAAAAAGTTTTACCATCATTCTTGTTGCAGCTTTGTCGGTTTGGTATGGTAAATCTCCTGTCGGCAGACATCTAAAAGATTTTTTCATCTCAGCTCTTTCTTTTGAAAAAAGCGTGCCGGTTTAAGTCGGCACGCTTACATAAAATTCAATACTACGCTTCTGTTTCTTCTGTTAATTCTTCTACAGATTCTTTTACAACTTCTGATGCCGTAACAACAACTTTTAATTCTGTCTTAACTTTAGAAGTTAATTTAATTAACATTGTAAATTCACCGATTTTGTTAATTGGTGCATTCAAAGAAACAGTCTTTCTGTCAACTTCAATGTTGTGTTTTTCTTTTAATTCTTCGCATAATTTTTTAGTGGTAATTGTACCGAACAATTTACCGCTTTCACCGGCTTTTGCGGAAAGTTCGATTGAACCGATTTTTTCGATTTCAGCAGCCTTAGCCAGAGCTTCCTGATGTAATTTTTCCTGCTTAGCCTGAAGTCTTGCAATATTTTGTTCTCTGTTTTTCAAAGCGCCTTCAGTAGCGATTTCAGCGTAATTTTTAGGGATAAGATAGTTTCTTGCGTAACCGTCTTTTACGTTTACTACGTCACCGGCTTCGCCGATATTTTGAACTTCTTTTTTCAATATTACTTGCATATTCTTTTTTCTCCTTTAACTATTATTGGGCTAGTATAACTTTAATCATAAACAAAAAATTATGAAATGTCGAGTACCCATGCTTTTTGAGCTTAAAATAAGTTAACGTAATCTGAAATATTCCCCGCTCCGGATGTAAATGCTTACATTTTTTATGTTCTTGTAAGTTGTCAGTCATTGCAAGGGGCAAATATATCGGGCTGGTATTAAAACCTCCTAGAATGCCGTCCGTTAGGGTCGCGGCAATCCACTTTCATTTAATTGTCACTTTTCCCCTCGCCCCTTGTGGGAGAGCGGATTTTCGGTAGGGCGACGGCTTTGCCCAGCCCGTAAGGTGGAGGAAAGCTGTGAACTTTTCGACACCCCGAATAATCCAAGAGAGGGAGCAGCCGTTCTTGAGCCGGAAGGCAAAAGTTACGGATGCGGGTGAGGGGTTTTTGTTCTGGATTGCTTCGGGCTAAATGACTACTCCCTCGCAATGACGCCCGATTTATAGGCTTATCGACTAACCTAATTTATTTACCCCAGTAATGACGCCAACTAGTAGTTTTGCCGACCAGCCCAAACATTTACCCCCGCAATGACGCGGAACTTTTAGGCTTACTTCATACCTGAAATGTTTTACCGATTACAAATTATTTATTGCCGTTATCACGACTTCTGCTGCTTCTTCGGGCTTCATTGCAGTTTTTTCGTCTGTCTCGCGGATTTTAAATTCTACATTACCTTCCGCAATTGATTTTCCGACAATAATCTGGTAAGGGAACCCGATTAAATCAGCGTCTTTAAACTTAACTCCGGCACGTTCGTCTCTGTCGTCAATTACGACTTCCGCACCGTGTTTTTTGAGAGTAACATAAATATCATTTGCAACTCTCATTTGCTCTTCATCCTTTGTGCTCACCGGAATCACTATTGCATGGTATGGCGCAATTGCCAGAGGCCATTTGATACCGTGCTCGTCATAGTGTGCTTCAACTGCAGCCGCTGCAGTTCTTGAAATCCCGATACCGTAGCATCCCATAATATACGGCTGGGTTTTGCCGTTCTGATCCAGATAAACCGCATTCATCGGCTTAGAATACTTTGTACCGAGCTGGAAAATATTACCGACTTCGATACCTCTTGTAACTTTAAGCGGCTTGCCGCACTGCGGGCAAAGTTCTCCTGCTTCTACAAGACGTATATCCGTAACCGTCTCCGGCAGCTTTACATCCAAATCCCAGTTGTAGCCAATTCCGTGTTTGTCTTTTTGATTAACTCCGATTACAAAGTTTTTCATATCTTTTACAGTTTCATCGGCTATAACAGTAATTTCATAACCGTTATATTCCTTCAAACCCTGCGGTCCGATGAATCCTTTTGCGGCATCAAAACCGTTTACCCCCATCATCTCTTCAATCTCGCCTGCAGTTGCAATCCTTATATCAGACCCGCCGGCTGCATTCATAAGCTTGGTTTCTTCTACCTGTTTATCTCCTCTTATTAATGCTAAAACCGGCTTCTTATCCACAATATAAACTAGAGTTTTAACAATCAGTGTTGAAGGTATCTTTAAGAAATCACAAAGCTCTTCAATAGAATGTGTTTCCGGAGTGTCAACAATTTTGGCAGATGTCCACTCTCCTGTTATATTTGCTCCCGCAGGTAGTTTTGAAACAGCGTGGTTTGAATTTGCGGAATAATCGCAGCTATCGCAATAAAATACATCGTTTTCACCTGCATCAGTATCAGTAATTACCATAAACTCATGGCTTACGCTTCCGCCGATTGCGCCTGAGTCAGACTGAACCATTTTGGTATTCAATCCGCAGCGCTTGAATATTTTTGTATAAGCTTTTGCCATATTTTCATACTCTTTTTCCAGCCCTTCCTGAGTCATATCAAAGCTGTAGGCGTCTTTCATAATAAATTCCCTGCCTCTTAAAAGTCCGAAACGCGGGCGGACTTCGTCACGGAATTTTGACTGAATCTGGTATAAATTAACCGGTAATTGTTTGTAAGATTTTAAACCGTCACGGGCAATAGAAGTTATAATTTCTTCATGGGTAGGACCTAAGCACATTTCACGGTTATGTCTGTCTCTGAGGCGCATAAGTTCCTTACCGTACACTTCCCATCTGCCTGATTCTTCCCAGAGTTCTTTCGGCTGCACAAACGGCATCAAAAGTTCCTGTGCGCCTGCTGCGTCCATTTCTTCACGAACAATATTTTCAATTTTCTTCAAAACTCTCCACATAAGCGGTAAATAATTATATACCCCGGAGGTGAGTTTTCTTATATAACCGGCTCTTACAAGCAGCTTATGAGAAATAACTTCTGCATCAGACGGAAATTCTCTTAAAGTCTGTACAAACAATTTTGACATTTTCATGGTTTCATATTCCCCTTTAATATTTAATATACGTAAATTTTATCATGAAAAGAGAAAAGGCAAAATTATTAAAGATAGACAGCTTTTATTAAATACTGTAATATAAATCTGTAGGGCTTGCACAATGCAACTTCGTTACACACAATTTTCAGAGAAATTGAACGAAAGGAGGCAGGCTATGGTTGACAAAATAATAATGCTACTACTGGCTTTTTCAATCGCAGTAATAGCATTAAAATTGATTCAACTGTAGGGTGCAGAGGGCTCTTAAGGCTAGCTTAACTCTTAGGAGCACCGCCCTACTTTTATATTATTTACTATATTGCAATGTTTGTCAAGTTTACGACGTATAAATAAAAATACATGTAAATTGCCCGATAAAGTTATTGCACAAAAAAACATAGTGTGATAGAATTATCTTACGGAACGGATTTTACCCTTCAAAGTGTGATCTGTTTTGTGTGGTATTAGAAAAGGGGTGGCTATGCTAGTTTCTGCAATATCTACAAATAACAACAACGGCTATAATGTAAGCAGTAATATGCCTTTCTACAACAGCCGTAGCAATGAAACTATCGGAGATACAGCGTTTAATTCCTTAACCCCTAATAAAAAAGTTGTCAGTCAGGATAAAACCCCTCAGGTTTTTGATAATATTAATGAATGGCAAAACTTCTGCCACAAACAGATTTTAGGCGAAAAACTCAACGTAATAGCTTAGTTTTTAAATATGAAAAAGGGTTTGATTTTAGGTTTTTTTGATGGCGTGCATATAGCTCATCAGGCTGTTATTAATTCTGCCGTAAATTATGCGGAATATCCTGTCCTTATTACTTTTAAAGACTCTCCGGCAAAGTATTTTAAGAGGGAGTATAAATACATTTATCCGCGACATAAATCTGTTGAAAAAATTAAAGCGCTTGGCGTGAAAGAAGTTGTGGAGCTTGATTTTGAAGAGATTGCTAATATGAGCGCCGAAGAGTATCTGAAATTCTTGACAGAAAAATACAATCCTGTCTCAATCTCCACCGGTTTTAATCACACATTCGGCAAAAACAAATCCGGAAATCCGGAGTTTCTTGAGGCATGCCGGAAAAAATACGGATATGAGTATTTTTGCGTTGAGCCGCAAAAATATAATGGCGAAGTTGTAAGCTCTTCCCTTATAAAAGACTTTTTACAAGAAGGAAAAACAGAAGTTGCAAACGGGCTTTTAGGGAGCAATTTTTCACTGGAAGGCGAGGTTGTACATGGCGCTCAAATCGGGAGAACAATCGGGTTTCCGACTGCAAATATAAAATATCCTGATGAGATTGTGCGTATTCCGTTTGGAGTTTATGCAGGAAAAACCCAATTTGGCGCCGCCATAATCAACTGGGGCATGAAACCTACTGTTCACAACACTAAAGAGCCTGTTGTTGAGGCTCATATTATCGGGTTTAGCGGAAATCTCTACGGTGAAACAATAGAGCTTGAAATTATAAAAAAAATACGGAATGAGAAGAAATTCGATTCGCTTGAAGAATTAAAAATACAGATAAATAAGGACAGGGAAGAATGCTTAAAGTTGTAATTATAGGCTACGGCGAGATGTTCACCAATCTTATAGCAGGAACTCTTGATGCAGGATGTGAAATTGCCGGAGTTTTAAGGAAAGATACGGTTAAATATCATCCTCTCCGGAAAAAATTAAGAGATTTAATCAATCCGTCTGTTGAATATAATTACATAAAAAGTTATTCTATTCCGGAGATTGAGGCAAGGGGAGTAAATACAAAAGAATTTAAGAATGCGCTTTTAAAGATTAATCCCGATATAATTCTTGTTGGTTCGTGGGGAGAAAAAATCGGCAAAGAAATATATGATTTACCCAAAATTGCGGCGATAAATGCACACCCTTCACTGCTTCCAAAATACAGAGGTCCTAATCCGTATTTCTGGACAATAAGAAATCAGGAGCAGGAAAGCGGGGTTACTTTTCACCTTATAGACAAAGGGCTTGATACAGGCGCAATTCTGGCGCAGGAGGAGATTAAAATTTATCCTTCCGACACCGGAAAATCTTTGAAAGAGCGGACTGTACTTCTTGCCCGAGGTGTGGTTTGCGACCTTTTAAACGCCTTGAGGGAAGATGTTATAATCCCCCTCCGGCAAAGAGAGGACAGGGCAAGTTATTTTTCACATCCGGAGGAGTTGGAACTTAATTTTACAGGAAGTGCAGAAGAAAACGATGCTCTTATAAGAGCAATTTATCCGTGGGGTGAAGCGTATTTTTACCATAATGATACCTGTTTTGCAGTAAAAGGTCACAGGACGGAAATTTTTGAAAACAATACAACATATAAAGAAGCAGGAACTATTACTGAGATTAATTCCAAAAATCGTACAATAAGCGTTTTATGCGGGAACAATAAAATTATAAAGTTTAATATAATCTTATATAAACACATTGACCGGCTGTTTACCGGAAACTATATAAAAAGAGAAATGAAAGAAGGAGATATTCTCTAAAGCTTATCCCATTCTCCGTTTTCAATAAGCTTTCTTATCTCAGCCTTGACATCCATATCATCGGTTTTTGCCTGCAGTTCTTTTATTAATTTTTCTTTTTCTTCCGCCGTAAGATTTGCAATATGAGAATTTTTGCCGGTCATTTGTTTTATTTGCTCTATAGTCGGTTTCTTTTTAGCTCTTACGGCAAGAATTGCAGCAGCAGTAACGCCTATAGCTGCGAGAGCCGCAATTGCAGCTTCAGGCGAAACACCGCATTTCCCGCCTGCACGATTCTTCTTTTCATTATCAGACGCTGATGTAAAATTAACAGTCTTGATTGGTTGAATTTGAATAATAGACATAATGACCTTCCTATATATATAAAAACCGCGGAAGAGAAAAAATTGACACTCTGTTTTATTTATTTTTATAATTGTTCTGAGGGAAAAAGTATGTTTTACGATTTTAAACTTGCCGAAAAAAATTTAGAAAAAGAATTCGAAATAGTAAATGATATAAGGGATTATAACCAGAGAAAAGTTTTGAAAGCTTTTTATGACAACCACGTGGCTCCGGAACACTTTTATACAGTATCCGGCTACGGGCATGACGATTTAGGAAGAGAGGTTCTGGACAAAGTTTTTGCTCAGGTATTTTGTGCGGAAAAAGCTCTTGTAAGAATCCACTTTGCATCAGGAACGCATACACTTGCCTGCGCATTGTTCGGTAATTTAAAATACGGCGACAAACTCCTCTCGGCAGCCGGAACACCTTACGATACAATGCAGGAGGTAATCGGAACTGCAGGGGATGATGAGACAAAAAGGGCTTCTCTAATCGGGAATGGCGTTTTGTACGACGAAGTACCGCTAAAAGACGGTATGGATATTGATTTTGAAAAGCTTGAAGAGATGGTTGATGAAACGACTACAATGGTTTTAATTCAACGTTCAAAAGGATATTCAACAAGAAAATCTCTTTCTATGGAGACAATAGAAAAGATTTGCAAAACGGTAAAATCCAAAAATCCAAACTGTATTTGTTTTGTGGATAACTGTTACGGAGAATTTGTCGATAAACAGGAGCCTTTAGAGGTTGGAGCGGATTTAATTGCGGGTTCTTTAATCAAAAATCCGGGCGGCGGAATTGTAGAAGCCGGCGGATATATTGCAGGAAAAGAGCTGCTTGTCGAACGTTCCGCAAATCGTCTGACCGCGCCGGGAATCGGCTCGGAAGGCGGAGCAATGTTTAACCAGCACAGACTGATTTTTCAGGGGCTTTTTATGGCGCCTTCTATTGTTTCAGAAGCTGTTAAGGGCGCTATCCTTGCCTCAAAAGTCTTTGAAGATATCGGGTTTAATTCAAGCCCTAAGTATAACGAAAAGAGAACCGACATTATCCAGAATATAATTTTCGGCAAGCCTGAACATCTGGAAGAATTTTGCCGCACAATTCAGTCGCTTTCACCGGTAAACGGCTATGTTACTCCGATTCCTGAATATATTCCGGGATATGAAGATAAGGTTATTATGGCAGGAGGAACTTTTATAGAAGGCTCAACCATTGAACTTTCGGCTGACGGTCCTATGCGGGAGCCTTACGTTGCTTATATGCAGGGCGGTCTGAATTATGCACACGTAAAAATCTGTCTGGAAGAAATTGTGAAAAAACTTTAAACAGAGTCCGTAAAATCAACAAAATAGCGTATCTTATCGCGGAAACGACTAAACATTTTAAAGTTTCCCCCAAATGCATGATACGCAAAAATATTTATTTGATTATAATAAAAATGTGTATTGGGAGAGGTTTTGATGAACAACAGACGCTGGTATGATTCAAATGAGTATACTGAAAAAGCATTGGCTATATTGAAAGACATGGACGAAGAAAGGCGCAGGGCTTTATCTCGCGACCTTACAGCTGTTGTCCGCCAGATAAAAGAAATGCGCGAAGAAGATGAAAACGAAGAACAGGAAGTCAGCATCGGTATTGACAGAGTTTTAGGGCTGTACAAAATATCTAATTCAAGACGCTGGTACGACAAAGTAAGTCTGCTTTCTTACGCAATGAAAACAATGTCAACACTTCCGAAAGAAGATTTTTATAATATTATGGAAGGTATTTCAACCTCTCTGTCTGCATAGTCCGTAAATAGTGAGAGGGTATATCAAATAAGGGTTTGAAGGAGATTTGCAGGTATCATTGTCAGATTATAAGGGCAAATTTATTCCCCCCCCCCTTGTTCTTTTTTATTGTTTTGTATTATAATGTTTTTATAGAAAACTTAAGGAGCAGACAGTATGCAAAAGAAAATGTTAATTTCATTAGGTTTGGTTGCTGTAATTGGTATGATGACTCAGGCGTATGCAAATTCTACCATATATACTGACGATTTAGGCAGGCTGCACTTCTTAGGTAAAGACCCGGGTGCTAAAACTCTTCAAAAAATTGAAGATTATGATAATCCGAAACAACAGGATTTAACAAATGTAATGTTTAAAGACGAAAAAAAAGAGGCTGAAAACATTTCACAACCTGCAGATGAGACTCTTCCTGCAGAAACAAATGAAACCCCGGCAGTAAATGCAGAACCTGCTTCAGGCGAAACTCCTGTAGCAGATACTACAAAAGGACATACAAATAAATCAAAAGGCTCATTCACTTTTAATAAAGGTGCAATGGATGCATCTGACCCTTATACTTTTGGTAATACTAATGTGGATTACCAGAAAAAGGATGAAAATCAGTTAGAAGATTTGAGCAAAAAACGTTTTTGGCAAATTTGGTAATTAAATAAAAAAACATTCCCGGATCGTCTAGTGGCAGGACGAAAGATTCTGACTCTTTTAACGGTGGTTCGAATCCATCTCCGGGAGTTTTTTTATTTGAAACAGGGGGTAAATATGAAAATAGCTATTCCTACAGAGGACGGAAGATTATGTTCTCATTTCGGACATTGCGAAGCATTTACTTTTGTTGACGTTAACCCTGATACAAAAGAAATTTTGAATATAGAGACTCTGGTGCCGGAGGAAGGTGTTAGCTGCCAGAGTGCCGGCTGGATTGCCCGACAGGGAGCGGATATTATTCTCGCGGGAGGAATGGGAGCACGACCTCTCGGCGTTTTCAGCCAGAACGGCATAGATGTTGTATCCGGCTGTCCGGAACTTGAGGTTGAAGAGCTGGTAAAACAGTATCTTGACTCTTCTCTTGAAACGGGAGAAAACAGCTGCAGCGGAGAGCACTCCCATTGCGGCGGACATCATAACTGTCACCACGGAGAATAAGTTTCAACGAAAAATGGTGTATTAACAGGGCAAAAGCATTAATCCGGTTTACATTTAATTACTGTCAGCAATATATTTACCCCCGCCGCCGTGAGGATGAGCGGTTTCATACACATCTTTCATGTGTTTCATGGAAATATGTGTATAAATCTGGGTGTTAGAAATTCCGGCGTGACCGAGAAGTTCCTGCACAACTCTCAAATCTGCCCCGTTTTCTATAAGCTTTGTTGCAAAGCTATGACGGAATACGTGCGGGGTAACTTTTTTCGGAAGCTCAATTTTTTCGACTGTTTCGTTTATCACTTTTCTTATTGTTTTATTCTGTAATCTGTATCCGGTATTGTTTATAAAAAGCGGCGAATCGTCATCAGGTCTGCCTATTTCATACCCGGGCGCAAGCAGGTTTCTTGCGGATTGGATGTACTGAATTAAGTATTTTTTCGCCCTGTCTGACATAAGAACAATACGCTCTTTTGCGCCTTTTCCGAAAACACGGATTTCATTTTCTTCAAGATTCAAATCTCCAAAATTCAGATTACTCAGCTCTGAAACACGCATGCCGGTTGCCCACAAAAGTTCAAGAATAACTCTGTTGCGGAAACCTGCCGGAGTATCAATTTTAACATTATTCAAAATTTGTTCAACCTCCTCCGGCGTAAGAAATTTAGGCAGTGATTTAGGGCGTTTCGGCGCCGAAAGAGAAATAGCGGGGTCTGAATCTATATATCTTTCTCTGAACAGGAATTTATAAAATGTTCTTATTGCAGCAACTTTTCGGGCTACGGTTGTTTTTTTATAATCAAACCTCTGAATAAAATGCAGATATTCCCTGAGTTTGTTAAAATCAGCATCAACGCAGCTCGTACCGTTAAGCCAGAGGATATAGCTCACAACATCTGACTCGTATGCGTTCAGGGTGTGTGAAGAAAAATTTTTCTCCAAACTCAAATATGTTTTAAAAGCTTCAATATACTCTTTTTCTCTGCTGTCCATGTTTACATTTACCTGCAACTATTATACAATATTTGTACTAAAGTTTGAAGCGGTATGTATGAATATTTTTAAGACTTTCGAGACATTTTTAAAAGAACCCCTCAGCATATTGAGGGACAACTTTATTCAAATCGTAAGTATTCAAACAGGCAATATCTTTGAACACAAACCGTCAGTTAATGTGGAATTATTGAAAGATAAAGCGCAAATAACGGTTGTTAATAATGAAAAAGTATACAAACTGCTCTCACTTGTAACACACCGGGCAAAGGAAAAAGAAAAGACTGATGTAATTCAGGGGTAAATGTATTTGGGTTGTCAGGTGAAACTACAAGCTTGGCGTCATTCTGAGCCCGACAGCAATTCAGGGGCGAAGAATCACTTTAACTAGTGAATAGTGAGGAGTGAATAGTGAATAGAAAATTTTTACAATAGTTATAGAGATTCTTCGGGCTAACGCCCTCTGAATGACGGCAGGGGTAAATGTATTTGGGTTGTCAGGTGAGACTACAAGCTTGGCGTCATTGCGGGGGGGGGGGGTAAATGAATTAGGTTAGTAAGTAAGCCTACAAGTCTGGCGTCATTGTGAGGGTAATAAAGAATAAAAAAGGAAAACTTTATGAACCAGATTAATGCAAAATTTATCATAAGCGCTGAAAAATTATCCCAGTGTCCGGATTTTTCTCTTCCGGAATTTCCGCTGCTCGGACGTTCAAATGTCGGGAAATCTTCTTTTATTAATGCGCTTGCAAACAATAAAAAACTTGCAAAAACCTCCAACACTCCGGGAAAAACACGACTAATTAACTTTTTTAATTTTGCCGATATGTTTACCGTTGCCGACCTTCCGGGGTACGGGTACGCAAAAGTTTCTAAAGAAGCACAGGCAAGATGGCAGAAGTATTTGGAAGAATATCTTCTAAACCGCAAACAGATAAAATCTTTAATACAGTTTATTGATGCAAGACATGATATTCAAAAAAACGATTTTCAAATGAGAGAATGGGTCAGCGCATACAACCTCCCCGTATTTACCGTAGTAACCAAGATTGATTATATTCCGGGAAGCAAACGACAGGGAATTATTGCGAATGTAAAAAAGAGTTTTTCCGGAGAAGTTCTGGGGTTCAGCGCCGAAGACAGAAGATATTGCGAATCAATGATTGAATATTTAACCGATTTGTGCAAATAATAATTAAAAGAGGGAACATCGTGTTAAAATTAGCAGAACACACAGAGATAAATCAGGTATCGCTTACAGGGGTCAGGGCGCTTATTATTCTGGCGCTTTTGATTGAATCTCCAAAGTCTTTTAAAGAAATACATCAATCCCTTATAGATTATAAGCTGATGCAGGCTGGTGATTCTACAGATATTATCAGAATTGACATAAATACTCTGAAAAACAGCGGTTGTGAAATTACACGTGCAGGCTCCAAAACAAATTTTAAATACACACTTTTAAAACATCCTTTTTCTATGGAATTTACAAAAGAAGAAATCTCTGTTTTAAAACGTGCTTATAATAAAATAAAAAGCAGCTCCGGCATTGAATTAATGCTCAAATATGATGAACTTTTCAAAAAACTTGCTGCTAATGTTACAGACTGCGCCGGCAAAGAAGTTTTGTACGGAATTTCTGTATTAAAAAACCTGAACACCGGAATTATCAAAGAACTCATTGAGGACTGTGCAGCAAAACGGACTTTAACACTGATGTATCAGAATCCGTCTGCAAAAGAAGCGTCTCAGAAAGTTGTTTCTGCTCAAAAAGTTGCTCTGCAAAACGATAGTGTTTATTTATACTGTTTTGATTTTGCAAAAAAAGAATCAGTAACATTAAATATTAAAAGAATATTGTCAATCATTTCAAGGATTTCTGACGGCAGAAATATTGAAATAAAAACAACAAATGTAAAATTTTTCCTCAAGAATTCCTGCCTTTCGGATATTGATGACGATGAGGTTATTGTAGAAGAGCTTCCGTACGGTAAGGTGATTGAAGGCAAATATTACAATGATTTTATTGCAATGCAGAGAATTTTATCCTTTGGTGCAGACTGCACGGTACTTGAGCCTGCGGATTTCAGAGAAAAAGTTATAGAAAAATTGAAAAGTATGAAAGGTGTTTATAATGGTTAAAGCTCCTGTCAAAAAGAATCTTTCTTCCACACAGGTTTTGAAAACTCTTGCAGTACTTCTGCAGGGCGATTTTACAATGCAGGAGCTTATCACGAAACTTAATGCGGACGAAGCCGCGCCGGTATTTAATAATAGTGTAATAAGCAAATATATTAACACCTGCCGTTATGTCGGCATTGATATTCCGAAAATCCATAACAAATATTTTGTAAACAGTATGCCGTTTGGTTTTGAACTTACAGGAAATGATATCGGGATTTTGGAGACACTGCGAAATATCGTAAAGCAGGAAATGAGCAGCAAATGCAACAAAATCTTTGACAGTTTTCTGGAAAAAATCAACAGGTTTTCAAACAAAAAAATTGCAAGAGTTGAAAAAGAAACTTATCACATGGCAGCTGAACTTTTTGAACTTGCACTTACAGAAAAGAGAAAAATCCGCCTGATGTTCAAAAATAAAACAATTTATGACTGTACGCCAATCGGAATTGTCGAAAGCAAAAATAAAACTTTTTTCCATATAACATACAGGGATAAAGAAAAAATGATTGATGTTTCGCGCGTATCGGGACTGCAGGTCTTGAGCGAAAAATATGTTCAAAATTTCAACGAACAGGTTGTAATTTTTGAACTGAAAAGTCCTCTGGCTCAGAGATATAACTTACGTGAAAATGAACGTCTTTTAAAGAACTTCGACGGACATAGCATTACTGTTTCAAACCACGGCGAAGGTAAAGAAATTTTATTCTCAAGACTGTTGAGATATGATGACAAATGTGAAATTATTAACCCGAAACCATACAGAGAAGAGATGAAACAAATCATTTCTTCCGCGCTTGAAAATTACGGGGAGGTCTAATGCTTCTTGCTGTTGATATCGGAAATACAAATATCACTCTTGGAGTTTTTGAAAATGAGAGTATTTTAGAAACGTACAGGCTTCCTTCCGACAAAGAACTCCCGCAGGAAGAGTATGAAATTTTGCTTCATACACTGTTTAAAAAGTATAATATTCACGCTTGCATTATAGCTTCTGTTGTTGATGAATTAAACCGGACTTTTAAACACGCTGCAGATAACGTTTTCCATCTGAACTCCATTCTTTTGACAAACAAACTTAATCTTGGAATAAAGCTTAAACTCAAAAATCCGAAAGAAGCCGGAGCTGACAGGATTGCAAATGCCTGCGGCGCTTATGTTTTGTACTCTAAACCCGCCATAATCGTTGATTTAGGAACTGCAACAACATTTGATATTCTGGATAAAAACGGAGATTTCTTAGGCGGTGTAATCATGCCGGGGCTTAATCTGCAGTTCAGAGCGCTGAATAAAAGCACTTCAAAGCTTCCCAAAATAGAAGCGGATACAGTAGACAAAGCTATCGGTAATAATACTGCTGATGCAATTCTCTCCGGAGTAATCCGCGGCTCCGCCTGCGCAATAGAAGGGCTGATTAACCAGTGCGAAGAAGAGCTTGGCAAAAAGGCGGTTATTATTGCAACCGGCGGCTACTCTTCACTTATTGCAAAATACATGAAGCGCAAATTTGATTTTGTAAATCCGTATCTGACGCTTGAAGGACTGAGATTTTTGTACGAATTGAATAAGAAAAACCCCGACTTTACGGAATAAATCCGGATTTTGCTTCAAAAAGCATTATTAATTTCCCCGGGATATCCTCTAAACAGTTGATGTACTATTCCCCTAAATCCTGTACGATATATGCGGGAAGGTAAGTATTTACTTTAGGGAATGGTATGACAAATTCGGTATTTTTTGATGAATTATATAGGCAGTTTGCATGGTTTGATTCCGTGTTTACACCTGTTGTAAAAAATTGCAGCAGCGAGTTTTTCTTTGACGGATTTGAATACAAGCTTGCATCAATAAGCACTAACATGAATGTACTTTCCCAGAACGACACTTTCTTTGTTACAAAAATAAAAATTAATTCAAAAAACGATGTTTATATAAGAATTTCTCAGGATGCAATCAATGTAATACTGGATAAGGTTCTGGGAAAAAACAACCGCAGATTTGACCTTACGGAAGTTACCGAACTGGAAGCGCGTATTATCACCGCGTTCAATGACTTTCTTTATGAAGCGCTTTCCGCAAATTTTACAATAGAGCCTCACAAGCGATATACAGAAATTCTGCATCTCACATATTTTGTAAAAAGTGAGATTTCAGACACGGCAGCAAAATTTATCATATCTGTTCCGAAAGAAATTCTTTCACCTCAGGAGATAGAAGCAAAAGAGCCAAGGTTTACGGATATGGATTTTTCCTCAAGCCTTGTGGAAGTAGATCTGCTTCTCGGGAAAACGACTTTTCCGGTTGCAGATATTAAAAAGCTTGACATAGGAGATATTGTTGTATTTGAGAAAAGCAATTCATCAGAAATGACTCTTGTTTGCAACAATATAGTACAGAAATTTCAGATAAAACCAAATATAAAAATTATAGAACCGTATGATACCAGCGGAGGAGATAGTATGGAAGATAATGAAAATACTAATTTATGGGATAGTATTCAGGTCGACATGACAGCCGAGTTTAACAAAGTTAAGATAACACTCGGCGAGCTAAAAAATATAGAAGAGGGTCTGATAGTAGATTTATGCTCTGTATATGACAATAAAGTTCTGCTCAAGGTTGGCGGTAAAATAGTTGCTCTTGGCGAATTAGTGATTATAAATGACCGGTTCGGAGTAAAAATTGAAGTAGTTAATGATTGTGCTCCGCCGGAAGAAACACCTGCACAACCGGAGGTTCACGAGACTCCGGAAACGCCGGCAGAAGATTTTGACTACAGCGATTTTGAAGTGGAAAATCAGGCTTGACAATCGGAAGAAAAACAGTAAATAAAGTTTAGAAGGGGATAAGTTTAGAAATTTAGAAGAAAATAAAGTCGCTAACGTTCATAAAGTCTTTATAACTTCTTCTCAACTCCTAAACGACTAAACCCAAAAGAGGATTATATTATGGGATATTTAGCAAATTTTATGGTATATACGCTTGCAATGATAGGTGTTATTTCAATTGCGCTTCTGGTGTTTAAGAATACATCTACGTTTGGCGGGGGCGCTAAGTCTAAGAATTTAAAAGTTGTAGATTCACTCACAATTGCACCCAGAAAAACTCTGTATGTTGTATCAACCGGAAAAGAGAAGTTTTTAATTGCAGGCGATGTAAGCAAAACAACTTTGATTTCCAAATTAGAATCTCAAGAGGCTGAATTAAAAATGCCGGAGTTGGGAATCAGTAAAGACGAAAGTATTGAAGCTCTTGCGCATAAGAGTTTTAAAGACACAATGGCAAGCCTGCCAAAGTCTAAATATATGGACAGGTCAAACATTGGTATAAATTCAAGCATGTTAACAACAAGAAGCGAAACGCCTTATACATCGGTCATAAGAAGTTTGGCTTCTAAAATGCAGAGTTAGTGAATAGTGAGAGGGGGGGGGGTAAATGATTTTAGTCATAAAGTAAACCTACAAGCCTGGCGTCATTGCGAGGGAACAACCAAAATAGCCCGAAGCAATCCAGAACATATTTGACAATTAAATATAAAATAGATTGCCACGAAAATCAAAGATTTTCTCGCAATGACAGCACTTTGGAAGTAAACCTACAAGCCTGGCGT
>CASFPS010000026.1 GCA_949296355.1 uncultured bacterium | reverse complement strand
AATTGCGGGATTTCTCTTTCTTTTGGTCCTTTTCGGGGTAAATTTATTTAGTCTGTAGGCACCACTACAAATTTGAAAGTTTCATAAAACTTTGTTTCGCAAATAAAGAGAAAGAAAAGGACAAATAAAATAGAAAAGATAAAAAGTAACAAAATATACAAAAAGTTACCTCGAGAATAAATTCATATTTTTCTGATATAATTTATCTATGTCGCAGAGAAAATTTGATTTTTATATAGTTCCGACCCCTATCGGGAATATTCAGGACATAACTCTTAGAGCAATAGAAACCCTTAAAGAAGTTGATATTATTGCCTGCGAAGACACAAGAGTTACTCAAAAACTGCTTAATCATTATGATATAAAGACAAAAAGTATTTCTTATCACAAATATAATGAGAAAGAGCGGATTAATTTTTTCCTGAATGAACTAAAATCAGGAAAAAGAATTGCACTGGTATCAGACGCCGGAACCCCGATGATTTGCGACCCCGGCGCCATTATAGTTGAAGAACTGACAAAAGCCGGATTTTCTGTTACGGCACTCCCGGGCGCCTGTGCAGTGACAACATTTCTGTCACAAATCCCGAGAAATGGCGAAGAATTCATATTTACAGGCTTTATTCCGCGCAGTGAAAAGCAAATAACAGATACCGTTCAAAAGCATGCCGGAGTTAATATGGTATTTTATGACTCTCCCGAGCGGATTTTAAAGACTCTTAACGTGATAAAAACCGTAAGACCGGACGCAAAAATTGCTTTAGCAAGAGAACTTTCAAAGCTCTTTGAAGAGGTGGTTTGTGACGATATTTCCGCTGTCATCAAGCATTTTCAGGACGGAATTAAGGGAGAGATTGTATGTATGATTTATGCTGACGAAAAAATACAGGACACGGAATTAGAGTTCAAAATCAGGGCTTTAAAAGCAAAAGGATTCAAGGATAAAGAAGTAGCAGCAATACTTTCAGCCCTGTTTGGTTTAAATAAGAACGATATTTATAAGAAATCTATAGATATGTAAATAATTGTAAAAATTTAGCAAAAAATCCTAAAGTTTTTCTGAAAAATGCCGATAAGAATAATACAAGCAGAAATACATTTATCGGAAAGGACAGTAGGATATGCTAAAAAAAATTGCAACCCCAACAAACAACACATTTAGCGGAGTTGAATTCATATTAAGAGGGGCTAAAAAACGCAGGGCAATGGCAGTTTCAAATGCGGTAACAATTAACTCTGAAGCCGGAATTCAGGTTAAGCTGCAAGCTGTGAAGTAGAGGGGGTAAATATTCGAAGGTAAATATCGGAATATTTACATTTTCCCCGCAAGAAAAGGACTGTCTGTTATTAAGATAGTTGAGGGTATAAAAAGAGTCCTGATTTTATTAAAAATCAGGATTTTAATTTTGAAAAAAAATATCTTTATGATATTATAATTATATTGAATTGGAGACGTGGCCGAGTAGGCTGAAGGCGGCACCCTGCTAAGGTGTTATATGGGGCAACCTGTATCGTGGGTTCGAATCCCACCGTCTCCGATTTTTTGTCTATTAAATTATTTATAGAATTATGTATTACAAATCATATTACAAATCACCGGTCGGGCTTTATACCCTGGCAAGTGATGGTAAAAATCTTACAGGAGTTTGGCTGGAAGGTCAGAAGTATTTTTGTACAGACATTAGTAAAATGGCTGAAAACAGTAGTCTTGATATTTTTCGCCAAACCTCAAACTGGCTTGACAGGTATTTTCGCGGAGAAAAGCCTGATATTAATGAGCTTTCGCTGTCACCGGAAGGAAATGCTTTCAGGCAGCAGGTCTGGCAAATTCTATGCAAGATTCCGTATGGCAAGACTATGACCTACGGAGAAATTGCCTCAATAATAGCGCGGAAACGCGGGCTTGCAAGAATGTCCGCGCAGGCAGTCGGGGGAGCTGTAGGACACAATCCGATTTCTATTATAATCCCTTGCCATAGGGTTGTAGGCTCGAATGGCAGTCTTACAGGTTATGCCGGCGGAATACAAACAAAAATCAGACTTTTAAAACTCGAGGGTGTTAACATGTCAAACCTGTTTATCCCAAAGAAAAGTCAGGCATATTAATTAAAATTTTTAGTATTTCAAACTAAAGGTTTAAAGCTGCTTGCACACTGATACTATTTTTTTATTTACAAAGAGAGAATTTTCATATACAATCAATAAAATGTTGAAATTAAGAATAGGAGTTTATAGAGAATGAAAAAGATTGCAGAATTTTGTAATGCTCATCTCGATTTTAAATTTTATAATATTAACTGGCTGAATATTTTCGTACTTTTATTAATTATACCTGCTTGCAAATTTTTGCCTATAACTGCAGCTTATGAAAACTCCTGGTTTGAAAACATTCAGCTTATAGCTTTATTCTGGGGATTATATCTTGCACTTACCACTAAATTTAATAAGACATTTTTCAAATTTGTAGGTCTGGTTATAGGTATTTTACTAATACGTGAAACTAATTGTCTGAGAACAATATTTTTCTGTGTTCCGGGCGAGCCAAACACTTTCTATACCTGGAAAGAAATTAAATACGGCTGGATTTTCCACCCGCTTTACGGCTGCTATATGGCATGGACAGGTGTGTATTTTATATGGAAAAAACTCTATTTAACTTTCTGGGACTATGTAAAAAATGTTAAATTTCCGCTTTGGAATTGTTTAATCTTAATTTTTGCAATTTTTTGCGCCTGGGCAGGAGAAGAAATTTTTCACAACATGATGTTTGAAGAATCATCAGAGCTTCTTGTTTATACAACTCTTGCGAGCATAATTTATTTATACTCAAGAAAAAAAGAATTTAATACAGAGGGATAAATATATTTTAATAAAAAAGGGCGGAAACTAAATAGTTTCCGCCCTTTTTTGATTTTAACTATTTACAGACATTTTTGAATATCTTCCACTATTAATTCCGGTGTCAGATGATACCTTGCATAAAGCTCATCCAGCGGCACACGGTCCGTAAATTCTTTTTCTGCCCCGAAGTTAAGAACCTTCATATCCGAGCTTCCAAAGTATGACGCAATCTTTTCGCCAAAACCGCCTTCAAGGACTCCGTCTTCAAGTGTAATAACCAGTTTATGGTTTTTCTTCAACGATTCCATAAGCTCTTTATCAACGCCGGTAATAAATCTCGGGTTAATAAGAGACGCAGAAATTCCTGTTTTCTCCTTCAGAAGATTTTTAACCTTTTCTCCCAGATAGAAGAAATTACCTAATCCCAATATTGCGACCTCTGAACCATTTTCTGCAACATGATATTTATTCAATACGGAATAATCCGTATCGTCGCTGATTCCGCTGCTTACTACCGCCATTGCCGGAACACGGATTACAACGGAATATTCCTTTTGCTCTACAGCCCAGTCAAGCATTCTCAAATACTCTTCTTTATTAACAGGAGCAAGGTAAACAATATTAGGAATATTTGCTATCAGCGGAATATCATATTTTGTAAGGTGTGTAGCATCTGCCCCGGTTATTCCGCCCCAGTATACAAGGATTACAGCAGGATTATTATTTAAAGCCAAATCCTGGGACAACTGGTCATAAGCCCTCTGAATAAACGAACTCATAACCGCTAATATAGGTTTTGCCCCGCCTTTTGCAAGCCCGGAGGCGTAAGCAACGGCATGCTGCTCTGCAATACCAACATCTGTATAGCTGCTGCCCAATTTTGCCCTGAATTCCGGAGTAAACCCGCTCACTCCCGGAGTTGCCGGAGAAATTGCAATGACTGAATTATCCTTTTTGTGTTTTTCCAGAATATAATCAACAGCAATGCTTTCATAGGTCTCGCCGGACGAAACATTAGAAACAGAGCTGCTGTCAAGTTCACCCGGAATTATCCAGTGATAATGCTCTTTGTCTGTTTCTGCAGCCTTACAGCCCTTGCCTTTTAGAGTACAAATATGAACCAGAACCGGATGATCCGCATCTTTTACCTGCTTAAATGTCTCTATAAGACTTTCAACATTATTGCCGTCCGCAACATACCTGTAGTCAAAACCAAGTGATTTGAAGAAATTACATTCTGCCTGACCGTTTGTATCTCTAAGTAGTTTCAAATTTGCATACAAACCGCCCTGGTTTTCAGCAATAGACATATCATTATCATTAACTATTACAATAATATTACTCCCGAGAACCGCTGCATTATCAAGCCCTTCAAAAGCCTCGCCTCCGCTTAAAGATCCGTCTCCTATAAGCGCTATTACATTTTCCTTCCCGCCCTTCAGATCTCTTGCCTTGGCTAAACCAACCGCCAAACTTACTGATGTTGAGGTATGTCCGATTTTAAACAAATCGTATTCGCTCTCCTCAGGAGCAGTATAGCCTGTATATTTCAGATATTTGTCAGGGTCGGTAAAACCTTCTTTTCGACCGGTCAAAATCTTATGCGGATAACATTGATGCGAAACATCAAAAACAAGTTTATCCTTAGGGGTATTAAATACATAATGCAGAGCAATAGTAGCCTCTACAATACCCAAATTAGGTCCAAGGTGTCCTCCGGTTGTATTAACCTTTTTCATTATAAGTTCACGGATTTCTCCTGATAAAATCTTCATTTCTTCTACACTCAGACTTTTCAGATCCCGAGATGTATTAATCTTATCTAATACTGTAAGCGTTGTTTCCATCTTCTCTCCTTTCCGGTTATTTAACTTTTGATATTAATATAATAAACCCTGAGAGCAGCTATCAGTCAAGTGGGTCGTGCTGAGGGGAATGTATTTTTTTATTTATCCGGCTCTAATTAGTTAAAGAAAGGAGAATTTTATATGTTTTACAATGTATTAAAAGCTAAAGATATCGTAAATCTTGATGACAAAAAATTTGACAGGGAAATCCTCATGGAAAACGGAAGCAGCTGCCTGAGCGCTATTGCCCTTAAAAAAGAGGAAATTATTGATACACATACATCAGAAGAAGATGCTGCCGTTTTTGTAATTGACGGTGAAATAGAAATCCATTTTGATGCAGAAAAATTTAAAGTGGATAAAGGCGAGATTTTAATGTTTAAAAAAGATAAAGAACACAAAGTTCTTGCACTCAAAGACAGCAAATTCTTACTCATTAAGATATAACTCCGGAAGCGCAGAAATTTTCTGCGCTTCCGTTTTTAAGAAAGCAAGTTTTAAGAAATGTAGGTCAGTTTTCACCTGACAACAAAAACTTTTCCCCCGCCCCTTTGGGGAGAGCGAGGGGAAACGGATTAATAGAACGACAACGCGCGTTCCCTCTCCAACGGGGAGGGTTAGGGTGGGGGTGAAGTACTCGAAGGGAGTAGGGGGTGAGTGAATTGGTAATATCCCCTCACCCGCATCTGTAGCTTTCGCTCAGCTCAAGCACATCTGCTCCCTCTCCCACAAGGGGCGAGGGGAAATGCGTTAATCGAACGCCAACGCGCATTCCCTCTCCGGCGGGGAGGGTTAGGGTGGGGGTGAAGAATCAAACATCAGGGCGCATTCACTCGCTAATGGGGGCGAGGGGATTTGCGTTAATCGAACGAGAGCGCGCATCCCTTCCCCGGTTGGGGAAGGTTAGGATGGGGATTAGTCTTGATTAACCCCCACCCGCATTTGTCGCTCGCTAACGCTCACCCAACTGCGACCTCCCGCCGGAGAGGTAAGCGCGACTAGTGAGAGTAGCTACGTGATTGATTAGACTAAAATTTACACCAACAAGTCTGCCGTCATTCAGAGGTAAATATCATTGGACTGGTGGGTAGAATTACCGGTTGACAGTCATTCAGAGGGCACCAGCCCGAAGAATCTCTATAACTTTTGTAAAAATTTTCTATTCACTATTCACTCCTCACTATTCACTGGTTTAAGGGATTCTTCACCCCTAAATTGCTATCGGGTTCAGAATGACAGCACTATTATTGCAAAGTTGATATTTTTGTCTTTCCGACCCCTCACCCGAACTTCTAAACTTACAGAATAAAAATACTGTAAGTATTCTCAAGAACTAATTCTAAAGCATTAGAATGTTACATTTCTTAATATTTCCCGCAAAGCAGACTATCAGCAGTTTTTAGAGGTTGTTTATTTCTTTTCAGGGTTAATTTTTTTATAAAAAGATTGATTATGTGTTATGTTGTTGGTATAAATTTGCATGGACGTCTAGTCCTTTAGTAGTACACATTAAAGAAAAGGTTTAAAATTATGACATTACCAAACGTAGCCTATTTCTCTATGGAAATAGCAATGGATCAATCACTTAGTACATATTCAGGTGGTTTAGGCTTTTTGGCAGGTTCTCATATGCTCTCTGCCGGTTATTTACAGATGCCAATGGTAGGTGTAACTATGTTGTGGTCATACGGCTATTATGATCAAAGAATCGACCATGCCGGCAACGTTGAAGTAGCATATATCAGAAAGTATTATGATTACCTCGTTGATACAGGTATTACCGTTGAAGTTGATACTTTCGGAGAAAAAGTTAAAGTTAAAGCTTTCAGAGTAGATCCCGAATTATTCGGAACATGCCCTGTATATCTTTTAACAACTGATATTGACGGTAACAGTGACTGGGCTAAGAGCATTTCCCACAAACTTTATGACGGAAATGAAAAAATCAGAATCGCTCAGGAAACAATTCTCGGTATTGCAGGTATCAGAGTTCTTCAAGCTGCAGGATACAACTTTGATGTTGTTCATATGAACGAAGGTCATGCTCTTCCTGCTGCATTTGAACTTTTGAGACAATACAACGGTAATCTTGAAGAAGTTAAGAAGAAAACCGTATTTACGACTCACACTCCTGTTGCTGCAGGTAACGAAGTTCACTGGGTTGATACATTACTTGAAGGTGGCTTCTTTGCAGGCGCTACAAGAGAAAGAGCTATCCAGCTTGGCGGCGAAAACTTCTCTCTTACAGTTGCAGCTTTAAGAATGTCAAGAATCGCTAACGCCGTATCTCAGCTTCACGGTCTTGTTGCTAACAAAATGTGGGAATGGGTTGACGGAAGATGCCCGATTAGAGCTATCACCAACGCAGTTAACCTCCATTACTGGCAGGATAAGAGAATGAACGGCGACAAATCATTTGACGAACTTCTTGCCGCTAAGCGTGAAATGAAAGAAGAATTGTTCAAATACGTTGCAAACGTTGCTGGTAAGAGATTTGACCCGGATGTATTAACTATTACATGGGCAAGAAGATTTGCTGACTACAAACGTGCATGGTTAATATTGATGGACAAAGACAGAATCAACAAGCTCTTAGATGAAAACAAAGTTCAAATCATATTTGCAGGTAAATTCCACCCTGATGATGTTATGGGTAAAGAAATGTTCAACAAGCTTCTTAACCGTTCACACACTCTTAAGAATGTTGTTGTATTACCTGGTTATGAATTGCAGCTTTCAGGCTTGCTGAAACGCGGTACAGATGTGTGGTTAAATACTCCGTTAAGACCGTTTGAAGCATCCGGTACTTCCGGCATGTCAGCTAACGCAAACGGCGCTATCCACTTATCTACTTACGACGGATGGACTGTTGAAGGAACTTTCCCTGGTATTAACGGTTACACTGTTGAGTACCCTGAGCTTGATGATGATATGCCTTGGGAAGAAAGACACTGGAAAGATCATGAATGCATGATGAACATCATCGAAAACCAGATTATTCCTACTTATTACAACAACAAGCAGGAATGGGCAAGAATGATGAGGCAGGCAATCAGAACTGCAGAAGCGTACTTCAACTCTGACAGAATGGTTATTGAATACTATAACAGATTGTATAAACCGATTGCTCATGATGACAGCTCATCAGGAGAAAAGAAAAAAGAATTAAATATTTCTGAAACTCCTACATTCGATGCCTGGACTTACTCAAATATTAAATAATCAAAAGAATAAAAAAGCGGCGGGTTGATTTATCAACCCGCCGCTTTTTACATCTTAAACTAGTCCTCAAAAGGTATTGTAATAATATAATTATCGCCTTTTCTTTCTTTTGTCATTTTGTCTGCTTCAATTTTCTCATCAAGATAATAAGATTGTGAAAAACTCATAATGTCTTCTCTGTGCTCTTCTTTTTTCTCAACTTCTCCGGATACCGTAACAACATTGCCTTCCAGTTTAACATTAACGTTGTTTTCATTATTATCCAGCGGTCGCAAATCAACAATAATTTTGTACTCTTCCGGTTCTTTTGCAAGACTTACAAGCATTGGAGCAAGCTTTGGTTCAAAAGGATTTGCTCCCATGTGTTTTTCCATACGCTCAAAACGTTTCTGTTCTTTTTTCATTAACTTTTCCATTTTTTTCATGTGATAAGCCGGACTTGTCATTCTTGTAAAAGTTAAATCTGCAACAACATAGAATGCCAAAAACGCGCCAACAAGTGTTGCAAGTATAATTCCGATAACTTTTAGCCAGTGTTCTTTGTGTTCTTCTGTCATAAAAAACTCCTTTCTTCTATCTTCAATTTATTTACAACATTATAAATAACATATCAATCCCCCGATTGGAGAGACACAAAAGTCGGAAGAAAATAACAGCATTACATCTGTACCTGCAAATTCGTTTGGAGTATAATAAACACTAAAGAGGTGTTTATGAAGAAAACTTTAGTTAAATATCCGTTTTTAACACGAGAGATTGAAATTTACGAAAGAGAAAACGGACATAAAATCGTTTTAGCGCACAAAGAAGGCGGAATGGCTAATATTTCCTCCTGGGTTAAAACCGGCTCAATCAATGAAAATGACAAAAACAACGGAATTTCTCATTTTCTTGAGCATTTGATGTTCAAAGGTACTCATAAACACAAGGCAGGAGAATTTGACAGAATACTTGAAGCCAGAGGAGCTATTGTTAATGCCGCAACCTGGAAAGACTACACTTTTTATTATGTAACTCTTCCAAAAGGCGAAAATAATGAAAATTTGTATAAAGCAATAGAATTGCACTCCGATATGATGACTGACCCTGTAATTCCTGATTACGAGATGGGAGCTCCGTTTGATATTAATGACAAAACCGTGACTGACAAACGTGAACGCCACGTTGTAATAGAAGAAATTCGTATGCGCAAGGATCAGCCCTGGACAAAGGTCTATAATGCAACAAATAACGCTATGTACACTTCCCATCCTTACAAAAGAGATGTTATCGGGACACCTGAAATCATATCCCGGGTCTCACAAGAAGAAGTGATGAACTATTACAGAACATTTTATTCTCCTGAAAACGTTACAACAATTGCAGTAGGAGATTTTGATTCGGAAGATATTCTCAACCGCATTATAGAAGGTTTTAACTGGGGAGAAAGACCGCATCCGCCTGTAAGAGATATTAAGCCTGATGAACCGGTTGAACAAACTGTTTACATTCAAAATGAAGCAAACATTGAATCTTCATTTATGATGTTCGGTTTTCTTGGCGCACCTGCAAGGGATTTAAAAAATCTTATAGCACTTGAAATGCTCTCTGTTATTCTGGGCGAAGGCGCAAGTTCAAGACTATACAACAACCTTATAGAAAACCAGCCCGAACATATCTTCAACGTGATTGATGCAGAAAATTATTCGTTCAGAGACGGCTCAAACTTCTTTGTGCAGGCGAATTTTAACTCTGAATACAAAGATAAAGCTATTGAACTTGTGAAAGAAGAAATTCTTAAACTGGGTGAAAATATTACAGAGCGGGAAATAAACAAAGCCAAGAAGAAGTTAAAATCACGTTTTGCCTGCGAAGCTGAAACAGTTTCTGATATAGGAGAAGCTATCGGGTATTATATGACCGTATGTGATGATTTAGCTCTGGCAGAAGATTACATGCCAATTTGCGACAGCATGACAACAGAAGATTTGCAGAATGCTGCTAAAAAATATCTGGATTTAAATCATGCCGTTATTTCTGTACTGACTCCTCAGAAATAGTTGATTCAAAGCTATCTCCCTGTTGCTGGCGTAAAAGTTTTTCGTATTTTTGCGTCTGATCATCTGTCTTTAATGCTTTAGCCAGTGCACTTACCGAAATAAACAAATCTATACCCAAATCCACAATAAGCCATTTTTTCGATTTTTCCATAATCACATCGAAAATACCAAGGGCTGCAAATACAGCTGCAGTAATCTTATTTAATTTAGAAGAGCGCCTTCTTTCCGTAAGAATCTCATCTGCAGACAAGACTCCGTCTCCGTTCCGGTCAATATTATGAAAATCCCTGCGCCAGAAGCTTTTATCAATGCCGAGAGCCTGAGCTTCTTTAAGTGTCATTCCTGCATAAAACCGGTTATTAGCATCCGTGATTAAAGGAAGTTTATTCATAAAAACACCACACTTTACTACGTTAAATATATAAAGTACCCTATATGAAAATTTTTGCCAAAATATTACAATATTGTTACATTAAAAAATATAATAAATACTCTAAACAGTTGATTACAAAAAAGAAAAATCGTATGATAATGGAGAAAAATAATAGGGGAGATTAGGGTCTCATGTTTAACAATATCAACAACGAAAATAACGGATTACTATATAATAA
Source organism: uncultured bacterium (assembly GCA_949296355.1). GTDB lineage: Bacteria > Cyanobacteriota > Vampirovibrionia > Gastranaerophilales > Gastranaerophilaceae > CAG-196. The sequence continues at coordinate 15,764 of CASFPS010000026.1, read as the reverse complement.
CTCTCAGCTCGGAAATGCAAGTAATGTTATTAACCTTGCTTCGGTTCGTGCAAATCTTCAAAAAAGCGGTTACAGTTCATCTCCTTACGTAGACCGGACTGAAATTTCCTCTAATGCAATGGAACTTTTTCAAAAAGATTTAGATATCAAAAAGTTTACAAAAATTGCCTCAAGTGATCCGGAAGATACTTCGCATCTTGCAAAGATGCAGGAAATTTTTAAGGAAGGTGTTGTTGATGTATTTGAGGATGACGTTTTATCAAGTCTTGTAACAAATCAAAAATTATGGGATGATTTAGAGCTCTAAATGTGGTAAAATACCTGTATGGTATCGTCTGATTTTTATATACGGGACAACTCCAATCCGGAGGAAAAGACGCTTGAAGCTGCAAAAAAATTATACCAGGATGGTAAATATGCGGAGGCTCTTAAACTTTATCTGGGAATGCTTAATACAAGTATGTCCTTTAAATTGTACTATGAAATCGGCAGATGCTACTACAAATTAAACGAATTATTGCCTGCTGAAGATAATTTCAAAAAATCAATCTCGCTTGAAGGCTTCAAAAATCCCTCATTTCTATATTTAGGAAACATTTATTACAAACGTACCGATATAAAAAATGCTATTGAAAATTGGGCATCGGCTTACGCATACAAGCCGGACGATACCGCTGTATGCTTAAATCTTGCAACCTCATATTTTTCTAAAGGTATGCGGTTTCAGTCTGTTTTTTACTACGAAAAATACCTTAAATACACGAAAGAAAAAGGCAGTGCTTATAATGCAATAAAAATGAGCATTGACAAGTGTAACGATATAGGCAGTGAGTTTTTACAGAAAGCAAGAAGAGCAATTGCCTCAAAAAATAACAAAACCGCAATCGAATACTTAACTTTTGCTGTAAAAAATATGCCGGTAAACTTTGATATAAATCATCTGCTTGGTAAAATATATCTTGAAGAGAACGATTACATGCACTCTCTCATATACTTAAAACAAGCATTATGTCTTGATAAACACTCGCTTGATGTGCTGCAGAAACTCGCCTCGGTTTATATAAATCTCGGAGATTTTACTGCTGCTTACTGTACCTTGAAGAGACTGCTTCCGCTGGTTTTACATAACCAGCAGGAGTATCTTAAAACCGTCAGGCTTGTAAAAACACTGGATGAAACCTTTGACGAATACAGCTATCAGGGGCATAAGGACTGGGCTATGAAGTATGACAGTGAAAACAATTATCACATGGCGCTTGTTGAATATGAAAACTGTGTTATTTTAAAAGAACAGCTGAAAGATACGTTTGGAGAGAGAATTGAGCGGCTTAAATCCTTCATCAATCCGGAGGAGAGAATAGTAAGAATTTGTCTGGAAAAAGGCGGAGAATTCTATAATAACGGAGATTTTAGGACTTCAAATAAATATTTTTCAAAAGTAATGCTGATGTCTAATAAAAACTCCAGCGAATATAAATTAGCAAAATCACGGGTTGTAGATGTTTAAAAAACTAAAAAAATTCTTTTACCTTTATATTTTGAGAAAGAAATATTACCGAACAGGCTCCTGTAATGCCTGCGGTCGCTGTTGTCAGAAGATTTACGTCAAACATAAAAATGTTATCCAAACGGAAGAAGAGTTCAAAAGACTCCAGAGGCTTCATCCATTCTATACATATCTGAAAATTATAGACAAAGATGAAGCAGGACTCGTTTTTGAATGTATGAATCTTGATAAAGAAACTCGTAAGTGCAAGATTCACAAAAAAAGACCCGGAATATGCAGACGTTACCCTCAAGAAGAATTATTTATGATGGGCGGTACACTTGCAGAAAATTGTGGGTATCGTTTAGAGCCAATCGAAAGCTTTGAAGAAGTTTTTGAAAAAATTGCAAAAAAAAGACAATAAAAGAATTTGCTATACAGATTTCTCTTCTGCGCTTTTGCTGTCACTTTTTTAATTTATCGTTTTTTTGCTTCGAAATCTGTCCTTAATAAAATATTATTCAATACAACCACTCTGATGGCAGTTATTAGAACATTGTTCTTAATTTCTAAGTTTTCATAGTCTTATGCAAAGTACCATTAGTCATATCCTATATAATATTTTTATCAGCACAATCCCTTAAAACTAAGAAAACTCGTTCATAAACAGCCACGCCGCATCACCCTCAAAAGTTAAATACTGTATAAAACCTTTGCGTATTCAAGATTCATTATCAAACGATTTCCTGCAATACATTCTAAAGAAAGTGGTTCAGCTATAACATTCTTGTACTCACGACTAAGAGGATTTAACTTTATATTTAATCTTTAAAACTTTTAAAATACTATTACAATTACTTACGCACGACAAAAGATTAACTCTAGAATCCATCACTAAACTATAAAGTTAAAAACCTATTCAGGTGCCTTATAATTAGCTAAATAATAAAGTTTTTATTATTTAGCTTTTTTCTTCAAATATACCTCTTTCTTTGTTGTACTCATATATTTTACCGTCTTTTTCACATACAAAAGGATAGTCCGCAGTAAAATTCATTTTGTTCTTATATGCTTCTAGTATTGCTTCATAATATATAGTTTGTTCGTTTCTTATAATGGCATGACCCTCTTCATTAAAAACATTTACAATTTCATTATTTTCGTCTTTTGCACACAATGGGAATTGTACAAATTCTTCACGCTTTGGATCCCATATATGGATATATGTGCCATTGTTATCAAAAGAAATACATATGCCAGACTCATTATCCTTAATTAAACCAAGCTCGTCAGCAGCTTCTTCCATTTGACTTTTTACATTATCAAAAGTATAGATAACTTGTGGTTGAGTTTTGTTTTCCGAGTCAACATTATCTTCAACAGTATTTGTCGGAGTGTCTACGGTAGTATTATTTCCATTATCCGGTTTTTCTGAAGTATTGGGAGTGTTGGGAGTATTTGAACCACTTGAATCTGGTAAGAAAATATCAAATTCACCGCAAGATTGTAAATAAGCGAAAACAACAACTTCTTTCATTGATTCGCTGACAATATCAAAACCACACCAATCAATAGCTTTTTCTAATAAATCAGGATCCGCATATGATTGGATGAAAGAAGAAAGTTTCAATCCAGAATTTTCTAAATCGCTAAACGATTTTATATCATATCTGTCCATTACGAATTTTAATTCTGGATATAAAGATATAAAGTTTGCAAAATATTCTTCATTATTATAATTTTGTTGAACAATATTCCATTGTTCATGTTCTGGTAATGTATTATCAGGTTCAACCCAATTTAAAATCTTAAATAGGAATACACCGTCCATTGCATTATCTAAATCATCAGCAGTAAATGGATAGTATTTTTTGCCACTTGTAGCCTCAGCTTCAATACGATCAGCCATATCAGCTTGATATGTTACATAAAATTCAAATGCTGGATTCAAAGTTTTAGAGCATTCTCTTCCGTCACAATCATAGGTATAACTATCACACAAGTCCTTTAGCAAAACTTTTAAATCTATTCGATAGTTACCGTTCTCATCAACAGAGCCTCCTATTGATTTTAAATATTCATTAACCTTAGCTAATTGTTCTTCTCTGCTGAGGTCATTATATTCAACACCAAAGGCATTTACTTCAGATATACCCGCTTTTACTCTAATTGCAGAAAATAAAATATTCGGATCAAAAGTATATGTTTTACCAGGCTCTCCATGATAATCTACATCATAGAAGAATTCATTTGCTACAAAATAAGTTGTATCACCTTCATTAACAAATATTTTTTCAAATAAATCATCCGTTAGAGCATCTCCTGTATTAGAAGTCGAAGCGATATCATATTCTGTATTATCCCAATAAATATCATCTCTGGTTCTGTTTCCAGATATGCAACTTAATATAAAGTCCAAATTATTATCAATAAATGATTCTAAATCAGGTGCATTATCTTTAACTTCTGAAAAATCTAAATCCTTAGGCGGTGCAATATATTCATCATAATCAGATGAAATTTGTGAAGGATCAATAGTACCTGCTGGAGCATTTATGTAATTCAATATATATCTTATATTTGATAATTCTTGCAAATCTTCAAAACCGGTTAATTGAGACTCTATATCACCAATTTTATCAGAAACTTCAAGCCCATTTTCAATTAATGTAGCTTGAATAGCCTTTCCTTTGTAAGTCAAATCTACATATTCAAATTCTTTACTTTCAGCATTCCAAAAATAACAGAAATCTTTACTATTACCGCACCATAGTCCAGGCGCTATTTGTTCATAGTTGCCATCCGAACCAAACAATGTTTGAGCGGCTGCTAACATTTCCGGATCATTTTTTGATGGGATTTGAGCTGGTGGCAATATTAATTTATCAACTGTTTTTGGTTCTCCGTTACTGTATTCGCCTTTGCTGATAGTAGTCACGCCCAAACTTAGATAAGTTTTCATTGCCTCTTGCATATACTCACTTGACAACTGCACACATAAATCTTTTAAGTTATAATTTTTAAAGCGAGGAGTGCTAAAACTAGGAATATTTACACCATTTTCTAAGCATACCTCTGGGCCGCCCCATTCATAAATCTCTAGAATGGCATCAAAATCAATAAATTCTCCTGTTTCAGGGTTATACACTTTGAGCTGTGCTTGAGAACCGGCGCTGTTTGCAAATAAGCCAGGAGCTATTTGTTCAGATAAAGGAACATTCCAACCATTTTTATCCATTTCCTCTCTTAATTTGTCAACATTTAAAGTACCGTCTTCGTTCAACAAATCATAATTTATGTTATTATTATCACTACCAGGCAACCAAGGATAAACATCGAAATAAGAGGTATTGTGCATGAAGACAGCAGTCCACATATCTTCGTCATTTGGATCTATAAGTCCTGACGAAGTACCATTTGATGTGGAATCATTTACAGTGTTGTCATCAACTTTTTCAACGTTATTTACATTATCAGTGGATGTAATGTCTTCAACATCAGATGTTCCAGTGCTAGCATTTGTACCATTTGAAACCACTTCATTATCCACTACCTCTTGAGATTGTTCTGGTGTTAAAAACACAGTTACATTATAATTTCTGTTATTATACATGTATGTAACTTTACAATATTCTTCAGTTACTTCATAAAATGAAGATATTTGATATTTTTCCAATTCCGAAAGAACAGACAAGTCTCCTGATAAAAGTCTTTCATTAAAAATATCAGGATTAAAAACCATATTAGTTTCGCAACCAGAATTCGAAGTAGATTTTACTCCATCATTCCGATTTTGTTCAATTTGTTTAAGATTCAAATTACTTACATTCATTCTTTCGCCCTCTTTATGTAACTATATACGATTGATTCATTATTAATGTAGAACTCGACAGAAAAATATTTTTCTGTATCATTCGTTGTTAATGTACAACAACTACTTATTGGTAAATTTTTCACGGGTTCACTTATATCAAATTTTTCATTTAATATTTTCTTTACTTCATCTAAACATTTGATGTTATCAAATGTTTTTATAAATTCTATATCTGTTTCACTTTCGATTGTTTTGTTAGCTATGTATTCACCCATTAATGAATACATGTTAAATGAATTAAATTTCATTATTGTACTCTCCTATTCTTATAAAGAAAAATGTTAAAAAAAATTTTCAGAATTTTCAAATAATGTTACAAAAATTTACAATTTTAAAACTAGGACAACAAGCAGTCACAACGTGAAAATGAAAATTTGTTCTGGTGACACATAATTTAAAGCCCTAGTTGCTCCACGATTAACAGTAATTTCAACATCTGCAATATCATCTCATACCAATACACTGCAGCTTTTTCTCTTATAAAGAAACTTCTATTTATTCCATTAATGCTTTACAGAAAATTTTTCTAAAACTTGCATATGGCTTAACAAATACAATTTTCTATTAAGCATTTTGTTAATTTTCTTATTTTTGTAACCTACCCCGTCCTCTGTATTATACTTTTTTTACAATTGTCTCACTGCTTAAATTATTTTTACTTAAACTAGCTTTCAAACCTCTTGCTAAATCGTGACGTCCGCTTTTTTCGTATATTGCGGTCATTGATTCCAAAAACTTGAGGTTATCGATATTAGGATTTCCCTGATTTACCGGTGCTGTATTAACAGGTGTTGTATTTTTTCTTACTGCCGGTTTTACAGCGGTTTGTACAGGCTGCTGAGGCTGGCTCATTGTTCTTGTTGCACTTCCGTCAGAATTATTTACCCCTAAATTTACTCCCGGATTTACATAATTTCTCAATCTCGGATTATGAATAGGAGCCTCTTCTTCATACGGGTTGCGGTTTTCTCTTCTGTATGCATTGATTCCGTAGTTTACTGTAGTAAAAGGTTTTTCCGGATTCATATAAGATGTGCCAATAGGGTTCTGACCTCTGTACATCTCAATTTCACGCTCATTAAGGCTCTGGGAAAGACCGATTTTCATATCAGGTTCTTTGCGTTTGAAGAGTCTTGCCACAAAGAATACCAGCAGTCCTACAAGCCCGAAAGAGAATACTTTGTTTGCAGTATCGGAAACTGTTGTTTCATCCACTGATTCTCTGATACCTTCTACCGCTGCAGAGTTTTTGAGTCTGTTAAACAGAGGAGAAGTCTTTTCTTTTGTGTAATCTTCTTTGTATATAGGTGCATAGCTTTCAACAGGATTGTTAAGCTTTATACTCTGAGTTTCTTTAGCAGGAACAATCGGGGCTAAAGAATCAAACGATACACTTGTACCGGAGGCATTTTCTGCCTGAAAGAATATGCTTAAACCGTTACCCTGCGGCTCAACCATCACTGTATCTACATTTGAAACATTGTTATAAACGGTGTTTAATGTCTTTGATGCTCTTATGTCTTTTAAATCTAAAGTCACCTGATTTGGTGCTTTTACGGTCTTTTTGACATCTACAGCTTTATCTGCAGTCAATACAATATTATAAGTGTCTTTAACCGGAATAATTTCTATTGACTGCAAAACATTGTCCTCTGCACAAACTGACAGCATAGACAAAAACATTCCTAAAAATAACAACGTTCTCTTCATAATAATATACTCTCTCTCCCTTGATAATAGTGTACATGATTGTCATGCCCATGCCATCAATCCGGAGATTAAAATTTGGGATAACTTAAATAGACCAGATGGTCTATGAAAAATTTTCTTTACATACCACTTGAAAGGGTCGAAACATGAGTTATAATGAAAACAGAGGTTTATTATGAGTTCAATTTCTTCAATAGACACTTCCATTTACTCCGGATTAATAGAAAGCAGAGACGCGGTAAGCGGCAGAAATGCCTCTGAAGCAGCGCAGGTTCCGACGCTTTTAAGCTCTGATGTTGAAAATAACAGGGTTGATTTAAGCAATTATTACTCCGACATTCGTCCGGAAGATTTACTCACAATGACCGGCAATAATGTTGCCCAATCTGCCGAAGCCCTTGATAATGCAATGGTTTCTGCAATCGAAAACGGATATACTGTTCAGGATGCCGTAAATATTCATCTGGCTAAAGCAGCTTATCAGGCTAATTGTACAGTATTCAGCGCCGTGAATGAAATGTCTACATTCGAATTTTTAATCTAATGAATCAGCCAGAACATATCGTTGTAGAAGCGGAATACGCATACAATAATTACAAGCAGTATGAGTAAAAATATTGCCTGCGGAGATTTCCAATCAAAATATTCGTGGGTATGATGCACTCTGTTTTGATATGTTTCAATATAGTGGATTAAATAAAAGATATTAAAAATAACCATATAATAAGGGTTAAATACTATATCTGAATTATACATCCGCTGTGTATATTTTTGTATGATTCTCAAAACTCTGTATGATAGTGCAATATATATCAAGCACTGGACTACAGAGAAAATTATTAAAAGAGCCGGCTGTTTGTAGAAGAAAAATAAATAAAACCCGCCGTTTACCGCAAGGAGCAGAAACAACCAGTTGAGCTTAAGTCCGTCTGGCTTTCCGCCGACTAGATTATTAATTGCTTTTCCGTTAATAAAAAACCATATGGTCGAAAAGAAACCGAAAGTTAGTAAATCGATTGCGAGGAATGGACCTATCTCTTTGAACTTTATTCCCGGTAAATCCGGCTCCTGAAACAAAGCTCCGCAATAATCACACTTTATAACATTTACATCAATCAGGTTCCCGCAAAACGGACAATTAATTTTTTCAGTCATTACAACTCACTCTCTTTTGACCGATTATAACATAAATGTAAGACAAAAATCAAAAATTTACATAGTCAGACGAGCAGGTTTTTTAAATTAAACATCAATGCGCATTCCCTCACACCGCAAAACATCATGCTTCCGGAATTACATACCGGACAAATACATTTACCCCTAACCCCTTACACCTATTTTTTTACAATACTTTTCAATCGGGCATTGGGCGCATTTGGGGTTAATCGGTTTACAGACATTCTGACCGTGCGTTACCAGAAGAGTGTTTATATCAATCCAGTATTTTTGAGGTAATTTCTCTCTGAGTGCAAATTCTGTTTCTTCGGGATTTTTTGTTTTGATATACCCGAGCCGGTTAAAAATCCTGTGAACATGAACATCCACACAAATTGCAGGTTTGTTAAACCCAAGAGATAAAACAAGATTGGCTGTCTTGCGTCCGACACCTTTAAACTTTACGAGTTCTTCAATCTCATCAGGAACCTTGCCGTCAAGCTCTTCATCAATCTGCCGCGACAACTCTATTATCTGTTTTGCTTTGTTTTCATAAAAACCTACCGGATAAATTGCCTTCGCTAAATCCTCAACCTTTACTCCCTTCATATCGTGAGGAGTTTTTGCAAGTTCAAGCATTCTTAAAGCTGCCGGATAGGTTGTTTTATCGTTGGTTCTTAAGCTCAAAATGCAGGCAATTAAAACCGGATACGGGTCTTTAAAAGAATCCATAAGCTTTACAAAATCACTTTTTGGCTGGTCAGCCTCTTTCAGTATTTTTACAACATCATCTATCATAATATCATAAGCAATTCGCGTATAACCTTTGTTGCAACGGCAGTAGATGCTCCGCTTGCATCATAATCCGGCGCGAGTTCCACAACATCTGCGCCGATTATATTAAATTTACTCAAATACTTAAACCATCCGACAAGCTCGTTAAAATTCAATCCGCCGGCTTCCGGAGTTCCTGTTCCCGGCATAATTGAAGTATCCAGTACATCTAAATCCACCGTTACAAAAATATTTTTGTCTTTTAATACCTCCAGCTCTTCATATTTATGACAGAGTGTATTATATTTTTTCATTAATTCAAATTCTTCTTTCATACCGGATCTGATACCGATTTGTTTAAGATTCTCAAAACCTACGATATCTGCAGAGTGGCGGATTACAGCTGAATGCGAAAGTTTTTCCCCGAGGTATTCTTCCCTTAAATCCGTATGAGCATCGAAATGCACAATTGCAAGATTGTCTATATATTTTGAAACTGCTTGAATTTCCGGCAATGTAACAAGATGCTCGCCTCCGATTCCGAAAACTTTCTTGCCGTCACGGTAAATTTCTTCAACATTTTTTCTGATAACTTCAAGAGACTTGACTGTATTGCCTAATGGAAACTCCAAATCTCCGGCATCATGGAAGTTACAATCTTCTAAGTGTTTGTCAAAATAAGGAGAATACTCTTCAAGCCCCCAGCTTGCAAGTCTTAACTGCTCCGGTGCAAACCTTGAGCCGGAACGGTATGAAACAGTACCGTCAAAAGGCATTCCTAGCATAATTATGCCGGAAGTATTATAATCTTTATTCTCACCCATCCAGTTTCTGTCTAAAAACGGTCCTGTTAACATCTTTTTCTCCTTTTTTTATATTATATAACAAATAGAACCAAGTTTGTTATATGATTAAAATCTATCACCCTCTCCGTCCGTAAATCCGCTCTCCCGCAAGGGACGAGGGGAGGATCACGCTTAGCATTCTGCCAACCCTCCCCTTGTGGGAGGGTCGAAATCTTTGATTTCGGGGAGGGGTTTTATACAGATATTACGCCTGTAATTTTAATGCATAAAATTATCATGGCAGTTGCGCCAAAAGGGAGAAGAGGACGCGTTAATTGAACACCAGCGCGCATTCCCTTGCCCCTTTGGGGAGAGCGGATTTGCGGACGGACGACACGAACGTAAGAGAGTGAGTCCGGATAGCGAACGGATTGAGCCTACAGGAGCTTTGCTCTGATGGCGAAACTCCGTGAGCGTGGAGCAAATCCAAGACAGGGTTAGGGAGAGGGGCTGATTAACGTTTATTTATTATAAATAAAACTGTCACCCTCCCTGCCCTCCCTCATTTAGGGAGGGTTGCGCCAAGCCTGGCGTATTCCTTCCCTTTACGAGGGAAGCGGATTGTCGGCAGAGAGCGGAGGAGCTTTGCGGAAGTGAAGTCCGGAGACTCGTTTAGCGCCGACAACCAAGCAGGTTAGGATGGGTGCTTTTGGGGGTATTTTAACTAAATAAAAAAAGAGATGAAGCAGAAATACTTCATCTCTTTTTGTGAATTTAAGTTGACTTACACTCTTGCTAATCTTGATTTATCAAGTTTTTCCTGACTTTCAAGCTGCAATGTTACTGTTGTAATATCACAAACAGAAGAAGGTCCGAAGTACTGAATAGCACCCGGGAATAAATATCTGTCATTCAATGCCCAGTCTTCTCTGTTTTCTTCCAACTTTTTGAATACAGGACCGTCAAGTTCAACAAGAGCCTTTTTGATAACCGGCTTCATTTCACCGTGGCGTTTTTCCATATTCATCATCATAGTAAGTGGTACACCGCCTGCAATCCAATCGTTAGCAGGTTCAGTAAGATTTCTTACAGATGATAAATATCCTGTTAAACCAAAGTTAATCAATGCAAATGCGTTGAAACCTAATGAGTAGCAATAATCAGCATCAAAGTTAGATGGGAATGCGCATCTGCCTTCATATCCGAAGAAATGAGCCTGTGCACTGAATTTACCGATATATGAACCTTCAAGTTTCATTTCCTCAAGTTTTTGTGAAATCATTTCAATCAAAAGCTTTTCAGTTTCAATTTTTGATACCTGAACGTTGCCGTGCGGGTCTCTGTCTGCAAGAAGCTGACCTTTGATTATAGCAGGAAGCGAGTTGTAAACTTTTGCATTTTCTTCTGACAATCTGTTTTCTACAATATCAAATTTTTCACGGATTGTAGGCGCATTAACAAAAGCAGGATCGCTTTCCAGTTCTGCCATAATGTCATTCAAGTTTGCAATCATAGACTTCATCTCAGGTATAAATTCAATTAAACCTTCCGGAATAACCGCAATACCGAAGTTTTTGCCCATATCAGCACGTTTTACTATAATATCAACCATATAGTCAATAATGGAAGCCAATGACATTTTCTTTTGTTCAACTTCTTCAGAAATCAAAGTGATGTTAGGCTGGGTTTGAAGAGCAGCTTCCAAAGCAACGTGAGAAGCGCTTCTTCCCATAATCTTAACAAAGTGCCAGTATTTCTTAGCTGAATTTGCGTCTCTTTCAATGTTTCCGATAAGTTCTGCATAAGTTTTTGTAGCAGTATCAAACCCGAAGGAGATTTCAATTTGTTCATTTTTTAAGTCACCGTCAATTGTCTTAGGGCAGCCGATAACCTGAATGTCAGCGCCGTTTGCAACAAACCACTCTGCAAGAAGAGCAGCATTTGTATTAGAATCATCTCCGCCGATGATTACAACTGCTGAAATATTCAACTTTTTGCAAACCCCGAGAGCTTTCTGGAACTGGTCTTCTGTTTCAAGTTTAGTTCTGCCGGAACCGATAATATCAAATCCGCCTGTATTTCTGTAATCATTGATAAATTCGTCATTGAATTCAACGTATTTTCCGTCAATAATACCAGACGGACCGCCTAAAAATCCGTATAAATTGTTATTAGGGTTAGCTTGCTTTAAAGCATCATAAAGACCTGCAATAACATTATGTCCGCCGGGAGCCTGACCGCCTGATAAAATCACACCGACATTTCTCTCTTTGCTTGCAACTGATTCTGTTGAAGTCTGGAATGTAACGGTTGGTTTTCCGTATGTGTTTTTAAATAAAGCTTTAATTTCTTCTTTGTTAGCAACAGCTTCTGTTGCAGAACCTTCCTGTGATACAAGGTGATTAATACCGTTAGCCAGAGAAGAAGGTAACTTCGGCTGGTATTTTAATCTTTCGATTTGTAATGGTGATAAATTTGTCATAAAAAGTTCCCTTTCTTTTTGATTAAATTATACATTAAAAACTTTTTTTATTCGACATGGCAAAAATTTAATTTACAGGTTTTTAGAAGAACAACAGGAGATTTTAAATGAATATTGCAAGTTTAAACAGCATAAATTTCAACGGGAAACTTATTCCAAAATCTGAATACAAAGGTGTTATTCTTAAACTTACCCCTGCCGAGAAGAAGAAAATAGAAGCTTATGAAAAGCAAATTACGGAATATACGCTTGAAGATATGAAGCTTATAAATTTGTTAAAAAAACACCGCAAAAATGAAAATCTTCATGATTATTACGGAGAGCAAAGTGATATTATTGAATTCCGTATTCAACAACTACGGGCAGAGATTGCAAAAATTAAAGCAAATCGTTTGCAAAAGCAGATAGAAAAATCTAAGAAATTTGATAGAACGGTTTAGTATCCGTTTAAAAACAACAGACTTGCCCAGATAACAATTATTCCGGACATGACACCTGCAATTGCATAATGCCAGTCTCCGTATTCGTGTGATAAAGGAAGCAGGGTATCAAAAGATATGTAAATCATAATTCCGACAACTGCTGCCATAAAGAATCCTACAAACACCTGCGGCAAAAACCAGTGCAGGAGTGCAAGCCCGATTAAGGCACCAATCGGCTCTGTCATTCCTGTCCAGAAAGAATACCAGATTGCCATTCTTTTTTTGCCTGTTGCGTGGTATATAGGTAAAGCAACCGCAATACCTTCCGGAATATTATGAAGCGCAATAGCAAGGGCTACAGATATACCGATTGTAAGATCCTGAGACGATACTAAGAATGTTCCGAGACCTTCCGGAAAGTTATGTATGGCAATTGCAATAGCGGTAAGGAGTCCTGCTCTTTTAATCTTATGTGTCCTGCTACTGTTGTCACATCCGTCTGTCAAACTACCTTCAACGTGATCCGGTACAAATGTATCGATAAGTTTAGAGATAATAACACCTGCAATAAAGCCTCCAAACATTATCCAGTGGTAATCTACGGGATAATATTCTTTGAGTAAGCCTTCGGCAGTTGATAAAATTTCCGTAAATGAGACAAAAATCATCACACCGGCGGAGAATCCGAGCCCCAGCGAAAGAATTTTTAAATTATTTTTATTAACAAGAAAGGTTATAAACCCTCCGATAATAGTCGCAAGCCCTGCAAGCACAGTCATTAAAAGAGGTATTTGCCAGTTTTGAATCATAGATTAATATCCTTATTTAGTACGTTCATTTTATCATAAACAATAAAAAAAAAGAGCCTAATCGGCTCTTGGAATTAAGAATAGCTGGAAGTATGAAAAAGATTTAATGATTATATTAAACGTAAAAAAGGCTTTGGGATAAATTCCCGAGAAGAGCAATTTTAGCATACCTAATCGGGTAATAAAAATAAGTGCTTGCAAAAAAAAATTCAGCGGGCTATATTAGTATACGTAGCCGAAAGGTTGCAGTTGACAGAAAAATATGGGAGCGTAGCTCAGTTGCCCCGCGGCGAGCGGTAAGGCAAGGAGGGCGAAGCCCGACGGAGCGCAGTCAACGGTGTTGGCTTGCGGGAGCAAGACAAGCAGGTTGACGAGCGGAGCCGTTATTACAAGTTTTGACAATTAAATATGGGAGCGTAGCTCAGTTTGGTTAGAGCGCATGCCTGTCACGCATGAGGTCGCGAGTTCGAGCCTCGTCGTTCCCGCCATTTAATAAAAAATAAGTCCGTGTAGTCGGACTTATTTTTTTTGTATTTTGTTCGTGGAATAAAGAGGTGAGAACTCGCCGCAGGTTGTTTTAAACCTGCCCGAGTTCGAGCGAGGAGCGAGCAGAGGCTGGAGTGCTTTTGACAAGTGATGAAATCACGAAGTCAAAACACGGAATTGCCGTTTAATGCGAGCGACTCAAGACTGCCTCGTCGTTCCCGCCATTAAAAAAAGCCGCCTTGTGTGGTTTTTTTTAATGGCTGAATGATAGTGGCAAGAAGCGCAAATTGCGAGTTCGGCGGATTTGCGGACGGACGATACGAACGATAGTGAGTTAGTCTGGATAGCGAACAGATTGAGCCGACTAAGCCGTTAGGCTTTAAGGCGAAACTCTGTGAGCGTGGAGCAAATCCAAGACAAGCCTCGTCGTTTGTATTTTTTTGTCCAGTTTGATTTGTACGGATAGATAGATTATTTTGGTAAAGTTGGCTTTGTGTGGGAGTTTCCGGGTCGGAAAAATTAAGTTTACCAAAAAAATCAAACTGGAAAACTGGACTTTTTCTGGACTGTACGGATAGATTGAGATTTGCAAAACTTCAGTGAGATACGCACCGTTTTTGAGTTGTACGGATAATTTGATTATTTCGGAATAGTCCAGTTCCGCAAATTTCCAGAAAAATTTAAAACGAGGTCGGAACTTTAGGTAGGATAAGTCGGAAGCGAAAGTTATATATGTTTAATCTAGTCTTGGGCAAGTATGTCCAACTTACTTACCAATTATTCAAAAATTATTAATTTATACAATAGAGTTGAATCTATTATAGTATGTTACTTTTGCCATTATAGAATTTACATCTGTCAAAAAATGACCAATGATTTCATTTTTGCCTGACTCAACAATTTTTCCGGGCATAGAAGGATCAATAAATGAATTAACAACATGGCTTCCTATTCCAGGCTTTCCTGCAACAGTAGCGCCTTCTTCGCAAACACCTAACAAAACTTTCTCCCCTTTGGGAATCGTTCTGTTAATAAAATCGAAAACATTTTCACCGGTTTCACAAAAACGCCAAGTTCCATTAATTGATGAACCGGTTCCATGCCCTATAACTATATGTTTAATGTCTTGAGGAAAATTTCCTGTTGATTTTAAATTTACAACGGTCATTAATGCTTCATCCAATGGTGCTAAATTCCATTTAGTAGGACAATGAAGCGTTATACCGGTCGCAGATTTAAAATCAGTGCAAACTTTCGTTATATTTAATTGGGTTTCTTTAGGACTATTAAATCGGGATGTAGATTTAAAGCAACCGCGAAATTGCATTCCGGGTCTATCACCAGGTATTTTATTACCAAAATTGCATACATCTTTAACTTGAAGAGTTGTTTTTTGCCCGAAAGTGAATCTACAGTCATTTGTTGGTATTTTCTCCCCAAATTTTATGTGAGGTTTTGATTTTAATTTCCCTCCAATAGAGCTTACAAATTTAAGAGTCTTAAAACTTACCATTTTATTTTCCCATACCTATATTATATTAAAGTATTTTTCTTCTCAAAATTTGCCTATTTGTTACAAAATTTATTTATACAATTGAAATTTATAACAATCTTTGTTATTATATAGATATATATTATCATAATTGAGGTATTTTATGAACATATCTTTAACACCAACACTGGAAAAATTTGTACAGGATAAAGTTGCATCCGGACTTTATAATTCCGTCAGCGAAGTTATCAGAGAGGCTTTAAGAATGATGGCTTCCAAGGATAAAATA
>CASFPS010000025.1 GCA_949296355.1 uncultured bacterium | reverse complement strand
TTGTGTGAGCGTTAGCGAGCTACAAATGCGGGTGGGGTTTAATATTACTGATGATTAAGAATTAATCCCCATCCTAACCTTCCCCAACCGGGGAAGGAACGCGCGTTGTCGCTCTATTATTGCAGAGACCAAAGAATGCTGCCGCACACTCTCCCTAAATGAGGGAGGGTGACAGTTTTATTTATAATAAATAAACGCTAATCAGCCCCTCTCCCTAACCCTCTCCCCAAAGGAGCGAGGGGAGATTCGTTGTCGTTCAATTGACGCATTTTTTCATGCGCAACAAGCGAGGGAAAACGCTCTGTTGTTCAATTCATGTTACACCCAACGAGCGCCGTGGCATCTGCCCCCCTTGCGGGGGAAGTGACCGGAGGTCGAAGGGGGGTATGGGAGGAAATGGTTTATGTAAATTGACAGCTCTTCACCCGAATTTCTAAGTTTCGCTCAAGCTCAACTTGAAATTCTTCCCTCTCCCGCAAGGAGCGAGGTGAGGTGCGTTGTCGTTCAATTGCCGCATTCCCCACGCCCTTTGTGGGAGAGCGGATTTACAGACGGAGCGGGTGAGGGGTTAAAGCATTTGCAGATTACACACCCTAACATGCTTTAGAAAGTTAAAGAGATTCTTCAAGCTTACGCTTTCAGAATGACAGCACGCTTAGAAGTAATTCTACAAGATTGCTGTCATTCTATGTCTGATAGAAGTTTAGGGACGAAATTATAATTCTGCAAGAGCTGTCGTAACAGTTTCGTCATTTACCCCTTTGTAGTTAATTTTAGCGGAGGTTATAGGCTGCCGGTAGTCGTATTTATTAATAGAACGTGATTCTACAATTACAGACGGAGGTAAGATTGACCATTTGTATAGAGCGGTTGACATTCTTCTGAAAAATTTGTCTATCCATTCAGTTTTTTGCTCTTTTGAAATCTTATTGTGAGTCTCATAAACAAATGAGGTTTCTAATAAATCCTGATAACCTTCGTTTTTGTTTTCTACACGCCAGATAATTTCATCCAGAAATTCATAAGGCATCAGAGCATCTTCTGCAATAAGCGGTTTTCCTGTCTTAGGGTCGATTGCAAGCTCTGCTCCCGGTTTTTTTAATATTATTGCTTCCGGAATTGCATTTTTTTCTTCTCTGTTTGCGTTAAGCCATCTTGCAAAAGCAAACAGTTTTGTTTTAGGGACATCCGCAATCGGCGCAAATCCGCCTGACATATCACCGTTAATGGTTGCATATCCCATATAAAGCTCTGATTTATCGGACGTTGCAATCGGAATACAGGAAGCGAATTCGTTACTTATTCCCCAGAGAAACATAGCACGTGAGCGCGCCTGAATATTATCAGGCGTAAACGATGTTTTATAACGACCGTCCCACTTTGTTTCAACTGTTTTAAACAAATTATTCAAACATCCTGTAGTTGTATCAATCATCGGTCTAATTGAAGCTTCCGTGAAGTTTATCCCGAGATTTCGGGCTAATTGTTCTGCGTCAGACTTGCTTTCTCTGCTTGTAATATGCGAAGGCATAGAAATTCCAAAGACATTTTCTTTCCCGATAGCATCAGCCATAAGAACTGCGCATACTGTAGAATCCAGCCCGCCTGAAAGTCCTAAAACCGCACGCTTAAACCCGCATTTTTTGAAATAATCTCTAATTCCCTGAATAATTGTTTTGTATGTTCTCTCTAAGTCAGATTCGTACTCAAGCGTAAACACTTTTTGCTCTGTTAAAGATTTATCAAGACCTTTTGTAAGGGGGTAAATTTTTCCTATGCCTTTTGAGGGATTTACGATTAAAAACTGCTCTTCAAAAGATTTTGCCCTTGCTATAAGTTCACCGTTTGAACCGAACACTCTGCTCGAGCCGTCAAAAGAGCTGTTATCAATTGCGCCGACCTGATTTACGTATACTATAGGGGTTTTATATTTTTTTGCAATGAACGAGAGCATGTTGTGTTTTAATTGCTCTTTCTTTGCTCTGGTCGGAGACGCAGAGCAGTTTATAAATATTTCAGGATTTTCTTTAGATAGTTCTTCTATCGGATCCTTTTCGTATAAATGTTTTTCAAAAAATTCTTTATTGTTCCAACAATCCTCGCAAATTGAAATCCCGTATTTTTCATATACTTTCGGAGAGTCTTTAATACTGTCTTTATCAAAACACCCGAGAGTTTCTGCAGGCTGAACTCCTACAACCGGTGACGGTTCTATGTATCGGTAGTCATTGAATTCAGAATAATTAGGAAGCAGTGATTTTCTTACAATACCTTGTATTTTCCCGTTTTTCAGTATAGCAACAGAATTAAAATATTTTTTGCCTTCGGCATCCTTTTTTCTCGGCTCTACAAAACCTACAAGCGCTGTTGTCCCTGTGGTTATCTTTGCAAGCCCTTTGAGCCATTTAATGTTTTCATCAACAATAACCGGATGTCTGTCAATTGTATCTTCTATCGGGTACCCCATTAGCGCAAGTTCCGGAAAAACAACCATTTCAAGCCCGATTTTAGCGGCATATTTAATGTATTTTGCAATTTTTTTTGCGTTATATTCAATATTTCCGGCAATCGGGTTAATTTGCGCCATACCTATGAACCCGCCTTCTGATACAATATTTTTAATCCCTTCTATAATATTTTCAGGGATTTCTTCTCCGTGAGAAAATCTCTTATCTGCTATTTCGGATAGTTCGTACAAATTCATTCTTAAAACCTCTCGGTTTTATTATACCTTGCGGAAAATTCTATTGCAAAGTTAATGTCGGGTTAGTATAATCCGACATTAACCCTATATATTAAGTTATGTAAAAATAAAAAATAAAATAAGCAATTTCAAAGCTTTATAAGCATTAACAGAACTAAGGAAGTGTATTATGATTAAAACCAGATTTTCAAAAGCAATCCTGCCGCTGGCATTCACTACAGCTATTTCCGGCGGCATGCTCGTTAAAACAACTGTTGATAATAACAAGAATGAAATCAAAACAGAACAGAGGGCTAAAACAAACCCAATAGAAAATCCTGCAGTTTTAGGAACAATATTTACTTTAGGGCTTTTCGGTACAGCCGGTGCTGCGGCGTTAGGCAGGGCTGTTGATTTACGGTATAAAACTTCGCACAAAAAAATTGAAGATATATTTAATTTTGCAACCCTTAATGATTCCGATTATCAGGAAGCTTTTGAGGAGGTTTGCAAGGAACTTGATAAAAAAGGCGAAGTATACGATAAGGAAGAGTTAAAAAAACTTTATACTCCTAAATCAAAAGAAGAAATTCTAAATCTTATAGATATGAATAAAGATCACTTGAGACGGGTCACTGAAAATTGCAATCAGGACAAAAGGGCTGCAATTGAACTAAATTATTTAATCGAAGAAGTTAAAAGTGCAGTAAAATACGGTTATGAAATAAAAAGTGATGATATAAAATATCAAATGTTATACAGGTTTGACAAGGCATCCCTGCCGGAAAAAGAATGGACAAAGAAAGAAAAGCTATACAAAGCCAACCATCCGGAAATTGACTTTGACAAACAAATAGGTGTACCATTAGAAAAGAAATGGCAGCATTATGCAAAAGCTGCATTAGTCAAAACTTTTGAAGGTAAAGAAATTACTATTGAAAACCCGGAAGATTTTATAAAACTGATTAATGAAATCAAAGAACGTATAGAAGCTGAACCGGAAATACTCAATCAATACGACAGAAAAGAATGCCTTTCCAAAATCAACCGTGCTGAAGGTTTATTAGAAGCCTTCGGTAAACTTCCGCAGGGGTTGTGGCAGGAAATCCTTAATATTTATATAGTTAACCAGCGCTCTTATTAAGAATAGCATCCACAACTTCTCTAAAAGCACCTTCTCCGCCTCTTGCAGATGTGATTTGAATGCCTTTTATATTTTTAATCTTATCTACAGCATCAGGAACCGTTATTGCATATTTTGCGTAACACAAAGAGTCATAGTCGTTTATATCGTCTCCTATGTAAACAAACTCTTCCTCGCTAAGCCCGTATCTTTCAACAATTGATTTTAATACATCAATTTTTATTCTAATTCCCTGATGCACTTCTTCTACGTTAAACTTGTTTGCAATAAGCTCTATTGCGGAATTCTTTTCTCCGGATATTATTCCGATTCTGTACCCGTTTTTTCTGAGGATTGAAAACGCCATGACATCTTTAAAATTAAGCTTGCGTGTCATCTCTCCTTTAGAATCTATATACACGCAATTGTCAGTCACAATCCCGTCAAAATCGGTTATTACGAATTTTATGCTATCCGGCAGAATAATTGTCATTTTATTTAACTCTTCTAAGCTTATCTATAATCGGGAGTTCTCTAGGGTACACAACTTTTTCGCCGTCTCCGAGAAGGACGGGAGTCTGCCTTACATCCCTTACAAGATGATAAAGCCCGGCCATTTCAAGGCTGGCTGCCTGATCCGATCCCCAGTTTGTTCTGTCAGTTGTAATATGTCTTTCAACAGAATTTGCCCCGAGTGCAACCGCAAGAACTGATGGTGTAACTCCTCTTTCGTGTCCTGAATATCCGATAGGGCATGAGAACTCTTTCCTAAATGTTTCTATTACCCTTAAATTTGTTTCTTCAGCATTAGATGGATAAGTTGATGTGCAATGATACAAAATCAAATCATCTTCCCCCAGAACAGAAACGGCATGCCTTATTTGTTCCATTGTACTCATACCGGTGGAAAGCAAAACAGGCTTACCTTTTGACCTTGTATATTTTAACAGATTATCATCAGTCAATGAAGCCGATGCAATTTTATAGCAAGGGACATCAAAACCTTCCATAAAATCTACAGACTGTTCATCCCAGCAAGACGCAAACCACATAATTCCGTGCTGTCTGCAATAATCGTCTATCTCTCTGTATTCTTCCTCTCCAAACTCCAGACCGCGTTTTAAATCTCCGTTTGTTTTACCAAAGACACTCGTACGCTCTTTTGCAAGCTCTTCTTTGGTATAAACAACATCGACTGTTCTTTTTTGAAATTTAACGGCATCACATCCGGTAGTTACGGCAATGTCAATCATTTTTTTTGCTAAACTAACAGAGCCGTTATGGTTAATACCGATTTCAGCAATAATAAAACACGGATATCCGTCTCCTACAGTTTTATTGCCGATTTTTACACACTTTCTTTCCATTAAGACACCCTAAATTTACTATAAATATTTTTTGTATAACGCAAATTCATCCGGATCGACTTTATGCTCATTATCAACTTCCTGTTTATCAGCCTCAGCCGCGTTAGGATTTGTGTGGAATAGTTTGTCTATAATTCCGTCAGAATTTTCTTCATATATATCAGAAATCTCAAACCCGTCATTTTCTTTTGTCACATTTTCTTCTCCGACGGTTTCTGTTTCTTCTTCTGCCTGAGTTTCAGCTTTTTTCTTTGAAATAACCTTTGTAAATCCGGGAATTTCTATCTTGGGAATTTCTATTTTCGGAATCCTGATATTAGGAATTTCAATTTTAGAGTATTCGCCTTCTTCAATATCCTCTTCTGAATAACTTCCAAGGTCTTTAATCAGGTGAATAGAATTAGCAGAAGCCCCGATAAGCATTCTTTTTCCGTCAAGTTCAACTACATGAAGGGACTTATTTGCTCCAAGAGGTGTTGTCGATAAAACCGATACATGCGAAGATGAATTATCTCCCAATTGACGTTTCATCGCTTTTAATCCAAATTTGTTAAGTTTTGTGTATATGATTCCGGTTGCATAAATTAACAAAATAACAAAAATGAGTGATAAAATCATTGAAAGAAAATTAGGTTCCTGACCGACAGGCTGGGTTACGGCAGTATTTACCGCATCCGTAGTTGTAACAGAAGATGCCTGGGCAGCGCTTGCAAGAGGTTCAGGCAGGTCAGGAAGGATGTCAAACTTATCTGTCGCATAACATATATGCGCCATAAGCCCTAAATATACTCCCAATATTGAACCCAAAATCTTTTTCATTTAAACTAACCTTATTTTCTGTTATAATTGTATCATAAAATTATAAAATAGGACAAGCGCCCATGCTTTTGGAAGTGTTAAATCATTTTTTAGGAGACAGCAGTACTTTTTTTATACATATTTTAAATATTTTAGTACTGATAACTCTTATTGCTTTATTTATTTTTGCGCGAAAAGCCGGGAAGAACTGGACAAGAATTAACGATTACCTTGGAGTAATCACTAAAACGGTAGACTCTGTAAGATATGGTGATTTAACAAAAAAAATAGAAAAAATGGATTTACCGAATTCTGAACCGCTTGCAGAGAGTATTAACAGAATGATTGAGACTCTCTCGGACAGAGAGCAGATGATTATAGAATACCAGAATGAACTTCATAAGCAGAATAAATTACTGGAAGCGGTTATTAACTCTCTTTCTGACGGATTGATAATTTTAGATGAAAATCACAGGATTTTGAGAGCTACCCCCAAGATTAGTGATTGGTTTGCAGTTAAAGGCAGGAAACTTGTCGGAGACCTTCTGGACGATTATATTCAGCTTCCGCCCAGGAGCCATATTGAAAGCCTCAATGAAGAAGAAATTATTATTAACTCAAATACATCTCTAAACTTTGCAGCAAGTTCCATGGAATTAAAGACAGAGGATAAGAAGAAAAAATTTATTATAATTATACGTAACGTAACGAATCAAAAAGAACTTGAAAATTTAAAAGAGGATTTTGTTGCGACATTAACCCACGACCTTAAAGTCCCGATAATTGCAGAAACTAATATGCTGGAGTTGTTTCTTAACAAAAACTTTGGTCCGATTTCCGAAAAGCAGGAGATTGCACTAAAAAATATGCAAACATCTAATAAAGAATTGCTGGATCTTGTACAAATCGTTCTTGAGACGTACAAAATTAAAGATGGAAACATCAGGTTGTATAAAGAAAATATTATGCTGCAGGGGTTTATCAGAGAAATTATAGAAGAAATGGCGCCTATAGCTGTTAAAACAAAAAATTCCATCAAATTTTCTCCTGAACGTGATATAAGAGTGTACGCCGACAGAATCCAGTTAAGAAGGGTTATAAAAAATCTCATACAGAATGCCATTTCATACGGTGAACCTAATTCGCCTATTGAAATTAATATCGGTGAAATACCTAAATTCATTGTAATAAAAGTAAAAGACTACGGCGCCGGAATTTCTAAAAGTGATATTGATAAAATTTTTAACAGATATTATTCAGCAGCCAAAAAATTCAGAAAAATCGGTACAGGATTAGGGCTTTACCTTGCGCAGCAGATTGTAGAATCACATGGCGGAGAACTTACAGTAGAAAGTGAAGTGGGAGAATATACAGAATTTACAATAAAACTCCCTGCTGTTATGAATATAAATCTGCATTATGGCGAATAGGGGTAAAGGGGTAAATCCTTAGGGGAAAATATTGAAAGAATAATATGATTTTATATGATACAAAATATTTACAGCTAAAGAGTACAAAATCAAAAACAGGCAAAGACTGGGTTTACGCACACAGACCCAACGCGAAGGATGTTGTTGTTATTCTTCCGCTAATCAATAATGAAAAAATATTGTTTCTTATAGAAGAACGCCCTCCATTGGTTGCGGAAGGAATTGCCAAGCGTTCTATAGGTTTACCGGCAGGGTTGGTCGGAGATGAGAGAATGGGGGAAAGCATTGAAGATGCGATAAAAGCCGAGCTCCTTGAAGAAGCAGGTTTAAAAGCCGACAGAATAGAGATTAAGACCCGCAAAACTGCAAGTTCTCCGGGGTGTGTTTCGGAAGTGGTAACTATTGCAATAGCCAACATTAGCAGTTATGATATTGTGTCAAAACCCGTAAGTGACGGCGGAGTGATTATGGACAGAGTTCTTGTAGAGAAAAAAGATGTATACAGCTGGCTAAGACAACAGGAAGAAGCCGGGATTGCTCTTACGGCTTCGACCTTAGCAGCATTGTTTTATGTTAGTGAATAGTGAGTAGTGAATGGTGAATAGACATGTAGGTTGGGCAAAACCCATTATTAACTTTAAATAAAAAATGGATTGCCACGGCGCTCACGCGCCTCGCAATGACAGCACTTTGGAAAGTGAACTTACAAACTTGCCGTCATTCAGAGCCCGACAGAAATTTAGGGGCGAAGAATCCCTTAAACTAGTGAATAGTGAGTAGTGAATAGTGAATAGACATGCAGGCTGGGTGAAACCCAACATTAACTAAAGGAATAGAAAGGTAAAAATATGATTTCAAAAGGTATAAGAGGAGCTATAACAGTTGACGAAAATACTCCCGAGGCAATCGGAGCTGCAACAATAAAGCTTTTATCTGAGATGATGAAAAGAAACAACATTGAAGTCGATTCAATTTCTCACGCTATATTTACACTTACAGAGGATTTGAATGCAGATTTTCCGGCAAAATACGCGCGAATTAATCTAAAATGGAAAGAGGTTCCTATGATGTGTTTTCATGAACTTGATGTTCCAAACAGTCTTCCTAAGTGTTTAAGAGTACTTATTGTAATCAATTGCGGTGAAGGATTTGTTCCGGAATTCGTGTACTTGGAAGGAGCAGAAAAGTTAAGAAAATGAAGCAGGTTTTGATTGTTGATGATGTAAAGGGCTGGCGGGATTTTAATTCCAATGTTGTTGATGAAATTTTCTCAGGTGAAGTTGAGATTACAACTGCAGATTGTGCAAAAGCAGCGTATGATATTTTGCTCACCGAAAAACCGTTTGATATAATTATTACAGATATGCAAATGGAAGATGATTTTGCGCCAAAGTTTGCAGGAGAATGGCTGATTGAACAAATTAAAACTTTTTCTCGTTATATGAATACAAAGGTTGTAATAATTTCCGCATCATATAATGCAAGACATATTGCGGAAATATTAGGTGTGGAATGTATACCAAAATCAACTGCCTTAAAATGTATTTCAGCTTATAAAGAAATTCTGGTATGAAAAAAATAATCTCTGTTTTATTCTTGTTTTTCTTTACTGTAACCTGCGCATTAGCAGATTACAGAAGTTATTATGAGTTTGAGAGCAATCTTGATGTAAAATTTATTCCTTATGAGGGAGAACTCGGCAAGGACTTAAAAAAAGAGTACAAGAAGATTAAGAAGAATGAAAAATATATAAAACAGGGGAAGTATGAAAAAGCAGAAAAATTAATGCCTGATTATATTCCGAACATTGCGCGGTTTATAAATGCCTATACCGTAAAAAAGGACTATCCTCGGGCGCTTGAATACGCTAAAAAGCTTCTTGAGCTGGATAAAACCAACCTTTTCCCTAAATCATCAAAAGACTACAGGCTTGGCGTTCTTTATTCAATGAACGGTGATTATATCAATTCAAATAAATGCCTGCTTCCTTATGTAAATACAAATTCTATGGCGCGGTTTCAGATTGCGCAGAATTACTATTATATGCAGGACTTAAAGACGGCAGAAAGCTATGCTTCCAAAATTAGAAAGTCGGAAGGAGCGTTCTTTCCGGCGCAGGAACTTCTGTATACAATCTATAGCGTATTAAAAAATCCGCAAAAAGCTTATACAGCTGCAAAAAATCTTGTAGAGCTTGATCCCGGAAATCCTCAGAATTATATGAGGGTAGCTTCTTCAACATCTAATAATGCAGAAAAGCTTAGATATTACTACAGAGCAAAGCAAATTTATTATACGCAGAACCTAACCGGCATGATTGTAGGAGTAAATAAACTTATTGCCCCATTGGAG
Source organism: uncultured bacterium (assembly GCA_949296355.1). Lineage (GTDB taxonomy): Bacteria > Cyanobacteriota > Vampirovibrionia > Gastranaerophilales > Gastranaerophilaceae > CAG-196. The sequence continues at coordinate 17,132 of CASFPS010000025.1, read as the reverse complement.
CAAAAAAAGATAGATAATGCTTACAAGAAAATAACATCTTATTCTAAAAAGCCTGATTGGTTTAAGATAAAGGCAAAAAATGAGAAACTGCTCTCTGATGATGTTGATTACTGGAACAGAAGACAGGATGATTTTTTTGAAACTGCAAACGAGTGTATTTCAAGGTATACAGGCTCGAATCTCGCAGCTTGTTTTAAGGATTTAAATGAATCACAGGAGAGACTTGATACAGCGCTTGCGGCTGAGAATGCACGGAGAATAGAGGCAGCACAACGCGACGCCCAGATAAAGGAGCTTATAAGGCAAAATATGCTTCTGGAAGAACAGAACAGGATTGAACGCTCACGTTATCTGTACTACCCGCGCTATTACAGATATCCTTACTGGTGGTAAAGAATTTTAGCATTAATGCACTCAGGTAAAACAAAATGTAAAACCTTTTAGCTTATGTGCAATTTTCTGTATCAGAGCTTTCTGACTTATCTTCCGCAGCAGTTTTTGAACTTTTTACCGCTGCCGCACGGGCATGGGTCATTTCTGCCAACTTTTTCCGTTATTTCAGGTTTTTGCGGCTGAGGCAAAGATATATAATCAAATATTTCCGAAAAAGCCTTTGAGCAGAACAAAATAGTTGCAGATGAGTAGATTTTATTATTCAGATAGTCTGATTTATATTTATTAATCAGCTCTTCATATGTTAAGTTTGTACCCATAATCTCATTTATCGTATCCATAAAATTAGGGTACTGAACGGAAACTCTGTCCAGAATTATGTTTGGAATAGATTCATTTGACAGGAAATACTCAACACAATTTTTTGCATTCTCTACTTTTGTCTTATCTTCAAAAATTTTGCAGAATGTTTCATAGAAAGGTATTGCATATAATCCGTTTTGCTCATCAAATATTACTGCAACATCATATATTTCATTATGGGAAGAAAATCCGCCCATAGAGTTTTCAAGAAAGTTTGAGTAATTATTATCCAGTTCTTTTACATGGAAAAACTTAAATTCAGAAATGTCACACCCTTTATCCGATAAATCAATGTCTTCGCCTTCATTGAAAGCTCCAATAATATCATCGGCATGCTTATTTGTGGTAAGAATTAAATCTTTATTAAAAGTCTTAATAAACTTCTGATACATTTCTGAAATGGTATTTTTAATCTCTTCTTCTTTTTCCGGATTATCAAAATAAAGCATTCTAGGCGAGTGCACCAGCTTCATGACTGCAAATCTGTATGCTTCTTCTTTTTGTGAATGAGATAAAACACTTGAAATCTCAATGATATAATACTCGCCGTCAAGTTCAAATATTCTTGCAGCAATATACTGTCCGGCATAAATCCCGCGGAAATTTGTCATTTTAGTGAGAGAAAGGACTTTATAAATCTTCTCATTTATCAGATTATACAATTCAAAACCGTTTTTCAGAATTTTTTTAATTTCAAATATAGAAGCCTGTGCATTTATAAGTCCGTCAAGAATTGATGTAGAGCCTTTCTCTTCTTTAAACATTTCAAGTATGGATTTATTATCAATTTTGCGCTCGAAAATATATGGCAGAAATATTTTCTCCATCTGGTTAAGGGAAATGTTTCTGGCGCCTATTGTTGCCAGATATTCGTCAAAATCAGCCTTAACCTTTTCGTTTGCCTGAGTAAATTCAAAAATTTCTTTTACAACATCATTGATTCCGTTTATTTTATCTATTACAGTCATTGCTTTCTCCTCAAAAGTCTATGAATATAGAATAGCGTAAGCATAGTTATTTATCAATAATGCTTAAGGGGAATCGTGAGTAAGTTAGATTGAAAGCTAATGTTTGAATATCATACTCAAACCCCTGACCGATTTTCGATCAGGGGCAGTTTGTTTACTCCCATAGGGGGTTATATGTATTATGGGAAATAAATTCTAACTTATTTTTCTGACTGTTAATGTATGTGAAAGAGGAATTCCGCCCTGTACAGCCGGCTTATTGACAACTTTACCGTTTACGTACATAACTGTTGAACCGCCGCCATCAAGGTTCATTGCATTAACACAACCCAGCTCTTTCATTAGATTTGCAAGTTCCATCAAGGTTAAACCTATTGAAGCGCCCTCTCTTCCATCTGCCGTAAGCATTATTAAATGATTATCATTAGTATATCCTATAGCTGTTCTCGGGTTTCTTCCGCCTACCGAGCCAAGTTTTTGAGCCGTCATATCGACATATATATCACCATTTTTAACTAAATATGGTCCTCCGCTGATTATATGGTTTACGTCTCTCCACTCCGGATTTAGTTTAATATTTAACTTGAACTTTCTTGCATCCGATATCTTGTTCAAATTCTTTTGCGGTCCGACTATTACATAACCGTCTTTAGGAATCTGATTTCTTCCTTTTGTTACACGTATAAGCTTTCCGTCTGAAATTACTAGCTGTATACCATACTTCGGAGTAGGCGGAGAATATTCGCCCCAATCCTGCGTATATACAATTGTATGGACTGACAACATTCTAGGCTGATTGACATTATCAATTTTGACACCCCCTTTATTGGTTATTAATTCTGCTTTCAATTGAACCCTTGCCATATCAAATCCGTTATCAAAAATCCCCATTGCCACTCTGTCATAAATCGGTCCTGTGTAAACTTTTTTATTTATCATTAAAGTTCCAAGCGGTACTCCGGTTTGAGGTTTAAAATACCCTCCGTTAATTGCAACAATTGCATCGTCTCTTTGAGCTATAGTTGAAATTTTTCTTCTTGAAGCCAGCGTATCCGATGCTATTGACGGCTCGACCGTTAACCCTTGATTTACCCCGAGTGACAACTCTACTATATTTATCCGAACGGGTTTGTTTTTATAAAATCTTATCATTCTGACATGTTTAACACCTTTCTCAACTTCTGTTACTTCTAAACCATTGTATTTTTGTGAAATTTCTTCTTCAAAATATGCGGGGTCATGCAATTGCTGCTCTTGTCGTACATAATTTAATGTCGGAGAAATTCCTGTTAAATTTCCTATGTCTTTGGCTGATAATAAAGTATTCTGAGACAGCAGCAGACATAAGGCAATACCTATACCTGCCGCACTCGTTGCAGCTTTCTCAAATTGGGGTCGTTGTACTAAAATCGTATCCATTGCTCTCACCATACTTGTCTTAAGTAACAGATACCTTTTTTATTAAGGAGTGGTGTGGGGCTATAACACTCCGTAGGGGTAAATATAAATTTATAGTAAAGCACTGTAATAAATTTGCAGGTAATAACAAGCTTGTTTTATCCTGTCATTTACTCCCTATTCAATTTTCACATCCAAAAAGTTTGACTCTTCAGAATGCATTTTCGAGAACTTATTCAATCCTCTACTATTATTATATCATACACTTAATCCCTTCTCAAGAGGGTTGTAAGTTAAAAATAGTAATACTTTAGGATGATTTTAAAATAGTATAAAATACACTTAATCAAAATTTCCCTGTTTTTGGTATGATTAAAATATGAATTTAGTCTCTGTTATAAAAAAGAAAAATAAAACCACACTGTTTACCACGCCAAGCCATAGCGGGAATTTATGTATTCTGCACAAATTCTACCAGTGGTACAGGTCTGATATATCTGAAATTGACACATTAAATCCCGAAGCGGCATTATTAATAGCCGAACAAAAAGCCACAAAAATATATGGTACAAAATCTACAAAATTTTTAACCAATGGTTCAACAAGCGGAATTCATGCTGCTATACTTACCTGCTGCCGGCAAGGGGACAAAATTCTAATCTGGGACAATGCTCATCGCTGCCACAAAAACGGAGCAAAACTTGCCGGTGCTGAAATTATTGAATACAATCTTCCTTATAATGAAGATTGGGGGATTTTTGAGGCTATAAAACCTGCGGAAGTCGAACTTATCATAAAAAAACATTCTCCTAAAGCAATCGTTATAACATCACCGAGTTATGAAGGAATTGTTCCTGATATAAATGCAATAAGCAGAATTTGTAAAAAATACAACGTTTATCTAATTGTTGATGAAGCGCACGGGGCACTATATCCATTTTCTGATAATCTGCCGCAAAGCGCTATTCCTTATGCGGATTTTACAGTCCAGTCGCTGCATAAGACAGCCGGTGGAATTAATCCGACTGCGCTACTGCACACAAACAGCGACTTAGATCCGCTAAACGCATTAAATATGATAAATACCACATCTCCTTCATATCCTATGCTTGCAACTATAGAAGCAAATATAAATTATTTGAAATCAAAAAAGGGAAAACAAAATATTGAGTTTTTGATTAAGCAGATAAATGAGATTAAAAATTCTCTAAAAAACATAGAATTTTATGGAGACGATCCGACCAAAATTTTGATAAAAAAAGAAGGCATGAGCGGTTACGGGCTTTCAGAGCTTCTATTTGAAAAGTTCTATATAGAAGACGAGAAGACAAACGACAAGTCAACACTTCTTCTCACCGGTCTCGGAACTTCTAAGGCAAAACTCGACCGGTTGAAAAAAGTGTTACTAAAAATCGATAAAATGTAAACGTTATTTTATCAGAGCTTGAACCTCTTTAAAATTAGGATGTCTTGAACTTTTTAGCCATTCAAACAGTGCTATTTCAGCAGTCATAATATAAGCCCCGTTGTCCTTCATTCTCTCTAATCCAGCCAGATACTCAACTTCAGCACGGCTTCCGCACGCATCTTTTATAACATTTACATCATACCCTTCCATAATCAATGCTTCTGCGGTCTGGCTTACGCAAATATGAGTTTCTATACCGAATATTAATATCTGGTCTCTATTATAGCTCTTTACAGCTTCCGGAATTTCATCATTCTCAAGCGCTGAAAAAGCTGTTTTTTCAAAATATTTTGTATCTGCTCCCAGCCCGTTTTTTAAAGACTCTACTGTTGAGCCAAGACCTTTCGGATACTGCTCTGTTACGATTACCGGAATATTTAAAATATTAGCAGCTTTTGCAATAACTCCGGCTTTTTTCTCTAAAGTTTCTTTATTAAACACTGCATTTAACAATTTTTCCTGAACATCAATAATCAAAACCAGACTGTTTTCTATATTAAGTTGTGCCATAGTTTATCTCCTTTTTAAATTCCTGTATAAACTGTTCCAGTAAATCCTCCAGCAAACCTGCCTCAAACTCCTCTGAGGAGAGAGAAATTCGTTTTGAATCAATATTATCAAGAGAAGAGGCGTACGTTATATCGATATTTATATTAGCAAATCCGGGCGCTGTAATCTTAAAAAAAGCAGAAGCGTATCTGTCTCTAAGCCCGAGAGAGATAAACCCGTCGCCCGATTTCTGCTCAATAGCGACCCCGAATAATTTATCTTCGTACTTTTGTTTTATGTGATAAAATACCGGAATCACTGTATTTTCAATCTTTTTATTCAACTCTTGTCTGAAAAGTTTAAAGTTTTTCCGTCCGGAAGTATCATCAGCTTTTGCCATACTTGAATAAACTTTTTCATAATTAATAGCTTCATGAAGCTTATTAAGCGCTTCGTTTACAAGCTGCTGACGGCTTTTTGAAAAAGTTTTTGCAAACCCGGCATATATTTTCTCCGGTATTTGTCTGCATATCTTTGCCCAAATCTTTTTTGCATCCTCTATATCTATATCGTAAAGGAGTAAAAAATATTTGTTTACCGCATAATTCATAAGCAAATCGTTTCTTCTTATATTGCTCAAAATTACTGTTTCCAGCTGATTAGGCTGGAGCAAGAATTTAGTTTTCTCATCCGGTGATATTGCAACTAGAACAGAAGTAACAGAGGATTTCTGAATCTTCTCTAACTCTTGATCCAGCATTGCGTTGTAATCAAGCAGAACTTCATTTGCAGGTTTTATTAAATTCTTTTTTACAAGCATTTCTCTGTAACGTGAATTTTGTTCTGCAATAGAAGTAAACCCGAGGGCGGAAACCAGTACAGCCTGAAATTCTTCATCGGAAGTCATAGGGGTTATCATAGCAAAAGCCCCGTTTTTGTAGGCACTAATCCTAAATTGTTCTACTTCATTGTATGCAAATACAATAGATGGAATATAATCAGATATATTTAAAAGTTCCAGTGTTTTAATTTCTGCATTTTCACTATTTATTATCAAAATAGACGGCTTAATTTGATACATTTTCTCCGGTAATTCATCAAATTTAAGCCTGTATACCGCATCATTTTTTCTTAGCAGAAATTTTGAAAAAATATAATCAAAAAAATCAGAATCATCTGATACCAAAACAATTCGGCTCTGCATAAGCACCGCCTTAAGAAAGTTCTGAAATCAACAACTCAGATTTTTGCAAAATAGCTTGTCTTAGATCTTCAATATCAGCAAAATCAATACCTAATGTTTTTAGAAAATCCTTGTCAATAGCATTAGGATTGAAATTATCCTGAACCAGTAAATCTATCAAGCTGACCAAACTGCAAGGAACAGGAATTGAAGACAGGGACGGCGCATGGTGGTATGAAATAATATTCGCCAGCAGAATCGGAAGCTGCCATCTTTTTGCAAGTAAAGATCCTGTCTTTACATGGTCAGAATCAAAGTATTTACGCTCTGCATCAAGTATATCTGCCCCTTCATTTACAGCATTGATTACTTTTGAATACAATTTTTCATTAGACATGTGCAAAACCATCTTACCCACATCATGAACAAATCCTGCAATAAAAGCTTCATCTGAATCCATAATCTTTGTAAGATTTGCAAGATACTCACATCCGGCGGCAACACGCATTGAATGTTTCCACAACTCTTTATCACCCTGATTTGACATCATAGGCTTCATAGCAACCGCGACAATTATGTTCTTAACCTTTACCATTCCCAAAAGCGAAAGTGCTATATTGATAGAGCTAATCTGTTGAGAGAAGCCATAATAAGCAGAATTTACCAGTGCAAGAATTTTTATGGTTAAAGACTGGTCAAACATTACAATATCACCGATTTCCTTCATGCTGGCAGTCGGTTTTTTCATTATATTAAGTGCTTTGACGATAACGCTGGGCATCGCATGTATATCTTTTACACCGTTTACTAATTCTATTGTTTTATCCATATATTATCACCTATACTTGTAAATGTTTTTTTATTGACAAAAAGCTTCCTATTGCTCCAAACGCGGTACCTATAAGCAGTAATGTAATAATTACTACTTTTTGGGCATAAAGCGGATTTGGAATGAGGAAGAACTTGTGAACATTAATCAGGAGTCCCTGAACTCCGTTAAGAGGGAGTACAGCTATTACCGATGAAACAAAACCGTAAAAAGCCCCCTGCATAATTAACGGAGTCTTTATATACCAGTTACTAACCCCCATTAGCCGCATTATTTCAATCTCATCCTTTCTGGATTGGATAACCAGCTGTATTGTATTATTAATAATAGTTATTGTTAAAGCTGCGGATATAATTATTACAAATACCATTGTTGTATTAACTACATTAGCGAGCACCTGCATCTTTTTAGCCAGCTCTTTTGCATAACTTATATCTTCAACACCTGCAATAGGTTTAATCTGATTAAATACTTCACCTATATTTTCAGGTTTATCAACTTTTACCCGCAATGTATCCGGAAGAGGGTTTGTTATATCATGCAAGCCCAATTCCTGCTTAAGACTGTTCCAGGACTCTTCTTTTGGCTTAAGAGTGACTGATTTGACATGTTTAATTTCTGTTATCCTGTCTTTTACAATTGTAGGAGAGATATTTTGTTTTAGATAAACTGAAATCTCAAGTACATTCCCCAAATCATTAGCAAAAGTGGAAAGAGAGAGCGTAAATCTGAACAGTACTCCAAACAATGTTAATATTGCTGCCATGGTTGTAATAATAACAAGATTTATAATGCCTGTACGCTTTATATCATTAACAGCTTCCATTACAATACGGTAGGCAATACGCAGCTCGCACAGCCAGTCTTTCGGGATGTGTTTTTTTACCTGAGATTTTAATTGCTGTTTGCTATTGTCCATAAGTACCTGCCTGAATATCTCTGATGATTTCGCCCTTTTCCAGCGTCAGAACCCGTTTTCTGAAACGATCTACCAGTGTATAATCGTGTGTTGACACAATTACTGTTATACCTCTTTGATTAATTTGATCCAAAATCTGCATAACTTCAAGTGAGTTTTTCGGATCTAAGTTTCCTGTAGGTTCATCAGCTATCAATAAAGGCGGTCCGTTGACAAGAGCGCGGGCTATACTTACCCTCTGCTGCTCACCGCCTGAAAGCTCTGTAGGTTTTGCTTTTGCCTTATCAAGAAGCCCTACAACTTTTAATGCTCCCGTAACTCTTGTTCTTATGTCTGATGAACTTATGCCTAAAGTTCTTATAACATAGGCTATATTATCAAACACGGTCTGGTTTTGCAAAAGCTTATAATCCTGAAAAACAATCCCCATACATCTTCTGAGGTTAGGAACTTTTTCAGGCGGCAGGTTAGCAATGTTAATCCCGCCTATAAGTACAGTCCCTGTTGTAGGAGTTTCTTCTTTATAAAGCATTTTCATCAATGTTGATTTTCCTGCTCCGGAAGCACCGGTTATAAAAACAAACTCGCCCGGGAATATATCAAGGTTTATGTTTTTCAATGCATAATTATTTTTATATTTTTTAGTAACAGATCTTAATTGTATCATTTTTTCAACTCTATAACTTTATTTGCAATACTCTCGGCATCCAGACCATAACATTTCAAAAGCTCTTCCGGTCTTCCGCTCTGTCCAAAGCTGTCGTTAATACCGATTCTGATTGTTCTGCAAGGAGCCTCTTGCGCGAGACACTCACATACGGCAGAGCCTAAACCGCCTATTATCGAATGATTTTCTACAGTTACGACTAATTTTGTCTTATTAGCACTTTTAATTATACTATCACAATCAAGCGGTTTTATAACAGGAACATTTACAATCTCGGTACTAATGCCGTTATTTTCAAGAATCTCTCCGGCTTTTATAACTTCCGATAAGAGGTCACCGGCTGTAACAAGGGTAACATCTACTCCTTCTTTCAATACTACCGCTTTATTTATATCAAACTTATAATCTTTATCAAAAACATCAGGGACATCCATTCTTGAAAGTCTTATATAAACAGGACCTGCATATTCAGAGGCAAAACGGACAGCCTGACGGGTTTGTTCATAATCTCCCGGGACTATTACAGTCATATTCGGAATTGTTCGCATAAGAGAGATATCTTCTAATGCCTGATGGCTTGCTCCGTCTTCTCCAACTGTAATTCCGCCATGGGCTCCGATTATTTTTACATTGGATTTTTGATAGCATATTGAATTTCTGATCTGATCATACGCTCTGCCGGAGGCAAAAACCGCAAATGTAGCCGCAAAAGGAATAAATCCTTCTAATGATAGCCCTAGAGCTGTTGTCATTAAATCCTGCTCGGCAATACCAACATCAAAGAAGCGTTCCTGATAAGCCTTTGCAAATAAAGATGTCTGCGTTGAGCCGGACAAATCAGCATCCAGCGCAACAATTCTTTGGTCTTTGCCGCCTAGCTCCAGAAGTTCTTCCCCAAACGCTTTTCTTATAGATTTTTTTGAATCATAGTTTACAGTTAACATCTTAACCTCTTACAAGATTATACCATAAACCACTTCAGGGGTAAATGAATTAATTTTGAAATGCCCTTTATTTTTTCCAGTAATCACATATAAGCTTCTTTTTTGAGGGCAAAACATTCTTTATAATCTCTACAAAATGATTCTTTTCAAGATTTTCCAGTTCTTTTTTTAGAATAGCTTTTTCCAGTATCAATGTATTATAAAGCTGGTTGCAAAAATCAGTAGAAGATTGGTGTAAATGTATTTTTTTTATTTGCAATTCTTTCTGGAGTATTTGCTTCTTTAATTGATGCTTATTCACGAACAACCTCACTTTAAATAGGATATCCTGTTATAATGTATTTTGCAATCAATCTTTTAGAGTATTTTAAATAAAATCTTTGTTCAAATGTAACAAAATCTTTACAAAGTGTAAATTTATGCTCAAAAAAATACTTTTATAATTCATAGACAGAAACGAGGGAATTAAGAATAATCAGCATTACAGTGCTGTATTATTAAATTTTGTAACAATTACATGAAAAATGCTAAAGTTTTGAAAAAAAATGCCGTTAACTATAGCAAAGTAGGATTGTATTGTTATGAAAATTTAGAAAGGAGTAACAATTTATGAATGCAAAAGTTAGTTTTAATGAGGTACAAAATTATGCAAAGACGCATAATGTAGACTTCAAAACTGCAGCCCAGAAACTCGGACTGACAGCACAGGAAGCCGCAGATCTCGAAAAATTAGGTGGTGATCCAGGAGCCCCTGTAGACGGTCTTGAGAGAACACCGATACACAAATTTACATTGAGATCCGGAAGAAGAGTTGAAGTTTATCAGGATGCTTCCGGCAAAAAAACATTTAAATACTTTGCAGCTGATGGCACTCAATTAAAAGAAGCTTATTTCTTGAAACAGGAAGGTTTGACCGGCAGTCATTTTGCTGTAAATGACAAAGGTCAGCTTGTTTCTGTAAAAAATCAGCAGCAGCAAAAGGCAAAGGAAGAAGATGAACCTTGGTACTCGAAATTAGGCAACTTTGTTAAAGAAAATGCTGGACCATTAATAGCCGGAACGGCTTTGGTTGCAGGTGCGGTATGCTGTGCTACCGGTGTCGGTGCGTCTGTAGGTGTTCCTTTACTGATTATAGGCGGTGCTGTTGGTTTAACAAGCTGCAGCCCGGAGGATCCGACTGAATTCAATACTAATATTCAGGTAAATATAACAATTCCGCCAGACGACCAATCAGAACTTATTGCAGCATTCAAAGAAGGTATTGATGCCCTGCTTGCAAAAATGAATGAACTCGGTTACAAAGTAGAGCAATACGGTGATCAGATTATTAAATTATTAACAGATAATAATTTATACCTGAAAAATATTTCAAACAGTTTGACTGAACAGGGTTACAAACAGGATGAAATCATTGAAATCCTGACTAACATTAATACAACTGTCCAGTCTATTGAAGCACTTGTTGCTGCAACTAATGAAAATATTACAATTAACGGACAAAACATTAGTGATAAGCTTAATGAGATCTTAAACGCAATCAAGACCGGTCAGGCAAACACAATGGAAGCTCTTGACAAATACATTGAAGAGTTGAAAAACTTGCTGCTTGATGTTATTGCTAATCAAAAAGAAGATATCCAGATTAATGAAGAAAATGGCATGACACTTGATAAAATTCTTGAAGAACTTCAAAATATGGACGGAATGACACAAGATAAATTGGAAAAAATGCTTGAAATTCTCGCATCAATTGAATCAATCGGAAAAGATATCAACAATAAACTTGACATTATCATGGGCAAATTTGATGAAGTATTCCCTGACAATTCAGACATTAAAGCTGCTCTTGAAAGAATTGAACAGTATCTTAAAGAAAATAATGACAAAACAGATGTTACAAACAATCTGCTTGAACAATTGTTGAATCAGTACAACAATGGCGGTATATCTCAAGAAGACTTACAAAAACTGCTTGATGCAATTGCTGCCAACGGTGATAAGATTGACGCTACTAATCAGTTACTTGCAAAAATTCAAAATCAGGATGCTGAATTCCAGAAAACTGTACTTGCACTGCTTGCTAATGTTGGAACAGACTATACTGATGTATTAAACAGAATCTTAGAAGCAACAATGAATAACAGCGAAAAATTGGATGCCATTGCTCAGCTGCTTGCTAAAATCCAGGATCAGGATGAAAAATTCCAGCAGAATATACTTAATGCAATCGACAAGCTTGGTGTTGATATTACCGGTCAGTTAAATAAAATTGTCACAGCAATTAATAATATCTCTGTCGGAGGCGGCGACACTTCAAATCTTGAGGCATTACTCAACAAAGTTCTTGAAAAAATGGATAGCAATACTGCTGCAATTATTGATGCAATCAGCAACATCAAACCTGGTGAAGGCGGCAATGTAGACCTGTCATCATTAGAAAAGATGTTAAGCGAATTACTGCAATTGACTTCTAAGAATAACAGCTTACTTGAAAGCATTGACGGCAAAATGGATGTTATCAAGCTTACAATTGAAGCTGCTAAAGATGAAATTATTGCCCATCTTGGCAACGGCGGCGGCAATGTAGATGTTGACGCTATACTGAAAAAACTTGATGAGTTTATGAGCTTATCTAATGCTAATAGTGAGGCTATCTTGAAGAAAATGGATACAATCATAAATCTTATTAACAACATCAATGACTCAACCTATGATGATTCCGCATTAATGGCTAAATTAGATGATATATTGGCAGCTATTAAAGACCACAATATTACAGTTGATATTACAGGTAAGGTTGAATGTAACTGTAACTGCGGCGGAAACCACGAAGGTATCTTAGGAGACCTGGATGACATACTGGGATAATTGATTCATTATCAATAAATAGAAAGGGGCGGCGCTTTAAAAGCGCCGCCCCTTTTTTATACCCTTTTTACACTCTTTTTCTTGATTTTGGATCAAGAATATCTCTTATTACATCCCCCAGAACATTAAATGCAAGAACCGCAATAAATATCAGCCCCCCCGGAGTCAGAAGCCACGGACGATAGAGAATATTCGTAAACTCCTGCGCTTCCTTAAGCATATTTCCCCAGCTTGCGTCCGGCTGTTGAATGCCCAAACCTAAAAAACTTAAACCTGATTCTGCAAGAATATAGGAAGGAACGCTCAAGGTCATTGCAATAATTACATAGCTTGTTGTCTGCGGAAGAATGTGTTTTAAAATTATCCTGAGATTTGACGCTCCAATTGTTTTTTCAGCCAGAACAAAATCTTCGTTCTTGATAGACAGAACCATTCCTCTCACGACTCTTGCAAACCCTGCCCAGCCGATTAGAGCAAGAATCACGACAATCAAGGCAAATCGTTCCACACTTGTCATACCGGCAGGAAGAATGGCTGCAAGTATTATAAGCAGATAAAAGCTTGGAACAGCCATTACTGCCTCTGCAAATCTCATCATCATAGTATCAACAATTCCGCCAAAGTAACCTGAAATTCCGCCGTATATCAGCCCTATCGGAAAAACTATTAATAGAGCAAGAAACCCGACTGTCATAGAAATTCTTCCGCCGAACAGAAGTCTTGAAAAAACATCCCTGCCGTTTATATCAGTTCCTAAGAGATACAACTCACCGCCATTTTCCACACCGAATAAATGCCTTTGAGTCTTAAATAACCCGAAAAATTTGTATTCTTCTGCCTTAGGAAAAAGCTTTATGTAGTATTTTTTACTCCGATCCTGCTTAAATACTGTCTGCATAAGGACAGGTTCATATTCCCGAATATAATTATAGGTATAAGGAAGCGACCATTTTCCGTTTTCATCTATTGTATACACTTTAGATGGCGGCGCGTAAGACATAGTTCTGTTTGAATACATATTAGAATACGGGGCTATAAAATCCGCAAACAGAATAATCACATACATAATTGCCAGTATTATGAATGCCGCTTTAGCAAATTTATCCTCAAATATTTTTTTTATTATTTCCATTAAATTCCTCTTATATATTTACCCTCATCTCTTGTTGGAGAGGAATAGTTAGAATTGGTTTATCCTTCATTCTGAAGGCGTCTGTCCGAAGCCTCTCTTTAAAGTTTTAGGGATTCTTCACCCTGAATTGTAGTCGGGTTCAGAATTACATGGGACTTGTAAGTTTACTTGCCGGAGTGCTGTCATTGCGAGGCGCGCGAGCACCGTGGCAATCCATTATTTTTGTTGGGTTTCACCCAACCTACTTTTTGGTATTTTTATACGTAAACCGGTTGTTTTTTATTATATTTAATTATCAATTTCTTCCCCTCGCTCCTTGTGGGAGAGGGAAGAATTTCTTAGTGAGCGATTAGCGAACTTAGAAATTCGGGTGAGGGGTTAACCTCGTTTAAGATTGCTTCGGGCTGTTCTGACTACTCCCTCGCAATGACACCAAACTTGTAGGTTTACTTCATAACTGAAATCATTTACCCCCATGACATGAGATTTATAAGTTTTGTATTATTTTTACAACATTACTCAATTCCCCCTTTACCCTTTTACCCCATCTTTTGCTGCACGTACCCGCGGGTCTGTAATCATAAGCAGAATATCTGCAATTAGATTTCCGAGGATAAGCATTATTGTCCCCATCATCAGGGATGCCATTACAAGATTAATATCCGATTTCAAGACCGCTTCCAGAATAAGCCGTCCGAGCCCCGGATACTGGAACACGTATTCAGTCAAAGCAGCACCGCTCAAAAGTCCTGCAAATTCAAAGCCCAGAAGTGTTATCATGGGATTTATAGCATTGCGCAATGCGTGTTTAAATAATACTTTGCCCTCACTTAAACCTTTAGCCCGCGCAAACTTCACATAATCACTATCCAGAACTTCGAGCATATTCGCCCTCATTTGTCTTTGAAGTCCGGAGAGAGAAATTGTAAAAAGTACAATTGACGGTAAAAACAGATGTTTTGCTATGTCTGTAATTTTCTCTAAGAAAGAAAGCTCGTTAAAATCATAACTTGTAAGCCCGCCAGCCGGAAACCAGCCTGTTTTTACCGCAAAAATAAGCATTAGTATTGCAAAGAAGAAGGATGGAATTGCCATTCCTATACTTGCAAGTACCGTCAGAGTCCTGTCAAGAACCGACTCTTTTTTTACGGCAGCAAGAATCCCGAGTGGAATTCCGACTGCCCACGTCATAAAAATTACAACAAGCGTCAAAAGAAGAGTATTGGGAATCCGCTCTTTTAATTTTACAGATACTTTCTCTCCTGCTGAAGTATACCCGAGATCACCTTTTATAAATGATTTTGCCCATGAAAAATACTGAATATAAATCGGCTTATCCAGATTAAGCCTTTTTATCTCTTTATCAAGTGTTTCCTGTGAAATCGACGGATTTAACCGGAGTTCAGCAAGCGGATCCACAGGGGAAAGCCTTATGATAAAAAAGCTTATCAATGAAACAATTATAAGAAGCGGTATTACCTGCAATATTCGTTTTGTTATAAACTTTAATAATTCCATATTAATTCCCTTTAATCAATATAAATCTCATCCAGATTGTAAATTAGCCCGCCAAGCGAAGTCGGAAAGACATTCTTAAATTTTTTCCTTATTGCAATAATTCTTAAAGGAGAGTACAGATAAATTATAGGTTTCTGGTTGTAAATAATCGTTTGATATCTGTCATACAAAGGTTTTCTTTCTTCAAAAGAAAGTTTTAATGCACCTTCCCTGAAAATTTCATCAAGTTCTTTTTCCCAGCTTAACCTGTCATCGTATTTATAATTCTGCGGTCTCTGGTTAAACATATGAAGGCTGCCTCCCGATGTCCAGACATTCTTACCGTCATGAGGTTCCAGAGGAGATCCGGTTAAGCCCATAATTGCCATATCCCAATCATGTGTATTTGTTAATTTATTTACAAGAGAATTAAACTCTAGAGGTCTAAAGTTAACTTTCATTCCGAGAGTTTCCAAATCCTGCTTTATCATAACACCCAGTGCTTCACGCTCAAGATTTCCGGCATTTGTATACAGATCAAATTCAACTTTGTTACCGTACATATCACGCAATACACCGTTGTGCTCAAGAAAACCGGCTTTAAAAAGAGTTTTTCTTGCGACATCTAAATCCCTCGGATGACCTTTTATGTATTTATTTAAATATATAGAATTCAGACTCTCTGCAGTAAAAAGTGGATCAGCAACCCCTGAGGCTATATTTTCCACCATACTTTTTCTGTCAATTGCCCAGTCAATTGCCGCTCTAAAGTCTCTATTTGCAAACCAGCTGTGTTTTACTGGATCTACATAAGGTTTACCGTTTTTATCTTTTCGGTTGTTTAAATTTATTACAAGAAACATTGTCCCTGTATTTGGTCCTATATTATAAATAATGTAATCTGATTCCGGCTCTCTAATCTTGTATCTTGCGACATCTGAGCCTCTCAAACCCAATACATCAATCTCTTTTGCTTCAAATTTCAAAATCTCGTTGTTCATATCACCGACTATCATATAAACAACTTTATTCAAATAAGGTAACTTTTGGTAATTGGTATTAATTTTATAATAATCAGGATTTCTCTCATATACGACTCTTTGTGCCGCCACATATTCCTTTAATTTAAAAGCTCCGTTTGATACTATTTCCCGAGGCGGTGTATTCGGACTTAAAAAGGCATTAAAAACAGATTCACCCTGATCAGAATATTTTTTAAAATAATGCTTTGGAACAATTGAATATGAAAGCTGCCGCAAAAAAGGAGCAAAAGGCTTAGGGGTCGTAAATTTTACTGTATAATCGTCAATCTTTACTAACTCGGGAAGCTTGCCGTCGACTTTCATAGCATCCATTGTCGAAGGATTCCCAAGTCCTTTAAACACAATCTCCTCATAAGTGTACATAACATCATCAGCAGTAATCGGTTTTCCGTCAGTCCATTTTATACCCTTTCGTAAGTGTATAATATAATCATTCCCTTTTATTTCAAATGACTTAGCCAGAAGCGGCTCAACTTCACCTGTTCTCGGATTTGTCTTTACAAGCCCGTCATACATTAATCCCGCCATCTCCTGGGAAGTTGCGTCCTTTGTATTACAAGGATTAAATGTCTTAGGACCTTCTCCTATTGTAGATACTATAAGTTCTCCGCCAAATTTTCCAACAGGAGCCTGAGATTGCAGGTAATCCACACCGTCAATTGTCACATTTTTTTCATTCGGCGGATAATTTATTTCCTTCAAATCGTGCTTCTCAATTCTTTTTGGAAATGTATATGGAATATCCTGCCTGATAAAAGCTTTTGCCAGAATCCCTAAAAATATAAGAATAAGTATTAAAGTTATAACTCTCTTCATAAAAATAAGGATATCATATTAAAAAAAATATTTCTTAATCCAGAAGGGTAAAATAATGTTACGAAATGTAACAATTTTAGAAAAAAGCAGTAAATTCATTAAAGTTTTTGTTCAAAAATGCCGTAAACCATGTAAAAAGGGACTAAAAATAAGGA
>CASFPS010000024.1 GCA_949296355.1 uncultured bacterium | reverse complement strand
AACGTGTTCAATAAAATTCACAAGATGTGCTAATATAAGATTTATAAATTCCATAAAACTCCCCCGATTCTTTTTCTCGTATTATACAGGAAACAAAATCCGTTTTAAAGTTATTGCGCGCTTGAGCAGAATGTCTTTATCCCCTGTCAAGCAGGGTATTAACGGAATCATAGATTTTTTGAAAAGTTTGATTAGGCGCAAGCTTCGGACATCTTCGCATTGTATTTCCTTTTGTATATGAGCTTAAAACATCTGTCAGTTCCGCAAGCGGCTTAATTATATTTTTGGCAAGCGTTCTCATAAGCAGAATCCCCAAAGCCCAGGTCATAATTGCAAGGAAGGTTATAACCCACGCGGCAGCCGAGCTCAGCCTTTTTGCACTTAATGCCGCGTCTTTCATAGCAAGCCTGTTAAGACGCGAAAGTTCAATTATATTATCTACGGTAATTTCTTTATACTCAGCATTCTTAAATCCCTTTTTGTAGTTCTTTTCAATTTTTTTAATAGCCTCTGCTTCGCCTTTTTCGGTAATATTTGCCTCTCCGTCTCTAAGTGCCTGTTCAAAAAGCTTTATATCTTTTTTGATAGTAAGCGCGGACATCATTTGCTCGGTTATATAAAGAGAGCGTGTATTATGTTCGTTTATTTGTTCAATTGCAGGTGCCAGCCTAAAAAACCCTCTAATCCCTGCTATAGCCAGAATTGTTGAAAAAATTAATATCAAAATAAAAGAAGAGTAAAAAGATTTTGAAAAGTTCATTATTTATTCTCCTCAATCATTTTTGCAATAGCATCCTCCGTGCATACAAGAAGAAGCTTATCTTTTGTATCCAAAATTTCGTTTGGAAAAGGTCTTGTAAGTTTGTTTCCTTTTTTGATTGCAGCGACAATAATTCCGTATTTGTTCGGAAGAGCCAGTTCTATTAAATTTTTACCTTCCATAAACGGCTGCACGTTAATTTCCAAAAGCTGAATATTTTCAGAGGTTTCATCGTTGATAATATTCTGGAAAAGAATTTTATACGCAAACTTTTTTCCGTACTCCGCATCCGGATTAATAACGTTCTTTGCGCCGACTGCCTTAAGAATTCTCTCGTGAATTTTATCAGTCGCCCGTGCAATAATATTTTCACACCCCATTTGTTTCAGAATGGCAGTAGTTAAAATAGAAGGTTCTCTTGCTCCGATTGCACAAATAACAACATCTCTCTCCTTCGGACAAAGCCTTGCCATAGCAGTTTCGTCAGTCGCATCAAGACAAATTGCATCGTCTAAAAAACTTGCCGCTTCTTCTACAAGTTCCTTATCAGAATCAGCCGCAATAACTTCTGCCCCTTTTTCGGATAAAGTTCTTGCAAGCGACATTCCAAATTGTCCCAAACCGATTATTAACACTTGTGTAGACATTATTTTATCTCCTATGTTAGTGAAATTTTTGCATCAGGATAACCGATTCGTGAATCCGTTATTCTTGTATTCAAATAGCAAACAAGTGTCGCAGGAGCTACCCTTCCCAGAAACATTGTTGCTATTATAATAATTTTTCCGACACCGTCAAGAGCGGTTGTTGCGCCCATTGTAAGCCCTACGGTACCCAGCGCGGATACCGCTTCAAAAATAAGTTTCAGAGGATTTGCGCTCTGGGTAGTCAAAAGCATAAGTATTGAAATACCAAGTATAAAAAAGTATGCTGCAGTAAGTGTAACGGCTTTTTGTATTGTATCAATCCTTATTGCCCTGTTTCTTATGATATTGTCCTTTCCTCTTATCGTATTCCAGAAGGTCAGGAAAAATATTCCGACAGTTGTGGTCTTAAGCCCGCCCGCCGTACTTCCCGGAGAGCCGCCCGCAATCATCAGCCCGACCATAAGAAGAAATGTTCCCATATTGATATTACTTAAATCTACGGAATTAAATCCTGCTGTCCTTGCAGTTACTGATTGAAACCACGCATTATTTATTTTATCCGCAATGGTCATTCCGCTCAAAACACCGTTGTATTCGGATATAAAGAAGAAAAGGGTTCCGAAAAACAACAGGGCGCATGTTACAGTAAGAACAATTACCGAAACCGGCGGAAGCTTCTTTCTCTTAAACAAATTCATCAATGTAACGCAAATTGCCGGAGAGATTCC
This sequence comes from uncultured bacterium, assembly GCA_949296355.1. Lineage (GTDB taxonomy): Bacteria > Cyanobacteriota > Vampirovibrionia > Gastranaerophilales > Gastranaerophilaceae > CAG-196. The sequence continues at coordinate 27,617 of CASFPS010000024.1, read as the reverse complement.
GCCTAAAATTATCAGAAATGATATTGTATAAGTTATAATTGGATAATGATTATAACTTACAAGATTATTTATGTTCAATAAAAGAAAATGCGCCCGTTAGAATAACCGCTCCGATTAGTTCCACAAGGAAAGTATATTTAAAAATCAAAATAAGCGAGTTTTTAATATCCTCCTTGCTTTCCGCCTCAAAAATATACCGCGCGCTTCTCTCGTGCGTAAGCGACATTCTTTTGCCCAGAAGAATAAATACAATCGAGCTTATACTCATTATACCGAGTCCGCCTACCTGAATAAGCAGCATAACAATGAACTGCCCTAAGCCCGTAAATTTACTCCCGAAATCCACTACAGAAAGTCCGGTTACGCATACTGCACTCACGGCAGTAAAAAGAGCATCAATAAAGTTCACCCCATGAGGCGATGAAAAGGGAAGATATAATAAAATCCCGCCTGCCAGACACAATAAAAAGAAGGTTACAGGTAAAATTCTTTCAGGATATTTCAGGATAAAGTCAAACTATTCAAAAAAAGTATTTTATTCCTTTCGCCCACAACAATTCCTCTTTAAGAAAAGTATAACATAAAATGAAAGATTACAAATATTGAGCCTGTTTTATACAAAAAAATCAGGGTTTTTATGCCCTGATTTCTTTGTATATTCTTTCCGCCTATTACTTGTCATCTAAAGCTGCAACGCCAGGAAGAACTTTTCCTTCAATAAATTCAAGAGAAGCGCCGCCGCCTGTTGAAACGTGAGTAAAATCTTCTGCCTTGAAGAACTTCTTAGCGGCAGAGACAGAGTCACCGCCGCCGATTACAGAAGTAGCTCCGGCTTTAGTAGCTTCAACAATAGCTTCTAATACAGCCTTCGTGCCTTCTGCAAATTTAGGGTTTTCAAATGCGCCAACAGGACCGTTCATAAGAATAGTTTTAGAAGATTTCAAAACTTCTGCAAAAGCTTTTCTTGATTCAGGACCGGCGTCAACACCTTCAAAACCGTCAGGAATTTCATCAATTTTAACGAACTTGTTAGTTCCGTTGCCTGAAAAATCGTCAGTTGCAAGTACATCTGTTGCCATTACAAGTTTAACGCCTTTTTCCTGTGCTTTCTTTTCAATAGCTTTTGCAACATCTAACTGGTCATCTTCGCAAATTGAATTACCGATTTTGCCGCCGTTAGCTTTAACAAATGTATAAGCCATACCGCCGCCGATAATCATATTGTCAACTTTGTCAAGCAAGTTTTCCAAAACACCGATTTTAGAAGAAACTTTAGCACCGCCGACAACTGCAGTGAACGGTCTTTCAGGATTATCAAGAGCCTGAGATAAGCATCTGATTTCTTTTTCCATCAACAAACCTGAAACTGCCGGCTTAAGGATTTTAGCCAATTTTGCAGTTGAAGTGTGGTTTCTGTGAGCAGCGCCAAAAGCGTCGTTTACATAGAAATCACCCAATTTTGCAAGCTCTTCCGCAAAAGTCATATCATCGTCTTTTGCTTCTTCGGCTTTGTAGAAACGAATGTTTTCCAACAAAGCAATCTGTCCGTCAACAAGTTTGTCAACATAAGGTTTTGCTTCTTCAACTGAAGGAATAAATACGATTTCTTCACCGAAAACCTTTGACATATATTTAGCAACCGGAGCTAAAGAAAATTCCGGATTTTTTTCACCTTTTGGTCTGCCTAAGTGAGCCATAAGAACAATCTTAGCGCCTTTATCTTTTAAGTAATTAACTGTAGGAACGATTGCCTGAATACGGGTATCGTCCGTTACATTCTTGTTTTCATCCAAAGGTACGTTAACATCTACTCTTACAAGAGCAACTTTACCTTTAATGTCTCCTAAATCTTTAATTGATTTTTTCATAGGTTTTTCCTTTCTTTATAAAAAAACACTCTCTTTTGCAACATGATTATAGTAAAAACACAAATTCCGGTAAAGGGGGGGGGTAAATGAATTAGGTTAGTAAGTGAGACTACAAGTCGGGTGTCATTGCAGGAGGGGGTAAATGTTTGGGTTAGTAGGTAAAACTACCAGTGAACAAGAAGTGTAGGTCAGGTTATACCTGACAAAAACTTTTCTACTCCGGTGGGAACGCTAACGCTTTTCCCACCCTACACCTATAACTACAAGTTAGGCGTCATTGCGAGAGAACAACCATTCAGCGCGAAGCAATCCGGAGGAAATTCCATAATTATAAAATGTAGGTTGGGTGAAACCCAACAATAACTATATGGATTGCCACGTCGCTCCCGCTCCTCGCAATAACGCCCAACTGGTAGTTCTGCCGACTAACCCAAACATTTACCCCCGCAATGAAGCCCAACTGGTAGTTCTGCCGACTAACCAAAACATTTACCCCCGCAATGAAGCCCAACTGGTAGTAGAAAAGTTTTTGTTGGGTTGCACCCAACCTACATTTCATATACAAATTTTGTGGAGCAAGCTCCACACTACAATTTTTATTTTCTCAGTCACTTAGTCACTTAATCACTCAGTCACCAATAACTCCTCTTTCATGTTTTCTAATCCTTTTTTTGCAGGATAAAATCTAAAATTAAACGTGATATGATATGGTTTGAATGAGATATAGTATAAATTTGAGGGCAATATGCAAGTTTCAAAACGTTTGGTAGTACGAAAAGAAATCCCGATGGATAATTCCAAAGACTTAATCACATCCATGGATGTTGCAATGGCAGAATACTATTGCAAGAACAATAATTTTGAACGCGGTCTTGAACTTTATCGCGAAGTAATATCAGAAATTCCCGACGAAGCGGAAAGAAACAGCGTTATTAATCAATATATTAATCAGGCAATAAATTATGCACAGAGATTAAGCCTTGATAAAAAATACATAGAAGCAATCGAAGAGTACCGCAATATTATGAAGTACTCCGGCTTCCCTATAAATATTTACAAAAATATCGGGCTTTGTATGAAATCAATCGGCAATGCCGATTTAGCAATAAAATTCCTTAAACGTTTTGAAGAAATTTCTCCTGATAAAGAAGACGTTTACGTATATCTTGCAGACCTTACTTATACAGATATTAAGGACAACAAGAAAGCTATTGAATACTATGAAAAAGCTCTGGAAAAGAATCCGAGAAACTTCTCTATCTACAATATGCTCGGACACCTGTATTCAACCTGCTATCAGGATAAATATAAAGAAAAACAAATTGATTATCTTACAAAAGCGTATGAACTTGCGCCTAACAACAGAATCATTGTCAAAAACCTTGCTTATGTTTACGGAAAATTTGATGAAGTTCAAAAAGCGGATGAATTTTATTCCAAACTTATGTATCTGAACCCGACACATTCCGACCTTCACGCTTACGGCGCATATCTTGTACGCCATCAGCGTTTCTCGGAAGGGTTCAAATTTCTCCAGCATAGATTCCAGAAAGAAGATTTGAAGAATGTTGCCTTCCCGCAGCTATTTTCTTCTAAAAAGAAAAAATGGAACATGAAAATTGATATCAAAGATAAACGTATTCTTGTTCACTTTGAACAAGGTTTTGGCGACTCTATTATGTTTATCAGATTTGTTGATGAACTCAAAAAAATGTGCAAAGAAGTATCTGTTGTTGTACAGAAACAGCTTGTGGAATTGTTCAATGATTCCAAGCTCGGCGTAGAAATCTATACGGAAGATCAGATACCGAATATCAGTTATGACTACTGGATTCCGATGATGGATCTGCCGATTGTGTGCGAAACAAAACCAAGCACAATTCCAAAAGCAGGCGGATATTTAAAAGTTCCGAAAGCCAAAATCAACGCTTACAGAAAAAAATATATTAATGATAACGACAAAATTAAAATCGGTATTGCATACGAAGGTACTCTTGCAAGTAAAGAAACAGACAGAGACATTCCGCTGCACTATTTATACTCTCTGATGGAGCTTCCGGATGTAGAAGTATACAGCTTCCAGGTAGATGACCTGACCCGCCAGATGGATAGAATTCCGCCGGAGGCTCAATTGATAAGGCTCGGGAAAACCTTCAAAAACTGGGAAGATACCGCCTGCGCAATGAAGTGTATGGATTTGATGGTAACAACAGATAACGGTGTTATGAACCTTGCAGGAGCCCTTGGTGTTAAAACTTTCGGTCTCTTCAACAGAATCGTTGAATGGAGATGGTTTAAGGTTGAAGGCGATGACATTGCATGGTACAAGAGTATTAAGCCGTTCCAGTGCCCGACATCAGGCGCGTGGGAAGTTCCTGTCGGAAAAGTTATGGAAGAAGTTGACAAGCTTAGATGTCAGAAAGTTGCTGAAAAGCTTAAAGGTAAAGCCTAAATAGTTTTATTGTTTAGAAAATAATAACGCAAGCTTTTGCAGGAAGGTTAATTTTCTTACAGGATCATTATTGCTGTCTTTACTTCCTTTTTTTACATCCATAAGCTTATTCGTCTTGCTTGCAGCTTCGCCGTTCATCTTCATAGCATCTTCAAGATATTTGATTTTGAACGGATGTTTCTTCAAATCGGTATCGGAAACTTTCTTAAGTTTGCTTCCGAAAATCTTTCCGGCTTCTTTTGCAATAAGTTCTACTTCACCGTTTGAATAACCTTCTCTTTCGAGTTTTCTTGCAAAGTTTTTAAACTCGCTGCTCTTATAGAATTTTGAATCAATAGCGCCAATGCCTTTCAAATACATTTCAAGAAGAGCTTCAATCTGCTCTTTCTTTGGCAGAGGTACTTCAATTTTATTGTTAAATCTTCTAAGAGCAATCGGGTCAACTATACCGTTTTTCGGGTGATAGTTTGAAGTTGTGATAACAGTAACATTTGTACACTTATCTCTCAATCTGTCAAGTCCCGTAAGGACTGCAGCTCTTGATTTTGCGACTTCTTCCGCGCCGTGCTGACCGTCAGGAACTTTTCTCATAACCGCATCAATTTCATCTATACATACAACAAACTTTTTGTCCTTTTCAGCGTTTGCTTTTGCAATAATTTCATCAAAGCAGCTGCTTATCCTCATACTTGCAGCGTCTTTATAAGGTGAACCTAAGTCCGGATATTTAATACAGGTATACATAGCGCCTGTTTCCTGTGCAAATTGTTTAGCAACGTAAGTTTTTCCGGTACCGCCGTGTCCGTAGAGGTACATAATATCAATATTGTTACCCGTGCCTGACCATTTTCTGGCTTCTTCGGATAAACCTCTGTTTGAAATTATATTATCAAACGCTTTTTTCAAAGATTTTGCAGTTGTTTTGGAATCCAGAGAGGCAACCGTTTTTTCCTTAGAAAAATCTTCCCATTTCAGATTAACTTTTGTAAGCGACTTTAATTCTTCATTTGCGTGATTTCCTGCTGCAGCGGCTTTTCCGAATTTCTTAAGCCCGAATGCCGCAAGCACACCCAATACCGCGGTTGTTGCAAAAGCAAGTGCAATACCGATTTGAGCGACAACACCCGCTTTATTCCAATTTTGCTGGGATTTAGCATCCTTCTCAGCCCTCTGTTCCGCCATAGCCTGCATCATAAAAACATCCTCCGCCGGCATCTCTTCAGGCATCGGAGGAGTATAACGGTTATTATAATTAACCGGAACTGCAACTGCCTGCGCATCTGCTTTAAACCTTACATTGTTGTTAACCTGCATTGTCATAATAATTTCACCTAAAATCTAAACCTTCATAATATATATAAAACAATTTTCTAACAAAAATTGACTTTTTGTAACATTTGTTAAACAGTTATTTTTAAATCCGCAAGCAGTTTTGCAAATTCCGCATCAGTAAAATTCATCTCATGCTGCTTGCTCTTGATTGTTTTCAGAATATCAATTATATCAACCGATTTTTCCGTACCTTTAATTGAAGCGGCAGTCGCATCATAAATCGAATCCAGAGTTCTAAAAGAGGTATTATGGTCAGGTTTTGCCAGAAATTCAGCAATTTTATTCAACTCATCAGAGCCGGATTTAAGTTTGTCACTGACCATAGAAGCGTCTTTGTAATGGTATTTAACAGAATTTACAATCTGGTCTTTTGTCGGAAGATCAACAAGAACTTTTTCGCTGAATCTGTCTAACATTGGTCTATCCAGCTTTTTACCGCCTATAACAATTCCTTTTTCAATATCAATAGGAAGGTTTGTTGCCCCGATTGTTATAATATTGTCACGTTTTCCGAGTTTTTCGGTAAAACATTTCTTAAATTCATTGAGCATATCGTTTGAATGTTTTGCGCTCAAACTGTTATCAACCATCATGACAGAATCAATTTCATCAATGAATACAAAGAACTTTTTAGAAGGATTTGCATCTGCTTCTTTGCATATCATATCAACGGCTTTATTTAAGTTACGTTCGCTGACACTCTGATATTCAGAACCAAGACTTGTTACATCCAGTGACGCAAACTTTGAATCCGGAAACTCTTTCGCAAGAGCTTTGGCAAAAGTTGTCTTACCTGTTCCCGGAGGTCCGTATAATAAAACTGACTTTGTCGGCTTTCCGCCTCTGTTTTTAAGGACTTGAGGATTATCAACACTGTTTTTAAATTTGTTTATAAAATTCTTTAAGCTATCCGGCAATGCCATATCATCAAGCTTAGAAGCTTTACCCAAATCTGACCAGATTTCTTTAAGCTCGCTTGTCTTTTTACCCATTCCGCCGCCGCTTCTCATCATTAAGAATACAGACGCTATTATCGCAATCAGTGCGCCTGCCTGTAAGCCGGTCATTATATTTTGTTTACGCTTTGCACTTTTCTGCTCTTTTTCCCGCTGTTTTATAAATGTATCAATATCATTACTGTTTGCAGGCGTTAAGGCTGCTGCCCGAAAGTTCGGCTTACTGCCGGTTTTTACCGGAACCGGCGCTGTACTGCTTGATGTTGTAATCGGATTAATTTCGTTCATAGAAACTCCTACACTTGTCCTTCTAACATGTATAAAACAAAAGAATTAACAAAATTGCGCTTATTGTAAAGATTTGTAAAAGTTTTTTAATCATGCCTAAAGTTTTCAAAAAAAATGCCGATATATATATTAAAGATTCCAAATGGGTGGACACCTCACCCCGACCCTCTCCTCAAGGAGAGGGGGGAAACAAGGAAACACCCCGCTCTCTCTTCAAAGAGAGGACGGAAACAAGGAATCCGCCCCGGACTTCTCCCCAAAGAGAAGACGGAATTCTTAAAAAAGGGACAATAAAGGAAAGAAAAAATGGGATTAGCCTGCTCAAACATTAGACTATTAACATTAACTGCCCGCAAAGCTGATTGCGAGTACGGTATCTCTATTGCTTCTATGAGAAAGATGGCAATAACGAGAGAGCAGAGCGCATTAGCCCAGGAATATAACAGTAAATTACAGACAAAAAGCATTGCTTATTATGATAACGGACAGTATAACAAGATTAATTACAACTATCTGATGGGATATGGTGCAAACTATACTGCTATAACAGGCGGCACAAAACCTTTAAAAGATGAAAATTCAATGATTTTAACCGACTACAAAGGTCAGGTTGTACTGAGTGCGGATTATGCAAATGCCATAACCGCTGTTTTAGGTTCATCTGCAATGGATTCTCAAGGAAGAGGCGGGACTTTCTCAACGGATCAAATACCTGCAATGCTTGCGGAATTGATTCCGGGGTATACAGAAGAACAGTTTAAAACAGTTATTGACGGAGATAAAGTCACATCAAGCTACGAAGCAAACGGTGTTCAGACAATAACCGGAGAGAGTACCGGAAATTCAACAACAGTCGACAACTCTGATACTGCCACTTCTTTAATCCAGCAGCTTGTTGACTTCTATTATCCGATATTCTCTGCTGCTGCAGCAAACGGATGGACTACAGAGTATAATAATGAAATTAAAAACAATGATGACTATATAAGCGACGGATTGGTGAGCGGAACTTTACAACTTACAACCGTGAATGAAGACGGCAACTATGATCCGGATACTTCTCTAACGTACTTTGTTACAGCAGGACTTGTTGAATCAAGAACAGATTCCGACATGAGAGAAGAAATCACAGCCTGGTATGAAGCTGAAAAAGCTGCAATTTCAGAAAAAGAAGACTGGCTGGATATTGAAATAGATAACCTGTCTACAGAGCTTGAGTCAATCAATACAGAGATTCAATCAGTAAAATCCCTGATTGATGATGCAATCAGTTCTGTATTTGATTGGGGCACATAATAATATATTAGAATTTACATAATTTTCTTTCTTTTCCTTTTTAAAAAAGACTTACCCTATGGCAAGTCTTTTTTTTCATATTTACTTATTTATTTACCCTTACCCCTATCCTTTTACAACAGTGCTTTTGATATGGAGTTCTCTCATCTGCTGCAGCGAAGCTTCACCGGGAGCGTCGCTCATCAGGTCTTTTGCACTTGCGTTTTTAGGGAATGCAATAACATCACGGATTGAATCAGTTCTGCAAAGAAGGGCAACAAGTCTGTCCAGACCGATTGCAAGACCGGCATGAGGCGGTGTACCGTATTGAAGAGCATTAACCATAAATCCAAACTTTTCTGTTGCTTCTTCTTCCGTTAAGCCCAATGCCTTAAATATTTTCTTCTGAACCTCGGAAGAGTGGATTCTGACAGAGCCGCCGCCGAGTTCTGTTCCGTTATAAACAATATCGTAAGCTATTGATTTAACGTTGCCCAAATCTCCGCTATCGAGTTTGTCTAAATCTTCAAGGTTAGGTGAAGTGAACGGATGGTGCATTGCCATAAATCTGCCTTCTTCGTCTGACCATTCAAACATCGGGAAGTCTACAACCCACAATAGATTGTGCTTATTCTCGTCAATCAGATTAAGAGATTTACCAAAATGTAATCTCAATCTTCCCATAATGTCATAAACAAGTTTAGGCTTATCTGCAACAAAGAAGATTATATCTCCGGCTTCTGCGCCTGCTCTTTCCTGAATTGCTTTTACCTGCTCTTCGGTTACAAACTTCAGTACAGGTGATTTTGCAGTACCGTCTTCGTTGTAAATAATATTTGCAAGAGCTTTTGCGCCAAAAGATACTGCAAGTTTTGTAATATCATCAATATCTTTTCTTGAATATTTTGCTCCGCCCGGAATTCTTATACCTCTGACGATTCCGCCGTTAAGCAGAGTATTTTTAACAATTTCAAAATTAGATTCCAGAATAATATCACCGATATCAAACAGTTCTAAGCCAAACCTTGTATCAGGTTTATCCGAACCGTATCTGTCCATAGCTTCCTGCCAAGGCATCTGGATAAACGGAGGTTTAATCTCAACTCCTGCAGCCTTAAACGCATCCACAAGCAGACCTTCAACAACCTTTATTACATCCGGCTGCTCTACAAAAGACATTTCCATATCAATCTGGGTGAATTCCGGCTGCCTGTCGGCTCTTAAGTCCTCATCACGGAAGCATTTTGCAATTTGATAATATTTTTCAATACCGCCAACCATCAATAACTGTTTAAAAATTTGCGGAGATTGAGGAAGAGCAAAGAATTTGCCCGGCTGAACACGAGAAGGAACAAGATAATCTCTTGCACCCTCCGGAGTTGTCTTAATTAATATAGGTGTTTCAACTTCCAGAAAATCCTGATTGTTCAGATAATTTCTGACTGCCTGAACAATATTGTGTCTTGTTTTGAGGTTATGAAGCATTTTTTCGTTTCTGATATCAAGATATCTGTATTTGAGTCTGATATCCTCAGAAACATTATCATCACCGAGAACAAAAGGAAGAACCTTTGATTCCGCAAGAACTTCAACAGATTCAGGATACATTTCCACCTGACCTGTAGGGTATTTTTCGTTATAAGTTTCCTCAGGTCTTTTGGTAACTTTTCCCTTAACCATAATTACATATTCGCTTCTGATTTTTTCAAAAGCTTTATGTACTTCCGGATTAATCTGCGGGTTAGCTACAAGCTGGAAAAATCCGCTTCTGTCACGGAGTTCTATAAATAAAATACCGCCTAAGTCTCTGACTGTAGAAACCCAGCCGGATAAAGTTACTTCTTCATTTAAATTGCTCAAATTCAATTCGCCGCAATTATTTGATTTCATTCTGGTCTTCAATTTATTCATCTCCCTATTAAAAACTATATTGCTCTAAAATCGTAACAAAAACAGGGGTAAAAGTAAATATTTAACTAAACTTGCCTGTCAAAAGTATCTCCGGCTCTATCTTTTCTGACATTCCGTGAAAGTTCCGCAAGATCCAATTTTATAAAAGCATACTCTTTATTCATATCCTCAGCAAACTTATTTTCATAAAATCCGGGACCTTTTAAGAATTTGAAAAAGCCGGATTTTGGTTTCTTTTCAACAAAGCCGTCAGATCTTTGAAAAAAATCTTTAGACTCATTTTGTGCTATTTTCCCCAGCATATCTCTTTGAGACATAAGCCTGTCTATAATTGACACAGCTTTTTTATTATGCGCATCCTGCCAGAAGGCAGCAGTTTGCATATATCTTTTATCTTCTAATTTCAGCATAGTGTAATTCCTCATTTATAAATCCATTTTACTACAAAATTTTTCGAGGGAATTTTACACTGCTTATATTGTTTTGTTAATTTTAATGCCGGCTTTGTCTAAAAAACTCACTTCCTGCGGTTCTGCACTGTTAACAAAAAGTCCTGAATTTCCGTTCATTTTCTTAATATTATCCAGCATTGTAAGAGCAATGTGTTTTATAGAACGTCTTGAACGCTTTTGTTCATAAGCATATTTAGGGTTTGTACCGATTTTAAAAAGTTCTGTTTCCTGACCTTTAACTATATCACCTGTTGTTACTAAGCCTAAAACTTTTGAGCTGTCAACATTTCTAAAATCCTTGTCCTGCAACGTTAAGCCGTAAATCTCTGCATCTTTACCTAAAATCCTTGCTTCTTCGGCAATTCCTCCTGACAAATTTTTTCCGCCCCAGAGAGTTTCAATGCCCTCAAGAGCTTTGACATCCCTTTTAGAGCCTGTATTAAACTTTATAAAACTTGCTTTCCTCCCGCCGATATTAACGCGCCTAATCAACCCTGCTTCAAATTGTACATTATTTGTTTGTATCTGCATAAAAATTCCTTCCTTTTTTAAGGATAAAACCGGTAAATAAAAAATTTGCCAGTCAAAATTAATTAATACTTAAAGCAGTTTATCTCATGGTCATTAACAACACCGATTGCCTGCAGGTAAGAATAAATAATTACCGAACCTGTATATTTCATTCCGCGCTTTTTCAAATCTTTTGAAATCCTGTCGGAAAGTTCAGTCTTTACGGGAAACTCATCCGTTGTATTTTTTATAATTTTATTATCCGTAAAAGCCCAGATATAATTTGAAAAACTCCCAAACTCTTTTTGGATTTCCATAAATATTTTGGCGTTATTAACCGCTGCCGTGATTTTGCCTCTGCTTCTTATAATTTCTGCATTATTAAGCAGTTCGCTGATTTTATCCTCATCATATCCGGCAACTTTTTTGACATCAAAATTATCAAAAGCTCTTCTGAACGCTTCGCGCTTTTTTAGGACTGTAATCCAGGAAAGACCTGCCTGAAATCCTTCCAGTATCAGAAGTTCAAACAAATCTCTGTCGTCATACTTCGGCATCCCCCACTCTTCATCGTGATATTTTTTGTATATTTCAGATTTTTCATCAACCCACCTGCATCTTTGCATATAATATCTCCTGTTTTTATCCGAAAACTCTTAATATTATTCAATTATAAATTTATCTTTTTTTCAATAAAATCTATTCACTAGTGAATAGTGAATAGTGAATAGAAATTTTTCATAAGTTAAAGAGATTCTTCGGGCTAACGCCCTCTGAATGACAGCAGGGGTAAATGTATTTGGGTTGTCGGGTGAGACTACAAGCTTGGAGTCATTGCGGGGATAAATATTTGGGCTGGTAGGCAACACAACCGGTAGGACGTCATTGCGAGGGGACAGGCAAGACAGCCCGAAGCAATATATAACAAAATTGACATTTAAATAAAAGTGGATTGCCACGCCCCTGACGGGGCTCGCAATGACGGCACTTTGGTAAGTAAGCATACAAAACTCTTGTCATTGCGGGGGTAAATGTTTGGACTGGCAGGCAACACAACCGGTAGGGCGTCATTGCGAGGAGCGGGAGCGACGTGGCAATCCAGTAAGTTATTGTTGGGTTTCACCCAACCTACTTTTTTAAATTGTAGAATTTGTTCCGGATTGCTTCGGGCTGAATGACTGTTCCCTCGCAATGACGGCAAACTTGTAAGTAAGCCGGCTGGCTTGCCGTCATTCAGAGCCCGACAGCAATTCAGGGGCGAAGAATCTCTTTAACTTAACCCCCTCCCTAACCCTCCCCGCCGGAGAGGGAATGCGCGCTGTCGTTCAATTAATTTTTAAAATTCACGTCATTGCTGGGGTAAATGTTTTTAGTCATGAAGTGAAACCCAACATTAACTGAGTTATTGTCAGGTAAAACCTGACCTACAGTTCTTTTTCTACCCCTCACCCGCATCTGTAGCTTTCGCCTAACGGCTTAAGCACAGCTGCTCCCTCTCCCACAAAAGGGGAGAGGGGAAACATTTACCCCCCCCTGCATTAACCGTGACGGTGCGAAAGTCTGTCTTTCAATATAATCAATATTACTCCCGTTAAAATCAAAATTATCCCGATTGAAATTCTTACAGTCAGGCGCTCTTCAAAAAACAACATCCCGACCAGAATTGCCGTCAAAGGTTCCAAAGCCCCGAGAATTGCTGTTGTTGTCGAGCCGATAAGTTTTATGGCTATAGTTATTGTCTCCAATGAAATTATCGTAGGAAAAATTGACAGGCAAATTAAGCACGCCCATATAAACGGTGAGTGCGGAATCTGGAGTTCCGTGCAGAAATTCAGGTTATATACATAAACAAGAAGCCCGAAAAGCATAACATAAAAACTTAATTTTGCACTGTTAATACTCCGAATAGTCCTGTTAGTCTTTACCCCGACTATATAAAAAGCATAAAGAAATGCAGAAGTTATTACCATAACTATCCCGTGCATACTAAGAGGGGCGCCGGGTTTGCCGTTATACAAAAGATAAATTCCGGTAAACGTCAAAGCAATTGAGGTTATAACCGTTTTGGAAAGCTTTTCTTTGAAAAAAATCGTCATCATCAAAGCAACCAGAATAGGGTAAATAAACAAAATCGTGCACGCAATTCCGGCTTCTATATAATTAAATGCGTCAAAAAGTGTCAGAGAAGAGAGCGAAAACAAAAGAGAGAGCGCAAAAACCGGGATTATATCCCCACGGTGAAGATTAAGCGGTACTTTTTTGTGAAATTTAAGCCAGAGTCCGTAAATTATCACTGCAAGAGCGTATCTGTAAAACAATACGGAATTAACCTCCATCCCTCTTGCAAACAGAGGCAGGGCAAACAGAGGGTTCAGCCCGTAACTTGCCGCAGCTATAATTCCGTTAACAGTGCCTATTGTGCGCCTTCTTAGCATTATTAACTATCCTCCACACAATAAAGTATATTAAAACAGAGGAAAAATCAATTATTCTTCTACATGATATCCTCATGTAATTTGATTTCCGGATAGTTTTGACTCAGAAAACTTTTCACTTCCCGATATATCTTATTATGATTATTTTTTATTGCAAAAACTACAACCTCCGGCTTGAAGATACTCAGGATTTCCGGCGTAAATACTTCATACCCGCAGATAAAGCTGCCTTCTCGTTCGGGATTTATATCAATAATTCCGACAATATTACTGTTATGTATATGATATTTTCTTATAAAATCTTCTATATACCGGCTTGCTCCCCAAATTACTGTTTTCTTTTTGGAATACAAAAGCTTGAAAAGCTTAAATTCGTTCTTCTTACAATGTATACTAAGCTTTAATCCGAGTACAAGTTCGGCAAATTTTGCTTTTTTCTCCAGAGAATCTGACATCTTCCGTAGATTCTTCATGCAATTTTTAAGCTGATAGAAGGGTTTCTCAGGATGGTAATCCTGAGAAACCTTACACATGTGTAAGGTCGAATTTTCAATAATTATTTTTTTCAGCCCCTCGATATCAGGCGCTTTCGGGCTCCAGTCGATAATATCAATCTGCTCCGGATTATAAGCCGGAATTAATCCGTTTATCACATCAAGCCTCGAATCATTTTTATAATTGCTTTTATGAATATAAATAACCGGGATTCCCATTGCAATACAAGGCATTGCAGAATGTATGCGGGAGGTTATAACAAGTTTTGCTTCATTTTTATACCGCTCAAGAATCTCTTCTGCTTTAGATTCAAATTCCATTGCCTCTTTATATGAAACAGGATAATTTTTGAACTTGTATCTATGTGTAATTGAATAATCTGCCTGTTCCAGAATAAAATCCGGAAGGTTTTCAAGAGTTTTCTGTGCCAGATCCACTATAAATATTTTCCCGTTTTCAGGTTCTTTTTCTCTTTTCGGAAAAGTAAGCGTAAGACAGCCTGAAAAATATGTTTTTACCCCTAGTGACTCCAAAAAATCAGCAGTATTTCTGTCGCGGCAGCCTATCGGCTCAAAAGCTTTCATCTTTGCTGCAAGATTTTTTTGTATAAAAATATCCCTGCAATTATTACCGGAATTTATATGCAAACCAACATAAACAGGAGTGATATTATCCGGAATATCAAGCGGGAAAACTCCATGAACATTCCCGAACCAGCCTTGCATAGGAAGAATCACCGGCTCTGCGGAATAGTTCGGAATATCATCCCTGTTAATCTTAACAAGTTCATTGTCAGAAATTCCCATTTGTTTATATAAATTTCTGACCGCAATATTTTGTATGCAGTCTCCGATATTACCCTCGCCGTTCCAGCTTTCTAAATTATATTTATATTGTTGTATCAGTCTTGCAAATTTCATTTTCACCTCGCAAAAATATCCGGCAGAACTTCTGCCTCCGGGTAATTAGCTGCAACATATTCAACTATTTGCGGATAGATAGACGTATTATAATGTTTAATTGCAGAGATTATAATATCCGGTTTTAATTTTCCGATATCTTCCGGAGGGTAAATTTCATATCCACCAAGCTTTTGACCGTGTCTTTCGGAATTCTTATCAACAATTCCCAAAACATTATCCCCGATTATTATTCCCCGCTCAATCAAATCTTTTAGAAACAAACTTGCTCCCCAGAAAACGATTCGTTTTCCGTTTTCAATCTCTCTGAGAATCTTTCCTCTTGGTCCGATCTGAATTTTACATTTCAAAGGCGACTCTTCTTCAATTTCCTGCCATTTATCTTTAAGCCAGACTTCTTCCGTGCTCCAAGGTTTCACATAATCTGCATAATGAATAATAACAGGAGAATTTAAAGCCTCGTCAATCTCTTTTTTACCGTATATTTTATCCAAAAGTTCCCTTTGATTCAGAATCCTGTCATAATATTTAGTCATCAAATTATACCTGAATGGCAGGATTTTGATTTTGCCATAAAATGCCAGATTAATAACATCCTGATCCATACTCCTGAAATTTTTTGCTGCAAGTTCTATGAGCTTATCACATAAATTATCTTTTCTGATTTTTTCCAGATTCCACAATGTTACACCCGCATTTACGTAACCGGAAATATCTTCTATACCGATTGAAGAAGAGTATTGCTGCTGTTTTTCATCCAGTATGTAACCGGCAGCCTTAACTCCTGCAATATAGTAATCATCTATATCAATATTAAAGAATTCGCTCAAATCTTTAAGAACAATAATATCCACATCAAGATAAATTGCTTTTTTATATTCTTTCAGTATTTCAGGCATTCTAAGCCTGTAATATGTCGGTGTGGAAATATGTGAAATTTGCATTTCCTGAGATTTAAAATCATTATTCATAGGAATAAACCTGATTTTTGTATTTTCAAATTTATTCTGCAATTCAAAAAACACTTCTTCCGTCTCACCTGAAAACCTGTCAGAGAGAAGACAAAAAATATCATAAGAGCTTTCAGAATTTTTGCTTTTCAGAGCGGAAAGTATTGTAATATACATCTGCGGAGCGTAATTTTCATCCGAAGCCAGCACAATCGGGATTCTACTCATCTTTCTTCTGCCTCAAAAATATTTGGTAATAATTCAATCTCCGGATACTTTTCTTCCAGTTCATTTTTTAATTCCGGATAAATTTTTTCATAATTATTTTGTATCGTAAGCAAAACCCCATCAGGCTTAAGTTTGCTTAAACTTTCCGGCGGGAAGATTTCATACCCGCCTAAAAATTTGCCCTGCTTATCCGGATTTTTATCAATGATACCAAGGATGTTCGGATTTTTGTTTTTTTCATTCTTCAGGACATTTTCCAGAAAAATACTTGCACCCCAAAGAAGCACCTTCTTGTTCCCGATAAAAGTTTTTATATATTCCGGCGTTATATATTCTTTTCTTAAGACAGGACAATATATCTTCCACTCTTGAGGCATAAGTTGTTTCAATTCCTGAAAAAATTTCTTATACTGTTCTTCGTTACATAAAGAAATTTCCCAGCTTACAGACCTTTTCATTGCTTGGATATGGGCTTCTTCTAAGAGTTCATACATATTATTTTTTATCAGAAAATCTTTTACGTACTTACCAGCCTTAATAAGATTTATTGTTTTTGACGCTCTGGTGTATGAAATTCCCCCGACTCTATGCGCTCTGTAGTTTATAAGTTCCCTATTAATTACAACAATTCGTTCTGCGGAAGCGTCAGCAATCCTTACAAACCCCAGATCATTGCAGCTTGAAAGATTCTGGAATCTTAGATTATTATCGGTTATGAGTTTACGTAAATAGAATTTATTCCACGCAGCAGAGCTGAAAAGCGAAAATATATTTTTGGGAAAATCATATTTTGAAAATGGACGGCTTATCGGGCAGGTATTAAAATTTATCATAAAATTGGGATTTTCGTTTTCAATAATATTCCCCTCTAAATCAGCAGTTCTGCCTGAACACACAACCATATCCGCACTAAATTTCTCAGCCGTATTGTAAAACTCCTCCAGCATATCAGGCTGGAAAAAATCATCTGAATCCAGAAATTGAATGTATTTACCGCCTGCCGCTTCAATACCGGCATTCCTTGCACTTCCTGCTCCTCCGTGATTCTGATTCAAGAGTCTTATGCGTGAATCCTTTCCGGCATACTCTTCAAGAATTTCAACAGAGCCGTCCGTAGAACCGTCATTAACACAAATAATTTCAAAATCCTGAAAAGTTTGGCGCAAAAGACTATCCAAACATTCCCTCAAATATTTTTCAGTATTATAAACCGGAATTACTATCGATATCATCTGTTTTTCCTTGTATTATAAAATTTTATTAATACAGAACCCCTTCCATAAGCTCTTGCGCTGTTATCACATTTTCAAAATACTTAGCCCAATACATTCCGTATTGCTTTTCATAAAAGCCTGTCAGCAACTCGAGATCCCAAGAGTTCGGAATATACCCCCATTTTGTAGCAAGCAGATTAAAAAGTTCGTATACAAAATTCTCTCCGGATAGTTTCACGGCACCGATATTATTTAGAAAATACCCGTATTCACTTCTGTATGGTTCAACAAACGGTATTAATTTTTCGCCCCTTATTGTACTCATAAGAAGATTATTCACATGATAGTTTCTCTTATGTGGATAATTTACGGCTTCTATCTGTAAATTTGTATCATGAAGTACAACAATTGCCCCCTCTTTCAAATAAGGCAAAACTTGCAGCAAATCCAGAATTTCGCCCGGAACTGAATGTACCGTATCTATAAGACAGAAATCAAACTTTTCTCCGCCTGATAATTCATCAAGAAAATTCAAAGCCATACCGCCGGTTTTCAGCGTCCATTTTTTCTTTAAATCCGGATAATTATCTACATAAAATCCGGTTTTCTTATCTTTTATTCTGTAATGCCATTCATTGTAATCAATTGAAGCAAGAGAAGCTCCATCAATATTCTTAATTGCATTAAGCATAACTATAGAAGAGCCGCCCTTTGAAACACCGAGTTCCAAAAGTTTTTTAGGTTTATATCTTGTAATCAGCGTACTTAAAAATAATCTGTCCTGCTCCGACATTTCAGAATAAGATTTGTAATCAGCCTTCAATTCTTCATATACACTGATTTCCTCTGAAGTCGATTCGACAAATGTAAATCCTAAATTACCGTAGGAGCGTATTTTTTCAATCTCGTCTGCAGAACCCTCTTGAAGTTTATCCATCACATCTCTTTCCTCTTCAAAAATATTAGGCAGAAGTTCCACCCCCGGAAATTCTTTCGGGAAAGATTTTTGCATAGAATCATATATCTGTTCATTGTTTGATAAAACAGTAAGTAAAACCCCGTCCGGCTCTAATTCGTTGATACTTTCCGGAGGATAAACTCTGTAATTTCCGCAATATTTACCCTGCAAACTTTCGTTTTTGTCCACAAAACCAAGAATATTCGGATTAATCTCTTCTTCGCATTCAAGCACATGTCTTATAAAAACACTTGCCCCCCAGAGCATTACTTTTTTATCCCCGATAAATTGTTTTATATATGCAGGAGTTATGTAATGCTTATTGAAAGCTATCTTTAAGCTATTCCATTCCTGCGGTAAATATTTTCTCACTTTTTTTGCAAGCGCCGAACAATCCTCGTAAGCGCATAAAGATATTCCGGAGCGAAAATGGTTAGTAAACGCTTTTATAAATGAATTTTTGTATTTATTATACAAATTATGTTTTTCCAAAAACTCTTTAACAAAAATTGCGGCAGATAGAATATTTTCAGGGCTCTTAGCTCTGTTTTCCGCAATACTGCCTTCTCTGTTATAACGATAATTTATAAGAACCTTATCAAATACAACAATACGCTTTGAAGAGACTCTTGCAATGTGGCTGAATCCTAAATCGTTGCTTGAGCTTAGATTCTGAAACTTTAAATTATTCCCTAAAATAAGCTCTCTTAAATATAATTTATTCCACGGAACAACGCAAAACAGGCTAAAAATATCCTCCGGAAATTCCTCAGGCGAAAAAGGCTTATCTAAAGGAACTTTTTCAATATTCAATGGCCAGAGCGGGTTACTGTTTTCAATAACACTGCCGTTTTTATCAACTTTTCTTGCAGAACAAACCGTTAAATCTGCGTTGTACTTTTCCGCCCTGCCTAACAATTCCTCCAGCATATCCGGCTCAAAATAATCATCAGAATCCAAAAACTGAATGTATTTGCCCCTTGCCGCTTCAATACCCCTGTTTCTGGCTTCTGCCGCTCCCAGATGATTTTGTTTTATAATAACGAATCTGGAATCTTTAAGAGAATACTCCTCTAAAATTTTTAAAGAATTATCCACTGAACCGTCATCAACACAAATAACTTCAAAATCCTGATACGTCTGGACTAAAATACTATCCAGACATTCTCGTAAATACTTTTCCACATTGTATACAGGAATTACTATAGAAATCATTACTAAACCTTACTCCAAAATTTTTGATATTATTGCTGCTGATTCAATATCACCGAGATTCATCTTTTCTCTTAAATTCTCCGGCAAAAAATCTGCTCCAAGTACAGATACTTTACCATATTTACTGAATCTTGCAAAAATATCTTTTCCGTATTTTCTCACATGATCGCTCTGCCCGTAGTATTTGAGGCGCTCTTCATCTGTTGTGATAGAAGAATCTTCAAAAGTTTCACTTAAATCAGAATAATAAGGCGCCGTTATTATAAGTTTTCCGTCCGGCTTCAATACCCTTAAGCACTCACGGAAAAAGCCCGCTTCATCTGAAATATGCTCAATAACGTGATTTGATAATATATAATCAAATGTATTATCCTCAAACTTCATATCAAGAATATTCATTTTCAAACAGTTATCAGCATAAGGATACCCGTCAGGATTAAGATCAACAGTTGTGTATTCAATATTCGTTTTCCGGGATAAATATTTATATACACACTCCTCCGGCGCTGTATGCAAAATCTTTATTTTCCGATTTTTATTTTCTTCAAGTATTTGTTCGTAGATATAATAAAGAAACCTATGCCGCTCCAGAGAATTACAATAAGGACATCTTGCAGAATATCTTAGCGGATATCCGGCATTCTTAAATACTGCTTCCTTTTTACAAAAAGGACAATAATACTTAATTGCGGCAGTTATATTTTCACAAAGCTCTATTCCCGGATATTTTTGCAAAAACTCTTCTCTCAATGATTCATAAACCGCCTCATTATCATTGATTATAGTCAAAATTACCCTGTCCGGATTTATACTGTCTAACATTTGCGGAGAATAAATCTTATAGCCGCAAAAATCCCTGTTCCATTTTGCAGAATCTCTGTCAATTATACCCGCAACATTGCTAAATAAAGCCTGCTTAGATAAAAAATCCTTCAAAAATAAACTCGCTCCCCAAAACATAATCTTCCTGCCCACGGAATTCTCAATTTCTTTTCTGAGACTAAACGACAGTTTATCTAAAGGATTTTTTAATAAAAGACTCTCCATACAGATATTTTAACACAAATTCAGGTTTAATAAAAACATACCGGCATATTCCGGACAAAAGTGCCCTGTCAGGGAAGGAAATAAATCTTTAATAGAGTATTCTTTTATACATAAAAGGAGATTGTTAAAATGACTGAAAAAAAATTTTTAAGCTGTGTGCTGACAGAAGGAATATTACTCACTGCCCTCGGGATTGCCATGCTTATGCTGCCAAAACTAACCTCTATTACATTTGGCATGATGATATGTCTGGCTTTTATTATCTATGGCGGATTTAAAGCCATCAATGCTTTTATGACCCGCCACTATACACGCCACTTTGTTCTGAATATCATACTCGGGTTAATACTGATAGGTCTCGGACTTTTTTTGTTCACCGCTCCAATGTTCAATCTCGTCATAATAACAAGCGTCATTGGCGTTTATTTTTTGATGGAAAGCATTTCAACCTGCGCTTTTTCCATCCAAAACCGCAAAACACTCTATTTCTGGTGGGCAGACATTCCGATAGCCGTAATGCAATTCCTGCTTGGATTAATAATAATCGTAGGACTTCCCTCAACAGCCTTATGGGTTGTGGGAATTCTTGCCGGCATAAACTTTCTGATAACAGGAATGATTATGATAAGCATGTTCATCGCAACTAAATACACTTATAATATATAAAAAACCGGTACTTTAACGTACCGGTTTTCCTCAAATTACAGCTTCAGCCAGACAACCCCGTACGGTGCAATTCTCAAATGCATTGTACGGTTGGTAAGCGATACATTGACCTTAACATTGTCATCATTTATAAGATTCTTAAATTCGTCAATTCTCTTGCCGTCAGACTTCAATACAACCTCCATCGGAATTGTAACTTCTGCCACAAGTTTTTCTCCCGAAAGATTATTGATTACAAGAATTTTTTCGTCTTTATAACTTCTTATATATGCAAAATTCGCCGGAGAAGAAGTTTTTAATAACGTAAAGTCTCCCTTTAACATAGAAGGCAGTGTTTTTCTTATTGCAATGAGATTTTTAACTTTTTTATAAACCTTACTGTTAAATTCATAATAATCTTTAGATGCGCCATAGAATAATTTAGCAGGAACTGCTCCTCTATGTATATCACGGCTGTCAAAATAGCTCAGGAGTTTAAATTTGCCTCTTTTTTGCTTTTCAATTCTTTCCCGCTCGCTCTTTTTAGCGTTTTCAAAATTGTTTCTGACTCCGACTTCATCTCCGTAGTAAATAATCGGGATTCCCGGAAGCGACATAAGAATAGAAAAAGCTAGTTCAATCCTGTCAGGATCATTGTCGAGGAAATTAGCCATACGTCCGCTTACGCCCAGACCTTTTCTAAATTCCGCCCCTTTTGATACAAGTGCATTATATATAATCTCCCTTGTTTGAGGATCAATCATTTCAAGCGTTAATTCGTCATGCACTCTCAAAAAGATTCCCCACGCTGCAGTGGAAGGGATTTGAGGAGTCGCTTTATAAGCATCAATAAAATGCTGCTTATCTCCGGTTATTAAAGAAGCCCAGATAGCAGGCATATACGGAAAATGATACGCTATCTGAAATTCATCGGTTCTTTTTACTTCCTTTGCCTGACCGTCTATTGTTGTTTTAAATTTTCTCTCTTTGCCAAAATAAGGCAGAATATCATTAGGATACTGGCAAGCTTCTGCCTGAATTACTGTCCTTGGCGCTGTCATTTGTATATAATTGCTGATAAGTTTTATAATGGCATGCGTCTTAGGCAGATTCTCAGCAGAAGTTCCGTCCTCTTTTGAAAGATATGGAATTGCATCAAGTCTGAAAATATCTATCCCCATATTAGTCCAGTAATTTATCGTTCCGAGCCAGTAATATAAAACCTCCGGATTCTCCCAGTTTAAGTCAAGCTGGAACGGGTAAAAAGTATGGTAAAAATAATAATTTTTACCGTTTAAAGTTACTTTTCTATAGTGATTTTCCGTGATTTCAGGGAAAATCAGCCTTCTTTTTGAAACTTTTCCGTTTTCTTCCGTATATTCAACTATTGTTCCGACTTTTTCATCAACATATTTTTTGTATTGCGGCATTTTATCTTTAACTACAAAATAATCTTTCTTGGAAACATCACCCCTTAAAAATGCCTGAAACCATTCGTGTTCATCCGAAACATGGTTTAATACAAGGTCTGATTTTATTTTGAATCCGTTTTCTTTTGCTTTGATAACGAACTCTCTGAATTCTGTTTTTCCGCCTAAGTCGGCTCGGATATTGCGGGGATTTTTTACATCAAAACCTGCATCGGACATAGGTGAATCCGCAAACGGGAGCAGATATAGAGTTGTGACGCCCAAATCTTTCAAATAATCAAACATTGCAGAGGTATCTTTGAAAGTATTAGGTTTTTCTGGAGTAACGACTCCGAATTGGTCTACGTAGAACATGTAAATAATTTCATCTTTGTACCAGTCGTCAGCCCTTGTTAAGTCCTCCTTCTTCAATGGTTCCGGACGCTTTTCTATTGTTGTTTTTGCAATATCCATGACTTTGTCATAAATTTGCTCTGCTTTTTCACTGCCGTATACCTGAACAATGCAGCTGTATATTTCATTTTCGATATTTTTTGGTATGACGACCTCTTCCTGTTTCTGAACAGAAGCACTTTGAACCTCTGCAGCTATGACTGCGGAATTTGATACGATAATTGCTGATACCAGTAATAACGAAAGTATCTTTTTTAACATAACTCTATACTCCTCACCCAATATTTTATCATTGAAAAAATCAAAAAGCCAGACAGAAAAATCTATCCGGCTATATTTTGGGGTAAAAACAGGTATATATTTTTGAGTCTATACCTCAATGAAAAGACGTCTGCCAACGATATTAGGCTGGTTATTGTAATAACCGGCAAAATATCCGCCCGGTACAGGTTTGTTCTGCCCGTAATTGACAAACGGATTGCTTGTTACAAACGGATTTCCGCCGCGCTGCGCAAAAGGATTGGAGCTGCCGCGGGTCTGGGTAATAGCACCCGACTGAACCATCGGGTTTGATGTGAATACTCTCGTCAATAAATTTACAATTTCTGCCATATTAGTTAAACCTTTCTACACAGGCTTTAATGATTTTTTTTATGAAGTCAATTATTTTATCGACACAAATTTCAAAAACTTTACAGAATATATAAAAACATCGACCGAATATATTAAATTTTGTAACAAAAAAGCAATTCTTGATAATTTATACACTTTGTATATACAAGGAGAGTCTATGTCAGAACCGTTTAAAAGATTTTTAGATGTTGCAAAAGAAAATGATGTCGATGACACATTGCTTGAAACACCGACGTTTGAGAGGGCTTTGAACAATCTTGAACGCCTCGGCAAAGATCTTGGCGAAACTGCTGAAAATTGGATAAAAAGACCTCCTGCAAAACCATCTGCGCCTACTCCCACCTACGAAGAATCAGCTTTTATTAAACCTAAAAAAGAAACAACTCTCTATAACGTTACTAACCGTGAAAACGAAGTACCGCTTGTAACAAGGGCGTCACGGATTTTTAAAAAAGCATCCTACAGTGTAAGAGGTTTTTCAGGAGCAGCAACATACAAAGATGGCGAAAACGCATACAGCGTTATTGCAGGCGAACGGGTCGGATTTAATTATACAAACGACACACCGCATTATGATACCGGAGTTACGGCGACATACAAAGTTAGCAACGGAAAAGCCAGTATTGAATATTTTGCAAAAGGCTCTGTCAATTCATACAGTGTTAATATCTTTAATCAGGATTCAAATTTTGGAGTAACCGGACATTATTCAAATGTGAACGGGTTTTCTTCTACTGTCTCAATAGACAGATACGGTGCATCGGGGGAATGCAGTTATAACAAAGCGACCGGAATGTACAAAATGGAACTCGGCGCTTATGCAACAACCGGTGAAAACTACTCAAACCCGTTTGTAGGCGTAAGAGGAAGGATTACTTTTTAAATAAAAACAATAAAAAAGGAATTAAAGCTTCCCTTAATCCCTCTATAAAACGGAGTTTAACTAATATTTATTAATCTTTTTATTGTTGATATAGGAACCCCGGCATACTATATTTTTTAATCCGGTAGTCCTATCTTCTGTCACCCGACCAAAGGTCTACGTACGGGGGGGGAAATACTTTGAGTTTGTAGGTTTACTTTGAGGGTGACCTGTAGTTCTTATTTAATCCAGTAATCCTATCTTTTGTCACCCGACCAAAGGGCTACGTGCGGAAGTAAATACCTTGATTTTGTAGGTTTACTTTGAGGGTGACCTGTAGTTCTTATTTAATCCAGTAATCTTAACTTCTGTCACCCGACCAAAGGTCTACGTGCGGGGATATAAACTTTGAGTTTGTAGATTTACTTTGAGGGTGACCTGTAGTTCTTATTTAATCCAGTAATCTTAACTTCTGTCACCCGACCAAAGGTCTACGTGCGTAGCACCTATTGGGTTGCCATTTCCATTGCAGATTGGAGCAGGTCTTTGTTGGATTTAATTAGGGCGTTTACGAGTTCCATTTGGACTTTAGCCTGCTGGTAGTCTGACATATTAGCTTTAAAGTCAGTGTTAGCCTGTTCCAGCAGACCGGAGCGGATTTCTCCGCGTCCTACTACAGGCTTTCCGGATTCCGGAGTTTCAACAAACACACCGTCTTTAACTTCATACAACCCGTTTGGATTATGGAAGTTTGCGGTTGCTATTTTATAAAGAGGTACGGAGCGGTTTCCGCCGTCTGCTTTACCGTAGATTGTACCGTCGTTTTTAATTTCGTATTCGTCATATTTTCCGAGGAACTTACCGTTGTTCGGATCAATCCAGAGTTTTATGTTTGTAGTCGGAATACTCATTGCACCGCCTTTGAGAGCGGTTTCTTCATACAAATCCGCGCCGATTGATTGTGTGCCGGACATTATTTCACCTTTATCGTTAAGGATGTAGCCCTGCACGGTTGCGCCGCTTTTGGCACGGTAAATACCTTCTTTATCAAAGGTAAACTCGCCGAGACGTGTGTATTGTACGTTACCGTCAGGACTTCTGAGCATAAAGTATCCAGTACCTTCAAAAAACAGGTTTTCGTTAGAAGTACCCGGAGTTGATTTACCTTGCCCGAGGTTTTTCACGTTATTATCGATAATAGCGCCGCCGAGGAAGGTTTTAAAGGTTACTTTGTTTTCCCTGAATCCCGGAGTATAAACGTTTGTAAGGTTGTCAGCCAGAACATCCATCCATTCAACGGTTGCTTTCTGGGTGTTAATTGCCGTTGTGTACAAATCATTCATCTTTTTGTTCCTTCTTTCGATCTTCTTTTTCGTTGTCTTGTTTCCGTTCTCTATGGTTCAATTCGTCATATTCTATATTGTTTTCATCAAACCTTTGTTTTAAGAGCGGTAAGTTTTCTTTGAGGTAGGCTTCCGCCACCTGAGAGGTCGGGAGAAAATCTGCGGAGATTTTTCCGTCCCTTGATATTTTTATAATGACAGAAATATTATTGTCAAAATCTATTCTTACAGGCTGATTATCTTTCATTGATTTTGCAAGCAAATCAGCAAGAGTTTTGGAAACTTTTGAAGATTTTTGAGTTGCCTGGGTCATATCAGCCTGACCGTTTTCAACAAGTTTTGCAAAAAAGTCCACGTCATCTTTGCTCATAATTACATTATCAAATTTGACAACCGTTTCTACAGTAACGTTTGATTGTTTATCAACTTTTCTTACTCCTTCCGAGTTAGAAACAGTTTTTACGTTTTCATTTAAAAGTCTGTTTTTATTTGCCATAGCAATATTTTCGCTCATTGTTGAGAGAATGGCACTTTCTTCTTCTAAGTCTTTTGCGGAAGCGCTTAGCTTCTGCTCATCCTGAGAGTTCATAAAGTTTGCAAACGGCTGTCCGTCACTGTTAAAATTCATATTTGCATTCATCTGGAACATCTGCAAGTCTTTTTGTTCCTGAATGTTCATATCATTGTTTATCAATTTATTATCCTCTTTTTCCGGCTTATTTAACTTATCATTCATTTCAGCCACGGCATCTTCCAGCCCGTCTATAACATCACCCAGCTCTTCATCACCGGTATTTTCTTCTGCCTCCTGTTGCTTTTCAGAATTTTCAACCTTTTCCGTATTTTCAGTTTTTTCTGTTTCTTTTGTTTCTTTTGAAGAAAGGCTTGATAATTCATCCGAAAACTTAACCGAATCATCAGATTGGTTTTTTGATGAAGATGTTGTTGAGACATTGTTTGTAGATGTAACTTTTGAACTTACGTCTATGTTCATTATTCATTCTCCAGTTTCTGTAATTGTTCCAGAAGTTCCTGTTCTTCCGCTTCTTCTCTTGAGTGTATGAAGAATCTCTGAACACCGATTTCCGAAAACTGCTTTAATTCTATTGCTTTCTGTTCTTCTAAGTATGCTTCTCTTTGTTTTTCTTTGTGTTTTTCGACAACCTTTACAGCCTGTTCAAGTTTTACCAGTTTCTGTTTTTCCTGATCCAGAATTGCCTGAACTCTTTTTCTTTCCTGTTCTAAGGCGTCTGCTTTGTCCCAGAGGTGGTGGAGATAGTTATCATAGTATTCCATCATCCTGAAATCTGCAGTCTTTTTGTTCTGAATTGTTTGTCGGATTTCCTCATTATTCTGCCTGATTCTTTCTTCTGCCATATAAACTTCCTGCTGCGCTTTCTGAACCACAAGCAGTTGCTGTTCTTTCGCTCGGATACGAAATTCCAATACTTTTTGAAGTCTATAGACAAAGGGCATAATATATTCTCACATATGTATTGTTACAGATTTTTATGCTTTTGAATACATCTATTTGTATGATTAATTGCAGCTGAAAAAAAGTCAATAAGTTAAAGAGATTCTTCACCCCTGAATTGCTAACTGGTTCAGAATGACAGCAAGCTTGCTGTCATTGCGAGGCGCGTGAGCGCCGTGGCAATCCATTTTGTTAATGTTGGGCAAGTATGCCCAACCTACTATTCTATTTTATATATCTTCATTTTTTCTTCTTTGGAAAACAAAGAAGAAAAAACGAAGCAAAAAAGAAGAAATATTGTTGTTTTGGATGCTCTTCGAGCATAGGATTA
>CASFPS010000023.1 GCA_949296355.1 uncultured bacterium | reverse complement strand
TTTTCAAAACCTTTCTTGTTTTTCTTTGTGATTAAAACTTCTTCACAAGACAAAACCTTATCTACATCATAGCGGAATTTTTCAAAATTGTAAAGGGATTGCGCATTTGATTTCAAATATGGAGTTATGCGATATTCTGCCCACTGCGCTTCAATATCCACGGCATCAGCAAACTGTTCTATTCTTTTTACGCCGATTATTTCAGCGCCTGCAGGCAGATTCGGATTGATAATATTTTTAACCTCTTCTTCGCTCAGGTTATCAAAAATCTCAATATCAACAAGTTCGCCTTCACTCTCGGCAAAAAGAGGAAGTGCAATTCCCATGGAAACTTTCATTGTAGGGTTAAATCCGAGTGTATAAACCATATTCAACCCGCTTCTTGCAAGAACTTTATGGAAAGTGTTCTGCCAGTCAAGGTGGGAGAAATATCTTAAAAGCCCTTTTTTAGTCACTTTAAGCCTGTATCTGTAAATCGGGATATTAGGGTCTCTATGCGCTCTTGAAGGGTCTTGCGGCTCTACAGACACGATTTTTTGTGCTTCATCAGAAGCCGTATAAGGTTTTGCCATTACTTTATGCGTTTTTAAAGACGGGCAGACCCCGCAATTTACGCATTTGTTTTCGCACGTCGGGGTAAATATGAGGGGCTGGTTTGCACCTGCTTCCGGCTTAGCGTTTTTGAAAGCGTCTTTGTATTCATTTTGCAGCCATTCTTTGGATAAACCGATATTTATAAAATCCCACGGCAGGGGTAAATTTATATCAAATTCACGGTTCGCAAGTTCTGAAAGCGTAAACCCGCATTCTTTTGCAGTCTCTGCCCAGACATTTTTGTCAAAATATTCGCCCCATGCATCTAAGTAGCATCCTTTTTTATAAAGAGCTTCTATGTATTTGCAAAGGCTTGCATCTCCTCTTGTTAATACGGCTTCTATTTGTGAAACATATTTTTCGTGGTAATTAATCTTCACACCTTTTATATGTTTTGTTTTTTCTTTTAAATAATTTATATGTTCCGTAACTTCCTCTAAATCCATCTGCGGACACCACTGGAACGGCGTAAACGGTTTCGGAACAAAAATTGAAAGTGTACAGGTGATTTCAAACCCGTGATTTAAACCTTTTTCACGCTTTATAAGCTTTGAGCGGTACTTAATTTTATTCAATAGTTCCGCCATCTCGTCCATATCTTCAAGTGTTTCTGTCGGAAGCCCGGCTATAAAATAGAATTTAATCTTTGACCAGCCGTTCTCGTATAGTGTAAGGGCGGCATTAATAATCTGCTCTTCCGAAATATTTTTCTTGATTAAGTTCCTTAACCTCTGGCTTCCGGCTTCCGGAGCAAGCGTCATACCGGATTTTCTTACCGAATGCATCAGATTTGCAAGTTCAAGGTTAAATCCGTCAATCCTCTGACTCGGAAGAGATACAGACACTTTTTTCTTATTAAAATCGACAGCCAGCTCTTTTATAACCTCTTTGATATTGGAATAATCGTTTGAAGACAGAGATAATAGCGAATATTCATCATAACCCGTATTTTTGACGAGCTCTTTTGTAATCTTAATTATATCCTCAGCAGAGCGCTCTCTAACAGGCAACGTTACATGCCCCGGCTGGCAGAAACGGCACATTCTTCCGCAGCCTCGCCTGATTTCCACAATCGCCCTGTCGTGGACAGAGCTTGAAAACGGTATCGGGTAGGCAGTCGGGGTGTATTCCAATTTTAATGGTGAAATACGTTTTTCGACGGTTTTATACAGTACCCCCCTACCCCCTTCGGGTACTTCCCCCGCAAGGGGGGCAGATGCAGCTGCGCCGGCTTGATTGGATAAAGATTTAACTGCCGCGTCGGAAGCTTCCCCCGCCCCTTGTGGGAGGGGGTTAGGGGGAGGGGTTAGCGCACTGTTCCAGCATCCTTTTATTTTACATAAATCTTCAATTCTTTCTTTTCTCGGAAGTCCTTTTGTTCTCTCCAGAGATTCGCAAACCTCGACCATCATTTCTTCACCGTCACCGATGCAGAAAACGTCTATAAATTCCGACAAAGGCAGCGGGTTAAATGCACAAGGACCACCAGCCAGTACAATCGGCTCATCGTCCTGCCTTTCGTCATTACGTACGGTAATTCCGCCCATTTCTAACATTTTTAAGACCGTAGGATAGGATAATTCATACTGGAGAGAAAATCCTACTCCGTCAAAATCTTTTAGCGCTCTTTTAGATTCAACGGCATAAAGATATTCCGGCTTAAAATCCGGCTCCGGCGCATAAGCTCTGTCAGCTAACATATCAGGCTGGGAATTTACTCTGTCGTAAATAATCCTGACACCTAAATTGCTTATACCGATTTCGTATTTATCCGGAAAAACAAATGCAAAGCGGACTTTTGCGCTTTCCCAGTCTTTGTTGTACGAGAAAAACTCTCCGCCCACGTACTGATACGGTTTTGTCGCTTTGAATAATGCTTCCTGCTGATCTCTAAAAAAACAATTCATAATCTTATTTTACCAGAAAGATAATAAGAGTTAATGTTGGGTTAGTAAACCCAACCTACATTTTTATCTTTTTATGCGTAAATCAATTGATTTTTATATAATCTATTCAATTATCAAATTTTACTTGTTTAAATGTAGGTCAGCTTTACCAAGCCGACATTATTCAGTTAGCAGTTATTGTCAGGTACTGCAGGACCTTAATCACTCAGTTACCAATGAAATACATTTACCCCTTGAATTTAAAATTTCAGGTGATATTATCATTAAGGATTTAATAAACTTCTTTTGGGAAGATGAACATTAACAGCTTTATAAATAGCAAAAAATAAAACATAATTTCCCGAACCGTTTCGGGAATATTTTGTTGTCTTCTAAAGAGGAGATTTTTGGTACATAGGAGAAAGGAAAAATGGAAACAGAAACAGTAATTTCCACACAGGACAGCTTAACACCAAATGAAACTGTTCACGAGATAAGTGACAAAGTTATGACAGGAAAAGCTGATTATAGCAAAACAAAAATGTTTACACTGGCAATTGCGGCAGGCGCATTTATCGCGTTTGGCGCGCAGGTTTCATTAACAGTAATGACCGGTGATTCTAATATGGGCTGGGGCTTTACCAAGCTTATCGGAGCAATGACATTCGCAACCGGCTTGATGCTTGTAACCTTAACCGGTGCAGAACTTTTTACCGGTAACGTTATGATGACTTTTGCCGTATTGGAAAAGAAAATCAGCCTTATGAAACTTTTAAGAAGCTGGACTGTTGTTTATATTGCAAACTTTATCGGCTCAATTCTTCTTGCGGCTCTTGTTTATTTTGCGGGAATGGGGCATAACGGCGGCGACGCTGTAGGCGTAACCGCTATGCAGACAGCTTTAGGCAAACTCAATTTAACATTTACGGAAGCTTTCTTCAGAGGTATTCTTTGTAACTGGCTGGTTTGCTTAGCAATCTTTATGGCATCAACTTCTAAAAGAGTTATCGGTAAAATATTTGCAATATTCTTCCCGATTATGACATTCGTTGCATCAGGTTACGAACACTCTATTGCAAATATGTTCTTTATTCCAAACGGTATTTTAATGAAACATTTCCCTACAATTGTTGCAGCATCAGGCTTAACTCCTGACCAGCTTGCAGTTATGACATGGAAAAACTTCTTTGTTCATAACCTAATCCCTGTTACTTTAGGTAACATTGTAGGTGCATTTGTATTTGTTGTTCTTTTGTTCTGGACAGCATACTTAAGAGAAGAACGCAGACAAAATCATTAGTTTACATAATAAAAGACCGGACTTTTGTCTGGTCTTTTTTCCCCTTAAAATATAGAATATAGGTATGAAAAACAAAGTTTTATTAGTAATACTGGTTTTAATATTTATAGCGGCAGCTCCTGCTTATGCGGCAAGAAAACAACAGATTGAGCCGATGAGTGAGCTGGAAGAAGTTATTCTGGAATCTCCGGAAGATATTGAATCAGAGGACGGAGAGGTTGAAGTTCCTCAGGCAATTTCAATCACGGAACAGAAAGCTCCGACAGAAGAAAAGAGTTTAAAAGAAAAACTGCAGGATGTTTATCATCTTGAAGTCGAAAAGTATGACAGACCAACCTATTTGTTTGAAAACATTTTTACCCACAAGTTTGATGAAGATTCTATTATGGATCATACACAGTTCTGGGCAGGATATAACGGTGATATCGGGTTGAATTTTACATCAGGAAGCGTGGGAAGCGAGCATACTACTAATCATTATGACATTAATACAATAAATGTTGGCTATGACGGATTTTTGAAGAATAACAACGCCGATTTCAGAATAATGTTTAACATTTCCCCGTATTCATCAAGAAATGTTATTCAAAACCTTTTTGCGGATATGTATGTTGCGACAAACAAAATTCCGCATCATAGAATTTTAATAGGTCATTCCCGTCCTCCGGTCGGTATGGAAGGCGGTTACGGACCTTTTGTTCTTCCGTTTATTGCACGCTCGCAAATTTCAAGAAATTTTGGTACCGTACGTAAGCTCGGTGCAAGAGTTTCCGGAAATTACAGTCTTATGGACTACGATTTTGGTGTATACAGCTCGGATACATATTTTGAAGAATTTTTCCCCGGCGCTGAATTCATCGGCTGGGTAAACTTTAAACCGTTAGCCAAAACCGACGGCAGATACGGAAGCTTAAAAATAGGCGGAGGTTTGCAGGGTGGACACAGAACCAATAATTACTGCGTAACGGGTGCTTACATCGGATACGAATACAAAAGATTTATGGCAAATGTTGAATGGGCAAACGCTAACGGATACAACGGTCCTGCCGGACATTCAATCGATAAACACGCAAGCGGTTTTTACGCAACTTTAGGGTATATGCTTACTAAAAAACTGCAAATTCTTGCAAGATACGACCAGTTTGACCCGGATCACGATATAGGTAACAACAAAACCCGCGAATATTCTGTCGGTTTAAACTACTTTATTAAAGGTCAGGGCTTAAGACTTATTTTAAACTATGTATTCTGCCAGAACGACGGAACAAAAGATTCTCACAGGATTATGCTGGGAACGCAGGTACTTTTATAACAGGGGATTTCTGTTAAGCCGTATACTTTTGTATCTGTTTATTTTATAATTCATAATTATAGGATATGCGAGGATAAAGATGTTAAAAGATTTTTTCTTAAATGAAGTTGAAGAAGCTATATTAAAAGCTATAAAAGATAATAAATTAGGTCAGGCAAGCGAATATACAAAAGGTTCTTTGATGATAGAAAAACCTAAGAATCCTGATTTTGGAGATTTTGCGGTTAATGTTTCTTCTCTTGCCAGAACTGCAAAAATTGCACCGCCGATGATTGCAAATGCAATTGTTGAATACCTTTCGGCAAAAGATTATTCTGTCTCGATTGTCGGCGGATTTATTAATTTTAAGATTGAAAATGCTCTTCTTGCAAATGCTGTAGAAGAAATTCTTACTAAGAAAGAAAATTATGGCAAACCTGATAAAATCGAGAAAGAAAAAATTCTGCTCGAGTATGTTTCAGCGAACCCTACCGGTCCTTTCCACATCGGTCACGGACGCTGGGCTGCTATGGGAAGCGCTCTTGCTAATCTTTTGAAATTCTACGGTCACGAAGTTTATCAGGAATTTTATATAAATGATGCAGGAAGCCAGATTCAAAAACTCGGAAATTCTTTGAAAATCCGTGTACGGCAAGAACTCGGCGAAAATGTCGATTTCCCGGCAGACGAAGTTGAAAGAAAGAACTTTTATCCGGGAGATTATCTTATTCCTGTTGCGAAAAAATATGTTGAACAAAACCCGGGGATAACTTCTGATAAGCTTGATGTTAAGGTATTATCGGATTTTGCAAAAAAAGAAATGGAAGAATGCCAGAAAAAGCTTCTTGAAGGCTTTAGAGTCCATTTTGACAATTTCTATTCTGAACTTGATTTACATAATTCCGGAAAAGTTGAGGAAAGCTACAAAGAGCTTATGGCAAAAGGTATGCTTTACGAAAAAGACGGCGCTATGTGGTTTAAGTCCTCTGAATTTGGAGATGATCAGGACAGAGTTATTAAAAAAGCCGACGGCTCAAACACTTATCTGACTGCTGATATAGCTTATCACGTTGATAAATTAAAAAGAGGGTTCGACAGATTAATCAATATCTGGGGGGCTGACCACCACGGGTATGTTGCACGTGTAAAAGCTTCTCTTGAGGCTCTCGGGTATGATCCGAATAAGCTTGAGATTCTTCTCGGGCAGCTGGTTAACCTTGTAATCAATGGTGAAGAAGTTCGTATGGGCAAGCGCAAAAACATGGTAACGCTTGACGATTTGATAGAAGAAGTCGGAGTTGATGCAACGCGCTACTGGATGGAGATGCGGAATATTGATATGACACTGGATTTTGATATTGAACTTGCAAAACGTTCAACTGATGAAAATCCTGTATTTTACGTACAATACGCTCATGCAAGAGTCTGCTCAATATTAAGAAATGCAGTGAATGACAGAATTAATCCGGAAACAGGCGAACAGATTAAAGCGCCTATGACTCAGAAAGAGCTGGACGATTTAATTCATAACTTTGATAAAAATATTATTTTAAAGACTGCAGATACGGCAAAAACGCTGATTTTGAAACTTGAGGAATTTAAATCGGTTATTTCTCTTTCCGCTCAAAACAGAACGGTTTATACAATTTGCAGATACGTACAGGAGCTTGCAGCGGAATTCCATTCGTTCTACAATTCTAACCGTGTAATCTGTGATGATGTTGATTTGATGAAATCAAGGCTTGCTTTAATGGTTGCAATAAGAATTACACTCAAAAATGCGCTTGATATCCTTGCGGTTTCTGCGCCTGAAAAGATGTAGGTAAAACCTTTGAATTGGTTCGACAGTAATACTGAATACACAAAAATTGACATCAAAGTTAAAATACTTTTTGTTGTTGTGGTTCTGTTTTTTATTTTAAGAAATATTGGTTTTGATAACACTGTTTTACAAAATGTTGAGATGGAGCCGTTTTCTGAGCCTGTTCAGGTAAATATAAAAGACGGAAAAACATTTAAACAGAAAGTTAAAGGCGGAGTTGCAGAACTGACGCCGCTTGCTGAATATAAAATATACGGCAGGGTTTATGCAAAACACTTCCGCCCTTCTAAGCTATGGGCTGCAGCTGTTTATCCTTATGATATTACTATTTGCTTCGGAGAATTTAAGCATAAAGAAGTCTATAAAGCTATCAAAGTAAAAATGGCTTCGACGGTTTCTTATTATTCCTTCTCCGGTTCGGACTGGCGGGAGCATTTATCAAAATATTTCAAGAGCAAAGGTGAAATTAACCACGCTTTTACCAATAATCACATTTGTCCTGCAAATAAAAACGTAAGAAGAGGTATCAGAAAGCTCAAAAAGAAGGATATTGTCTACCTTGAAGGTTATCTTGTTAAGTACAAATTCTACGGAGATGACGGCAGGATTGAAAGAGGTGTTTCAAGCACTGTAAGAAACGATAAAGAAACATATAGCGGCAATAACGGAAGCGGCTCCTGCGAACAGATTTATGTTACGCGCGTTGTCTCAAGACACGGGGATTTTGAGTAAATAATTATTTTTTGTTTTATAATAAATATCAAGTTATCTGTTTGAGGATTATTTTATGATTGAAATTTCAAATCTCAAAAATGCGTATGGAACGCTAAATAAAGCGTACAGTGATTATTCTGAAAATAAAGACTCAATTCTTGCAGAATATATTGCAGATTCGTGTGTAAAGAGGTTTGAATATACTCTTGAGACAGCATGGAAGCTTGTAAAAAAGATTCTTATTCAAAAATACGGAAAGACAGAGCCGGAACTAACTATGAATAACATTTTTCGTTTTATGCAAGGGTATGGTTATGCAGAAAATTGGGAAAACTGGAAAAATTATTACTGGCAGAGAAATAATTCCACTCATGAATATAATCTTATAAAAGCCAGAGAATTAATTAAAATAATTCCGGATTTTCTTGCTGATACAGAATTTTTAATTCAAAAACTTGAAAAGGACTTAAATGCAGATTAGCGGTGTGACTGAAAAAGAAGAAAATATAATAAAATCTATACTTACACCTTATAAGAGCAAGTATAAATTTTATTATTACGGCTCGCGTGTGAAGGGCAATTTCAGACCGCTTTCGGATCTTGATATTTTAGTTGAAGGTAAAAGTATTGATTTGAATGATATTGAAGCTTTAAAAACAGCTTTTGACAACAGCCTTTTACCTTATGTGGTTAATTTGTCTTATGAGTTGGACGAAAATTTTTACAATCTTATAAAAGATGATTTAGTAGTTATAATCTCTTAATGGCGGGCGGGAGTTGTCAAATTCGCCGTAAAGATTGTTTGTTTTGGTTTTCTTTATGTCTATAGGAATATACAAACTCTGATCTTCAAGCTCAGGTGTCTGCTGCTTTTTGAAGTTTATATTGAAAATATTTTTTTCCTGTTTTACAGACTCTTTATTCTCCGACTTTGAGACAGTTTCCGGCTCTGTTTGGGCTGGCTCTGCCTTTATAGGTTCCAAAACCGGTTCAGCCTTTACTTCTAATTGTTTTTGAAGCTCTTTTTCTTTTGCTTTTTCAAGCGCTCTTTGTTTGCGCTCTTCCTGATAGTTATTATATTTTTCTTTTGTATCTTCTATTGTGTTATTAACCTTGGTCTTAGCGGCGTTATAATCTTTTCCGCCTTCTTTATGCCATCTTCTGTATTTTTTAGTGAATACGTTATCAAAGTTAGCCATATCATAATAAATCTGTTGGGATTCTTTTTCGTAAACCTCCGGCGGAAGAACATTCTGCTGAACACTCTGGGCAATTTCAGGGCAGAGCATTCTTGAATAATCCCTTATTTTCTGCAGCTGCTCGGTCTGAGGAGAAGGTCCTCTTGTTATAATTCTGTTTTCCACAACGCTTATTGTTTTATAAAAAGTATTTGACCATAAAACCGTGTTGTTTTGTGTATCAACTAAAGCGGCATAAGTGCAGATTTTGTATGCCGGATCAACAACTGTAGCACCAGGAATATTCAGAAAATCCCAGAAGGTTCTTCTCAAGATGTAGTTTTCTGAATCGAGATAAGAAGTAATCAAAAGTGCGTATCTCGCTTGAGATTTTGCGGTAATTTTCTTTAACTGAACGTGATCAATGTTGTATGACGTTCTGAATTTGTTCGTGAGAGCTTTTGCAGGATTATAAAGATACGGACTGCTTTTAAGGAGCGCTCTTTCTTCGCTTACTGTCGGGGCTTTAATGTAGTCGGTTTTATTTAAGATATTTACAACTTCGTTTGCAAAAAATTCAGCGGCAGCATTATAAATATAAGAATCAAGTGCCGCAGTTTCCGTTACAATGTTATCAGGTATGACAACAACTTTGTACTGCTCTTTTGCAATTACAAACGGCGCATACAATATAACTATCCCAGCTGCTAATATTTTAAATAAATCTCTCACGCTAAAATTATATCATAATAACCCTAATGCGCCAAGTACTACGTACGGGGTATATTATTGAACTCTGATTTATGGTATTATTAGTGTTATCATAATGAAACGAATTTTAAATAAATATATAATTATAATTCTAATTTTTTATGCTTTCTGGATTCTGGGTCTGCCTTTTTTATTTGCTAAGACTCTGCCTGAAGTGTGTGAAAATATTTCTCTGAACACTGATTATCAGATTAAAATTGAGAAGCCGCGTTTGATTTTAACGCCGCTTCCGGTTGCGCGGGTAAAAGCTGAAACTATTGAAATTAAATCGAAAAAGGCTCGGGATTACACAAAAATAGAAGATTTTGATGCAAGTTTAAGACTTTTGCCGCTTCTTTCCGGCAAAGCTCATATAAATCGTATTGCGGCTTCAAATATAGAAATAAATTCGGTTCTAAATAAAGAATTGCAGCTTGATAAGAATTTTTTTGCCAAGCTTAATAATACAAGAGTAAAATGTAAAGAAATCAGTGTCAGAAAGATTTCTGCACAAATATATCAATCAGGAGTGAAAGAGCCTGTTATTTATTCAGCAAGAGATATTTATTATAAGAGAAACGCCCGGGCTTTACAATGCAGGCTGCTGAGTGAATTAAACATAAAAAATTCTGTCTCGGAAGCCAATATAAATCTTTATATTCCAAAAAACAACGATGTTGAAAAAAGTGTAGTAGATGTTAAATTTGATAATTTTAATCTTGAACCTCTCGGGGATTATTTGAGACAATATCTGCCGGATGATTTAACCAATATACGGGGTGTGATTAATGTAAGAGTGGATAAGAAAAATTTATCCGCAGAGCTGAAAGATTGTGCCGTTATTATGAAAGACAGTGCAAAATCAATTATTTTCCCGAAAGTTTTGAATGTCTCTTCCAGTTTTAATATAACAAGCAATCTTATAAATTTTGAGACTGTAAATATCTCTTCTAAAAATATTAATGCATCAATAAGCGGTAAAATTTTAAATTATCTGGATATGGCAATGACAATGCTGGATTTGCATGTCTGCCTTAATGAATCACGGGTGGAGGATATTGTAAATATGCTTCCGCCGCTTGCTGTAGAAGAGTTTAATATTTATAAGCTGAAAAAATACAAATTTTACGGTAGAACTATCGGTAATTTTTCAATAAAAGGTGATATATATGAGCCGGATGTAAACGGTGATGTATTTATAAGCGACGGAATATTGATTAAACCGATAAAGAATGCCGGCGGTGCAACCGTAAAACTAAAGTTTACCGGTAAATATCTGAACTATGATGTGGATGTTCCGGCGGGCGGCTCTGAAAGAGTCTGGGTTAAAGGCGGAGTTGAACTTTATAATGTTAAATACGCTGATATGCGGGTTTGGAGTACAAAGAAGGTTAATCTTCAAATAGCAGAAGAAAAAGTTCTGCCGATTCATGAAATTTTGAACTTTGTTATAGGTCCGGTGCCTATTATGGATGTAAAAGGCGACGGAAATATTGATATTATTGTAAAAGGCAACCGTAAAGACCCGCATGTCTGGGGAATTTTGAATTTTAATAATGTTGAAACTTATTTTAATGAAATTCCGGATATGGTATTAACTAACGCTCAGGCGGTTTTAAGCTTTAACGATCAGGATGCGGTTTTCAGAACAAAACAGGGGCTGGTTAACGGGAAGCCTATCAGTATAAAAGGTACCTGCAATTTGTTCGGAAAATTTGATTTTGAAGTAAAAACATCTTCGCAGGAAATCGGATATCTATATCACGCGCTTGAAACCGCTACAATGATTGATGATATCAAAAAAATGCTCCCGAAACTTGAGATATGTCAGGGGTTAACTAACCTTACGATGAAGGTGTACGGCTCTGTTATTGATGTTGAAGATATTCAGTTTAATAAAAATCTTTTTTCTAAAGGAGAACTTGAGCTTCTGGGAAACACTTTCGGAATGGAGGGAGTAAAAGTTCATGATACAAAAGGGAAAATTGATTTTGACGGGACAAATGCAAAAGCTGATATAAATGCTTTTATAGGGAAATCTAAGCTAAGTGCAAAAGCTGAGGTGAAAGATAACATTGCTGACGCTTCGATTTCTGTTCCGCACCTTAATCTGAATGATATTTTGTCTGCAGAGGAAGAGATTAAAAGAGACTTCGGAAACGTTTTTGCCTCCGTAAATGCGCAGTATAAGGGAAGAGTTGATAAAGTAGAATATGACAAAGTTAAATTTGAATCAAAAATCCTCGGGGCATCTCCTCAAAATAAACTAAAACTATCAGGCGGTTTGATTTCTCTTAATAATAACAAACTTAAAATCTCGGATTTAAAAGGCAGTATTAAAGAAACCCAAAGCTCTTTTGATGTAGAGCTTGAGGCTGATAATGTTTCTGGAAAACCGCGTTTGGACGGACTTATCAGACTGAAATCATTTGACCTTGCGGCTTTGAATTTTATCGGCAGTTATTCATTTATTCCGGAAGAGTTTAGAGGAATTGAGTTTGAAAAAGGAAGAATAAATACAAATATAAAAATTCATAACAATAATATAAACGCTTATGCAGATCTGGGCGGATTTTTGCTTCGCTATAAGCCGGCAAATCTTCCTGTAAAGATTATAAACGGCAGTTTAATGCTCAGAAATAACGATTTAAAACTCGTTAAAATTAATCTGCTTGCTGATGATATGCCTGTTTTATTAGACGGGGTTGTTCATAATATTTTTGATAAACAGAATTTTGATATGTATATAAATTCCAAGCCAAAACAGGAGTTTATAGATAAATATATTAACAAAAATCAGATATATCCGGTGAAAATTAAGGGAGATATAGTTTATTCTCTGAGACTAAAAGGGGTAAAAGATAATTTTGATGTCAAAGCCGATGTAAATATGGC
Source organism: uncultured bacterium (assembly GCA_949296355.1). GTDB lineage: Bacteria > Cyanobacteriota > Vampirovibrionia > Gastranaerophilales > Gastranaerophilaceae > CAG-196. Next base: position 17,770 of record CASFPS010000023.1, on the reverse strand, counting down.
GCCTGATTCAAGCATTTATCACCTCGGAGCAACCGTCGGCGATGTTGAAAACGCAATTGTTCTTAACCTTGATACGAAAATTATTAAACAAAATATTTTAAAAATTAAAGAATTTTCCTATGACAAAATTATTTCTTCGCTTTCCAGCCGCTCGACGCGCCTTAATATGCTCAAAGCACGCGGCGGGATTGAAGTTTACAAGGATGATTTAGTTTTCCACGATTTGTATATCAAGACCCAGAATCCTACGGATGCAAGAATATTCAATATAATTTTCAGAAAACCGAATATCAAACAGGGGCAGTTTACTTCTGATTTGAAGTTTAACGGAAGATTATCAGACCCTAAACTTCTCGGGGATTTCCATATTTTTGAAACAAATATTCCGTTTCTTGATACAACAATGAAAAATATTACATTCAAGTTTAAAGAGAAGTCTATCGATCTGTATTCAAAGGGCGAAGTTTTAGGTAATGATATTTCAATTCAGGCAACTTTGAAGAACAAGTTAACAATTCCTTATTATATAGAAAAAGCAGATATTTACACAAAAGTATTTGATCTTAATTATATTATGGAAAAATATAAGCTTTCTCAGGTTGAAAATTATCAGACTTTTGAATCTTTTGAAGGCGCTGATCTTTCTTCTATGCTTATAAAAAATATGAATCTGACTGCAGATAGTATTTATCTGAGAAATCTTATTGCAAAAGATTTCAAGGCAAATATATCAGTCAATAATAAAAAAGAGTTTAAAGTAAATGATTTTAATTTCAGTATTGCTGAAGGTACACTTAACGGAACATTTAATTATAATCTGAAAAATAACGATACTACCTTGAAGATGAAGGCAAAGGATATTAATGCAAATGACCTTTCGGTTGCATTATTTGATTTGAATAATCAAATATACGGGGATTTAACCGGTGATATAAATCTTTCCTGCAACGGTGTGGATTTTGGAAATTGTATGAAAACTCTTAACGGTAATACAACTTTCAATGTTTCAAACGGAAGAATGCCGAAACTGGGTTCTCTTGAATATCTTCTCAAAGCCGGAAACCTTATAAAAGGCGGAATTACCAGTATATCAATAAACAGTGTAATCGATATTATAACCCCTCTTAAAACCGGAGATTTTTCGGATATTAACGGAAAGATTAATATAAAAGACGGCGAAGCTGATAAAATTGAAATTTCTACGCGTGGTAAAGATTTGAGCCTGTTTATAACCGGAAAATATAATTTCTCAACCGCTCAGGCTGAGATGGAAGTATTCGGACTTCTCTCTAAAAAGATTTCTACTATGTTCGGACCAATCGGGAATCTGTCTTTAAATACACTTTTTAATGCAATTCCGGGTGTAGACTTATCAAAAGACAGTAAAATACTAACCCAGATAAATAAGATTCCGGGAATAGAACTTTCAAGCAAAGCTTATAGAAAATTTATTGCAGAAATTAAAGGCAATATTAACGGCGAAGACTACGTTACAAGCTTTAAGTGGATTAATTAGTCCTATTTACCTACTGCGGAAGATTTCCGGTTTCAATAAATTCCTGAGCCGCATCCAGATTATTGTTGAATTTCGCTCTATATGAAATTATATTCTCAGCCTGTTCCTGCGTGAACCCCAGCAAATCCATAATTTCCTGAACACTCATCCCGTCTGTTGCAATTGCGAGTTCTGTTCTGATATTTTCTTGCCGTGTAATATTATTTTTTGTATCGTCCAGCTGCGCCATTGACATTAAATAAGCGGCAGCTTCATCAGATGAAAGTGTCGTATTTTTATCTTCATCAAGGACTCCGATTTTAACAAGAATATCCGTGAACATCAGAGCTTCTTCCGTATTGTAGACGGCGTCTCCTTCTTTCGGAAGATTTAGGGCGTTATATTTTATGAACTTACTTACAGTTGCAAGAGCCTTGGCTTTTGCCTGATTAGGAGGTAATCCGTTTGTCTCATAGTAGTCCATAAGTTCCTGATAAAACATTTCATGCGCGTTTATCTGTCCGTCTCCGTCCTGATCCATAACTTCTACATATTCTTTTCCGAATTGTTTATATTTTTCTCTTAATTCAGGAAAACTCTTTGCCTTAGAACAATCGCTATTGTACTCTTCATTGGAGGATAGGGCATTTTTGTCAAAATTATGAAATCTCCAGCCTTTTGCATAATTCAGAAGTCTCATATTTACAATTGATTCATCAAGGGTTTCGCCTTTTGCCTGCGCTACTGATACAATCATATTATGTTTGGTCGTAACATCTTTGATTAAATCTGCATTATCAGTATCTATACCGTTTTTACTCAGCAAATCAACAATTTTTTTCTGCAATTCTTCCGGAGTTTTTGGTGGTTCATAGCTTTTACCGGATGTTCCGTTATCATCAGGGGAAGCTGTCCCGTATTGATATAATGGTTGTTCTGATTTTTCCTGAGCTTTGACTTCATTGCCGGTATTATGAACCTGATTTATTTCCGGATTATTGTTAATCGAAATTCCCATAACTTGCACCTCATATTATTATATAAGATTTATTTTAGTATCTTATTTCAAGTCAGTGATATTTTGTAACAAAATTTAACAGAAATAAAATAAATACTTTTCATTTACTCCCATTTATGTGTATAATCAATTAAGTGTAAAAAATACAATAGAAGGTCGGGGAATATAAATGGCGTTAAATTTTCAAGACTTAATACTTAATTTATCAAGATTCTGGTCAGAATACGGATGTATAATCCAGCAGCCTTATGATATTGAAAAAGGCGCTTCCACCATGAATCCTGCAACTTTTTTACGGGCACTAGGACCGGAGCCGTGGTCAACTGCTATGGTTGAACCTTGCAGACGTCCGACGGATGCAAGATATGGCGAGAATCCAAACAGGCTGGGACATTATTTTCAGTATCAGGTTATTCTTAAACCTTCTCCTGATAATGCGCAGGAATTGTATTTGAAGAGTTTGGAAGCAATGGGAATTGATCTTTCCAAACACGATGTAAGATTTGTAGAAGATAACTGGGAATCTCCGACTCTCGGCGCTGCCGGTGTGGGTTGGGAAGTCTGGTTAGACGGTATGGAAATTACCCAGTTTACGTATTTCCAGCAGGTCGGCGGCTTGGAAGTTAAACCTGTTGCTCTGGAAATCACTTACGGGCTTGAAAGAATAGCCATGTATATTCAAAACAAAGAATCCGTATTTGATATTATGTGGAATAATATTTTAAAGTACGGTGACATTTATCTCCAGAATGAAATTGAACAATCAAAATATAATTTTGAATACTCTGATGCGGATAGATTATTCAAGTTATTTGACGCTTACCAGAAAGAAGTAGATAATTGTATAAATGCAGAACTTGTTCTGCCGGCTTATGATTATGTGCTCAAATGCTCTCATACTTTTAACCTTCTCGATGCAAGAGGAGTTATCAGTAAAGACGAACGTATAAATTTCATAAACAGAGTAAGGACAATGGCGTCTGCGGTTGCCCAATTATACGTAAAACAGCGTGAAAAACTCGGATTTCCGTTGTTGAAATAGTAGTGAATAGTGATTAGTGAGCAGTGAATAGAATTGTATGGAATAGTAGGTTGGGTGAAACCCAACATAAACTACAACGAGGGGCACCCCTCACCTGAATTTCTAAGCTCGCTGAACGCTCGCTAAGAAATTCTAGCGTCATTGCGAGGGTGCAGCCTAAAACAGCCCGAAGCAATCTTAAACAAATTTGACAATTGAATAAAAATGGATTGCCACGAAAATCAAAGATTTTCTCGCAATGACCAAAAGTTATTGTTGGGTTAGTAAACCCAACCTACATGGAAAATTTATAGAGATTCTTCGGACTGACGTCCTCTGAATGACGGCAGGGGTAAATGTATTTGGGTTGTCAGGTTTGACTATAAATTTGGCGTCATTCTGAAGGGGTGGGGAAATGAATCAGGTTGGTAAGTGAACCTACAAGTCCGGTGTCATTGCGAGGGAATAGCCTAAAACAGCCCGAAGCAATCCAGAACAAATTTGACAACTAAATAAAAACTGAATTGCCGTGACCCTGCCGGGTCGTGCAATGACAGCAATTTACATTAGATAAACAGAAAGGTAACAAATGGCAGAAAAAAGATTTTCACTACCTCAGGTTCTGAGAAAAATGTTAACCCTTAAAAACATGGATGATGCAATTGCAAACGCTCAAAAAGGCGGTTTGGAAAAAACTTTAGGCGTTTGGGATTTAATCATTTTAGGTGTCGGTGCAATTATCGGCTCCGGAATTTTTGCAATCGTTGGTATTGCAGCTGCAGGAAGTGCAGACGGTTCAAGCCCGGGGGCAGGACCGGCTCTTGTAATCTCAATGGTTATAGCGGCAATTGCCTGCATTTTTTCAGCCCTTTGTTACAGTGAATTTGCTACAATGATTCCTATTGCCGGCGGCGCTTATGCTTACACATTTGCGACTTTAGGGGAATTTGCAGCGTGGATTATCGGCTGGATTTTGATGCTTGAGTACGCTATCGGTTTTATTGCGGTAGCTTGTGCCTGGACAAACCATTTTGTACAGTTTATGAAAGGTTTTTCAAATATTCTTCCGGCATGGCTTACCAATCCGCCATTATGGCTTGTTGATGATTACCGCTCTGCTGTAACAGCCTATACTGCTCAGGGAATTGATTACCATAGTGCAATTCCGCATATTTTAGGTGTACCTTTCTGTATTAACCTTCCTGCAATTATAATGATTGCTCTTATTACAGCTATCCTGGTTAAAGGTACAAAAGATTCTGCAAAAATGGCAGGAATTATGGTTGCGGTTAAAATAGGCGTTATTGCATTATTCGTACTGACAGGCGCGTTTTACGTTAAGCCTGCAAACTGGGTGCCGTTTGCGCCTAACGGGTTTGAAGGCATATTTATGGGTGCTTTTATAATCTTTTTTGCATACATTGGTTTTGACGCTATTGCAACGGCGGCGGAAGAATGTAAAAATCCGCAAAAGGATTTACCTATAGGTATCTTAGGTTCATTAGCCGCAACAACTGTTGTGTATGTTCTTGTTGCTCTTGTATTAACCGGCATGCAAAAAACAACCGGTGGAGTAATTCCTGAAGGTTTAATTAAAGCTCCGATGGCATTTGCAATGAGCGTAGTTCACCAGAACTGGGTTGCGGGATTGATTTCAATCGGTTCGCTTGCAGGCTTAACTTCCGTACTTCTTGTAATGCATATGGCTGCAACAAGAGTATTGTACGCAATGAGCAGAGATAATTTCCTCCCGAGCGTGTTCCAGAAGCTTCACCCTAAATTCAATACGCCTCATATTCTTACAATAACAGTAGGTGTTGTAGGTATTTTAGGTACATTGATTTTAGACTTGAATGTTGCAACCTCTCTTTGTAACTTCGGAACATTCACTTCATTTATAATTGTATGTGTTGCAATATTGATTTTGAGAAAAGTTGATCCGGACAGACCGCGTCCTTTCAAAGTCCCATTCTGTCCGTGGTTTCCGCTAGCCGGTATTGTTTGCTGCGGCGGGTTAATGATATTTTCTATGATGGTTGCAAAGGGTGACACTGCAAGATTATCAACAGAAATGTTTATAGTATGGGTAATTATGGGGGCTTTGATTTACGCTTCTTATGGTTATCAGAAGAACAGAAGAATTGAAAGATTAGCTGAAGAAAAAGAAATAGCAGTTGAAGATGGAAAAGTTGAATACATTAATAAGTAATCTGACAAAATGCAAAAGTCCGCAAGAAATAATTGAAGCCGGTGAAAAATCCGGCTTGAAAAAGACGCTCGGAGTATTTGATTTAATAGTGCTCGGAATTGGCGCTGTTGTCGGAACGGGAATTTTTACAATCATAGGAAGTGCAATTGTAGGAAGCTCAGATGGAGCCGGTGCCGGAACGGCGGTTGTAATTTCAATGGTTCTGGCAGCAATTGCAAGCGTATTTTCGGCCTTATCTTATTCAGAAATTGCCGCAATGATGCCTGTTGCAGGAAGCGCTTATACGTATACTTACGCAACAATGGGCGAATTTATGGCGTGGATGGTCGGCTGGATTCTCATGCTTGAGTATGCAATCGGGAATATTACTGTTGCAAGCGCATGGACAGGGTATTTTGTGCAGTTTATGAAGGGCTTTAAACACATTCTGCCGGCTTTTGTTGTAAATTGTCCTCTCTGGCTTAGAAACGATTACAGAACAATGTATGAAATCTGTAATAAGTACGGCTGGGATGTACATGATAAAATGCCGTTTATTCATCTGCCTTTTGGCTGGGAACTTCCGGTTGCAATTAATCTTCCGGCTATTGCAATTGTGCTGTTGCTTACAATCCTTCTTGTAAAAGGGGTCAAAGAATCAACAAGAGTCGCAACAATAATGGTCGGGGTTAATATGTTTATAATCCTATCTTTTATTGTAATGGGCGCTTTTTATATTAAGCCGGAAAACTGGACTCCGTTTGCTCCAAACGGTCTGGAAGGAATCTTTACCGGCGCTTTTGTAATCTTTTTCGCTTACATAGGATTTGACGCAATTTCAACAGCAGCGGAAGAAACAAAAAATCCGCAGAGAGATTTGCCGGTTGCAATTATGGGAACTCTTGGAATCTGCACAATTTTGTACATCTGTGCAGCTCTTGTTCTTACAGGTGTTGTTCCCTTTAATGCAATTGACACTCAGGCTCCGCTTGCGCATGCAATGAGATTTATAGGTAAAAACTGGTACGCCGGATTAATTTCTATGGGGGCGCTTTGCGCTTTAACTTCGGTTTTATTAATTTATCAATTGGGAACAACAAGAATTTTATTTGCAATGAGCAGGGATAATTTTATTCCAAAATCCTTAAATAAAATACACGAAAAATTCAAGACTCCGCATATTTTAACCTGGATTTCCGGTTTAATTGTAATAGTTTGCGCCCTGTTTATGGATTTGAATATATCGGCAGAGTTGTGCAACTTCGGGACATTTACTTCGTTTATAATTATCTGTATTGCAGTTCTTATTCTAAGAAAAACCGAACCGGACAGAGAACGCCCGTTTAAAGTTCCTTTCTGTCCGTGGTTTCCGATTCTCGGTATTGTTACCTGTTTAGGTTTAATGTATTGCAAATTCAGTGCTAAAGCGACTTCTGCACTCTATTTTATCGTATGGCTTCTTATAGGGCTTGCAATATATGCAGGATACAGCTATAAGGCTAAAAGAGCGGAAGAAGAATAATAAAGAAAAGAATAATAAAGAAGAAAATTTATTCTTCAACACCTTTAATTTCTTGCTCTAATTCGGCAAGAAGATGGTCTATTCCGTCTTTATTTAAAAGTGCTGACTGAATAGCTGTATTAACAAGAGTATTGATTTCCTTCTGGTTTCTTCTCTGTTTTAATTGCGGTGTTATTCTATTAATCTGTTTTGCGCTTATTGAGCGCGCTTTAGCTTCAAGAGTCGAATCATCGTTATAAAATTTATCCGTTAAAGCCTCGGAATTGGTAGCAATAACGTTTGTTTGTTTTGCAAGTTCAAGCTGGTTTTGAGCATTTGTAAGGTAAAGACAAAAGTCGAGAGCTTCTTTTTTGTGCTTTGCTCTAAGAGGTATAACAAAATTCATTACAGAAAAATCGTTCTGCCCTAAAGGTCCCTTTATTTGTTCCGTAACATCTGTTACCTGATAAACAGAAGGCGCATTTTCTTTAATCATAGTAAGGAAATTGGCTCCGCCCTGATAAAAAATAATTTTACCTGCCATATATTGCTCAAGTGCTTCTCTATGCGTAAAAGTTATGCTCTCCGGCGGAATTAAATCTTTCTGATACAAATCCTTGAACATTTCAAAAACTTTTTCTGCCATCGGATAATCCTCAGCCTCTGAAATTCCGTATTTGTTCAGAATCTTAACCATTGTATCGTTTTCGGTTATAGTCGGAAGATAAGTATAAGCCCCTGTATTTGTCTTTACTTTTTCAGAAATAGCAGCAAGCTCTTTGTATGTTTTCGGCAGTCTCAAAATCCCTGATTTAGCAAAAAGGTCTTTGTTATAAATAGTAATTGCGCTTGTTGCATACCACGGAATTGAATAAAGTTTGTCATTATATTTAAGCGCATTAATTATTTCCGGATTAAACTCCGTAACAGATTCTTCCGGAATTTCTTCCAATGTACCTTTTTGTGCAAGAAGTGCCGAAAAATCAGGGTTTAGATTTATTAAATCCGGCGGGTTGTCACTCATGACTGCAGCAAGCGTTCTTTTTTCGCCTTCAGAGAACGGAACATCAATCCAGTTTATATGCACGTTCGGATGCTCTGCTTCGTAAGTCCTTATAACTTTGTACATATAACCGGAAAAATCACCCATCTGCAAAGTCCAGAAAGTGACAGTCAGCGGTTCGTGGTCTTTTCTAATCGAACAGGCAGTCAGACCTAAGATTGAAAATATAATGAGTAAAAATATAATTGTTTTTTTCAAAATTGTCCCCCGCCCGCACCCTCTCCGGAGGAGAGGGAATAAATTTTAGCTTTTTATATCCGTGTTCAGATTTAAATCAATATATTTGAAAGTGTTTGTCAAAATTCCCGGAGGGAAGTTGTAGACATTATTACAAGGAGTTATTTTAAGAATTGCATTGGAATTGTCAACACCTGCAATAGTTGCAAGGTACTGGTTGTGGTTAACGGAAAATACAACATAGCCGTTAGTTGTCTGGACTTCATCAATTAAGAATCTGTTTGCGGAAAGTGATGCAAGTGTCAGATAAAAAAGTTTTTCTTTGTCTACAGCAAAAATTTTTGTGCAGTTTTCAAAAGTAATACTCTGCGGGGTAGTTAGCGGCGCTTCGTTTGCAAAAACGAGAGGCAGACTTAACAGTAATGCAAAAAATACAAAAAATCTCTTCATATATTTCTCCTATGTATTGATATTTTAGCATATAATTATACTCTCCGACTCCTTTAATTAAAGTATAAAATTATTGCAATTTACTTATTTTGCAGGTAAACTGGTAAAAAATAAGGAGGTGTATATGCGTATATCTGCAATTCAAGGTCAAACGGGGTATCAAAAACCTGTATTAAAAAAAGTGAACAAAATGAATGAAACAAAGCCGTCAATAGAACCGGCTCCTATTCAGGCACCGAGCTTTAAAGGAAACGGAACAGGTGCATTAATAGGTCTGGGTGTCGGCTTAATCGGCGGGATTTTGTTCTTTGCAGGCGGAGCTATTATAGGAGCTGTAGCTGTTCCAACATTACTCGGCGGTGCCGGAGTTGCCGGTACAGGAGCAGCCGGTGCTTATCTCGGTAATAAAATAGAGAACAAAATTACCGGAGAAAAATAATCTCTTAAAGCGCCGGCAAATATTATTTGCCGGCGCTTTAATTCATCTATAAACAGTATTCAATCTCTCCCGAATATGGTATAATTACCTTATGGGGAAAAATGGATAACATTTTTGAAGTTGAAAAATTGAATTCTATAAGAAATGAAATGACTCACCTGTGGGGTTCGGTATTTGTAACTGCAGGGGGTTCTATAGCGTTGTTTTTGAACAGTCCATCCCTAGTGAATTATGTATTAGGTGTTGCAGGAATCATAATTTCTATAATTATGGCAAATGCATATTTTATCAGAAGAAATGAGGTTGTAAAAATTCTTAAGGATTTGCAGGCTGAACAATGAATTTAGATATGATATTTGAATGGACAGCAGGAGTTGGTATGATAGTATTGATGTGCTATGCCGTTTACAAATACACAAAACAAAACCACGATTACAAGTTTTAATAAACATTTTGGAGGAAATTTATGAGTATTCAATTACTTTCACAAATAACAGCATTAGCAGGGTTTTTGTTTTTGGCAGGATTTTGTATTTACAAATACACAAAACAAAACCATGATTACAAAATTTAATAAACTGTCATCACGAACCGGTTTCGGGAGCTTACCCAAAAGCAATAACAATGCCGTAAGATGCTGAAACGAGTTTGGCATGACAAAATTATACATCCCGGGGGAGAAATTATGTTACAGGAAGCAACAAGAGCAATAAATTCAGCATTTAATAACAGTTTTATAAAAAAATTAAGCCAGTATCTTCACGACTGCGTAAGAGAAGAGGTTAAGAGTTCGACTTTCAGGAATTTGAAAGCCGATAAAGATAACAAGTGGATTTTTTTGAATGAAGAAGATACCTTGTTTACTCAAGGTCTGGAATATATCCGTCTCGAGGGTTCTGATCCGAAACTTACGGAACTTATGATTCAGTCAGAAACTAGCCAGAAGGACAAGTATTTGATTTACGGGTATTTGTTCCTTGTCGGGAAATCTAAATCAGGGAAGAAGAATGAATTCTTAACTCCGCTTCTTTATTCTCCTTGCAGGCTTGAGCGTAACGGGGTGAATATCAACTGTATGCTGACGGATGAATTTATTTCCCTGAATACCGGAGCGTTAACCGCTCTTATGAAGAAGAGCGATGATGAGGACGAGACAGAACAGCTTCTGGAAGGGCTTCTGGATGTTGTGCCGTCTGTACCTATTACAAAAGAAAAACTGGACATATTTTTGACCACCCTAAAATCAATTATTCCGGATATTGATGTTTCTTTAAATCCTGCAAATTCAGTTAACGAAGATAATATTACAAAAGATTTTTATAATGAAAAAGTCGGCGCTGATAATATCGATGAAATTATTGAAGAGGAAGAAGGGGCAAAGAAAACTCAAATTAAACTGGAAAAAATCAGCCTTACAAACCAGTGTGCAATTATTCTGACAAAGCGCCCTGCCGTTACTGCCGGAGTTTTGCACGAACTTACGCAGATTGCGGAAAAGCCAAGCGGAGTTTATAGAGAAACTGTTCTTAATCTTATAAACGAAGAGTACACCCAGTCCAAGCCTACTGATACCCAGCAAAAAACACTGGCAGACTTTTTCCCTGTAACACCGCTTTCATTATCAGATGCCCAGTTAAATGTAATCAAAAATGTTGAAAATGCAAAGCTGGTTTCTGTTTTCGGACCTCCGGGAACAGGTAAATCCCAGACTATAGTTAACCTTGCAGCGCACTTGATTGCAAACGGAAAAACTGTTCTTGTAGCTTCCAGAATGGATAAGGCGGTTGATGTTGTTGCAGAAAGGCTTAATGAACTTGGAGCACCGTTTTTGGCATTAAGAGCGGGGAGATTGAATTACCAGAAAGAATTATCAATGCAGCTACAAGACCTTCTTGCAAATAAAGTTGATCTGGATGACGGGGCAGAAAACTCTATTTTCTGTGATGTTTCGGACATGGAAGAGCTTTTGAAGGCTATTTCTGATATGGAGAAGAAATCAGAAAAAATTATTAAGCTTGAAGAGGAATGGACGGGACTTAAAGAACAAATTGATTTAGAAAAACCGATGCATTTAAACCCTGTATTTATCAAAAATGTTCTTAAAGAAGATGAGATAAAAACAGTTGAAAATTCTATAAATTCTTTGAGTGAGAATATGGAAAAATCCGGCTTCTTTACCGGAATCAAAAACATGTCTGCAATCGGCAATCTTAAAAGGGTTTTAAGGGTCAATAACTTTGATGTTAATAATGAAAACCTTGCCGCACTCAAAAACGAATTAGAGTATGCGAAACTGATTTGCCGGGCAAGAATGATTGAGACGGAGATTCAAAATACCGGAAATATTCATGTTCTCTCTGAACAGATAAGGAATATGAAGAAAAAGCAGAAACGTCTTGCAATTGATATTTTAAAAACCAAACGCAGACAGGCTCTTAAAGGTTTGATGCAGGATCCGGTTAAGCGTCAGAGGCTTTTTGTTCATTCAAAATCACTAGTTGAGAGAAAAAAGAATCTTCAAAACAGACTTCTTGAAACAGAGGACTTTAGACCGCTTCTGGAAGCTTTTCCTTGCTGGTGTGTTACAACTTACGCAGTTTCAGGGTCATTACCGATGAAACCGGGACTTTTTGATGTCGTTATTATTGATGAGGCTTCCCAATGTGATATTGCAAGCTGCTTCCCGATTCTTTACAGGGCTAAAAAAGCCGTTGTTGTCGGGGATGACAAACAGTTGCCGCACCTTTCGTTCTTAGAGAAGGCAAAAGAACAATCGTTCCTGTCACAATACGGAATTAACGACAGATATCAGCTTATGTGGAGATTCAGGACAAATTCAATGTTCGATCTTGCGAATTATTATTCAATGCATCCGGTTCTTCTGGATGAACATTTCAGAAGCCTTCCGCCGATTATTAATTTTTCTAACAAAGAATTCTACGGTGGCAGAATCAGGGTTATGAGAAGAAACGACAATACTAAGAAAGTCCTTGAAACTGTTGTAGTTCCGGAGGGTAAAGTCGATTTTGATGCCACGAGAAACCTTCCTGAAATTGAGGCGCTGGTAAAAAGACTTCATGAAATTGTTGTGGAAGATGAGAGAAAAAATCCTGAAAACCCTGTATCTATCGGTATAATTTCACCGTTTAGAGCGCAGGTTGAGCAGCTAAAGATTTCTGTTGCAAAAGTTCTTTCCGAGTATATGATGGAAAAACACCAGATAGAAATCGGTACAGCGCATACTTTTCAGGGTGATGAAAGGGATATAATCCTGACTTCGTGGGCTTATGCAAACAATAGCTTCCCGCAGAGTCTGATTTTCTTGCAGAAACCAAACTTGTTTAATGTTGCAATAACCCGTGCAAGATATCAGATGATTAATTTTATTTCAAAAAATCCGAGAGAATTGCCGGAAGGGCTTTTGAGAAGCTATCTCGGCTACGTTCAGGAATATGAGGACAGATATTCTTTGAGAACCTCTGACGACTTTGACGAAAATATTTATAAAAATAGTTTTGAAAAAGAGGTTGCTCAAGCCTTCCGTGATTTAGGTCACGAAGTCACCTGCGGGGTTGAAATTGCAGGTTTGAGTGCTGATCTGGTTGTTGATAACAAATTTGTAGTAGAATGCGACGGGGTTGAGGATAAAACGCCTGCAAAGATTTCCAATATGAAAAAACAGGCTATAATCGAACGCTCCGGACTTAAAGTCTCAAGAATTTCAAAGCGGGAATGGGATTATTCGCCAAAAGCCTGCATAGACAGAATTATTAATACAAATTTATAATTTTTAAGGGATAAATAATATCTATTTATCCCTTAATATTTCTTTACGTTTGTTTGTAAAAAATATATATGCATGATATTATCCTTGTATAAGAATGAAAGTTAAAGTTGAAAAATTTTCTTTGACACTATCCAAATCACAAATTATGTAAGGAGAACCCTATGTTAGATTTTTTGTTTAAAAAAGAAGCTGAAAACGCTTGTGATAATTTAAACAATTTTTATACAAAATTAAGAGAGATGTATTCTTTTGACAGTATTTCCGATGAAAGAAAAGAGTATTTGAAATCTCAAATGAAAAAATTCGGGTATCTTCCTTATCCGCAAATAAGAGCATTAGAAGAATTAACAGACGCGGAAGTTTTATTTGCGCTTGAATCAAAATGGGAAGCAAACGGAGTTTTTGAAAACGGAAGCTTTAATTTTACAAAATCAAGCGTTCTTGCAAGAAATAATGTAAAAAATTCAAGCTGGCTTCAAAAAGAAGGGCACGATATTAAACTTATAAACCTTGCCGGTTTAGGCGACGGAAACAGATCCGACGAATGCGGGAAATTTATGGATTGGTTAAGAGAACTTTTGATTCTGCCTACCGGAAATTTAGAAAACAATATTTTTTCTACAACAATGTATTTAATTCCGTTTCATCCGCGGGAATTCGGATGTGCTTATCTTCCGACTGCAAGCTCTGTCAGTCCGGCTTTGGAAGATAAAAATATCAAAGATAAAACAGGCTTAGGTGCCGATGAACAGGTTAAGTTGTTTATCCGTATGGCGCAGCTTGCAGGGCATCCGGTGATTTATGACATACTTCCGCAGACAGGAAGATTTTCCAAAATAGTTCTTACAACTCCTGAATGCGCAAGATGGTTTGATATAAACGCTCTTATTGACGAATTGAAAAAACGCGTTGATGATGCAGTTTCAAAACTTTCTGATAAGTATTCAAAAGACGATCTGGATATTGTGTCAGGAATTTATAAAAAATCTATCAAGGGCGAAAGCTACGGAGATTTAACTGAACATTACAGAAAAATTTTTGATGAGATTGATGAATTATTGAAAGATACAAAAATCTTTCTATCAAATTCTATGCTTGAAAAAAGTATTCAGGATAAACTCCACAAAAAAGCAAAAATGATAATTAATAAGCTTGTCGGAAATACACATAACAAAAAGCTTTCTGAAAATGAAATTACAAACCAGAATGAAATAATTCAGGGACTGATTCAGGAAGGAATGTGGCCGGCTCCGGGCGGAGCGTGGTGTTCTGCAGGAGTTCCGGTGTTTGACAGAATGAGCGAAGGTGCTTCTTATCCGGTATTTAAACATTACAAATTTGACGGAGAGGATGTTACAAAATTTGCAAACCTCGACTGCCAGACTCCTTATTACTTTGTCTGCCTTGAAAATGGTAAGTATAACAATGATGTAATCAAGTTTTTTATTGATTATATGAAGGATTTGCAGGAAGAATTTAATTTTGACGGTTTCAGAGTTGACCATATTGACCACATTGTTGATGAGGTTTCCGAAAAGGACGGAACTCCTATAAGCTACAGAGCGCCAAGAAAAGTTTTGGGAATGCTTAATTCCGCAATGAAAGAAAAGATTCCTTATTTTGCAACACTTGCAGAATATATGCTCTGGGATAATTATTTCAAAGAATACCACGAAGACATGCATTTTGATGTATTGTGGGGAAATGATATTGTATCCCAGTCATATAAGACTCCGGAAGCAATTGCAGATGATAATTTGAATCTGTCAAATTATAATTCATCGTCAAAAGCTTCAACACCGCTTTCAATATTGAAAACCTATAATAATCAGGATGGTGAATTTGAAGCTATTGACAGATATCCGGGACAGTTGGGCGAACAAGGCGCATTGTTTAAGTGGTTCAAGTACAAATTCCTTCCGGGCGGGCGGGATGCACAGAGACCTGTTATGTACATTGACGGTGATGAGTCGTTTACAAAAACCGGCATGGAACGTATTATCGGTAATGAAGTTTCCTTGAAACGTGCTAAGGATTATGATTTCTTTGCAAAGTTTGACGCTATAGACAGATTTGTTAAAAATTCTCCTGTAATAACCGATGGCGAAGCGCACGTTATCAGACAGGATGAAGACGGATTTGCAGCGTGGCTTGTACAAAAAGAAGGGCTGAAAAACTCGCTTCTTGTTGTTGCAAACTATCATTCTCCGACAGAAAAAGTTCTTGTTGAAGAAAACGGCGAATCAAGACAGGAAATTCAGGAAGGCAGAGAAGTTTTTGATAAGACAATAGAACTTTCCTGCGACTACTCGATTGTATCAGAATTCAGATTTGACGGTACTGATTATATGGAAGAAAAATTTGTTGCGGCAACAAACTCACTTTCATTCGGGAAATTAATGCCTGCTGAATTTAAGTTCTTTACGGTAATTAAGTAAAGTACTACGTACAAAAAAAAGACATAAAATGGGTAGTGTTAATTCAAACCAGAATTACATTTACCCCAGGAGTATAATTTACGATTAAGTAAACTACGATTAAGTAATATAGGGATACGCCGGATTCTTATCCGGCTTTTCTTTTTTTGTAACAAAATTTTAACAAAGTGTTATAAATTTCTAAAATGTGGCATATATTAAATATAGAGTATATACAAATGATTAAGGATATGTATAATATACTTTTAAATAAAGCTGGCGCAAACCCGCTCCCATCGCTGCTTTTAGCTTTTAGGGAGGGGTAAAAGCATGTTGTAGAGCGGGCGGTTGTGTAGATTTAGTTGAGAAGTTTAGGAGTTTAGAAGTTGAGAAGGATTTAATAATAATTCTTTCAGCCGAGACTTCATTGCGTTTAATGTCCGCATGTCCCCCTCTCCCAATAACGGCGCCTACCTCCCAAGTTGGGGAGGTCGCAGTTGTGCGAACGTCAGTGAGCTACAAATGCGGGTGGGGTTCAAACAACAAAAAGCTAACCCCCTCCCTAACCCTCCCCACCGGAGAGGGAACGCGCGTTGTTGTTTAAACAAGGCTTTATTCCCTAAAACTGAATGCAACAATTTTATCAAAATTTACGTGAAGCCAGTCATAATGAGAACTTGTGTATTTATCGCAGGTCTGGTTATCATAAACATCATTAATCAGGCAAAGTGATGCATTAGTAAGGTTAATAAAACTCTCCCTGTTGCACTCTTCGCAGTCGTAAACTCTGCCGACAATTTGATAATGATTAGTTAAAATAACTACCTTATCTGAATTTGTTATTTCCATTATCTTTCTGAACTCTTCTGCTTTATTCATAATAATAAACTCCTGTATTACAAATACAGAATTAACTAAAGCATAAAAAACAACAATTCCCTAAACTACCATATCATTAAAGCTTTTTGAGTCATCATAATTAAACATGTGAATAAATGTGTAAAGCATTCTGGCTGAAAAACGCTTTGTTCCGACTTCAAGCATTGTTCTTAAAGCCTCTTTGTTATTCATAACAAGAACATGGGTTCTGTTGAAAGCAAGATTATCATAGTAATTTGCAACATTAATTATCTGGCTGAATTCTGAGATGTAGTCACTTGAAAGCCCTTGCGGATATCCGGAGCCGTCATTGTTTTCGTGATGTTCCAGCGCAACTTTTGCAATCTCTTCCGGAAGTTCAAACTGTTCTTTTATCAATCTGTAGCCAATAATCGGATGGGCTTTAACTTCATCTTCATTCATTGTCAAAAGTGCCTGAGAATCGGAAAGTTCAATTTTTAACTTCCCGATATCGTGCAAAAGTCCGGCAAGTATTACCTGATCGACTGTAAGCGCAGAGTAGTCAAGTTTTTTTGCAATAAGTCCGGAAACTATTGCAACATTGAGCGGATGACAAAGCTCGTATTCTCCGAGAAATCTGATTTTAGAACCCTTTCCAGACTTGCCGAGTTGTTTAAAAACTTCTGTTTTTAGTATACCAATCAAGGTGTTAAGCTTCAAAAGCCCTTCTTCATAATACCCCTGGATTAGTAAATCTAAAATTCTTTTATAAAAATATTTGATTCTAATCTGGGTTTCTGTCTTTACATATCCGTCTTTATTAATAACCGTTTCAAAATCAGAAGGATCGATGCCTTCGTAAGAAAAATTTAAAAGCTGCGACGGGGTGTTTGTATCGGTTTGCTCACTGTTTTCATTATTTTCATCACTGTTATTAAATTCTTCTGTATAAATTTTTACATAATTTTTAAGCATTATAAGTTTGCCGGGAGTCAAAACCTCGCCGGCTTCAAGAATTTTACCCTTATTTTCCGTATACAAATCAAAGGGTAAAACTTTATAACTGCTGAGTTCTTTGTTGGTAACTATTCTCATATAAGGATTATACCACTTTTTTAGTAAAATTCCTACTGTAAACGATTTATTTTAACGGTACAATTCTAAAAATAAAAAATGCGGTAACAATGTACCGCATTTTTGTTTTGAAAAATCTGTAGTAAAAATTATCTCTTTGAGAATTGGAATCTCTTACGAGCTCTTTTTCTACCGTATTTTTTACGTTCTTTAACTCTTGCATCACGTGTTAACAAGCCTTCTGAACGTAAAACATTTCTGTATTCTTCGTTAACTTTTAATAATGCTCTTGAAATACCG
>CASFPS010000022.1 GCA_949296355.1 uncultured bacterium | reverse complement strand
AAACACCTTGCTAGGAAAATCTCCGACATTATTTGGAAAATCTTATTTGCTGATTAATTGTAAATTTTTCGTTACAATTAAGAGAAATATCTACATTTTGTATTTCTTAACGTTAACCGGTTGTTTTTTATATTCAATTGTCAATTATTACCCCTCGCCCCCTTGTGGGAGAGGGAAGAATTTCTTAGCGAATGTTAATGAGCTTAGAAATTCGGGTGAGGGGTTTACCACCGGGTTATTTTTGGGTTTCATCCCCTTGCTAGAATTGTTTTTTGCCGGGCTAAAGCCCGATCTATTATTACTCTGCCGGCATTTCATAATTCTGCCCCCAACTAATTCAGGGGTGAAGAATCTCTATAACTTTTTGTTTAAAATATGTTAAACTATTATTATGCTTGACTTAAATACCGGAGAGGAAATTAAAACTCTTTATAAACTTATAGAAATCAAGGGCGGAAAACGGATTGAGAAATTTAAGACTCCGGACATAAAACGTGCCCTCAGGTTCCATAAGTGGTATGTTGCAAGATACAGACAGGGGTTACTTATGGAAATCCTGCCGGAAAAGAAAGTCTATGACTGGAAGGAAAAGAAAGTGAGTTATACTTTTTGACAGTATTAAGATGCAGCAAAGAGCTTCAAAGTGTACATTACCGGAATAACTCTATTCACTATTCACTAATCACTAAACAATATGAACAACCAGAAATACATAGCATTAATAGATTGTGACAGTTTTTTTGTATCGTGTGAGAGGAAACTCAATCCCGAGCTTAAAGGGCTGCCCGTTTCCGTTGTCTCCGGAGAGAGGGGATGTGTAATTTCCCGCTCCGGAGAAGCAAAAATGCTCGGTGTTCCGATGGGAATCCCGCTGTTTCAGGCGGTGGAAAAATATCCTGAATGCATTTACATAAGCGCTAACCATTATAATTATACAAAAATTTCCAAACAGGTTATGGCAATATTGAAAGAAGTCAGTCCGAATGTAGAGGTTTATTCGATTGATGAAGCCTTTATTGATTTTACCGGACTTACAAAGCTTTATAAAAAAAATTATTACAAGATTGCAAGAGATTTGCAGAAAAGGATTTTAGAAGAAGTCGATATTCCTGTCTCAATCGGAGTCAGCAGAACCAAAACTCTTGCAAAACTTGCTTCTGACAAAGCAAAAAATACCTCTACAAGAATTGCGCTTGTCGGCAAATGCAGCATTGAACATTTATTATCTTTTACAGATATTCAGGAGGTCTGGGGAATCGGGCGCAGGCTCGGGGTAAAACTCAGAGGACTGGGTGTAAGAACTGCATTGGATTATGTTAACCGCGATGAAGGCTGGATTAAGCAAAGATTCGGCAAAAACGGGCTGCAGGTTCAGGCAGAATTAGGCGGTATTATAGTCTCTCCGGTAAGCGACAGGGAAGAGCTTCCTAAATCAATAAGCGATACAAAATCCTTTTTGGAATTCTCTTCTGATTTACAATTTTTGAAGAACGAACTTTCAATCCATATTCATTCCTGCTGTACAAGGTTAAGAAAAATCGACTGTAAGTGTTCAACAATCGGAGTTATCCTGAAAACAAAAGATTTCAGAACTCTTTATGTAAAAAAACAACTGAATTCTCCGACAAACTTTGAGTTTGAAATATCACGCGAAGCATTTCCGGTACTTGAAGAGATGTTTAACAGCAGAGAATTATACAGAAGCGTCGGAATTGTTCTTGAAGACTTTAGAGAAAACGCTGAAGAGCAGCTGCTTTTATTCAACGATAACGAAAAGAAAGAGCAGAACGAAAAACTCGGCAAAAGTCTTGATAAACTTGAACAAAAATTCGGGCGCAACATTGTCAGAACAGGTTTTGTAAACAAAAACATTCCGTTCAAACAGGGATTCCTAACCAGCCCGCAGGATGTGGAATAAACAGGTACTCCGGACGGCTTCTTTTTTTATTCCAATTAAGATTATATAAAGGCATTAATATAGTGTGCTAAACTATAAAATATAGAGAGGAAGTAATAGGAGGGTAATATGATACCAATTTTAGATTCAAAAAGACAATACGCTACAATCGGAAATGAGATTGAAAAAGTGGTATGTGAAGTTTTACGTTCTGGTTCATATATTTTAGGACCAAATTGCAAAGCTCTGGAAGTTGAACTTGCAAAATACATCGGATGCAATTATACAGTTGCGTTAAACTCCGGAACAGACGCTCTTCACCTTGCATTAAGAGCTTTAGATATAGGAAAAGGCGATGAGGTTATTACTACAGCATTTACATTCGTTGCAACAACCGAAGCCATCGGGATTGTAGGTGCAACTCCGGTATTTGCAGACATTGATCCGGATACATTTAATATTGATCCTAAGAAAATTGAAGAAAGAATTACTCCAAAAACAAAAGCCATAATTCCGGTACACTTATACGGTCAGCCTTGTGATATGGATGCAATTATGGATATTGCAAAACGCTACAATCTGTATGTTATTGAAGACTGCTGTCAGGCAATCGGTGCAGAATACAAAGGACAAAAGGTCGGTACATTCGGTGATATCGGATGCTACAGTTTCTATCCTACAAAGAACCTCGGCGGCATGGGTGACGGCGGCTTAATTACAGTTAACAGTGAAAATCTTAGAAACAGAATTATTGCACTCAGAAACCATGGCGGCGCTATCAGATATCATCATGATGAAATCGGTGTAAACTCTCGTTTAGATGAAATTCAGGCAGCAATTTTGAGAGTAAAACTCAACTATATTGATGATTGGAACAAACAGAGAAGAGCACATGCAAAAACTTATAATGAATTGTTTGCAAATTGCCCTGATATTCAAACACCGAAGGAATTACCTGATACATACTGTGTTTACCACCAGTATACGGTTAAAATTCCTAACAGAGATAATATTCATAAAATGCTTCAGGAAGCCGGAATCGGCGCAATGCTTTATTATCCGATACCTTTACACCTTCAAAAAGTTCATGAACATCTCGGCTGGTCTAAAGGCTCGCTTCCAAATACAGAAAAGGATACAGAGTGTGTAATTTCTCTTCCAATGTTCCCTGAATTGACTCTGGAAGAACAAAAAACAGTTGCATCTACTCTTATCAACTGTATTGAAAAATCAAAAGCAGCAGTTTAAATAAACAAATTGCCAATAAAAAAATATACAGAGCTAAGCTCTGTATATTTTTTTATTTATTACTTTTCTATTCTCTAAAACTCAACTCCGGTATAGCTTTCTTTAAGGTCGAGCGCAGATTTGCCATCTGGCTTTCGATTGCCTCATCAGTCATTGTGGAATTCTCATCCTGCATTTTTATTCTGAAAGCAACTGATTTAAAGCCTTCCTGAACATGTTCACCCTGATAAACGTCAAAAACGCTGCAGCCTGTAAACACTTTGTTATCAATACCTTTTTTAATAATTTTAGCCATCTCGTCCCATGTTGTTTTAGCCGGAACTATTACCGCCAAGTCTCTTTGAACTTCCGGATACTGTGGGAGTTTTTTGAATTTAGGAACTCCCGGATTAACCGCATTAATGAACAAATCTAAGTCAAGCTTGAATACATAAGCGTTTTGATTCAATTTCATTTTGTTCTTAAGTTCAGGATGGATTTCTCCATAGTATCCGACTATTTCCGGTTTCTTGCCAAGAAGAGTTAAAACTGCTGATTTATAAGGGTGCATAATGGTATGAGTTTCTGCAAGGGCAGAATCTGCAAGCAGTTCAAATTTTATTCTTCTTGTAAGTCCAAAATCTTCTAAAATTTTATCAACAATGCCTTTAACTGTATAGAAATCTACCACTCCGGTTTCTTGCCAGATTGAATTCTGGATGTTTCCTGTAATAACACCTGCTAAGATTTGTGTCTCTTTGACTCCGGAATGTTTTTCATCAGCTTCGCTTACTTTAACATAGCTTCTTCCTATTTCATAAGCCCAGAAATCCTTCTGTCCGTTGTCGTAGTTGTATTTTAGACATTGAAGAACACTCGCCATAAGTGTTTGCCTTAGCATTGTGTAATCTTCAGACGCAGGATTTTGGACGTATACAGCCTTTTCTTTGTTAAAATTAACGTTAAACTGCTTTAACAAAGGCTCGCCGATTAATGATGAAGTCTGGATTTCATTTAAGCCTTCACCGGACATAATGTCGCGGACTCTTTCAATAACCCTTTCAGCATGGGAAATTTCAGCAGTTCCCGGTCTTGCGGGAAGAGTCGGAGTAATTTTATCATACCCGTTAATTCTTGCTATTTCTTCTATTAAGTCACACTCTCTTGTAACATCTCCCGTACGGAAGGACGGAACAAGAACTTTGCACGCTATTTCATTTTTGCCTAAAATCTTGAATCCGAGTTTTTCCAAAATTGCAAGACACTTTTGCGGATCAATATCACATCCTAAGAGTCTTTTAACCTGCGGATATCTGATTGTAATCTCGACAGGATCAAGCTTATTGGAGCCTGTTTCAACCATTCCTTCAAATTTAGCATCAGCATATTTTTCCAGAAGTTCAACGGCTCTTAAAAGTCCCGGCTTAACCGCTTCAATATCAATTCCTCTTTCGAATCTTGCACAGGCGTCTGATTTATATCCGACGCTTCTTGAACTCTTTCTGTTAGATTGCGGTGTAAAATATGCAGCTTCAAGCGCTATATTTTTTGTATTTTCATCAATTTCAGAATTAGCGCCTCCAAAAACACCTCCGAGACATACAGGTTTTTCTTTTGTAGCAATAACTACAGTATCGGGGTGAAGCTGCCTTTCCACTTCGTCTAACGTTACAAGAGTTTCACCTTCCAGAGCGCGTCTTACGCAAAGATATCCGTCCAGCTTATCAAAATCAAACGCGTGAAGCGGAGTTCCGTATTCAAGCATTACATAGTTTGTAATATCAACAACATTATTGATAGCTCTTACGCCTGAGGATACAAGCCTTTTTTGCATCCAATCAGGTGAAGGCTTGATTACAATATCCTTTAAAAGCCCGATTGAATAGTATTTACAAACATCCGTATCTTTAATTTCAACTTCAAAATCCGCTTTTGCAGCTTCTCTTGAAGCGTATTCAAATTTCATCGTCCTGTTAAACAGGGCTGAAAGTTCTCTTGCAATACCGATTACAGAAACTTCATCACCTCTGTTTGCAGTAGGTGCTGTATGCAGAATGTAATCTTTTTCAAACCCCAGAACGTTTTCTACATCCAAACCCAGACCGACATTAGGAAAAATTCTGTTGAGGATAAGAATCCCGTCTTCTTCCTGATAATTTCTGTCAGCAACACCGAGTTCGTCGTCAGAACAGAGCATGCCCTGAGATTCAACACCTCTTATAACAGCAGGAGTCAGTTCAAACTGTTCGCCTGTTTTTCTGTCCAGAACTTTACTTCCGACAGAAGCGTACGGAATAACCTGTCCGACTTCAATATTTTGTGCACCGCAAACTACGGTTTTCAAACCGGAGCCTGTATTAACAGTAACAAGATGAAGGTGGTCAGAATTCGGATGGTTGTCGATTTTTTCAATCTTTGCCGTAATTATATTTGTAAATTTTGGTCTGACTTCTTCAACCTCTTCAACTTCCAGACCGCTCATTGTAAGCTCATGAGCAATTTGCTTTACGTCCAAGTCGCTTAAATCTACCAATTCATTCAACCAGTTTAATGAAACCTGCATATTTTCTTCCTCTCTACAATTTCCCTATATGTAAATTATACAATTAAAAAATATGATAGCAATTTTTTTTATTTTTGTGGTTTAATAAAAACGTACATTATAGTGTGGGGTGTGTTTATGATAAATAAAATTAACAGTGTGTCAATAAATCCGGTTCAGTACAGAACCTCGTTTAAATCAGAAGCTCCGGTAACAAAGCCCGAGGAAAACGTAAAGCAGGAGGTCAATTTAACAGGAGTTGAAGCTCTTGCCGTTTATAACGCCCCGCTTCTTAAACACCCTGAAAAACTGGATGTTGAACCGCTTGAACCGCTGATAATTATGCCGGAAGATTTTGACTCCATTGAAGGCGAAAAGATTTATACATCCGAAGGCAAACTGCATTCTGTTATAAAAGAAGATGAAAACACAAAAACTGTTTATATTCCGGATGAAGAAAACGAAAAAATGTTTTCTATGATAATGACTACCGATAAAAAGACAGGAAATTTAATAAGAGAACAGAAAAATTTTGTAAAAGACGGTAATTATGAAGAAATCTATATAAATGAATATTCTCCGGAAACAGGAAAAGAAATTGCAGATACCTGCTATCTGGACGGAGAGGTTAAAAGAGCATCAAAAACCATTTATAAGCCTAATAAAGAAGTCGTTATTGTAAGCAAAGATTTTAATGATAACGATTATACCGTCTCAAAATATTCAGAAAACCACAACAATTCTATATATGTAACCTTTGATAAGAATAAGCAGTTAAAAGGAGTAAATGAATTTAAGAATAACGGGCTTAAACATACTGATTTTTACGCTAATTTTTATAACGGCGGCATGATTTCAATCAGCAAAACTGAAGAAACAACTATTCCTAATAACTATGGTGCTGATAAATTAAATAATCCGGATCTGGTTCCTTCCGAAAGCTATAAATTAGACTTTGACGCCAAAGGTCTGGACGGCGAAAAAACTTACTACTCAAACGGAGCTATTGAGACAAACTCCTTTGAGCGCAACGGAGAAAAAGTAAAAGCTTATTTTGTACCGGACGGAAATCTTGAAAAGCTTGAACTTGCGGATAAAACAGTGAAATTTGACGGCGAAAATCAAAGAATAGAAGAATCTCTTGAAGATAACAGAGTCAAAATAACAACTCTTTATGATGACGGTTCAAAAGATGTAAGAATTGAAAACGGAAAAGAATTTAAAGAAGCAGATTTTAATAAAACCGGCAAGCCTGAATCATACAAAGAAGGCTCAATAGACGAAAACGGAGAAGATAATAACACATTATCTCTTTATTTCAACAAAATGGGAATGCTTGAATCCGCTTACTGTTGCTAAAGTTCAGTATTTTTTACAAAATTTATAAGCGCATTATAAATTTCAGGATGGATTTTGCCTTCTCTCACTTCTTTGTAAAGGATTAGCAAAGCCTCTATTCTGGGGAGTTTTCGCCTGTATACACGGGCTTCTTTCAGGGCGCTGTATTTATCGGAAATAGAAATTATCTGAACCCCGATATCAGAGGGGTAAATATTTTCTTCCATTTCCGGATAGCCTGTATGTTTTAAATTCTGGTGGTGGTATTTAACAAGTTCCAGTGTTTCTTCATTAATCCGCTGGGTTTTTAAAAGTTCATACCCGAGAGTTGAATGTATATTCATAATCTCTCTTTCCTTAATATTCAACCTTGCAGGCTTATTCAGAATTTTTGCGGGAATAAGGACTTTGCCCAGATCATGAAGCATCGAAGCCTCCTTTATAATGTTTTCAGTGATTTCACACTTCAAACTTTCAGGCAGAGAGTTGTAAACACCCATTGCGACTTTGCAGGTTTCGTTCATATGCCCGTCTGCAAGTTCATTTAAAGTTTTCGTATTGATTGAAGGCTTTATTTTATACTTCTTTAAAAGCCCTTTTATCTTTGGATTCAAGTCAATCATATTTTGAACAATAGATTTCTGGAGCTTTTCGTCTCTGCCTCTTTTCAGAAAAGTCCGCCCGCTGTTATCAGAAAACACGAAAAAACTGCTGCGGTTAATCTGCACAGCACCTCTAAGACTATAATTTTCTCTCTTCTTTTTTACGGGGTTAATCATTGTTCTAATCTTAATTGTAATTTGTAACATTAGTTTACAATAATTATAAAAATTTTACAAGAAGCAATTTAATATTGATAGCTGAATTTCTGTTTAGTTTTGTAGTGTAGAGCCCAATTATGACATTTGTTCTTATGCTAAAATTAATCGTATATGATAAGAGATTTGTGTAAAACTATCTGTCTTAATAAAAATTCATTAATGCTTGTGACTGTTGTTGTGTATATTCTCGGACTTTATGCGGTTTTGAGCGGTCATCTTCTTGTATTGTCATTAGGAATTACCTTTCTCTTTACATTTTTCCTTCTCAAAGATTACTTCAAACCAAGGTATATCTTTATTTGGGCTTTAATATTTTATATAGGAATTGCAAATACTGTTTTCAGACTCAAAACTACGGACGAACTTATCAGTCTTGCGCCGGTCAATTGTGAAATATCGGGACAAATAATCTCAATTCCGCAGAATAAAGACGCGGGTAAACAAAGGTTTTTCTTTAAGGTTAATAAAGTCGAGTATGATAATATTGTAAAGGAGTTTGACGGCGAAAAGACTCTTGTTACTTTAAATACGGCAGAAAAGTTGAAAATATATGACTATTACAAAATCAAAGGGCGTCTATCTCCTCCTTTTAAAGCCGGCAACCCTTCACAATTTGATTATGGAAATTATTTGAGAAATTTCAGTGTTTATGCGGTTTTCTACGGGGCAAGAGATTCTGAGCCTGTTCGTTTGGACAGCCCGCATTCTCTTGTAGAAAAATCACTTCAGGGAATTAATGATTTTAGAGAAAAGATAATACAAAAGCATTCAAGATATTTGACGAGTCCGAATCTTGAAATTTTGGGCGGTATTGTGTTCGGTGACGATGCGGTATCTCCGCCGGAGAATATCAAGCAGTCTTTTGTAAACTCGGGCTTGCTGCATATTCTCGCGGCTTCCGGCATGAATGTCGCTTTTATCTTTTCATTCTTCTTTTTCCTGTTTTCAACTCTCAGGATAAATTACAAAATCAATATTTCTATAGGTATTTTGATGGTAATTGTGTACTCTCTTATGACAGGTTTGGGCGCTTCTGTTGTAAGAGCCGCGTGTATGCTGGTTTTTGTTTTGATAGGAAAACTTCTTGACCGTGATGCAAATAGTATTGCGCTTTTGGGATTTGTTGCGTTTCTAATGCTTCTCTATAATCCGATGTATATTAACGATGTCGGATTCCAGTTATCTTTTATTGTAACTTTCGGGCTTCTGGTTACAACTCCTTACCTTATAAAGAGTAAGTATAAAATCGTAAACTGGCTTACGGGAGCTGTCAGCGTACCTGTTATTGCTCAGCTCTGGGTAATTCCGGTTCAAATCTTTTACTTTAATAACATAAGTTTGTATTCTGTTTTCGCCAATATAATGAGCGTTCCGATTCTTTCCGTGATAAGTTTCGGCGGCTTTGTAAGCTCTCTTATCTCAACAGTTACGCCTGATTTTGTTCTTAAAGGTTTTGATTTTATACTAAACCCTATGATTACAATTCTTGTAAATATCTCCGATTTCTGGGGAAAGCTTCCGCATGCTGCTATGCAGACAACTCATCCTTCTGTATTTCAACTAATACTTTATTATGCAATTTTGCTTAATGCTACAGCATTCTTAAATAAAGAAATCAGAGAAAAGTATTTGAAAATTCTTAAAATAACTCTTCCGGTTATGCTTGCAGTTCTTCTTGCTTCAACAATATCAATACCTAATCACAATCTGGAAATTACAGCTTTTGATGTCGGAAATGCTGACGCGTTTCTTATCAAAACACCTAACAATAAGTATATGATGATTGATACCGGAAAGAGCGGATATAACGGAGGAAAGTCTCAGGCAGAATTTTTGATACTCAAATATTTAAAAGACAGAGGCATAAAAGAAATTGATACGATTATTGTGACTCACTTTGATAATGACCATTGCGGCGGAGCAGTTGATTTGATGAGGGGAGTGAAGGTAAATAATTTGTACGTAAATTCACTGAACCACAACTCTTATGCGGCAAAATACATTTATAAAACGGCTGAAAGTAAAGATGTTAATCTCATACTTGCGCAAAATAAGCAGGAGGTTATAAACGAAAACGGACTTTCAGTTACAAATTATATAACGCCGCAAATAGAAGGAGTCGGGGATAATGAAGCTTCTATATTGACTCTTGTAAGCTATAAGAATTTCAAAATGCTATTTACCGGCGATTCCGGAATTAAAACTTATGAAAAACTAAAGCAGGATTTATCTTCTCCTGTAACTGTTCTGAAAATCGGACACCATGGTGCCTCAGGAGTTCTTACAAAAGAAATGCTTAAGAATTTAAATCCGGAATATGCAGTAATTTCCGTCGGGACAAACAAATTCGCCCATCCTTCAATCAGGACAATTGAAACCTTAAAAGGAGTCAGAACACTGCGGACAGATATTAATAATTCAATCAGGTTCGTTGTTAATGATAACGGCTATAGAATATTTCTGTTTGATTCGAAGAAAAAGAAGTACGTTCCTTATTAAGACTTATTATTTACCTCAATATCTCTTTATGCTAAACTTATCTTATGAGCGGGAATTATGTACCATTATACAGAAAATATCGTCCGCAGACGCTGGAGCAGCTTGTAGGTCAGGAGCATATCAAAAAGACTCTCACAAGCGCTATTGAACTCGGAAAAATTGCGCACGCTTTTTTGTTTACAGGACCAAGAGGAACGGGAAAAACTTCTACCGCAAGAATTCTTGCAAAATCTCTTAACTGCAAAAACGGTCCTACCATTCATCCTTGCGGGGAGTGTGAAAGCTGCAGAGATATTACAAATTCCGTACCGATTGATGTTATAGAAATTGATGCCGCAAGTAACAGAAAAGTCGAGGATACTCAGAATATTCTCGAGAAAATCCAGTATGTTCCGGTAAACGGCAAATATAAAATCTATATTATTGACGAAGTCCACATGCTCACAAACCACGCATTTAATGCGCTTCTTAAGACTCTTGAGGAGCCGCCGGAAAATGTAATCTTTATTCTTGCAACAACGGAAGTTCATAAAGTTCTTGATACTATAAAAAGTCGCTGCCAGAGGTTTGATTTCAGAAGGATTACAACAGAAGATATAGTAAAACATTTGAGATATATTTCTGATCAGGAAAAAATTAATATATCGGATGATGCTCTGTTTGCAATTGCAAAAAATTCTGCAGGAGGTATGAGAGACAGCATCTCACTTTTAGACCAGTTAAGTCTTTTAGGTGTTACAAAAGAAGTCACGGTAGATGACGTAAATGCAGTTCTCGGAAGGATTTCATTTGATACATTAAATAAACTGAGCGAAAAAATTATTGCATCTTCTCCAAATGAAGCTATTGAGATTTTGAATGAGATATACAATGCAGGAAACGAACCTTTGCAGATATTGACAAACCTGTCAGAGTATTTCAAAAATCTGCTGATTGTAAAAACCTGCAGAAAAGAACTTTTGCCGGAATTAACGGGGTTAAATGAACCTCAGATTACAGAAATGCTAAAGCAAAAAGACCTGCTTGAAACCCAGCAGATTGTTTTTTTACTTGAGAGAATCACATATTACATAAAAGAAGTTAAACTGGCTACAAATCAGCATTTGTGGCTTGAAGTCGGAATGATTGATTTTGCGAATATGACAGAAAATACAACTCTTCTGGAATTGCAAAACAGGGTGAAAGCTCTTGAAGTAGGCGGAGTCTCCGTCGGGCAGCCTGTTCAAAGAATAGTTCAGCCGGCTCCGGTTTCTGCACCGGTCAGACCTGTCCCGCAAAAAGCCGCTGAAACAGAGCCTGTCACTCGACCTGCACCGGTTCCGCCGGCGGAATCTCCAGCTGCGGCAGCGCCAAAGCAGGAACAACAGGACGATTTTACACCGCCTCCAATATCAAGAAAACCTGACAGCAATGATATTAATACACTCTGGCAGACACTTCTTGTAAATATCAAAAGTCCTGCAACAAAAGCTCTTTTGCATCTTGCAACTCCAGTAAAAATAGCTTCTGATGAGGTTATAATAACTTTTAAAAACGAAAAACTTGTATCACAAATTAATGATACAAATAAAAAGCAAATGCTTGTTGAAGCTGCAAATACAATGTTTAATCAGCAGGATTCAAAGATTGTCGTAAGACTTCCGCAAAGCGGTGATGCGAATTTAGCCGCCTCAATACCGGCTTCTGTTTCAGAAGAAAAAAAAAAGATAGCTCCGCAAATTGAACAGGGGGGTAAATCAGAATTTCTGCCTCAGCCTTCAAAGCCTCAACAGCCTGTAATTGAGGATGAAGAACCTTCTGAAACAATTCCTGATAATGTTGTAGAAAATAGTGCAGAAGCAGCAGAAACTAAAACTTCGCAGCCTAAAAAGCCTGAGCGGGAAGAAACCGATCAGGAAAAAATGGTTCTGGAGCTTTTTGACGGCAAGTATATTGAGTAATTATTCTTCCGGAATTTTTCGTCTTACGTCAATATCTTTTCTGTTTCCGGAATAAGTTATATTTATTTCCTTTGCAGGAGTTATTTGTTTTAATTCCTTTACATCAAAATTTTTCCCGAACTTGCAGTCAGTAAGTTCAAATTCTCCATCTTTATTTTCTTTAGATTCAATATACCGCCCAGGATGCAAATTTTTCGGATTAAAAATCAGGCTCCTGAAATTTTTTCCGTTCTCAAAAATTTCAGTAACACTGTTTATATTGCCGCTGTCTTCCACCTGAAACATTATGTACTTATTGTTAATTTTCTCATCAAAAATAATTACATTTGTTTTGTACGTTCCGTCCTCCTGTTTTACGGGCTGGATTTTTGATATAATATTTCCGGCTTTGTCTTTTTCCAGAATATTTTTAATGGTTTCAGGATTCTCAGAAGGATAGTATTCAGTAATCGTATCACTTTTGTATTCTTTAATCAGTTTAAGTTTACCGTTAGAGTCATAAATTCTTTCACCGTTTATATCATCCGTTTTAAAACTGTAAGGAAGTTCAAGCTTAGCCGGAACAAGTTTCATCATCTCTGCTGCAGCATTAATTACACCGATTGTATCTTTATCGATTTTTGGTTTTAATAAAACCTGATTGTAATTAGATATTGCTGCCAGACTTGATAAGTTTGCTTTCAGCCTTAAAGGATTCGGAGAACTTTCAGACGCATTTTCTTCTTCAACTTGTTTATTATATGCAACACTGGCTTTAAATGTTAAAGGATCAATCATTTAAATAACCTTATAGTTTCTAACCTTATATGTTTATAAAAACATTTGCTTTACAAAAATTGCCTTATTTTTAATTTTTTCTGTTGTTATTTAAATAATTCTTAACATTTGAAGAGAGAGAAATATTCTGAAGCATCATGTTATACCTCTTCAAATCCCCGATATTAGCGGCTTCCTGCAATAAATCTCTACGGGTAGAAAGCTGCATCTTTTCAGGTTCGTCTGACGAATTGTTTTTTTCATCGATTTTTTTTATAACCGTATCAATATCAGAAGAAGTTGTAATTCCGTATTTTGAAGCTATTTGCTTGACAGAAGCACCTGCTGGCAATCTGTAAAGCCAGTTAATTGAATATTTGTCATTCTCTGAAAGCGAGGCAACGCCGTACTGATGGGGGGTATACATAATATCTTCTTTGTAAGGACTATGCTGTAAGCCGAGTGAGTGCCCTATTTCATGGAGAATTGTGTGATAGACTTCTATATCACTGTCGTATTTCTGGTGAATTCTGCCGTCAGTAAGTCCTATTGCAACTTCCGCTCCGTAAAGTCTTCCCTGAGGATCCCAGCTGAAATAGCAGTGTCCGAGAGCCTGTCTGTCAACGCGTTTCCAGTCAACATTTATATTTGATTCAAGAAGAACGCTTGTAATTTTGAATCTTAATTTTCCTCCGGTTGCAGCGCACCACACATTAAATGCGTCAATAACCATTTTTCTGAACTTGGCGTCTTCTCCCGGTTTGGAGTAAAACTTCATCGGCGCAATATAGACAACCAGATTGTTAATCGGCCATCTCATTATTTTACCGTCTTTTACACTTCCATTCAGATATGTCCTTCTTTGCATATTTATAATATAGCATAGTTTTAATGCTTAATACAGAGGGGCAGGTTGTTATCATTTTATGGATATGATACTATCGGATTATGGAATTAATAATGCATTGGGAGAGCTTTTTATGGGTTTAAAAAAATGCCTGATAACTGCTTTATGTTTTTTCTTAATTCCGCTGTCTGCTCCGGCTGCGGATAATGAAGCAATTATAAGTGAGATTGATATTCAGTCGCATATTGATAATATAGGTTTTGAAATTTTAAATTCTAATAAGATAAATAAGAGAATTGTTTTTGCGTATTCTAAAAAGGATAAAAAATACAAAGGCAGACCCGAGATTACAAAACGTCAGATTATGGTTTACGGCGACCAGATAAAGTATACCGAAACAGATGATGAGATGGCTGCACTGCTTGCAATGAAAATTTCAGATGCGTTGAAATCTTATGAGGATGAAGGCTTTATGGGGGCTATAGAAGTCAAGATTGCGCCTAAAAAGTATGAAAAGTTTTCTGACAAGCGGGCTGTGGATTATATGGTTAATGCCGGATATAATCCGCTCGGTCTGATTACTCTTGTCCAGAAATCCTGTCCGCAAAGACGGAATGACTGGTTATCTGCTCATAACCTTACTTCCAAAAGACTGGCAGAAGTGTATGAATATATTTTTATAAAATATCCGTATTTTCTTGAGAATAATGAATACATAGAAAATCCGTATTACCAGAATTTTCTTTTGAGTTCTATTGAAAACAGGAAAATTTTTGAGCGGAAATTAAAATACAAAACGGTTTACAAGGTTAAATATGAATAAAATTTTATCAATATTTATACTAATGTTATTATTCTGCGCAAATGTTCGGGCAGAAGGTGATTTTCTTGTTGATAAATTTCTTGCCGGCAAAAATTTTCCCAGACCGGAAGCGCATATTGACTATGATTATACAAGCACGGAATATATTCCGGTAAAACTAAAGGTTTGCGGGGATATTTCAACAAGAGATAAGCGAAAATATCTTTTTGGCGAAGATGTAAAGCTGCAGGTAAAGTCTAATGTGTTTTACAAAAACAGACTTTTCTTAAAGAAGGGAACGCCTGCAAATGCTAAGATTGAACAGATTGTAGAGAGCGGAATGAACGGAATCCCGTATTATATTTATCTTGGTGATTTTGAGATAGAGGGGCTTGAATCTTCAAAGATTATGGCAGATTATCATAAAACCGGGCTGAATCTTGTTTACTGGGTTTATCCTTTTAAGTGGGCGCTTACGTTTTTGCCGCCGTCTGGAATGCTGACTAACCTTATTAAAGGCGGACACGCAAAAATAACTTCTGCAGACGTAATCACGGTTTATTATTTCCCTGAATGGAAATAGAAAATGCTATAGATGAAAAAGCGCGGCGTGGATTTTCCCCGCCGCGCTTTCTGGTTATTAAACTAAATCCACTCTTCTGCCCATTTTTTCAAGACATCTTCCGGAGTGTCTGCCGGGAAGCATTCGCCTTCCGGAATAGTTGATTTCGGAGCGACAAGCTTCATGTTATTTGCGGAATTTCCAATCGGGCTCCCACCGGAGGTTGCAAAAGGAACAACGGTTTTTCCTGAAAAATCATAAGATTCCAAAAATGTATCAACAATTGAAGGCTCTCTGTACCACCATACAGGAAATCCGACAAATACAACTTCGTAAGCGCTGATATCTTCGAGTTTAGAAGCTATTGCCGGACGGCAGTGTTTGTCTCTCATTTCAACAGAGCTTCTGCTCTGGGTGTTTGTCCAGTCTAAATCTTCGCTTGTGTAAGGCTTTTCAGGCTTTATTTCAAATATATCCCCTCCTGTAGCCTTCGCAAGTGTGTTTGCAAGTTTCTCTGTGATTCCTGTGGCGCTAAAGTATGCAACCAATACTTTTTTGTTTGTCATAGGCATTTCCTTTCTTTTTTATTTTTGAAAAGTTCAAAATCAAAAATTTCAAAGTTTTCTTTTATTCTTTCTTTGTGTGCTGTATTTGTATATTTGGCAAAGTTTTTAGTGGATTGTAAACCCGCCGTCAACTGAAATTGCAGCTCCGTCAATAAATGTTGCATACGGAGAACAGAGCCACATTACAGCATGTGCAATTTCGTAAGGTTCTCCCAGTCTGCCTTTTGGAATATCTCTCACCATAGCTTCTTCCATTGCAGGATTTCTTTTGATGATATCTTTTGCCATAGGTGTTAAAATTACCCCCGGCAATACTGCATTAATTCTGATACCTTTTGCCGCATAATCAATTGATGCGGTTCTTGTTAAACCGATAATAGCGTGTTTGCAGGCAATATATGCTGCCTGTCCCGGAAAGCCTGTTATACCGCCTTGAGAAGAGGTATTTACGATACATCCTTTTTCTTCTTGTTTAAGCATTTGTATGATTTCATATTTCATACAGTTCCAAACGCCTTTAAGGTCTACGGCAACTGTTTTATCAAATTCTTCATAAGTAATTTCCGCCATTGGTCTTTGAGGTGTTTGAACACCGGCGTTGTTAAATCCGCAGTCAAGACGATTGAATTTTTCGACAATCCAGTTAATCATGTTTTCAACCTGTTCAGGACTTGAAACATCACATTTATACTGAAAAGCACTGTAGCCTGCTTCTGTAAGCTCTTTTACCTGTTCTGTCATATCAAGCACATCAGATAAAATAACTTTTGCGCCTGCTTTTGCAAATTCCTGAGAGGCAGCAAGCCCGATACCCTGAGCAGCACCTGTACATAGAACAACTTTGTCTTTAAAACATTCTTTCATAATAAGCCTCCTTTATATTAAGTAAGGTTCAAATATAGCCTTAAGTTGCACTTCGCAAAATCTGTCTGTCCAGTCAAGCGGCTCAAATTTACCGTCTGACATACACCATGAAGTCATCATTCCGTAAAGCTCGCTTATTATAATATATGTGATTGTTTCAACTGGTGTATTTTCTTTTAACTCCCCGTTTTGTACGGCTATATTCAAGATCTCACGGAGCATTATCACGTCATAATTCCATTTCTGTCCGTCTATATTCTCCGGTACGTTATTAGGGTCAATAACGTCTCTTATCCATTCACGGCAGATATGTATTCCGCAGGTTTCAACGCATTCCATAAATCTGTGAAAATAATGTGTAAGGCGCTCTATAAGCTCCATATTATCCATTGTCTCCAACTCTTTGGTTATTTCACCGAAAGGCGCACGGCTGATTTCCAGCACAATATCCTCTTTACGCTTAAAATAAGTATAAAAAGTACCTTTTGCAACACCTGCCTTTTTAGTAATATCTTCTACATTTATCCCGTCAAAACCGTTTTCTTTAATCAGCTCCAATGCGGATTTGACAAGTTTATTCTTAGTTTTCTGTGCAGATGCCTGTCTTTTATTCATATAAAACTCCAATATTATTATAAAATATTATTGACTAATAGTCAATGACTTCCAGTCAGGAGAGTTTAATATTTTAATGCTACTTTTAAGCAGTTATCCGTATGATTTTCAAAATATTTATAGGCTTTTTCAATCTCATTAAAATCAAAGGTTTTTGATATGAGAAAATCGGGGTTAATAATACCTTTTGATATCATTTCAACCAGTTTTTCGCAATGTATTGCATCAACTCCGCCGGTTTTGAAAATCAGGTTTTTGCCGTACATTTGAGGGAGCGGGAGCGTCTGATCTTCTTCGTACATTGCAACAATTGCAACAACCGAGTTCGGACGGGCTATTTTCCATGCGGTTTGAAAGCTCTCATTTGTGCCGGCGCATTCTATAACTCCGTCAGCGCCCCGCATTGAGGTTAAAATTTTTACCTCTTTTTCTATATCACAATTTAGAGGATTAAAAATATAATCTGCAAGATTAAGTCTTTTTGCAAATTCAAGCCTGTAATTGTCAATATCTATTGCAATAACTTTTCCGGCATGGAAAGTTTTAGCCGAAGCCATTGCGCACAATCCCACCGGTCCGGCGCCGATTATAGCAATTGTATCGTTTTCTTTTATTTCACACAATTCAGCGCCAAAATATCCGCTTGAGAGAATATCTCCGACAAACAGGGCGTTTTCGTAACTCACATTATCAGGAAGTCTGGTAAGCCCTGTATCGCCAAACGGAACTCTTACGTATTCTGCCTGACAGCCGTCGATTTTACAGCCAAGCATCCAGCCGCCTTTTTCGCAATTATTAATAAAACCTCTTTTACAGAAATAACATTCACCGCAAAAGGTTTCACAATTAGCACTTACTCTGTCGCCTTTTTTAAGATTTTTTATTGCACTTCCGACTTCTACAACCTCTCCGACAAATTCATGCCCTAAAGTTACGCCCTCTCTTGCCTGCGGAACCGCTCCGTTTAATATATGCAAGTCACTTGTACAAATAGAAGATAATTTGACTTTTAGTATAACATCCCGCTCTGATTGAATTTCAGGGATTTCTTTTTCCGTAAACTCAATACCTTTTTTAGTATAAATTAAAGCTTTCATAATAAAATTTATTATAAATGAACAAATTAAATTTAAAATCGTTTATAATAATGAAAGGTAAATTAGGAGGGAAAGATGAAAAAATTATTAGTATTGACTCTTATTACAGGAATATTCGCTTCAACCGTAGCAGTATCTCAGGCTGCAATTCAGGGAAGCGAGAGAGGGTATATCTCTGTTTCAACTAATGCAAATACGGAAGTTGCGCCTGATGTTGCGGAAATTTCTTTTGCTGTTCAGACTTTTGATACTAAATCTATGCAAAAGGCAACACAATTGAATAAAGAAGCTTCTGATAAAGTGCTTTCTGTATTAGGTTCTATGCTGGATCCTAAAAACGGAGATTTTATAAAGACTTCCGACTTTAGCGCCCAGCCGATTTATACATATTCCGGAAGCAAGCGCAACTTTGACAAGTATGAAGTTTCAAACAGAGTAATCGTTCACACAAAATCACTTGATAAAGTTGGTGAGATGATTGACAAGGCAATAGCAGCAGGTGCTACAAACGTTGATAACCTTAATTTCTCAATATCAACTTATGATAACCAGTGTAACGAATTACTTGGAATTGCAACAAAGAAGGCTTCTACAAGAGCAAACTTTCTTGCAAAGAATCTGGGTACAACAGTTGAAGGTGTAAGAAGTTTTGATGCAAGCTGTAATGCAAATAATTACGGCAGC
Source organism: uncultured bacterium (assembly GCA_949296355.1). Classification (GTDB taxonomy): domain Bacteria; phylum Cyanobacteriota; class Vampirovibrionia; order Gastranaerophilales; family Gastranaerophilaceae; genus CAG-196. The sequence goes on along the minus strand of CASFPS010000022.1, from coordinate 10,122 downwards.
CCTAGATTTTATATGGCAAAAAATATGCTGGCTGATGCAGTTGCAGAAAGCTCGGCAGCAGGAACTTCAACCTCAATTTCCGGCGGTGTAATTAAAATTAACGCAAATGTAAACGCAAGTTTCTTTGTTAAGTAAGAATCAGAGGGGGCAGCTTTGCTGCCCCCCATTCTTAAAAAAATCAACCGGTTTACGCATAGATATATAGAAATGTAGGTTGGGTGAAACCCAACATTAACTGAATTTTACCGGACTTTAGCCAGACCTGTTGCCTGATAATTTATCTACAGCCACAGGTTTAGAGTAATTGAAAACAGCTTGATTAATATGTTAAAATAAAGAAATGAAAGAAAAACAAAAAGTAATCAGAAAAATTTTAAACAGTCTTAATGCAAACGATTTAGAATATGCCCGAAAAATCATTGAGAGAGATTTGAAGCGCCTGAATTGTGATGACGAGTATTATTTTTATCTTGCATTAATCTCTTCTGATATGCAGGAGAAGAAAAGCCTTTACACAAAAGCAATAGAGGTTAATCCGGATTTTTTGGACGCTTATATTAACAGAGGGCTTGTGAATAACGAGCTTGGCGAGTACAAAGAGTCGATAAAAGACTATGACAAAGCTATAGAGCTTGACAGAAAATGTGCACTTGCTTTTAATAACCGCGGGTATACAAAATTCAGACAAAAGGATTATGAAGGGGCGCTTGCTGATTACAACAGGGCAATTATTCTGAATCCTAAATTCCGTATGGCTCTTGATAACAAGGCGCTCTTATTTTCAACAGTTTGTATGGAAGATGATAAAGATTTCAGCGAAAAGTTCTATCTGAGTCTCGGTATTTCTGAAATCAACGAGGGTAATTTTACGGAAGCTCTAAAAGATTTTGATGAGTCATTGAAATATAACAAGGATAACGAATTAGTCTATTTTTATAAGGGTATTGCCTGTCATAGTCTCGGAAAGGACAAGGAAGCTTATGAAAATTATTCAAAGGCAATAAAGCTTAATAAAATTATGACAGATGCGTATTTTAACCGCGGTCAGCTTCTTTTTAAAACAAATCCGAAAGAGGCGCTGGACGATTTTGTTACTGCAGTTGCTCTTGATTCAAAATTTGTGGACGCATACTATTCAATAGCAGTTATCCAAAAAGATTTAGGGCAGTATGAAGATGCGGTAAAAAATCTGGATAAGATTATTGAGCTTGAGCCGCAGGCTGTAAACGCGAAAGCTTTAAAGAAATTGATTTTAACAAAATATTTAAAGAAATAATCAGTAATGTTGATTTCATTTGTACATTTGGGGTATAAATGTATTATGAAGAAGTTTTTGGGAGTGAGTTTAATAGCAGCACTGCTGATGCCGAATTGTATTCAGGCTGCGGATGACAGCGTTGTGACTCTGGATAAAAACAGTGTCGAAAAGCCCCAGTATGCTATAGAATCTACGGAAAAACAATTAAAAGGCTCGCTTCTTGTTAATGATTCAGAGACTGTTGCACACTTAATTGAGATTCAGAAAGAGCATGATGTCAAAGATTTGGAGATGTTATGGCGGGGAACAGTTGAGAATAACCAGATGATAGAGTTTGCGCTAAAAAAACTGGCTACGCCTGAGTCACAAAGAAGAATCCATTCGTCTTTGATGGCAAAAACCCTCTCTGCAATCATTGCCGGCGCTTCTTTTGTCCCGAGTCTTATGGGAGCAAATTATGGTGTGCAGACATCTGCATTTTCCGCCGGTCGTCTGGCACAGGGACTTTTGAATAAAAAGACTATGCCTCAGGAAACTCCGCTTACGGATACGGAATTAATAGAACTTGCAGGCATGATTGAATCCCTGCAGGATACGCTTATCAGTTCTTATTACAATTACAAAAATACTTTAAGCCAGCTTAAAGATACGCGTTCCAAGATGATTTTGTACAGCAGAAATTATTCAAAAGCTCTGGAGGGCAAGGATGTGCTGGAAATTGCAATTTCATCTTCTCTGTATGATGCAATGAAGATTCAGGAGTTTAATCTGGAGCAGTCTGCAAAGAAATATCATATCCAGCTCCAGCGGCTTGCCGGTAAAAAAGTTGTTGATTCTCTTGAATTATACCAGTATGATTTTAACTCGGTTTTGTACAAAGATGACGGAGGAAAGGGAGATAAGAAAAATGGTAAAAAATAAAATTACAGCCGCTTTTTTACTTATGTTACTCTCTGTTCTTCCTGTTTTGGCAGAAGTAAAGCTTGATGACGTAACTTCACCTAAAGATGCGTTTTTCAGACTCGGAACAACAGATTCCCCTGAAAACAAAATAGATGTCACCGGAAAGCCGGAAATTAAGCCTGCGGTTGTAAAAGATGAGATCGGCTCAAAAGAATCATTGACTTATGCGGATTTGAGCATAAAAAAAATGGCTCTTGAGGTCTCAAAATCGATTGAGATAGATTATAACGAGATGATGGAAGATTTATCCCTTCTCTGGCAGGGTGCGGCAACCAGAAGCGATACCATAAAATTTGCTATTTATAAGCTGTCAAATCCGGATAAGGATAAGCCTGATCAAAGCGCAGTTAAAAAAGTTTTAACAACTATTGCCGGCATGTCGACTTTTCTCGGTGCAGGAACAGGAAACCCTGTACTGGCAAGCGCTGCTTTAATCGGGGGAAATACTCTCGGGATTATGTCTCAGGATGAAAAAGAACTTAATTACAAGTATTCGCAGGTCACAGATGCAGACATGATTATTCTTGTAAGAAAAGTGGACGAGCTCCAGCAGAAGGTTGTTGATATGTACTATGATTATATGACCGCAAGACAGCTCTATGATATGACTACAGGCATGGTTCAGGAGAGATACAATAATTATAAAAAAGCTCAAAACCTGTCGAAAGAAGTTATATTGATTACAGATACTTTTTACAGGGAAGCTCTTGATGAGCAGGTAAAAGCAAGAGGCAGCTTTTTTGAGAAGCGTTCACGGCTTGAACAGCTTGTAGGAAACGATATTTTCAGGCAATTTGAGGCTAATGTAGACGCCAGATACGAAAAGAACAAGCTTTAATCTTTACATTACCCTAAAATTATGGTATTTTTAGATTATGACATCAAAAAGGATTTTGTATGTATAACAGGAATTTAGAGTTTTTAGATAATCCGGGTTTGAAATCAAGATTAGAAAAGATTACTATAGAAGAGTCGAGCAAAGATATGTCTTACTGTATGACTCCTTCTAATGACTATCTTTTAATGAAAAATGATGTTCCTTTTGATGATTTGAATAATCCGCGTCAGGCGGTTAAGGATATGCTCCAATCCTCAATTAAAAATCCGATGGACAAAAATGATATAATAATTACTTTTGGTATCGGGCTTTGTTATTTGCTGGATGAGGTTTACAATATGTATCCGTCCAAAATATTTATTTATGAACCTGATATAAAAGTTTTGCACTTTGTTCTGCATAACGTTGATATTTCTGAACACCTTGCAAGCGGCAGAATATATATAACGGATAAACTTGACGAATTAATGAGAAAACTTTCCGAGATATACATTACAAAAGACAAAGTTGAAGTTGTGTATTTGAAGAATTATGCGGTTGTAAAAAGTCAGGAACTTCTGGAGCTTACCCAGAAAGTTTATGAAACCTGCAGAAGCAAAATGGTTGATATTAATACAATAACAAAGTTTTCAAAAGTATGGCTTCTAAATACTTTGAGAAATATCAATGCCGTAAACAGTGCTAATGCCTATAAACTTTCAGATTTAAAGGACAAATTCAGCGGTCAGACTGCTCTTATCCTTGCAGCAGGTCCTTCGCTGAATGAAAATATTGAAAAAATTAAAGCAAACAGGGATAAATTTGTTATTTTTGCCGTAAACAAAGTATTGAGAGTTCTTGATGCAAACGGAATTGTTCCTGATTTTACCGTATGTCTGGATGCGTGCAAAATTGAGCCGACGCTTGCCGGACTTGAAGATATTTGTGCAAAGACAAATTGCATAATGGATATAAAATCCGATAGTGTTCTATTTACAAAGAATTTTAAACGCATTTTCATCTCGTTTTCTCAGAATGATATCGTTGTGAAGAAACTGGCTGAATATAATGATATTACCGCATACGAAAGCGGCGGTTCCGCAACAACTCTGGCTCTGGTTGCTGCGGTTCAGCTAGGGTTTAGCAAAATTATATTTGCCGGACTTGATATGGCATTTAAGGATGATGTAATTTATTCTACCGGCGAGGTGATGAATAAGGTTACTGATAATCAGATAGTTGTTGCAAATGTTAAAAAGAACGTTGTAAAAGTAAAATCAGTGACAGGTGAACTTGTTAATACAAGAGAAGATTATGCAGCTTTTATCCAGCATTTTGAAACATTAATAAAAGATTTAGGATTTGATGAAATTTATAATACAACAAGTTTCGGCGCAAAGATTGAAGGTATGAAAAATATCTGTTTTGACGAAATTCCTCTGCTTTTCTCTTCAATGGGAACGCCGTTTATTCTTGGAGAGGTTCAGAGATTCAAGTTTAAAACAGAAGAGTGGGCTAAAGAAGAACTGCATTTGATTAATAATGTAATATCAGTTTTGTCAAAGGGCGTGTTTTCCCCTGCTCTTGTATCATCAATAGTGAAAAGTCCTCTGATGTACCAGTATATGCAGGCTGGTATATTACAAGTCCTGCAAGCTAAAATGGAATCTGAGAGTCCTGATGAATTTATTCAAAAAACAAAACTTGCAATAAAAGATATTGTTGATAATTTGCAGAAGAACAGATTAATATAGGAGTTTTATATGAGAAGGAAACTTGTTTTGCTCTTGGCTTGCTTATTGTTTCAAATGACAGCGGCATTTGCAGCAGTTCAAATGAAGGTTATTGCAATAAATGAATTTAAGACAGACAAGCCTTCTGATAGTCTGGATGTAAGAGTTGTTGAGGCGACCGAGCTGGGAAAGTATAATTTGGGAGTAAATTCAACACTGCACTGTAAAGTAATAAAAGTAATCGAGCCGAAAAGAGGAAAGAGAAATGCTTCTTTCTTTGTACAGCCTTTGTATTATATAGACGGTGATAATAATACTGTAAAGATAGAAGAAGAAATTTACGGTAAATATTCAAAATTTGTATTGTCAAAAGAAGAATTAAAAAAAATACCGCCGTTTAAAGTTATGAAGACTGCAGCTTTAGCAGTAGGTAACTATTTTATAAAAGGTCTTTCTATAGCTTATTCATTTGGCGAAGGTGTTGTAAAGAATGAGCAGGATAACAGATTGAAATCCGGTGTTACAAATGCGTATGAATCATCTCCGTTATCTATAATAAGCGAGGGTGAACAGCTTGATATAAAAGTTGGAGAGGATTTCTATCTTGTATTTAAGATGAAAGAAGATGACGAAGAACATATAAGTACAGAATCAGTTGACGATACAGAAGAAGTTTCGCAAGATTAATAATTAATTTATTTCCACTTCAAATTTTCGGTTCCACGGAAAAGAATAAGAAAATTCTTCACTCTCTTCAGGCAAAAAGATTTCAGCCAATGTTTTTTCATAAGGCTTCATTAATTCTTTTATATTGCAAGGTGAAGCTATTATTCCTCTTACATTTGCCTGATAAGCCCAGTCATCCAGAAATCTTATCATCTGTAATTTCTTAAAAGCTGATGTATTGAATTTTTTTGCGTTCCATCTTATCTTTACTGAAGCAAGCAGACTTCCAAGACTATTTGCGGAAGTGTTCCAACCCGAGTATCCGTAAAAATTATTTAAATCAATTTTAGGCAGAAGCTGGTTTACAAAAGCGTTATCCGCTCCGTTAGCGAATCTTACATCAGCAATTGCATAAGGTTTGTCAGGAGGAGGGGTAAATATTTTATTGTATGGCTCTGTATCCCATCCCATAACAAGTTCGCCTTGTTTTTCGATAAAATTATTAACTACAAGAATAATATCGGCGTCTTTTGGGGATGTAACAGCAGTGAAGCCCGCTAGTTCAAGCTGACCGAGGAGAGATTTTTCAATCGAAACGTCCTCGTAGTTTGAGATACAATTCTTATATTCTGGTTCTGTATATTCAACAAAAACTTTTATATTTTTTTCAATTGCCCGTGCAAGAAGCGTAAGCGGAATCTCATCCGCGCCGGTTTTTGTTTTCCCACCGAGGCGTTCAAGCTCATACGCCTCTTCGACATTGAAACCTTTTGGAGCACAATCATCTTTTGAGAAAATCAAAGTGTCAAATATTCCTTCTTTTTGCCATTCAAGATACAATTTGTTAATCTCAAAATTGCGTCTGCGTGTTTCAAGATAATCTTCCAAGATTTCCGACGGAATCCCGTCATTAAAACCGCTGAAGGAATACTCAAAAATCTTTTTTCCCCAGTCCTTCCAGTACTCTTTTTCTTCTTCATTGTAATTATTGTTTGAAATTCGCATTATGCTTGAAAAAGCGTAGACTTTTCTGCCTTCCAGCAATGGCTTTAAGCGTTCGACTCTTCGCTTTATATCATCATAGTTTTCTATAATTCCCTTGTCATTTACCCCGCGGCGGGAGGGGATTAAACCGCCGTACGCAATTGTATCAAGAGAAAGAACCATAGCATCACAAGCCGGTAAGTTCTCAAGCCATTCTAAAATCTCATTTACCCCTGCATTTTTCTTCAAATCCCCGAGAAATTCACGCGGAGGAATAAAAAGCTCTATATTTTCATCAATAGATGCAATGTCTTTAGCAAGATTGTAACAGACAGGGCGGTTATCAATAGGAATAAAACAAATCTTCATACGTTAATTTTAGCATTTTTGTATAAAATGTACAATTTTGTATTTTTATTGTTTTAAATAAATAATGGTGGGAACGCTCACTGTCTCAACTGTACCCTCGCAATGACGCAAAATTTGAAAGTAATAGGTCAGGTTTTAGCCCGACAAAAATTTAAACAATGGTTGCGGAGCAAGCTCCACACTACTAATTTTTTTTATATATCTTCATTTTTTCTTCTTTGAAAAACTAAGAAGAAAAAACGAAGCAAAAAAGAAGAAACTTTGTTGTTTTGAATGCTCATACGAGCATAGGATTAAATAGCTGTTACGGGCAAAGCCCGCACATCGCCCCTCGCTAAAAAACGCTCGGGAGGGCTTCGCCACTGTTAGATATCGTTTTTATGAAAATATGGTAGTGCAGTAGTGTGGAGCAAGCTCCACAACCATTGTATAAGTCGATGTATGGTGGAAAAAGCGTCAGCGTTCCCACCGATATAAAAGAGTTTGGATTTCACCCAACCTGCATTTCTCCTGTCTATAGCGAATTAATCGGGCATACTTGCCTATCAATAATACAAATTATTAATTAATCATTAAAAAATCTTGATTTTTCAAAAATAACATTAAAATAAAATTAGCGGGGTAATAAAATATTATTTTCCCAAACGGAGTTTAAGCTATTATGATTAATTTTGAAAAATTTACAAACTATTCGCAGGAAATTATATTTGCTGCAAACGCTAAAAAAGATTACTATAAAAATTCCGAGGTTCAGCCGGAACACATTGTTATGGCAATGATTGAGGATAAAGGAATTTCAAAGGATTACTTGGAAGAGTTGAAACTCTTGAATCAGAACTTTATTAACGCAATTGTTGCAAGGATTAAGGAATATCCGACGCTATCCGGTGTAACTGCAGGTCAGCAGGTTTTCCTCTCCCGTGATACAAACGCTCTTCTTGAGATTGCAACGCAGGAAGCTGAAAGTCTGAAGGATGATTTTATAGGAATTGAATGTATATTAATTGCAATGACAAAACTTGAGGGTTCGTTTATCAAAGATTTACTGAAACGCCATGGTGTTGATACTAACTCGGTTTTGAACGCAATGAGAAAGATTAGAGGTAACAAAAAAGTGGATAATAAAAATGCAGAAGAAAACATGAAGGCGCTTGAAAAATATTCAACCGACCTTACAGAAAGAGCCCGTAAAGGGAAATTAGACCCTGTAATCGGGCGTGATGAAGAAGTAAGACGTATTATACAGGTCTTAAACAGAAGAACAAAAAATAACCCTGTACTAATAGGTGAGCCGGGTGTCGGTAAAACCGCCATAGTAGAAGGTTTAGCCCAGAGAATTATAAGAGGAGATGTTCCTGAAAGCTTGAAGAATGTTAAACTTATTTCTCTTGATTTAGGCGCACTTGTTGCGGGCGCTAAATTCAGAGGCGAATTTGAGGAGCGTTTGAAAGCCGTATTAAAAGAGGTTCAGGAATCAAACGGCGAGATTGTAATGTTCATTGATGAATTGCATACGGTAGTAGGAGCAGGCGCAACAGAAGGTTCTATGGATGCCGGAAACCTCTTAAAACCTATGCTTGCAAGAGGTGAATTAAGAACAATCGGGGCTACAACTATTAACGAGTACCGTAAATACATTGAAAAAGACCCTGCTCTTGAACGTCGTTTCCAGCCGGTAATTGTTGACGAGCCGTCTGTTGAGGATACTATTTCAATCTTAAGAGGCTTGAAAGAAAAATATGAAGTTCACCACGGAGTAAGAATCTTAGACAGTGCACTGATTGCTGCGGCGCAATTGTCTGACAGATATATTACAGACAGATTCCTTCCGGATAAGGCAATTGACTTAATAGATGAAGCTGCTTCCGCTCTCCGTATAGAAATTGATTCTATGCCGGAAGAAATTGATGTTATGATGAGGCAGAAGATTCAGCTTGAAATCGAAAGAGAAGCTTTGAAGAAAGAAACTTCGCCTGAATGTATTGCCAAAATTGACAAATTGACTTCCGAGATTGATGATTTGGAAAGCAAAATTTCCAAACTCAAAGCCCAGTGGGAAGTCGAAAAGAATTCAATTACCGGCGAAGCCGCAATAAAAGATGAGATAGATCAGGTTAAAACAAAGATTGCGGAAGCCGAACGTAACACTGATTTGCAGACAGCGGCAGAGCTCAAGTACGGCAAATTAATGGAACTTGAAAAGAAATTGCAGTCAATTCAGGGTAAAGAAAAAAGCGAAAACCAGCTTCTTAAAGAAGAAATTGACGGCGATGATATAGCCCAAATCGTAAGCAAATGGACGGGAATTCCTGTAAATAGACTGGTTGAGAGTGAAATGCAAAAGCTTCTGAGAATGGAAGATGTTCTGCATAAGCGTTTAATCGGTCAGGATGAAGCGGTTGAAACAGTATCTGATGCAATCAGACGTGCACGTTCAGGTTTAAAAGACCCGAAACGCCCAATAGGTACATTTATTTTCTTAGGTCCGACTGGCGTTGGTAAGACTGAACTTGCCAAAACTCTTGCAGAATTTCTGTTCAACGATGAAGATGCAATCATAAGAATTGATATGTCAGAATATATGGAAAAACATAACGTTGCAAGACTTGTCGGGGCTCCTCCTGGATATGTCGGTTACGAAGAAGGCGGGCAGTTAACAGAAGCTGTAAGACGCAAACCTTATTCTGTCGTTCTGTTTGATGAAATTGAAAAAGCTCATCCGGATGTATTCAACCTGATGCTGCAAATCTTTGATGACGGGCGTTTGACAGATTCTAAGGGCAGAACGGTTGACTTTAAAAACACTGTTATTATTATGACAAGCAACATCGGAAGCGACATAATTCTTGAGGATTCTATCAATAATGCCGGCGGAAACTTTGATGAGACAAAAGAAAAAGTCATGGCAGTTATGAGAGAACGGTTTAAACCGGAATTCCTTAACAGGGTTGATGAAACTATTTTCTTCAAGGCTCTTACAATGCAGCAATTATCTTCAATTGTAGATATTCAGATGGAGCATTTGAGAAAACTTCTTGCTGATAAGAATATAACATTTGAAATAACAGATGAAGCTAAAGAGCTTCTTGCAAGAAGAGGTTTCAATCCTGTATACGGTGCAAGACCGCTTAAGAGGGTGATTATGCAGATGGTCGAAAATCCTCTTTCTAAATTGCTTCTTGCTCAAAAATTCATTGACGGAGATAAGATAAAAATCGATTCAAAAGACGATGAAATCGTTTTTGAAAAAGCTTAATTAAATGGGGTAATAAAAAAGCTATTAAACCAAGGGGCGCGGCAACGCCGCGCCCCTTTTTTAATATTATTAAATA
>CASFPS010000021.1 GCA_949296355.1 uncultured bacterium | reverse complement strand
CTCTCCCCAAAGGGGCGAGGGGAGATTCGTTGTCGTTCAATTGACGCATTTTTTCATCCGCAATAAGCGAGGGAAAACGCTCTGTTGTTCAATTCATGTTACACCCAATGAGCGCCGCGGCATCTGCCCCCCTTGCGGGGGAAGTGACCGGAGGTCGAAGGGGGGGGTATGGGAGGAAACGGTTTATGTAAATTGACAGCCCCTCACCCGAATTTCTAAGTTTCGCTTAAGCTCAACTTGAAATTTTACCCTGTCTTGGATGTGCTCCACGCTCACGGAATTTCTATTGAACCTCATGGATATTATATAACCTAAAAATTTACTTTTGTTTATGCTAAACTAAAGCTTAAACGGAGAGGTTTTTATGTTAAAAATTAGAGAGTTTGTTACCAAGCACCCTGAATTATTTACAATTCTCGGGTTATGCTTATTATTCTATTTTATATTTTTCCACAATATCTGGGCTTATGCACTTATGGATGTTGATGAAACACGATATGTTTCAATGGCAGAGGATATGTTCAGGTCAAAGAATTTCCTTACACTTTACTTGAACCACCAGTATTTCTTTGAAAAACCGCCTCTTTATTTCTGGGGCGAATGCTTATCTTTTGCAATTTTTGGAAAAATTAACGAATTTACGGCACGTTTTCCGGTTGCATTATATGGAACATTATCCTGCTTTTTGACTTACTTTATGGGAAGAAAGCTTGTATCAAGAACCTACGGTGTTGTAGCTGCTCTTATTCAGGCAACTTCTATGGAATTTCTTATCTTAGCAAAATTCGCTATTTTAGATATTGTTGTTTCTACCTGCGTTTGGTTTTCTCTTTGTTTCGGTATGTATACTAATTTCTGTGAAGAAAAGAACAAAAAATACTTCTGGTGGCTGTTTTATTTCTTCTCAGGGCTTGCAGTTATGGCAAAAGGTATTCCGGGATTTGTTGTTCCATTCGGGTCAATGTTTTTCATAGCCATTTTTTCGAAGAAATTTAAAGAAATTTTTAAACCGCAATATTTTATTGTCGGAATGATTATCTTTTTATTAATAACTCTTCCGTGGCATATAACAATGCTGGAGCTGCATGATCCGTTATTTTTTAACGAATATATTATGAAACACCATGTAGAAAGATTCATCGGCGGGAATGTTCTCGGGCGTGAGCAGCCTTTTTACTTCTATATTCTTACATTACTATGGGGATTTTTCCCGTGGATAATATCAACACTAGTTGTGTTAATAAGAAAAATACAAAAGAAAGATTTCAAGTTTAAAAACCTTACAATTCCGCAGCAATTTATGGTATACAATGGTATTATTGCATTGTTTATACTTTTGTTTTTCTCATCTTCGGATACAAAACTGATTACTTATATACTCCCGATTTACGGTTCTCTCGGCTGTCTTGGCGGCTATATTTGGACAAATTATATAGAAAAAGGCGAATACAGCAGGTTTATAAACAAAACGGTTTATGTAATAGGTGCTATTTTTATAATCGCTTCAATTATTGCAATATTTACACCTTTGTATTTACCAAAACAGTTGAATAATGACATTTCAACTGCAAAGCCTATGTGTATAGTGCTTTTATTTGTAGCCGGTTCATTTTCTATTTATTTTGCAAAAATTGAAAAATACGGAAGAGTATTCTTTACTTATGTATTTCTAATGCTTCTTCTGTCAGCTTTTGGAACAGAAATCTTCTTTGAAATCGACTACAAATTCGGACAGAATGATTTATTAAGGTTCGCAAAATACGCAGACGAGCATAATAAAGCTCTCACAACATATAAATTTTGGAACAAGTATTCTCTTAATTACTATGGTGATGACGGAAAACCCGTTGTTTACGGGCTTACTTTTGATATAGAAGACCTGAAAAAAGCTTTATTGATAAAGGATAATCTTGTAATAATACCTAAAAAACATATTGATGATGAGGTCAGGCTATTGAATTATAAGATTATAGACAGCGGAAGAAAATATATTCTGGTCGATAAAACAGATAAATAATTTTACAATCCTTAATACGTTTATGTGGTAATTTTAAGTTATGGCAAAATTTATACCTTTACATATCCACTCGGAGTTTTCACTCCTTGACGGAACAATTAGAATAGGGGATCTGGTCAATTATGCTAAGGAAAATGAACTTCCGGCAATTGCCGTAACAGACCACGGTGTAATGTATTCAGCTATTGAGTTTTATGAAAAAGCAAAAGAAGCCGGAATTAACCCGCTTATCGGGTGTGAGTTTTATGTACATGACGGAGACATACATGTACACGATGCAGCTAATAACCCGCTTTATCACTTGATTTTGATATGTAAAGATGCTGTCGGATATAAAAACCTTATCAAACTTGTTTCAACGGCGTGGTGTGAGGGGTTTTACTATAAGCCGAGAATTAATTTTGAACTGTTAAAAGAACACCATGAAGGTTTGTTGTGTGCTTCTGCCTGCTTGGGTGGAGAAGTCTTACAAAACCTTTTGAAAGGTGATTATAATAAAGCAAAAGAGACTGCCCAACGCTACAAGGAATTATTTGGCGATGATTATTATATCGAGCTTCAAGACCATAATCTAGATGAGCAAAAACGAACAAACCCTGATTTAATCAAAATTGCACGTGAACTTGATATAAAAATGATTATCACAAATGACTCTCACTATTTGAAGCGGGAGGATGCAGATGCTCAGGATACTCTGCTTTGCTTGCAGACGAACGCTGATAAGGATGATCCGAACCGATTCCATTTCCCGAACAACGAGTTTTATATAAAGTCTAAAGAAGAAATGCGAAAAGCCTTTTCGTGGATGGATGACGCTATGTTTGAGGAGTGCGTACAAAATACTGAAGATGCCGCAGCAAAATGCCATATAGAAATCGAACTCGGAAACGCTCCGCTTCCGCATTATGAAGTTCCGGAAGGGTATACAAACGAAAGTTATCTTGAACATATTGTATATGAAGGTTTAAAGCAGCGATACGGAGAAGTGTCTGATGAACTTAAGAAGCGTGTGGATTATGAACTTTCTGTAATCAATAAAATGGGATTTGCAGCGTATTTCCTTATTACATGGGATTTTATCCATTATGCAAAGACCCACAATATACCGGTTGGTCCGGGAAGAGGTTCGGCTGCAGGAAGTGTAGTAGCGTATGCTCTTCAAATAACAGATCTTGACCCTATTAAACACCATCTGTTGTTTGAAAGATTCTTGAATGAAGAACGTTTTACAATGCCCGATATTGATATCGACTTTTGTATTGAAAAACGCCGTCAGGTAATTGATTATGTTACCCAAAAATATGGCGAGGACAGAGTCTGTCAGATTATTACCTTCTCGACTTATGCGCCGAAAGCTGCATTTAAAGGTGTTGCAAGAATTTTAAAAGTTCCGTTTACTGAAAGTAACAGACTTTCAGGCTTAATAGAGCCGGCAATAGAACTTGCTCAGGCGACTAATCCTAAAGCAAAATGGATAAAAGACGCTATTCAGGTGGAAGGCTCGGAGCTTAGAAAGCTTTATGATGAAGATTATCAAATCTTAAATCCGGAAACAGGTAAAACAATCGGATTTAAGAAACTTATTGATATGTCTATAGCTATAGAAGGCTTAAAATGCGGTACCGGTACTCACGCTGCGGGTGTAATTATTTCTCATGCGCCGTTAGATACAATAATTCCGGTACAGCCTTCAAAAGACGGTATTGTACAGACAGGTTACCCTCCGCATGAGGTAACGGAAGTTCTTTCTCTTTTAAAAATGGACTTTCTGGGCTTAAGAAACCTTACAATGATTTATAAGACAGTTGATATGGTCAAAAAGTACAGAGGAGTTGATATCGATATTAACAACATTCCTCTGGATGATAAAGAAACATATAAAATGCTTGTAAGAGGCGAGACTGTCGGTGTATTCCAGCTTGAATCACAGGGTATGATTAACCTTGTTAAGAGGCTGAAACCTGACGTATTTGAAGATTTAGGCGCTCTTGTTGCGCTCTTCCGCCCGGGTCCGTTAGGCTCAGGTATGGTTGATGAGTTTGTCGCAAGAAAACACGGTTTAAAGAAGGTTACATACGCTCACCCTCTTCTTGAGCCGATTCTTAAAGATACATACGGAACAATTGTTTATCAAGAGCAGATTATGCAGGTATTCCAGACCCTTGCCGATTATACACTCGGCGAAGCTGATATTGTCCGCCGTATGATGGGTAAGAAAAAAGTCGAAGAAATGCAGAAGCAAAAGGGTAAATTCATTGAACTTGCTTCTACAAGGCATGATATGAAGCCTGAAGATGCTGCAACATTGTTTGAACAAATTGAAGCGTTCGCTTCATACTGCTTCAACAGGTCTCACTCTGCTGCTTACGCTTTTGTTGCTTACCAGACAGCGTATTTGAAATGCCATTATCCTGTTGAATACCTATCGGCACTTCTTTCCAGCGTTTCTGATAACAAAGACCAGACACAATTATATATTGAAGAGGCGCAAAAGTACGGTATTAAGGTATTACCTCCGGATATTAATCACTCTTACCTTGAGTATGCGCCGGATGGAGACAACATAAGATTCGGGCTTGCAGCTATCAAACAGGTCGGAGAACCTGTTGTTGAGGCTATTATCAAAGAGCGTGAAGCAAACGGGGAATTTAAGAGTATATTTGATTTCTGCAAACGTGTAGATGCTAAATTTGTTAACAAAAAATCCCTTGAAGGGCTTATAAAAGCAGGAGCTTTTTCTAATATTGAAAAGAGTCGAAAGCAGCTTTTCGACAATATTGAACACATTCTTGATGTAACTTCAAAAGAAGCAAAAGACCGCGCCATGGGACAGGTAAGCCTATTTGCGGCAATGGGCGCTGATGATGATTTTTCAAACGCCCAGTATCAGCTTATAGGGAGCGATGCAGAATATACTGACAAAGAAATTCAGCAGTTTGAAAAAGAATTCTTAGGATTTTACGTAACCTCTCATCCTCTCTTTTCGATAAGAGACAAAATGCAGTTTCTTATGACACATAGGGTTTCAGAACTTGCCGGAGTCAAAGAGGAGGACGAAGTTACTATCTGCGGGCTTGTTACGGCGACAAGACAAATTCCTACAAAAAAAGACCCGACAAAGTTCTTGCGGTTTGTAACTTTGGAAGATTTGACCGGAAAAGTTGATTGTGTATGCTTCCACAAAAAACTTTTGGAATTTGGAGACCTTCTCCAGCAGGATAACAAAGTGGTAATTACCGGCAGAGTCCAGCATAGAGGAGAAGAAGGGCAGGTTAGCGTTCTTATAGAGAACGTAAAATCTGTAGAAAATTCAAATATTGTGACTCTGAGTCTCAAAAAGGATGTTAAGTATGAAGAGCTATGCGGCATTAAGAATATTCTTGCGAAGCACCACGGGGATGACCCGGTTATGTTTAAACTCCCGCCTACAGATGGTTACAGTACAAAAATTCTTACTTCGCCGACATTCTGGGTAAATTCAACAAACGATCTGGTTAACCATATGAAGCAATTTTTCCCTAATGAAGTTGATGTTTCCATTCGTTCACTTGATCAGCCGCTTGAGGTTTAATAAATTTTAAATCATAGAATGGCAGCGCTTTTTCCCTCGCCCCTTGTGGGAGAGCGGATTTGCGGACGGACGACACGAACGTCAGAGAGTTAGTCCGGATAGCGAGCGGATTGAGCCGGCAGGAGCTTTGCTCCGATGATAAAACTCCGTGAGCGTGGAGCAAATCCAAGACAGGGAAGAATTTCAAGTTGAGCTAGGGCGAAACTTAGAAATTCGGGTGAGGGGCTGTCAATTTACATAAACCGTTTCCTCCCATACCCCCTTTTGACCTCCGGTCACTTCCCCCGCAAGGGGGGCAGATGCCACAGCGCTCATTGGGTGTAACATGAATTGAACAACAGAGCGTTTTCCCTCGCTTATTACGGATGAAAAAATGCGTCAATTGAATGACAGCGCGTGTTCCTTCCCCGGTTGGGGAAGGTTAGGATGGGGATTTATCCTTAATAATCAATAAAACTAAACCCCTCCCGAATTTCTAAACTCGCAAGAGCTCGTTAAGAAATTCTACCCTCCCCAACTGGGGCGGGGTTGTCTTCCATCTTTTTTGGAATGTTAAATCAAGTAGCATTCAATACTTTTAATATTTCTAAATAAACACCATCTAAGTTATTATCTATATCATTATTCCAAAATCTTATTACTTTATATCCCTTTGATTCAATGTAGCGCGTTCTATCTTCATCATATTTTATTGTTTCAGGTTCATTATGCTGTCCGCCGTCGATTTCTATTACAAGCTTCTTTTCTCTACAAACAAAATCAGCTATATAGTTTCCAATTGGGTATTGACGCCGAAAACGGCAATTATTTATATTCCTTTTTCGTAAAACCTGCCAGAGTTTTCGTTCTTGAATTGTCATGTTATTTCTTAGTTCTCTGATTTTTTGTATTTTGGTGTCCATATCAATATTTTAACATACTTGACTGCTAATCGAACGACTTAGCATATTCCTTCCCCAGTTGGGGAAGGCTAGGAAGGGGATTATCAGTAATGTTAAACCCCGCCCGCATTTGTAGCTCGCTCATGCTCGCACAACTGCGACCTCCCCAACTTGGGAGGTGTGTGCTATCAGCCAATAATAAAGGGCGGCTGTGAATTTTAGCCGCCCTTTTTGGATATGTATTATAATTATTAACCGAGTCCGAACTTCGGTGCTGCATTCTGGGTTTCTTCGCTGCAAGCCTGTTCGATATTCTTTAATCTTTCCTTTGCGTATGCAAGTTGTGTTTCTACAGAATCTTTTTCGAGTTCCATATCTGTCTGTTCCATCTCTAATGGTGCAAGTGCTGCATCCTGCTCTGCTTCTAATTGTGATTGTGCTGCTTCTAACCAGATAGATATGTTGTTCTGATAATTTTGACTCATCTGCTGGCACATCATTTGAGCCTGCGACTGGTTCTGCTGTGCAGCCTGCATTGCCATCATAAATGCAGCTTTTAGGTCTTTTGAATATCCATTAGTACCATATGTACCAAGCCCTTTACCATCTGCATCAACATTTTCTTTCAATCCAGTAGTATAATAATCTTGTAACATTTGCTGGAATACATCAGGCTCAATTTTTACGGCTGTACCTTCTTTATTATCAGCTGTAGGATTAACTCTCATTTTACCGCTGGCTAACATTGCCCCCATTTGATTAAGGACAAATGAGGTCATACCGCCGCCATTCATATTCCAAGGATTAAATGCCTGATTTTGCATTCCTAATCCCATTGCATTCTGGAAGAATACAGTAGCTTGAGACTGCATCATCTGAGCCATCTTTTGTAATTGAGATTGCTTACTAGAGTACATTTTTTGTACTCTTTCAATATTCTTAGTCATACGGTCAAGACGGTTGCCGTAGCGCAGCTGTTTCAACGTCAGTTTGTTGACCTGACGTCTCAGCCTCATTTTTTCATGTAGTAATAACAAGAAAGCCATTTTTTGTACCGTCTCCGTAATTTTTTTATACTCTTATATATATAAAGCATATTTACTGGCAAAAATTTCTTTTTTTTGAGAAAAAATTTACAATTCTTTACATAATAATTGTTACAAAATTTTACAACCGGATATAATATAATTATTTTAATGAAGTATAAAAAATTAACACAAGAACAAATTATTATATCTTTAGACAGGCTTACCAGATTTAAATTTACAAAAGAAAAATATTTTCGGGTATTTAGTGATATTATTTTATCAAATTTAATTGAACCTAAGCTAAAAAAAAGCGAATTATTATCAATTAATCCTGCCGAACTCAAATATTATACGGAAGAAATTTTTAACGGTTCAATTGAAAAGAATTGTAACAATTTTGAAATTAACAGAAAATTATATGAATACGAAAATTCTGTTTTTATAAATGATGATTATACAAAAGAATTGTTGGATAATAGACTGAATTATTATGGCGCATTAGATTTAATAGATGATTCTGCGCCGGTAAATTTAAAATGGCTAACGAGTCTTAAAGTGGATTGGAATTTAAAGCAGGCAAGAGAGGAGCATTTGCTCAAATTTCCTGTAGAAAAGGTTATTCTTGTAGAAGGTCTGACGGAAGAAATTCTGCTTCCGGCTTTTTCTAAATTCCTCGGGTTTGATTTTTATCGGAAAGGTATTCAGGTAATAGGTGCAGGCGGTAAGAATCAGGTGGTTAAAATGTATTACAAACTGATAGAAGAGCTTAAGCTTCCGATATTCTTGCTTCTTGACAAAGATGCAGAGGATAATATCCGACAGATTAAGCCTAAATTGCGTGGTATAGATAAAATTCATCTTGTATCATGCGGCGAATTTGAAGACTTACTGTCAAAATCTCTTATAATCAAGACATTAAATTCACATTTTAAGAACTTTAACACCGTCTCAGATGCCGATTTATCCGAGGATTTGCCGGAAGTAAAGAATCTTGAGAATATATTCAAGGAAAAAGGACTGCATGAATTTAAGAAAGCGGATTTTGCAAAACTGGTAAGAGAAAATATCTCTGAAAACTCCGATATTTCCGATGAAATCGCTGAAATAGTACAAGAAATATCAGACAGTAACAAAACCCTTGACACTAAAATTTGTTCTTGTTAACATAAATTTTGTGGTTAATCCACAGCCGAAGTATAAAAGGTTTAAAATTAAATACAATATGCGCTTGTAGCTCAGCAGGTAGAGCACTCCCCTTTTAAGGGATAGGTCGCGCGTTCGAATCGCGCCAAGCGCATTTTTTGTTTTTAAGTGCAAGCAATGTGTACATAAGTAGTGTGGAGCTTGCTCCACAAAATTTAAATCCATTCATAAGGTTTGGATACATTTAACCATATATATAATATTATACTTTTCTATGATATAATCTCTTTTGAGGTAAAGTATGGTTTTAGAAAACAAGCTTGGTATAACTGATTCATCGGAACTAGCGAGAGAAGAAGAAAAAATAAGTAAAAAAAAGGCTCTGGAACTGTTTGAGAGCGGTTTTCTTAACAATTTAGAAGCCGGAACCTTTGATTCTTTACGCAAAATACATAAATTCCTTTTTGATGAGATTTATTATTTTGCAGGAGAAATAAGGAATGTAAATATTGCAAAAGGAAATTTTCGTTTTGCTCCTGTAATGTATCTTGAACAGGCGCTTAAGCATATAGATGAAATGCCTCAGACAACTTATGACGAGATTATTGAAAAATATGTAGAAATGAATGTTGCTCACCCTTTTCGGGAAGGTAACGGACGAAGCACCCGCATATGGCTTGATTTAATTTTTAAAAAGGAATTAGGCAAAGTGGTGGATTGGAGCAAGATAGACCAAAATGACTATTTACTTGCTATGGAGAGAAGTCCAATCAAGAATGTTGAAATTCGGGAGCTTTTGAAACCTGCATTAACTTCTGAAATTAATGACAGAGAAGTTTATATGAAAGGAATAGATGCAAGTTACAATTATGAAGGGTATTTTACATTTAAAACAAGAGATTTGTGTTAAAATATCTTTTAAGGAGTAAGAATATGCCGTTTGAATTTGAAAGACAAAAAATTGAGGATGTAATACTTGTAAAACCTAAAGTTTTCGGCGATAACCGCGGTTTTTTTATGGAAACTTACAAAAAATCAGACTTTTTTGCAAACGGAATTGATGTGGAATTTAATCAGGATAACCACTCAAAGTCTGTAAAAGGGGTTTTAAGAGGCTTGCATTATCAAAAGAGTCCTTACGGGCAGGCAAAATTAGTAAGATGCGGAAGAGGACGTATTTATGATGTCGCAGTTGACATAAGAAAAGGTTCTAAGACTTTTGGAGAATACGTAAAAGTTGAATTATCGGAAGAAAATAAACACATGCTCTACATTCCTGAAGGTTTTGCGCACGGTTTTGTGGTACTTTCAGATACCGCTGAACTCTTGTATAAAGCCAGCGGAGAATATGCGCCGCAGGCTGACAGCGGGGTTTTGTGGTGTGACAAGGACATAAATATAGATTGGGGCATTGATTTTGAGCCTATTCTATCGGAAAAAGACAAAAAACAACCTACATTAAAGGAGATTATATGAAATTATTAGTAACAGGCGGGGCAGGATTTATCGGAAGCTGCTTTGTAAGGCATATTTTAAATAAATATCCTGACTACAAAGTTATAAACCTTGATGCATTAACTTATTGCGGGAATCTTGCAAACTTAAAAGATGTTGAAAACAATCCGAATTACAGGTTTGTACACGGAAATATATGTGACAGAAAGCTTGTAAGAGAGCTTATATCAGAGGTGGATTGCGTCGTAAACTTTGCGGCAGAATCTCATGTTGATAATTCGATTAAACACCCTGAAATATTTATTGAAACAAATGTTCAGGGTACATTAAATCTTTTGCAGGCTTCAAAGGAAATCGGGATTGAAAGATATTTGCAGGTCTCAACGGATGAAGTTTACGGAACTTTAGGAAAGACAGGATATTTTTATGAAACAACGCCGCTTGCGCCGAACAGCCCGTATTCTGCAAGCAAAGCAAGCGCTGATATGCTTGTAAGAGCTTATTTTGAGACTTATAAGCTTCCAGTACTTACTACAAGATGTTCTAACAACTACGGACCTTATCAGTATCCGGAAAAACTTATTCCTTTCTTTATCTCAAAGCTTTTGAGGGGTGAAAAAGTTCCTGTATACGGCGACGGACTGAATGTAAGAGACTGGCTGTATGTTTATGACCATTGTGCTGCAATTGATACAGTGCTTCACAAAGGTAGATTGGGAGAAGTTTACAATATAGGCGGACATAACGAAAAAACAAACCTTGAAATAACTCATCTGATACTTGAAGCTATGGGTAAAGATAAATCTTCTATTGAATATGTACAGGATAGACTCGGGCATGACAGAAGATACGCTATTTCTAACGACAAAATTACTTCAGAGCTTGGCTGGAAGCCTTCTGTTACATTTGAGCAGGGTATTAAAATGACAATTGATTGGTATTTAAACAATCAGGATTGGATAAAGAGTATTGAAGCTAAGAAAGCGGTGGTGTAATGACAGTGCTGGTTACAGGAGCAAAAGGGATGCTCGGGCAGGATTTATGCCCGATTCTTGAGGATGCTGGGTATGAAGTTGTTGAAACTGACAGAGATGAACTTGATATTACCGATAAGAAGGCTGTAAGCGACTTTATAACTGACTTAAAACCTGAAATTGTTGTTCATTGTGCAGCTTATACTAATGTAGATAAGGCGGAAGAAGATTTAGAAAATGCAAGACTTCTTAATTCTGTTGGTACGGAAAATGTAGCGGAAGCTGCTGCAAAGAATGATGCTAAAATGGTTTATATCTCTACCGATTATGTCTTTGACGGATCAAAACAGACGCCTTATATACCTTCGGATAATCCTAACCCGATTAATAACTACGGTTTAACAAAATTTGAAGGCGAAGAAGCTGTCAAAAAACACTGTACAAAGTTTTATATAGCAAGAACAAGCTGGCTGTACGGTCATCACGGCAAGAATTTTGTTGAAACTATGCTTTCGCTTAAAGATAAAGAGGAGTTGAAAGTTGTTGATGATCAAATCGGCTGTCCGACATGGACTGTAGAGCTCGCAAACGGTATTCTAAAGCTCTTAAAACAGCCTTTTGGAATTTACCATGTTTGCGGAAGCGGCTATACAAGCTGGTACGGATTTGCAAAAGAGATATTTGCACAAGCAGGTTTGACAGTAAATCTAAAACCTTGTACAACGGACGAATTTCCTCGCCCGGCAAAACGTCCGCACTACAGCATTATGGATAATAACCATATTTGCAGAGACTGGAGGGCGGCATTAAAAGACTATATAGATTTGAGGGTAGAAGAGTAATGAAAGGTATTGTTTTAGCAGGAGGAAGCGGTACAAGGCTTTATCCGAGTACAATGGTTGTATCAAAGCAGTTATTGCCGGTTTATGATAAACCGATGATTTATTATCCGGTTTCTGTACTTATGCTTGCAGGAATCAGGGATATTTTAATCATATCTACTCCGCAGGATTTGCCTAATTTTGAAAAACTACTCGGTGACGGCTCCCAGTTCGGAGTAAAATTCTCATACAAAGTACAGCCGAGTCCGGACGGACTTGCACAGGCGTTTATACTAGGAGAGGAATTTATTGGAAATGATCCGGTTGCACTTGTATTAGGAGATAATATATTTTACGGTCAGAGTTTTTCCAGAATGCTCCATAAAGCTGTACATTCCGCACAACAAGGATATGCAACCGTTTTCGGTTATCAGGTAAAAGATCCTGAAAGATTTGGTGTTGTTGAATTTGACTCTAACGGAAAAGCTTTATCAATAGAAGAAAAACCGGCTAGCCCTAAGTCAAATTATGCGGTTACGGGGCTGTATTTCTACAATAATGACGTTATAAAGTATGCAAAATCTCTGAAACCTTCCGCAAGAGGCGAATTAGAGATTACGGATTTAAATCGGATTTATTTAGAAAAAGGATTATTAAATGTCGAGCTCTTCGGACGTGGCTTTGCATGGCTTGATACAGGAACTCACAGGTCTTTAATGCAGGCTTCTCAATATATTCAGACTATTGAAGAGAATCAGGGAATAAAAATTGCCTGCCTTGAAGAAGTCGCATTCAGAATGGGATTTATGGACAAAGACGTTATAAAACAGTCTGCCGAAAAATACAAGAAAAACGAGTATTTTTCTTATGTAAGGGAGCTTGAATAGGTATGAAACGCAAAATCAGTATTTTAGGCTCAACCGGCTCAATAGGCAGGCAGGCTCTGGAAGTCATAGAAAAATTAGACGATAAGTTTGAAATTATAGCTTTAACAGGCGGAAGCAATACGGAGCTATTAAATGAACAAATCCGCAAATTTAAGCCAAAATATGCTTATGCAAACGATTATAAATCTGTAGAGGGGGCAAAATACGCTTCTTTAGAAGAAATTTGCTCAAATAAAGAAAATGATATTATTCTTGTTGCCGTGTCAGGAAGAATCGGACTAAAACCTACGATTACAGCTATTAAAAACGGTATTGATATTGCTCTTGCTAACAAAGAAACTCTTGTAATGGCAGGTGATATTGTTATGCCTATGGCTAAAGAATATGGAGTCAGGATTATTCCTGTAGACAGCGAGCACTGCGCAATTCACCAGTGCATAAAAGATATTTCTCAGGTGAACAAGCTTATAATAACCGCCTCCGGTGGACCGTTTTTGCATAAAACAGTTGAAGATATGAAAAATGCAACTGTTGAGCAGGCTCTTGCGCACCCTAGATGGCATATGGGCAAAAAAATTACAGTAGACAGCGCAACCCTTATGAACAAAGGTCTGGAAGTAATTGAAGCACATCACCTTTTTGGTATGGACTATAACAGAATTGAAGTAGTCGTTCATCCTCAAAGTGTTGTGCATTCTGCTATTGAATACGTTGACGGTAGTGTGATAGCTCAACTTGGCTTACCGAGTATGCATATTCCGATACAGTATGCAATTACGTATCCGGAGCGGTTTGAAGGCATAAAGTCAAAAAGTTTCAGCTTCTCTGAAATTGCCCGGCTGGACTTTGAAGCCCCGGATTGGGAGAAATTTAAAGCGCTTAAGCTTGCTTATAAAGCCGGAAAAACAGGCGGTTCTGCAACAGTTTGCCTGAATGCCGCAAACGAAGAGGCTGTTTTTGCATTCCTTCAAGGTAAAATTAAACTGTTTGATATCATTAACACGGTAGAAAAAATGATGGAAAAGCATACTGTTATTAAAAAACCGTCACTTGATGACATATTTGAAATAGATGAAGAAATAAGAACTAAAAGCAGGGAGTTATTTTTACAGTTGATATGAGCATAGAAAAAGTAAGAGAGTATTTTAGGAAGTATAATCTGGAAGATAAGATTCTCGAATTTGATGTCTCAAGTGCAACGGTTGAACTTGCAGCGAAAGCTTTGAATGTTGAGCCGGCAAGAATTGCAAAAACTCTGTCCTTTAAACAGGAAGAAGGCTGTATTCTTATTGTTTGCGCCGGTGATGTGCGGGTCTATAACAAAAAATACAAAGCTTATTTTCATACAAAAGCAAGAATGCTAACTCCTGCTGAGGTTTTGGAATATACGGGACACGCAATCGGCGGAGTTTGTCCGTTCGGAGTTAGTAATACAGTAAAAGTTTATTTAGATGAGTCTTTGAAGCGGTTTACGACTGTTTTTCCAGCCTGCGGAAGCAGTAATTCTGCAATAGAATTTACGCCCGAAGAATTATTCAAATATTCATCAGCTCTTGCGTGGATTGATGTCTGTTCCTAAAATTTATATTCAATATACTTTTTAAGAAGTCTTTTCCAGCCGATAATATCCCCGCCGTTAAGAACATCAGAATCCGGCGCAAACGCATTAACAACGCCAATATCAACATTATCCGGAAATTTATCGTATAATAAATCTAACTTGGGATAGTTTTTTCTGCTGATAACTACCAGTAGTTTATATTCCGGATTTGAACAGGAAAATTTTTTCTTAATAAGTTCATTTAACTTCATTATATACTCAATATCTTTGTTGCAGCCGGTATATTCTAATTTAATAACAAAAAGAACTTTTTTATTTTGCCTGAAAATATTTTCCAGCTTTTCTGCCAAATACTTCACCCTGGATTTTAATTCTTCAATAGCAGCCGATACTGCTGGGGTTAAAGATTTATCTTCGTTGAAAAGCTCATTTTTAGGATATCTTGAATGAAATCCGATTTGATATCTATTGTTCTGTATCATGCCCCAAGGTAATACTGTATAATCTTCATTCGAAAAATTGCCTAGCTCTTCTAATGCTTTTAAAAATAACTCTCTATCATACTCATAAGACCAGGTAAATAAAAAATGGCTGAATTTATCTCCAAAAACGTCTTCTAATCGCGCAGTTACCTCGCAATTATAGCCGAGACTAATAATTTCGTCCCAATAAGAATTAAAATAGTCTGCTTTATATGGAAATATGTGATTGTATACATATCTTCTTGTATATTTATCTTTAAGCCGCTGAAATTTTCTTAAAAATAAATTCATCAAAAGAATCCCTCATTTAAAACCCTGACTTGAATTCCATTAGACGAAAAGTCTTTCATTTATTATATCAAGCAATCGTACAAAATCATCCGACCGGCAATCAGCCGTTAGAGAGATTCTTAATCTAGAAGTTCCTTCAGGTACGGTCGGTGGGCGGATTGCAGGAATATAATATCCTTCTGAACGTAGTTTCTCTGACAACTTAAGTGTATCCTCATTACTTCCGATTATTATTGGTATAATATGCGACATTGAAGGAGTTTTAATTCCTCTATCATCAAGCAGCTTATGTACATTAGCCGTTAAATCCGTAAGTTTTTGCTTTTGAGAAAGGATAAAATCTCTTTTTTCTGTTAATAGCCAGTTAGACCAGGCAATATTTAGAGGCGGAATAGAGGTCGAAAATATAAAAGAACGCGCTTTATTTATTAAATATGATATTATATCCTCATTTGAGACACAAAAAGCCCCGAAAGAGCCTACAGCTTTCCCGAATGTCGCCGTTATAATATCAACGTCTCTGCCGTAAGAAATACCGGCTAAAGTATTCCCGACAGCACAGAAAGCATGCGCTTCATCAATCATTAAAAGGCAGTTATATTTTTTCTTTAATTCTATAAGTTTATCAATATCAGCAATATCACCATCCATGCTGAATACAGATTCAGATACAATTAAAGCGCGCTTGTATTGTCCTCTTTTTGATTCAAGAAGCTTTTCCA
Organism: uncultured bacterium; assembly: GCA_949296355.1. Lineage (GTDB taxonomy): Bacteria > Cyanobacteriota > Vampirovibrionia > Gastranaerophilales > Gastranaerophilaceae > CAG-196. Next base: position 16,025 of record CASFPS010000021.1, on the reverse strand, counting down.
GATTCTCATAATCAAAGTGTTTATACCTGAAAAAATCACCCTTAGAAAGCTGCATACCGTCAATTATGCTTGCATGATTAAGTTTGTCGGAAAACACAACATCACCGCGCCCGATTAAGGCAGAAATAACTCCTAAATTGCACTGGTATCCTGTATTAAAGATTAATGCAGCCTCTTTATTAAAAATACCGGCAACAGTTGCTTCAAGCTCTTTGTATTCAGGAGAGCTGCCTGTTAAAAGCCTTGCAGAAGCAGTCGAAAGCAAAGAATCATTATGTACAAGAAACTCTTTTCTTAAATCATCTTTTGTACTTAAGCCCAAATAATCGTTTGAGGCAAAATTTATATATTCTTTTGCTGCTATTACAATTTTCCCGTCGCTTTTAGACTGTATATCCGGAATTTTTCTCAGCTGTCCCTTAGTTTTTAGCGCTTCTAATTCTTGTTTTACCATTCAATATATCCTTAGCTTTTTCAAGCTGTATGTCATGCTTCGAATCAATTAAAATATCAAAGTCATTTCCTATTTCAACATCCGGTTTTATACCTAATTCATTAATATCAGTTCCTTTAGGCGTCAAATATCTTGCAATTGTAATATTAACCCCTGTCCGGTTAGGAAGCGGCACAACTTTCTGCACGAGTCCTTTACCAAAGGTTTTTCTACCGACAAGAGTTGCTCTGTGGTAATCTTTTAGTGCTCCTGATAAAATCTCGCTTGCACTGGCGCTTGCTCCGTTAACAAGTACAACAATTGGCTTATCCAGCGGAATCATCTCATCCTGCGCTTTTATAGATTTTTTGTACCCGTCTCTATAGATTATATCGACAATAGTTCCGCTTTTTATAAAAATGTCCGCAATAAATACAGCGTTGTCTAAAAGCCCACCGGTGTTTCCGCGTAAATCCAATATTAACGCATCTGTATTTTTAGTATTTTCCAATGCTTCAACAAATTCATTCGGCGTAGAACCGCTCATAAAGCTTAATATCTGAATATAGCCTATATGATTGTCAAGAATGGAACTTTTGACGCTTTTAATCTTTATTTCTTTGCGTTTTAAGGTTTTTGTAAGTTTCTTCCCGTCACGCATAATCGTAAGTTCTACAACACTGTTTTCCGGACCCCTGACAAGCGCGGCAACCTCTGAAACATTCATTCCGTTGGTATCTTTTCCGTCTATAGCTGTTATAATATCTCCCTGCTTAAGCTGTGCAAAATCAGCCGGAGTAGAAGGCATTACATTGAATATCTCAATTTTGCCGGCGTTTGAATATATATTAACGCCAATCCCGTATATCTTGGAAGTTATGGAAGTAGTAAGCTCTTCATAGTCTTTTTTAGGCATAAAGCGCGTATAAGGCTCATTAAGACTTGCTATCATGGTATCAATAGCAACTCTTGCATCCTCGTCTGTCTTTATTTTATCCTGATAACGATATTTCCATCTGAGCCAGTTTTGATGATTTAAAGTCGGCTCATAATACTCTTTACTTATAATTCTCCAGGTTTTGTCAAAAAGTCTCTGGGGAGATATCTCTTCACTGTTAACCAGCGCCTGATTTGCGAAAAAAGCATTTGTTCTGGTAAAAGTTGTCAAAAAAACTTTATTAAATATTACCAGAATTAATACGGACAAAATAAATATTAGTATCTGCTTTTTCTTCATAACATAATTTAACATCAAGAACGGGAGTTAATCAATATACAAATGGAATCGGATATGATTATTATAGAATTTATTTAAATTCTACTGGTTCTGGAATCCCGGTGATGTAAGCGGCAGATTTTTATACCCGTTATTTGCAAAAACAGTCTTCTTTATGTATTTATTAGTATAATTTCCCTTCTCTAAAAGCTGTTTTAAGATATTTTCTCTTGTAACAAGTGCTGATTCAAGATTATTTGATTCCGGATATTTCTTCAAAATTTCATTCCAAACAATAGCTTCCATTGTCCATGCGTAAGTTTCCTCGCTCAGGGAATTATATTCGTCCTGATGAATTGCTTCATGTGCTAAAAGAGCTGCTAAAGCACCCGGGGGAGCGTATTCATGCTTAGGATTAATGTAAATATAAAGCTTGCCTCTTTTTTTCCACCCTATTGCGTCAAAGGTTGAGTAAGCCTCATTAATCTCCGATAAGTCTTTGAACATTACCTGAACCGGATATTGTGTTACGTTATAGCCTAAAATGGCTTTACGGGAGAATTCTCCGGTTGTGTCTTTTAGCATATCCAGTGCAACATGGAAAATTTGTTCGTTGGAAACTTTTTTATACTCATCTGAAATGCTGTCAATATACTCCTGAGTATACTTTGCAGGCAAATCAACATTTGAAGGTACCGGCTCATACGAGCGTGCAGCTGCAAAAGAGGTTGTAAAACCCAGTAATAACAATATATACGCAATTTTTTTCATAATCCTGCCCTCTATTCTTATAAATATTATATACTTCCGGTAAACAAAATGTCAAAAATATGTCCTTGCAGTAACGCTATAATGCTGATATAATAAGCATTATGAGGGATTATGAACCATATTTTACCGAAGACGGGTCTATAGGGCTTTATTCGTATGCCCAGAAGGATGTTTTTCACTCTAAATTCGGCGCGCTTACAGAAGCATGGGAAAAATTTGTTCTGCCTGCCAATTTAGATATATATGATTTTGAAAATTTAAAAGTTCTTGATGTTTGTTACGGAATCGGATACAACACAAAAGCTTTAATGAGTTTTTTAATTAATAATATAAAATTTAAAAAGAAAAATATTTTCCAAAAATTGTTTTATATCGTTGCGATAGGTATCAATAAAATATTTAGAAGAAATAAATGGTTATTATCATATATCGAATCGGTAAGTAGTAATAAAAAATACTCTTTTCAAATTGACTGTTTAGATATTAATGATGAACTTGTGCAATTATCTCCGCTTTTTAGAACCGTAAAAACTCCGGGTGAAATATATGATAGCGCAGTACCACAAATTTTAACTTGCTTTGAAAGCTATTATACAATAAGAAATTTGTTTGTTGATTTGCTTACAAAATTTATGCCTAAGAATAAGAAAGAGATAAATGAACTTTTAGATTTAAAATTTAAAAATATGCATATTGAAAAAGAGTATAAAATTAATAGCTACGTAAATTATATTTTATTAAACAATCTTTCAGAATATTTTGGAAAAGAGTATCCCTCAAAAGAACTCAAAAAAATGATACGAGAAAAGAATAATCGGAGATTTTTTGATAACTCTCTTATTAAGTATGCTAAATTTAATCAAAAATGGGGGTATAATAAGACCTCCGGATGCAATTTATCGACCTTCTTACATAATATATATTATGCCACCCTATCGAGACGTTATAAAAAGATGGATTTTAAGACCGCCCAGAGCCTTTTTAACATAAATTTCTACGTTGATGATGCCAGAAAGACCATTTTGATCCTAAACAACGAATATGACCTTATATTTCTGGACGCCTTCACTTACACAAAAGCGCCTCAATTGTGGACGGTAGAATTTATAGCAGAACTCTACAAAAGAATTTCTCCGCAGGGACTCTTAATGACGTATTCAACCTCTGCACTTGTAAGAAATACGTTACTTGAAAATAAATTCTACGTGGGTAATATCTATCATAAAAAAACAAATAAAATTATAGGAACAATTGCTTCAAAAGATAAAACCAAAATAGAACATCCGCTTACACCTTATGAAATCGGTCTTTGTAATACTAAAGCCGGCATTCCTTATCATGATCCAAACCTTTCATTTGATAAAAAAGATATAATTGAATTTAGAGAGTATGAATTCCGGCATAGTGACTTAATGAGCTCTTCTAAATACATGAAACTCAGGAGTATGAAGAAAGATGAAAATGATGAAATATGATATTGTAATTGCAGGCGGCGGTACTGCCGGCTGCGCTTGCGCCTATACAGCAGCCAAATTAGGTCTGAAAGTTTTATTAGTCGAAAAAAACACCTTTTTAGGCGGTTCAATTACTTCCGCTCTTGTTATTCCGGCAATGAAAACCTCTAAAAATGCAATAAATACAGAATTTTTTGAGACATTATATAATAAATTATATTCAATAAACGGCGCAATTACTTATATTGACGGCAATAAAGGCTGGTTTAATCCGGAGCTTACCAAAATTATGCTGGATTCTATGCTTATGGAAGCTGGAGTAGAAATCTTATTCGAGTCTGAAATAACAAAAATAGAAGAGAAATTATCATCATATATCGTAACGATAGAGAGAAATAATAATTTTTCTTTGGAGCATGAGTTATTGTTACCTATCGAAACGATGTATTTAGTAGATGCAACAGGTGATGCAAAAATTTGTCAAAAATTAAATTGCGAATTTTTAGAAAAAAAATCTCAGCCTGTTAATTTAAGATTTATTATGTCAGGCGTGAATGTTAAAGAATTTTCAAGCTGGATAATGGAACTGGATAAAGACAGAGATGTTACAACAAGCTGCAATGTAGACGGCAGGATATACCTCTCTACTGCCTATACGTGGGATAAGAACAAGAATTGGGCTTTAAGACCTGTATTTGAACGAGGTATGGCTGATGGAGTCATTACAGAAGAGGATTCTAACTACTTTCAGATATTTTCTGTAGCCGGAACGCCCGATTCTATTGCTTTTAACTGCCCGAGGCTAATTAATAATACCAAAAACCCTTATATAGCAGGGCGTGCAAGTATACTTAGGCTCTCAAACTTTTGCAGAAAGTATTTTTCGGGGTTTGAGAATGCTTACATTTCATCTATTGCCAACTCTTTAGGTATAAGAGTTTCAAACAGAGTCAAGGGTAAATATGTATACTCTGCCGCGGATTTAAGAAGCGGAAAGAGGTTTGAGCATCCTGTTGTTATATCTGATTATCCTATAGACGTGCATTCAAGCCAAAAAGACAGCTCGACTCTTGAAACTGTATATCATGAATACCAGCTGCCTGTAGAATCTTTGATTGTAAAAGATAATCTTTTTGTTATAGGAAGATGTATCTCTGCAGATTTTGAAGCTCAAGCGGCTTTAAGGATAATTCCTTCCTGTTTTTCAATGGGTGAAGGGCTCGCTAAATATTTGGCAGAAAAGTGCTAAGCTGATTATAAAAGATGGGTTGTTACGTTGGATTTTTTACCTTGTTTTACTTCCTGAAGCTTTTGTGCGCCTTTAGAAGTAAATCCTGACATACCCAGCCATTCTTTTTTTACAATCTCCGGATTATTCAGGTTTTCTTTTATTGTCTCCAGTCCCTGCTCCAGTTTTTTCAAGACTTTAGACCATGGGGTGTAGAATTTTTTATAGTAGTCAATAATTTCTCCTGATTTATTGTCTATTACAAGTTCGGTTTTGCCTACGTCAATCATACTTTCTTTTATCAGCTGATCTTCTTGAGGAACTTTATCCAGTAACATCCTGCCATCTATTACTTTTACATTTTCATTCTTTAGAGCGACAGATTTAATAAATTCAGAACTCCAGCAGAAATCATTCTTTTTCATTGTTGTTTCTGCATTAATATTTTTCAAAATTGTTTTAAGGTTTTCGTGTCCGTTTTTTGACAAAAATCTCTGCTTGCCGTCAAATGAAACGCTATTTACTGCTGTAATATCCATCAATCCTTTACCCCTACATTTACCCCTACCCTAGGCTTCAAAATTATTAGTAATTGTATGTATATATTCTAAAATCTGCGAAAAATAAGCCAGATTAGAATCTCCGTTAATTATAATATCAGCCTCAGCTCTGTATGGTTTTACATACTTTTCTCCGGCTCCCAGTATATATTCCCAGTGTTTTTTAGCATTTTCCAAATCCTGATTACGCTCCGTATAAGCTCTTGTGAGGAAACGTTCTTTTCTTATATCCAAATCAGTTTCCACATAGACTTTTATATCGAAAATATCCTTGTTATCGCCGAACATAGAAGCCATTCCTTCTACAACAACGATTTTGTTAGAAGGTACAAATTTAGCCTTAGGAACAGAAACACCGGTTCCGTTAAGCAAATATTCCGGAGAATAAATATCTTCACCATGTGAAATTTTGTCTAAGTCATCTTTCAAGACATCAAGCTGGAAGCTGTTTGGAGAATCTACATCGTAGCCGTTATCTCTTAAATTATCAAACGTACCATATTCCTTAATTAAGCCCGAGATATCATTGAAATAATTATCTGTAGTTAAAATTGTCACCGGCATATTAAAACGTTCAATAACGTTTTCGATTTCCTTACATATAGTTGACTTGCCGGAAGCTGATTCTCCTGTAACACCAATCATAATACGCTTTTCAGGATTTTGAATCAGCCTTTTCGAGAATTTCTGTATAAAATCATACCGAACCTCAATAAAAATCGGTTCGGCAGCTTTATTATCATACGCTAATAACTGTTTAAATTTTGACTGCAAATAAAACGCCAGAAGCTCACGACCTGTTTTCTGGTTAAAATCAGGCTTTAATATTTTATCAGAAGAGTTTAACTCTTTTTGAATTAAATGAGATATTCCAATTTTATCTTCTTCAGTCATACTTTAATTCCGGTATTGTTACATTATACATGTAAGAAAATTTCAGGTAAAGGGGTATAAATTAAGATTCAAAAAGTTCGCTTATCTTATCTGCTATATCCCTAGGGTCAATTTCCTGAGTTATTTTGTTAATATCCTGAGCCATCTGGTATAGCTTTGCTGCCTCAACCTTGTCACCAATAATTGAGGTTGCTCTTGCCAGATTAAAATGTGCCAGAGCGTAATTAGGATTTGATTCTACAGCTTTTTTGAACAACTCAATAGCTTTGTTAACACGTCCTAAATCGTCCAGATATATAACACCGAGGTTATTATAAGCAATATCATAATTTTTATTATATTTTATTGCAAGCTCATAAGATTTAATTGCCTCTTCGGTATCACCTTTACCCCAGTACAAGAAACCAAGATTGCAGTGAATTTTTGCATTATGCGGCTGCAGTTCAAGCGCCTGTCTGTACACAGCAAGGGCATTGCTATAATCTTCTTTATCATAAAATGCACTGCCTAAATTTACATAAATATCAATATCGTCGGGAGTCAATACATAAGCTGTCTGATAAGCTGAAATTGCGGCATCAGGATCCGATTTGTTTTCTTGATATACAAATCCCATAGTCTGGGCAATAACACTTGTCCAGGATTTGTTTGGATTTAAGGTTATTGCTGTCTGATAGTTTGATATAGCAAGGTCAAATTCCCCTTTAATATAGTAAATATTAGCAAGATTAGAGTACAAATCCGGCATATTCGGCGCCATAGCAATAAGCTTATTATAAACTTCTATAGCCTGATTATAATCTCCCTGCTCTTCATAGGCTCTGCACAAATGTCTGTATGCTGCAATGTTAAACGGGTCGAGCCAGATTGCCATTTTATACTCGGTAATTGCATCTTCAAAATACCCGGTTGATAAGTATATATCACCTAAGACGCAATAAAGAGGAGCAAACCCCGGTGCAGTTTCTATAGAATCCTTGTATAACTGAACAGCTTTTCCGTAATCCTTCAGTTGAATTGCATAAAAACCTTTTATAAAAAGAGGCAGAAAACGCAGATAAGATATATTTTTAATAATATTTTCCCGTGCAGTTCTGTCAAATGGGACAAGTAATATTGACAAAAGCTTTTCATAAAAAGCTTTTAACTTAATTTTAGTATCCTTAAAGGAAGATGCCTCATACAACTTGCATAACAAATAGTGTGCACTTGATGATTTTAAAGAAGAACATTGTATAGCCGCTTGAGCAGCGTCAATTGCATCTGTAAAATGAGCTTTCTTAACAAATGTTTCTGCCAGCATATAATACGCATCATAATAGTCATTCTTTTTTTCCAATGCCATTGTAAAATAGTTAATAGCTTTGTCTAAATCACCTTTATGGTAGAATGCAACGCCTAACTTATAGTAGATTTCACACGAATCAATCAGAGATTCCATAGCAAGCTGATATTCTGTAATTGCCTCGTCAATATACTGACAGGCACTGTATATATCCAGATGCCATTTTACATATAAGTCTCCCAGCCTAACATGTAAAGCAGGATTTGTAGGATCTTGCTTTAAATCCAAACGGCAGCGTTCGATTTGATCGTACATTTTATTTTTTGACTTACTTTTTTTGCTTGTATTGCTATCTGTTAAATTTTTCATATTGCTTCCTAGTCAGAATTATTGTTATTTGTGTACAAATACATGTAATACAGCAGATTCTGGCGATCTTCTTCTACCATATTAGCATAAGATATTTTAAACTCATTATCATAAACAGGGTCAATGTAAATAACTGTCCCTCTAAATCTTATTATACCATAGTTTTTAGGTAAAATTAACTCACAATTGAATGAATCATTGAGTTGGAATTCATAATCACAGTAGAATTTCAAATACTCGGTTGAAATCTCGAAAGTATTGACTTTAAAGAAACGTTCATCATCCATGGTAATATTGAGAGTTTCGACAGCATTAACAACCGGTATATCCTCGTTTGGTGTTAGTTTCATTGCATTATAGTCCAACTCAACGGAAAAATCATCCTCAAGCGGAGATGTGATAACTATTGTATTAAAGTCTACTGTTCCTATTTTGGAAAAAACCTTGACTGTTAACTTGCAGCCGACATCAAGGTATTCAATATATCTCATAAAGTACTTCGGCAGCTCAATAACAATTCTGTCGTCCATTACTGCAGAAATAGTGCATGACATTTCAACCAGGTTATCTTCCTTTTGAAAAAAAATGCTAAGTTTTTGCCCTGTCTTCAATAATTCCATATAATTTATTATAAACTAAAAACATCAGTATGCCTAATCATTTAAATATACTAGTTTTAGTCCGGCAGCGCTTCAACAAAATCCGGTATTCTCAGATTTGTCATCGGAACATCCTTCTGGCGGTAGGACTTTTCTGAATAAGAAATCCAGTTAAACAAAATTACCGAACTTGGTTTATCAACAATGCCGTTAATAACACTTCTAAATTCTTTTGTATATTTTGTCGGAAGCTGCGGTAAATTTTCAAAATCCTCCGGTAAAATATTATAGTTGTTTTCTTCTCCGGTAAGCATAATCATTAATTTATTAAAGGAAAAATCTCCAAATACACCCAGCCCGGAGATAATCTCGTCTGATAGCCTTCCTAATACAACTAATTTTGCATAGTCAGTATCAGGATTGTATGCACCTTTTATAAATAATGTCATCAGAGGTCCCTGAGACTGCAGGAATTTTATATCAGCAATGCCGTTTTTAAGTTCAATATCACCTCTCAGATACTTAAAGAGACCTGTATCTTTAAGAGTAATAGCCTTTGTAACGACACTTAACGATGTTCTTAACATGTTATCCGCAATAACGTTTTGTGCATATAGCAAATGCTCCAGTTTCCCTAAAGTTCCCATGCGTCCGTTATGTACTATAAATTTGATATTTCCGTTAAGTGACTGTTTTGATGATAAATTCCCGGATAAGTTAGTATCAAAATCCATAACTCCGCTTACAGAATCTTTTCTGGTGGAGATTAAATCAAATATCGGCGCCGCACTTACACCTCTTGCTTGAATTTTTGAATTAAAATGCTCGTCTTTTAAATTAAAATCCAGTGCACCTGCAAGTTTACCATTGAAAACTTCTGAAGAAATATTTTTCAAAGATAAGACATTGTCTTTCAAATCAAAATTCGTAGACAAAGCTGACAGGTGTAGAGGTGAATTATACACATTTGCAAGAACTTTTTCAGAATATATAGTTCCCTCATTAACTCTCAGCGGCATTAAATTAAATGCCGGACTGTCTTTGTACATAAAGAAAGTATCTGTATTAATAAATTTAGATTTAATATTTAAATTCTTAACCAAAAGTTCTTTTGAAATATCCGTAGAAACTGTTGATGTAATTCCCAGAACAGAATCACCAATCTTTACCTGAGGAGCGTTTATTGAAGCAGTAGTTTTATTAAAATCTACTGTTACGTTATTAACTGCAAGCTGTAAAAACTGATTTATTATATTCTGAGCGGTAATTTGACCTACAATATCCGGTTTCTTTGCACTTCCGTTAATAAATACATCCCCTCTCAGCTGGGCTATTGTGTCAAAATATGTTACATTTAGCTGCTGCGGAATGAAAACTCTAATATTCTTAAATACAGGTTCTGATAAATTGTCAACGTTACCTGTTATTATAAGTTTCTTCTGTCCTTTTAAATTGGATTTAAAATCTGCTGCCAATTTCCCTGAAAACGGTGAAATACTTAAATCTTCTATCTTTAAGCCGTTATTTTCTAATTTTGAGGAGAAATTAATAATTGCAGGTTCATCAAGTATCAAAGCCTTTTCCATAAACATCTGGGCTAAGATATTCTGCACGGAGCGATTCCCGTTTACTGAGAATTTTACGGGATAAACTGCAAAGTTTGATTTTACTGCTTTTATGTCTCTGGAATTTATAAATCCGTTTAAATTGAAATTAAAAGTTAAATCTTTAGTGCTGTAATCGGTAACCTCAGCCTTTGCCGTAAGTTTTGAATTTGCCATAAATATATTTGTATCGGGTACTTTAATTGAGTCACGATCGATATACAATTTTAACAATGGCAATTTTATTAATGCGGTCTTATCTGTATTAATGTTGATATTACTGATATAAGCTATGTTGTCCTTATTAGTATCAATTTTTAAGTTAGAGAAAGACAAATTCCCCGCAACGTTTGAGCATTTGAAATTTTCTATCTGTATATTTTCTTTGTGAGCAATATTATCTAAAGTTCCGCTTATATTAGCTACTACAGAGGCTATACCGCTATTTATTCCAAAATTTGATGGCAGAAGGTGTTTAAGTTCAACCTTATTCATTAAAACTTCCAGGTTAATATTTTTATCAATACTGCCTTTTACCATGATAGGTGCTTTATTTACATAACCTACTGCGTTTGTAATGTTGATAACATTGTTTGAAAAATCAATGTCTGATGAAATATTGTTTATATCAAGCCCGCTTGCTTTAATAGAACCATCTGTAATTTTCATAAATCCCGAGGATTTAATCTTATTTATATCTCCCTTAATGGAAAAATCTGCCTTCATATTTCCGTCAATAGAGCTTATAACCTTATATTTTGAAAAATCTGTCAGCAATTTTACTTTCTTATAAACATCGCTGATTCTTATCTCATCAGTCTTAACCTTTATATCAACACATTTTTTCTTAGAGTTATTAATTACCCCATCGACATATACTTTCTTGTTAGAAGAAGCATAAATATTAGACAAAACTCCGATTTTGTCACCTAAAAATGTTAAATATATAAAGCTTTTCGGGGACTTTTTATCAGGATCGAGTACAGATATATTATCAATATTTACAAGACCGGAGATTTGCATATCTCCATTTAAGTTATTATAAAATTTCAAATCTGCTATTATGTCAGAATAAAAATCCAGCTCCTCAAGCTGTGCCAAAAATTCCTGCAGGTTCTCAACATCAGGCTTTTTATCAGGAAGTTTAATATTTGGAAGCAGCGATATATCATAAGACAAATATTTTTTGTCATTTATTGAGAATTCACCAATTGCTTTTACCTGAAGGTTTTCATAATTTACAACCTTTGTAAGCTCCATTTCAGAGCCGTTAATTTTGTACAATTTGCCGGTATTTACATCATTATAAGAAATGCTGTAGCCTTTTAGCTTTACATCGGGAATTTCTTTGAAATCTTTTGAATTTAGCTTGTTTAAAAGTTCGTTTAAATATTTGTCATTAGAATTTGCCTTTATTATAAATTTGTTTGCATTCAGTCTTTTTATAACTATGTCATTTCTGATTAAAGAACTCCATGGAATAAAGAATTTAACATTAGAAAACTGCCCGAATTTTTGTCCGTCTGCATACATAAGGTGAACTGCAGGCGCTTTAACTTTTAAAGACGGTCCGAGACGCAAAATCAGGCGTTCTATATGTATTTTAATACCTAATTCACGTGTTACCTGCGCTTCTATAAGCGGAATGAAACGTGTTGCATTTATAGGTACAAAGCATATTGAAATACAAAATGCCATTAATACAACAATACTTAAAATAATATATTTATACTTCTTTTTCATATTTAATAACTTCTCCGGTTTCTTTATTAAAGAAATGCATATCTTCAACTGAGATCCTTAATTCAGTAACATCACCAACAGGATACTCCAGCGGTATTCTTGCAGAGCATTTATTTTTATTAAGCTCAAAGTAAATAATCCGCTCTCCGCCGGTCATTTCAACAATATCCGGTCTAACACCAATAACCTTGTCTCCGCCTGTCATTTTTTCAGCTCTGATTGCAGCAATAACAGGACCGGTGACACCTTGAGGAGCTTTAAAATTAACACCTTCAATCTCGAAATGACCGTCTTTTATTTCCACATCGATAAAATTCATTTGCCCGATAAATCCCGCAACAAACTTGTTTTTAGGATTGTTGTAAATTTCATCCGGTGAAGCTGCCTGCTGAATCTTGCCTTTATCTAAAACAACAATTCTGTCACCCATAGTGAGAGCTTCTGTCTGGTCGTGGGTTACATATATAAACGTTGTCTGTAATTTATTATGTAATCTTTTAATCTCAGAGCGCATTTGTACTCTTAAATTAGCGTCCAGATTTGAAAGCGGCTCATCCATTAAGAAAACTTTCGGATTTCTGACAATTGCTCTTCCAAGTGCCACCCTTTGCCTTTGTCCCCCTGAAAGCTGACGGGGCTTTCTATCCAGCAAATCTTCCAGATTAAGAGATTTTGCAACTTCTCTAACCTTTTTATCAATATCAGATTTAGGGTATTTTCGCATTTTTAAACCGAATGCTATATTATCATATACACTCATATGAGGATAAAGTGCATAACTCTGAAATACAAAAGCAATATCTCTGTCTTTTGGATGAACATTATTTACAACTTTTCCGTCTATTAGAATCTCTCCTGATGTAATTTCCTCCAAACCGGAAATTAAACGAAGAATTGTTGATTTACCGCATCCGGAAGAGCCTACAAGAACAATGAACTCTTTATCTTTAATCTCCAGATTTATATTATCAATAACGTTCTTTTTACCGTCATAGCTTTTTACGAGATTTTTCAGTACAACGCTGCTCATAAATTTTATATATATTCTCCCCTTATATGTGCTAGTTTGGTATCAGCACATTAAAACTGGTATTTTTAAGTATTTTAGACTCTACCCATACAATTCCGTTTAAAGATTGTACAAGGTTTTTAACGCTTGCTAAAATAATTGCCCTTAAAACGTTCTTTCTGTTAGCTGAATTTACAATTTTATACGGATCAAACATACATTCAAGATCATTTTCCGATAAAAGTAAAGTGCTGCTTGACATGGTAATTAAAGTATAACTGCCCTGAGCAAGATTCTTTGATGAAATAAATTCTTCATCAGGATTAGAAAGGTTAATTGTTATATCTCCCATGTCTACTGCCTTTAAAATAACTTCCAGTAAATCTTGAACAATAAGTTTTATAGTATCTTCATCGTTAGATATTGTTTTTACAAAATCAGGTTCTGCAGTAACATTGATACTGACATCTTTTTCTTTGAACAATTGTTCATTAAATCTTACAACTGCCTGCACAAGCCCTAAAACATCAAACTTGCGTTTTTCAGGCTCTTTTAGACTTGATTCTGTTTGAGATAATTCTAAAAGCTTTGCAATAAAATACATTAAATCAACAGAATTTTTATTTATGATTTTAATGTACTTTTCCTGCTGCGGGTTCATTTCACCGCCAAGACCGTCTGCCATTGCCTGAGAAAAACCAACTATTGACTGAATCGGTGATTTTAAATCATTTGCAAGCTTTAGTAAAAACCGGTTTTTATTTGTGTCAATCTCACTATCTGACTCGTTAAGATTTTGTATATTAACCGCATCTCTAAAATCCAGAACGTACCCTTCTTCTATTTCTTTTACAGTCATGTCAAAATATGTTTCTTTGCCGATAAACTTGGTTATAACCGGCTTATGCAGAGCTATAGAACTGTTTATCAAATTAATCGGATTTTCTATAAAATCAGATATTTTAGAGGTAAGCAAATGCATCTTGGAAGTTTCAAAAATCTCGGCAGCAGCATCATTAACCCATTCAATTTTACCCTCTTTTGTACACAGCACTAAAGCGTCCGGAAGTGCTTTTTCTACATCAATTGAGCTTGTTCTGAATAATATCTTTTTTATGTCCATTTCTCTTAAATCCTTTGAGAGTATTTTATCACAAATACTGTTAAAAAAAGATTAACTTTATTAAGTTTTGTAATTTTTTGTATTAATATAAAAATATAAAGAAATATGAAGGAATAAATATGAAATATAAAGACTATTATGAAATATTGGGTGTAAGCCGTGATGCTGATGCAGCTGCAATAAAGTCTGCATACAGAAAGCTTGCACGTAAATACCATCCTGATGTTAATAAAACAAAAGAGGCAGAAGAAAAATTTAAAGATATCAATGAAGCTTATGAAGTTTTGTCAGATAAAGCAAAGCGGCAGAGGTATGACAGCTTAGGCTCTAACTGGCAGGGCGGGGCAGATTATACACCGCCTCCGGGATTTGAGAACTTTAGTTTTAACTTTAATCAGGGCGGGGCTCAGAGCTTTGACTTCGGCGGAAGCGGTTTTTCAGACTTTTTCAGTTCGCTGTTCGGTGATATGATGGGTAATATGGGAACCCAAAGAGCCGGAAGGACATACGGAGGCTTTGACTTTACAGGAGGAAATGCCGGTTCTTCACGTCAGAGAAGAAGCTCAGCGCAGCCTAAATCTGAAGATTTAGATATAACTAAAAACCTTAATGTTACAGCAAGAGAAATATTTGACGGAAAACCTATTTCCGTAACATTCAATGATATGGAAAAATGTACACAATGTCATGGCGGCGGATATTGCTCGAATTGCGGCGGTACAGGTATAGTCTCATATCCGAGAACGGTCAAAGTCAAACTGCCTAAAGGTGTCACTGAGGGTAAAAAAGTCCGCTTGAAAGGTGAGGGCAAGACTGATGCTTACGGAAACAAAGGCGATTTATACCTTGTAGTGCATTTTAAAGACAGCGAGTATGAATTTGACGGTGATAACCTGATAAAAGAGGTTGAAATAACCCCGCCGGAGGCAGTTCTGGGCTGCTCAAAAGAAATAACAACACTTCACGGGAAAATTAATATTAAAATACCGGCAGGCGTCTCCAGCGGTCAGTCTTTGAGACTAAAACAAATGGGACTTCCAAAGACTTCAGGTTATGGAGATTTGAATGCAAAAATAAAGATTGTTGTTCCTAAAAATATGTCAAAAGAAGTTATTGATTTGTATAAAAAGATTCAGGAACTGCAATAATTAATAGTGTCAGATTTTAGTGCTGCGGTAAATCTTGATTTACCGCAGCCTTGTTTTGTATTGGACAGTGATCAAGTGACAAAGTGATCAGGTGATCAAGAGGCATTGGCGTTAAGTGAGCGACAGCGGGAAGTGACCGGAGGTCGTAGGGGGGTGTTGTATGAGGTGACAGTTTTTCAGCCCCTCTCCCGAATTTCTAAGCTCGCACAGCTCGCTAACAAATTCTGCCCTCTCCCCAAATGGGCGAGGGGAACGCGCTGATTGGGCGTCAGGAGTAAATGTATTTTGGCTGGTAGGTAAGCCTACCAGTTTGGTGTCATTGCGAGGAGCGGGAGCGACGCGGCAATCCATATTGTTATTGTTGGGTTTCACCCAACCTACTGTTTTTAATTGTATAATGCGTTCGGGATTGCTTCGGGTTGAATGGCTATTCCCTCGCAATGACATGGTTTTTAGAGGGCGAGGGATATGCGCTAATCGAACGCCGCCACATCTGCCCCCCTTGCGGGGGAAGCGGATTTGCGGACGGACGACACGAACGTTAGTGAGGTAGTCCGGATAGCGAGCAAAACGAACGGACAGGAGCTCT
>CASFPS010000020.1 GCA_949296355.1 uncultured bacterium | reverse complement strand
CCTGCCGGTTTTTTATTTCTTTCGATTGCGTCGTATGTTGCTGTCATCTTTCTTACTCTCTCTTTCGTTTATCTCTTACATATATATAAAGTATATCTGCTTCAAAAAATTGCCTTTTTGTTGCTTAAATATTAAGAAATGTAAAGTTAAGTTTATTTTATACTACTTTTATGTTAAAAAATATTAAGAAATGAGTGTTATATCATTATACATGTGCTATAATAAATATATACAGGATGTTTTTAATGAGAGGTTGCTACTATGTCAGAACAACAGTATAGAATAGGTATAGGCTATGATATTCATAAGCTTATAGAAAATAGAGATTTAATAATAGGCGGCGTAAAAATACCTTACGAAAAAGGTTTGGAAGGACACTCTGATGCTGATGTACTTGTACACGCCATTATGGATGCACTGTTGGGAGCTTTGGCTATGGATGATATCGGGACACTGTTTCCTGATACTGATGACAGATTTAAAGATGCAGATAGCTTAACCCTTTTGAAGAAAGTATGTGACAAAGTTCAAGCTCAGGGTTACTGGATCAGCAATATTGATACCAACATTATTGCCCAGGAACCAAAACTTATGCCTTATATTCCGCAAATGAAATCTGTTCTGGCGCCTTATTTAGGTCTGGATAAGATGGATATCTCGATTAAGGCAAAGACAAAAGAGCAGCTTGATGCTGTTGGCGGAAAACTCGCAATAGAAGCACAAGCGGTTGTTATGCTTGAAAGAATAGGATCTTAACAAGGAAAAATTTTTTAAACCTCCTCTTAAAAGACTTTTAAGGGGAGGTTTTTTAATATTTATAAACAAACTAGCAAATTTTATTTTTTTGGTTTTTTATACATACAAATAAGAACTGAAAGGATAATAAATGGGCTATTTATCAAGTTATTTCGATAGTGTATCTCCAGTTGAATATAAAATGTTTGAAGCTAAAAACGGGACTTTGTGCTGCCTTACAAGGCAGGGCGCTAATATGTCTCTTAATAAGGTATATAAACAAAAAGCTCCTAAAACAAGAGTTATAGAAAAAGAGTATTATGATATACGGAATCAAGACTGGTCATATCCGGAAATGAGATGGCCTAATCGACGAACTCTCAGAGTATATAAACCTTCGGAGACATACTGTCCTATTGCCGGATATAGCGGGGCAAAACCCGGAAATGGCTATGTGGACATTGTCACATTGAGTAAACAACCTAATATGCAGACAGACAGCCGGCTGGTCGTTGTTGAGGCAGTAAAGCAAGATTTCACAATTTCACGCTTTAAATTGCATTTAAAAAAACGCGGCAGTAAAATTCTGGAGAATAACAATTCAAAAGAAGATTTAAAACAGCTTATAAAAGGGGATTTTCCTGCAACAATCAAGAAGTACGCAGGAGAATGCCTAAAACTTATGGAACGCTTGAAGCCGGCTATTTAACAAGGACTGCCAGTCTTTTGATTATTGCCTGCGTAAATTCACTGCAAGAGGCATTTCCGTTTAAATCAGCGGTTTTGACTCCGGCATTTAGAGTCTCAAAAAGAGCCAGTTTAATGCGGCTTGCAGCATCTTTTTCCCCGATATAATTAAGCATTTCTATAGCAGACATCAGCATAGCAGTAGGGTTTGCCTTATCCTGCCCGGCAATGTCCGGAGCGGAGCCGTGAACAGGCTCAAATACTGCATAGTCTTTTCCGATATTTGCGCCTTGAGCGATTCCGAGTCCGCCTACGAGTCCTGCACAAAGGTCTGAAACGATATCCCCATACAGGTTTGGAAGCAGAAGTACATCAAACTGGTTAGGATTTTGTACAAGCTGCATGCAGCAATTGTCTACAAGTATTTCTCTGAATTTTATATTTGAATATTCTGCAGCAATTTTTCTTGCGCAGTCTAAGAATAAACCGTCAGACAACTTGCAAATGTTGGCTTTTGTAACGACGCAAACTTCTTTTCTGTTGTTATTTACGGCATAATCAAATGCAAATTTTGCAATACGTTCAGAGGCAGAGCGGGTGATAATTTTAATACTTTCAGCAGTATTTTCGTCAACCCGGCGCTCAATTCCCGCATATAAATCTTCTGTATTTTCTCTTACGACAACAATATCGACTTTATCGTATTTTGTTTTTACATTTGGTAAGTTATAGCAAGGTCTCAAATTTGCGTATAAATCAAGCTCTTTTCTTAACTGTACATTAACCGAGCGGAATCCTTTCCCGATAGGCGTTGTAACGGGTGACTTTAAGGCAACTTTGTTCTTTTTAACAGATTCAATAACTCTCTTAGGTAGCGGAGTTCCTTCTGTTTCAATCACGTCGGCTCCGGCGGTTTGAATGTCCCAGTCAATTGCTACACCTGCCGCATTAATAATTTTGATTACCGAATCCGTAATTTCCGGTCCAATTCCGTCACCTTTGATTAAAGTTATTGATTTCATTTCCACTCCTGTTTCTGCCGGATTAGTAAATCCGCCCTGCATTTCTAAAGTTTTTGTTGGGTTTCACCCAACCTACATTTTGTCATTCAGAGGGCGTAAGCCCGAAGAATCTCTATAAGCTTTCTAAACAGCTTTAACACCTGATTTAGCTTCGATATACGCCTGTATTCCTTGTGTAAGCTGATCCGGACAGCTTGTCGGTCTGCTTCCGCAAGGCAGCCCGCTTAGTTTAGGGATTATATCGTGAATATTCATTCCGCGAATTAAAATCCCGATACCTTTGAGGTTTCCGTTGCAGCCGCCTACAAATTCAACATCCTCTATAATATCGTCTTTAATTCTCATCTGCATAAGTTTGCAGCAGACACCTTTAGGCTGGAATCTTACAAAGTCGACTCCGTTTGATTCTTTTATTTCTATATTCTCGCTCATATCATACTCCTCACTGATAAATGTATTACTAACACCAATTATATCATTTTGCATATTCATAATCAAATTTCTCCTGTTTATTGTAATATAAGATTATGGCAAGTATAACAAAAATCGGGTTCTGGGGGTATCCCGACCCTGATATAGTAAAAAAAGTTAAGAAGGATTACCCGTCGGCAGAATGGATAGATCTGGATATTGATTTTTATTACCCGAAAACTAATATCCTTCCGGAATCTTATTGTAAAATTATCAGAAATATTATTGATAATACGATTCATTTAAAGCCGGATTTAATAGTTGCTCCGATTGGTAAAGATAAATGCGACAGCGGCTGGTTTGCGTCAAGAATTCTTATGGATATGGGATTTAATGTAATTCAGACAATTTATGAAAAATTAGAGCCGAAAAGAGAGTTGAAAATAAGTACGAGCAATTTGCCTTTATATGACAAAATTACTATGATTACTGCTGATATTATAACACCGGTGGAGCATTCAATAACTCAAATTCCTGCGGAATTCGGGTTCTGGGGAGTACCGCCTAATGATTTGGAAATATTAAGGCTATTTCCTGATACAACCCACGTTTACGGCTGGACAAGGTGTGTGGAAGCAGGAACCCCTGCTGATTTAGAGCTGGAAATGTTTGTGGATGAAAATGTTCCGACTGTTTTTTACGCCCAGGCTTTTTGTGCAAAGGCTCAGCTTGCTAAATATTTAGCCGATAAATACAACGGACTCTATATTGATATAGATGATTATGCCTCAAACTCAATCAAGGCAAAAGTTGAAGCTTTTTTAAGATTGAGCTGATTTAAAATAGCAAAAATTATTTTTACGAATTTTATTATCGATATGAATATTAACTCTCAAAATAATACCCTAAATTTCAAAGCACGTTTTCTTGATAGTGAATCCTTGAGACGTGTAGCAAATTATGCCGTAGAACATAATAAATTCGATAAACTTAATAATTCACGCAAGAATATTGAAAAATATTATTTCAATCGTCGTTTATTGGTAGATGTAGGGGAAAAAGACGGCAAACCTTATATTACTTTTACACGTTTTATAAAAAAGCCGGAAGTAATTGTTCCTAAAACAATGCAGGATTTTAAAAAGGATAAAATTACTACATTCAAAAGTGAAACAAAAATGAATCCGCTTAAGTTTGCTTTTGAAAAGCTTGTAAAATTAGGTAATGATGCGCCTAAAAACAGAATGTTTAAAAATGTTATTATAAATAAGTAGATTTATTTTTCTGTTTTTTGTTTTATTACCGCATCGATTAATCCCTTAAACAACGGGTGAGGTCTTTCCGGACGGGACTTGAATTCCGGATGGAACTGGCATGCTACGAACCAGTCTAAGTCCGGAAGTTCGACTATTTCAGAGAGCATTCCGTCAGGTGACATGCCGGAAAATACAAGTCCTGCTTTTTTCAATGGTTCAATATAGTCTGTATTTACTTCGTACCTATGCCTGTGACGTTCGGAAATCTTATTTACGCCGTAAACTTCGTGTGCTTTTGTACCTTTCTTGAGATGGCATTCATACGCACCGAGTCTCATAGTTCCGCCGTAACCTTTAACATTCTTCTGCTCTGTCATAAGATCAATTACAGGGACTTGAGCATTTTCTTCAAACTCTGTTGAGTTTGCCCCTTTTAGTCCGGCAGCATTTCTTGCGTATTCTATTACAGCGCACTGCATACCGAGACAAATTCCCAAAAACGGAATATTGTTTTCTCTTGCGTACTTTATAACATTGAGTTTCCCTTCAATACCTCTGATTCCGAACCCGCCCGGAACAATTACACCGTCGACGTCAGACATTAACTCTTTACATTTATCCCACTCAACGCATTCTTCTGAATTTATCCACTTGATTTCTGTCTTAACATTGTCCGCATAGCCGGCATGTTTTATGGATTCCACTACAGAAATATAAGCGTCCGAAAGCTTTGTATATTTGCCGGCAATCGCAATTTTTATTGTACCGGAAGGATGGTTGATTCTCTCTACAAGTTCTCTCCACTTTGTTAAGTCGGCTTTTTTATCCGGAACTTGAAGAAGTTTAAGCACAACTTCCGCAAATTTTTGTTCTTCAAGCGCAAGCGGAACTTCGTAAATGCTTTTCATATCCCTGCATTCAATTACAGCCTCTTTTGAAACAGAGCAAAATAGTGCAAGTTTGTCTTTTTCTGTTTTAGGAATGGCTTTTGAAGTTCTGCATACAAGGATTTCAGGCTGAAGTCCATAGCTTCTCAATACCTGTACGCTGTGCTGCGACGG
Source organism: uncultured bacterium (assembly GCA_949296355.1). Classification (GTDB taxonomy): domain Bacteria; phylum Cyanobacteriota; class Vampirovibrionia; order Gastranaerophilales; family Gastranaerophilaceae; genus CAG-196. The sequence goes on along the minus strand of CASFPS010000020.1, from coordinate 54,761 downwards.
TTTTGTCTTTAATTCTCCAGAAGTCGGAAGATATGGTAAAAGCGTGCAGTGAATATTAATAGCGTTTCCGATTCCTGCTTCGGTTTTGAATTGTCTTATGGATTCAATGAACGGCAGGCTCTCAATGTCGCCTATTGTTCCTCCGATTTCAATAATTTGAAAATCCGGTTTGAAAAATTTTTGCGCTTTAATAATTCTTGATTTAATCTCGTTTGTAATATGCGGAATCACCTGAACAGTTGCCCCGAGATAATCTCCTCTGCGCTCTTTTTTTATAACAGTCTGGTAAACGCTTCCGGAGGTTACATTGCTTATTTGCGAAAAATTAGTATCAATAAATCTTTCATAGTGTCCTAAATCTAAATCTGTCTCTGCTCCGTCATCGGTTACAAAAACTTCACCGTGCTGAAAAGGGCTCATAGTACCCGGGTCAACATTTATATACGGGTCAAATTTCTGTATGGCAACGGAAAAACCTCTTGCTCTCAATAATTTTCCCAGAGAAGCTCCTATAATGCCTTTCCCCAGAGAACTTACAACACCGCCTGTTATAAAAATAAATTTTGTCATATATACTCCTTAAAAATTTTATTGTTCTAATTTTTCCCCTCGCCCCTTTGTGGGAGAGGGAAGAATTTCTTAGTGAGCGTCTAGCGAACTTAGAAATTCGGGTGAGGGGATCTTCGTTATAGATTCCTTCGGGCTGTTTTGACTACCTGAAGCAATGACATTTAGTTTGTAGTTTTGGTCGGATTAGTAAATCTGACTTACATTTCTAAAGTTTTTGTTGGGTTCCACCCAACCTACATTTTCCTTAGTCACTCAGTCACTTAATCACTTAGTCACTAATTTTCCCCCCCTGCCCTAAAAAAAGAGGGCAGTTAGCCCTCCTGTATTTTCTTAATTGATTTTCGGAACCCTGAAGAATCCGTTTTCTTCATCCGGAGCGTTCTTCATAAGTTCTTCTTTTGTTTGTTCATAATATACTTCGTCATCTCTCATGACGTTTACAAAATCAATTGCGTGCGCCATCGGCTCAACATTTGATGTATCAACTTCGTTCATGGCATCAACGTGCTTGAGGACATCACCTAACTGTTTTGTAAATTTTTCTTTTTCTTCTTCCGTTAATTCCAAACGAGCCAGTTTTGCTACGTGTTCTACGTCTTTGATTGTAATCATAATTTTCGTACTCCAATAACAAAAAAATTCTAACATAAACATCCGGTTTTAGCAAAGTAAGAGTTACGGATAAATATTTGTTGAAAATTGAAAAAATCCGATATTTAAGTTAAAATTATGGAAAAATAAGGGCTGCTGCATACAATATTATTATGAAATTAGAATTTGCTTCATTTTTTGACAGTTTTGTCAGAAATGTAAAAAAAGGTAAAAGTTTTACACTAACAGGACTTACGACGTTTAGCCGGTTGTTATTGCTGAAATATATTTATAAACTTTCTGAAAAAAAAGTTTTGTTTGTAACCTCAACCGAGCAGTCTGCCTTAAAGTATTCCGCAGATTTAGAGAGGTTGTTTGAACTTGAAGCAGCGACAATTCCTTATCAAAATATTTCTCCTTACGAAGCTGTAGCGGGAAGTTTATACGATTATGAAAAGCAGGTAAAAACGCTTATTGACAAACCCGATATTGTAATTGCACCTGTTAAAGTCTTATTGGAAAAGTTTCCGTCTAAAGAGTTTTTTGAGGAAAATTCTTTTGACCTCAATATCGGTGACAGTATTTCCCAGCAGGAGCTTTTGAAACGTTTTACAAAGCTTGGCTACAAGCGCTCAACTATGGTTTCTGATATTGGTGAATTCAGCATAAGAGGAGATATTGCAGATATTTATACACTGGAAGATAATCCGGTGAGAATTGAATTCTGGGGGGATGAGATTGTTGATATAAGATTTTTCAATAACGAAACCCAGAAATCTATTGAAAAAATAAAGGGAGTAAATATCAAACCGCTGTATAAATTTGTCCAGCCTGATAAAATGCCGGAAGGATTTCCTGTTGAATTAAAAGAGCAGTTTGAAAACGAAGGATATTTTGAGGGGATAAATGTTTACCAGTCTTATTTCAATGACAATTTAGTAAGCATTTTTGACTATTTTGATGATTATATAATTATTGTGGATGAGTATGCGGAAGTCAGTGCAAAATACGGGCAGATTGATGATAATTTTATCAATAGTTATAATGAAGCTTTAAAAACGCAGCTAATTTACCCCCTTAAGGAAATAAATCATTTTACACTGACAGAAGTTGTAAACAAAATTGCCGGATTTCAGAAAATTTATCTGAACAACTTTTTGTCTGATGAGAATAATGAAGTTATTGATATTGATGCAAGAAACGTGCAGATTTTTGATGCAAATATGGACGCTGCTGCCGGATTTATACAGGAGCATAAAGGGTATCAGATAACCATTGCGACCGATTTTCAGGAGCGGGTTAAGGAAGTTTTTGCAGGATACGGGATTTTTGATATTAACTACATTAGAAACATAACTTCCCAGGGAACAGAGTTAAGAGACGGAAAAATCCTGCTTCTGACAGACAGAGAGCTTTTTAACAAGCGCCAGAAAGAAGTTCCTTCAAACAGAAAAAGACGGTATAAAGAAAAAGCTGAATATATTGAAAACATTAACGATATTCAGGAAGGTGAATATGTAGTTCACTCAATTCACGGAGTCGGGATTTATAAAGGGCTTACAAAACAGGAATTTGACGGGCAGTTGAAAGATTACCTGACGATTGAATACGCAAACAAAGACAAATTGCATATTCCGGCGGAGCAGATAAACATGCTCTGCCGCTACAGAGGCTCGGGTCAGGTTAAGCCTAAGCTTTCCAGAATGGGCGGAAGCGACTGGGAAAACACGAAAACAAGAGTTAAAAAAGAAGTTGAAACCATTGCTTACGATTTATTAAGGCTTTATGCAAGAAGAAAAATGCAGACAGGAATAGAGTTTGCGCCTGATTCACCTTTGCAGCTTGAGATGGAAGATACTTTTGAATATATAGAAACTCCGGATCAACTTAAAGCAATAAATCAGATTAAAGCAGATATGGAAAGCCCGAATCCTATGGACAGACTTGTTTGCGGTGATGTCGGTTTTGGCAAAACGGAAGTAGCAATGAGAGCTATGTTTAAAGCGGTAACTTCGCTTAAGCAGGTTGCGGTAATTGTTCCTACAACAGTTCTGGCTCTCCAGCATTTTCAAACCGTATCGGAAAGGTTTAAACCGTTCGGAATTGATGTCGAACTTCTCTGCCGCTTTAGAAGTGCAAAAGAGCGTAAAGAAACTCTGACAAACCTTGCAACCGGTAAATGTGATGTGGTGATCGCAACACATAGCCTTCTGCAGGATAATGTTACATTCAAGGATTTAGGCTTGCTTGTAATCGATGAAGAGCACAGGTTTGGCGTAAGGCATAAAGAAAAATTAAAAGAATTCAGGGAAAATATTGATATAATTTCAATGTCAGCAACTCCGATTCCGAGAACTCTCTATATGTCTTTGTCCGGAATAAAAGATATTTCAGTAATCAACACCCCGCCTCAAAACAGGCTCCCGATTAAGACTTTTGTCGGCGAATACAACGAACATACGGTCAAAAACGCTATTGTTAACGAATTAGACAGAGACGGACAGGTGTTTTATCTCTATAACAGGGTTGAAACTATTGAAGAATTTAAACTTGAACTCCAGAAGCTTGTACCTCATGCAAGAATAGCAATCGGTCACGGTCAGTTGAGTGAAAAGCAGCTTGAAGATGTAATTATAGGTTTTGACAACCACGAGTCAGACATTCTTCTCTGTACAACAATTATTGAAAACGGACTTGATATTCCAAACGCTAATACAATGATTATTCACGAAGCCGATAAACTTGGTCTGGCGCAGCTTTACCAGCTTAGAGGACGTGTGGGAAGAAGCGAAAAACAGGCTTATTGTTACTGCTTCTACAAGGGTAAATACAATCAGGTAACAAAAGACGGCAAGACAAAACAACTTGAATACAAAGGGCTTTCGGAAGAAGCAACAGAAAGACTAAAGGCTATAAAAGAATTTACAACTCTCGGAAGCGGGTACAGGATTGCAATGCGGGATGTCGAGATTAGAGGCGTCGGCAATATCTTAGGAACCAAGCAGCACGGGCATATGATTAATGTCGGGTTCGACACGTATTGCCAGCTTCTTGAAGAAACCGTGAATGAACTCAAAGGCGAAAAAGTTAAAGCGAATAAGCCTACAATTGTTGATATAAATATTACAGCCTATATTCCTGACGAGTGGGTCGGCTCTACTGAACAGAAAATGATTGAATACAAAAGGCTTTCCGATGTTAAAAATGAAACGGAACTTAATTATATAGTATCAGAGTGGAAAGACCGCTTCTCAAGGATTCCGGAGGAGGTTGAAAACCTTATAAAATTAATAAGAATAAGGCTTGCTGCAACAGATTGCGGAATCACAATAATACGCGAAGCCGGAAACGACATAAGAATATATTCGCCGTTTACTCCGTATGAGTGGAATATTATAAAAAACGGTTTAGATAAAACTATATTAAGAAGAGTTAAATTTACAGTAGCGCCGAAATCCTGCCAGGACGGAAAATCTATTTTGCTTGTGAATAATCAGAATTTAACGTTTGAAGAAATTTTCGATATTTTATCAGGGCTTTTTTATAATATAAAAGAGACTGTAAACAGGTTTACTGCGGCAAAATAGCTTGCAGCCCCTCTCCCTAACCCTCTCCGGGGTAAATGTATTGGTTTGGTATGTAATTCTACAAGCTGAACGTTTTGGTATAGAGGGAACACGCGCTGTCGCTCAATTTATTTATTCCCCTCGCCCCTTGTGGGGAGAGCGGATTTGCGGACGGAGCGGGTGAAACAGCCAATACAGCCACCCCTCCGGATAGCGAACGGATTGAGCCAACAGGAGCTTTGCTCCGAAGGCGAAACTCCGAGAGCGTGGAGCAAATCCAAGACAGGGTAGAATTTCAAGTTGAGCTTGAGCGAAACTTAGAAATTCGGGTGAGGGGCTAAAAACTTAAAGTTATCACCCATCCTTACCTTCCCTCATATAGGGAAGGAACACGCGCTGTCGCTCAATTATTCAGCCACTCTCCCTTCCCCTCTCCGGGGTAAAGGTATTGGTTTGGTATGTAATTCTACAAGCTGAACGTTTTTGCATAGAGGGAAGGCGCGCTGCCGTTCGATTAACGCATTTTCCCACTTGGTAAATAAATAAAGCTTTTTATTAAGAAGCGTAAATATATGTTTAACATTTTTGCAGATTTGATTTATTATAAATGTATATAATTTTGGTAAATAAGAGGAGTATTAAATGAAAAAATTATTAACATGCATTGCGTTATCTACAGTGTTATTATCAGGCTGCACACTCTTCCAGAAATCGGAAGGTATTATTAAAGTTAATGAAACTGTTATTACTCAGGCTCAGTTTGATGAAGCTTTTGATAAAACAGTAGACAAATCCTTCCTGAAGTCTTTCGGCGGCTCAAAAAACTTTGTTAAGTCTGACGAAAATCCTATGTACGGAATTTTTAAAGACAAAATCGTTAATGAACTTATTATTAAATCACTGCTTGATCAGGAAATTGCAAAACGCGGTATAACCGCCTCCGAAGATGATATTCAAAACGAATTAAAAACTATTATAGACAGAGTCGGCTCTAAAGAACAACTCAATTCTCTGCTTAAGCAAAGAGGAGTTTCAAATGCCCAATTTACAGAAGATTTGAAAACTCAAATCAAAATCAAAAAACTCGTAGATTCTATTCAAAAAGTAAACGTTACAGATGCTGACGCTGAAAAATACTACAACACTCACAAAAATGAATTCACCCACGGCGAGCAGGTAAGAGCTTCTCACATCTTAATTTCCGCTAACATGCTGGAAATGATTCAGCAAATTAAAGCTAAAAATCCGGATATCGACCCGACTGAGCTTAATAAAAAAGTAGAAGAACAAATTGCGGCGCAAAAAGCAAAAGCGGAATCAATATTAGCAGAAGTTAAAAAGAATCCGGATAACTTTGAAAAAATTGCACAACAAAAATCTGATGACAAAGCAAGCGGAGAACGCGGCGGTGAACTCGGGTTCTTCCCTAAAGAAGCAATGGTGCCGGAATTTGCTAATGCAGCATTCTCTATGAAACCGAATACAATAAGCGAAACTCTTGTTCAGTCTCCATACGGTTTCCATATTATAAAAGTAACTGACAGAATGGCTGCAGGTTCAACTCCTTTTGCAAAAGTAAAAGATGAAATAAAATTCTACTTAGAAACCCAAAAGCAGGTTGAAGTTCTCAAAAATCTGACGGACGGATTAATGAAGAACGCAAAAATAGAATACTTAAACGAATCTTTTAACCCGAAAAAAATTGCAAAACAGGTTACTCCGGTGAAAAAAGAATCTAAATAGAAATTAAATAAAACATAAAAAGCGGTAAATTTATTTTACCGCTTTTTTTATTGCTTTAAGCTGTCCGTATTTAATCCCTTTTTTGGAAGAGTCAATAATATCCATAATCATATCTTCCAGAATATTAATTTCTTCTTTCTTATCAGCACTGAGAGATTTCCTCCAGTTTTGGAGTGAACGTCTGAATTCATCACCGTCAACCATACAATCGTTTGAACCTATGAGTTTTGAATATTTATTCGTAAACCACTCATTAAACGACTTAAATGTTTCTGTAATCAAATCAGAAGCAGATTTTGCATTTTCAAGTATAATATCTAAATCCTTATAAACTTTTTCATAAAATGTTGGAGACTGAATCTTCACTGCATTAGAGATTTTTCCGGTATTATGCCCGAAACCGAAGTATTCTATACCCCGTTTTGCAGCAGCGGTTGCCTGTGCCAGATCCTGTGAAATTCCGGCAGAACCGTTAATATTAAAGAAGAATTTTTCACTGGAGTAACCGCCATATGAGCATACTAGCGCAGTAAACAGAGCCTCAAAAGGAAATGTTGTATTATCGGAGCTGTCCTCAAATACCGCACCCAAGAAATCTCCTCTAGGGTCTAATGTTATAAAATTAACATTCCTGAACTGATGCCATGGCTGTCCTTTGCGTTTTAAAATATCATTCATAACTTCCAGGTTTGTTGCATGTCCGCACTCGTGAGAAGTAGTTAGCTGTTTGTTATACTCCGGTGTCTCCGGACGTGAAGTTCTTCCCGTTACAAGCTGCAAATACGCTTCTATAAACTCGCCGATAGAAGCTTTTTGCTTATTCCTCTCATACATAATCTGACTAGTCTTATCCACAAGAGATTTTATTTCTACAAAAGACATATATTCAGTAAGTTTAACCAGTCGCTCAATCAAATGTTCTTTGTCTTTTAATGTCTTATATGAAAGCGGTAAGCCTACTTCATTTATCCGATGCTCAAGAATTTCTTTTCTTCCTCTCTTATTAAATGCAGGAGAATCAACCGACAAAGATTGATTAAAACCTCTGACGAATTTAGGAATATATTGCGCATAATCTTCATCAGTAGAAGCAATAACCAGAATACTTATATCCTCATGCTCAGCATCCTGCATTTCATTAGCAAGCTGGGACATTGCCTGTTTATATCCTGGTAAATACGGATTTGAAAAGGCAAATTCTTCAAAATTATTCACATAAATTATCGCTGTTTTATACTGATTCTGCCTTGCCGCATTCTTTGCCTCGGCAAAAATTCTGCTCATTTGATTTTTCGGAGAATCTAATGTCACACCGGAAGAATCCCTTTTCGACAGAGCAAAATCCGCTGTATCTATTGCAATAAACGGAACTTTGGCTTCTCCCGCTATAGTTTCCGCTGTGTATTTTCTGCCTGAACCGGCTTCATTATCCTTTGATGAAATAATTATACCTCTTGTTCCGATTTTGCCGGTTTTGATTTGTCTTATTATAGCTTCAATATCTTTTTTGGTCGTCTCTTTTCCATATAAAGACTCCAGAGTTTTTCCCGTGTCATAGACAATTTTAGACTGGTCTGATTTATTTTTAAACAACTCGTATCCGATTTGCGCAAATTCATCAACATCAGCGGCAGTAATTTTCTTTTTTGAATTACCATAATAGTTTGCAATTCTTTTCATCAAATCAACCGCTTTATCCGGAAAAATCCCGTCTAAATTTGCGGCATGGAAAACTGCTCTGTCCTTAGCCTCTTTTGTAAACGGAGTTTTGACATCCTTAAGCATATTCTTATTCAGCATTGCACGCGCTTCATAAGTTTGAATCTGCGGAATTGCATAAGTAACCGTATTCTTATATACCGCCTCCATAGCAGGCTCTGACTTTAACTTGTAATAAACATTATCCTTCTGGAAAAGAATAAGTTTTAAATTCTCATCAGAACTTCTAACAATGCCGGCAAGATTATTAAAGGTCTCAAGTTCATCTTTATTGCCGGAATTTATAAGCAGGTTATCAAAATTTGCCATTACAATCTTACGAACGTCCGGCAATGATTCTTTTAAATCTGTAAGTTCCTGAAGCATGCTAACATCAGTTATATCATCCGCCATTACATACATAACCGTATTTTTATCATTGAAGTTACCGTATTTCGGACGATTTATTGTTTTAAGAATACTCGCAGTAATTCTGTCTGCTTCTTTTGAGTCACTGTATGTTACTATCATGTTAGAGCCCAGAGCAAGCTTGTTCCACACCTCTATAGCTTTATTATCGTAAGCTTTAATATAATTCTTATTTACATTTTCTGAACTTTTATATGCCGAAAAACTGATTAAACTCCCGAGGAATTCCGTCGGATACAGAATATTCTCTGCAGTAAGCGTATTCATTGCCGTACCGAGAAGTACATAAGCATTAACAGAATGCATATTTTTTTCCAATTCTTGCAGCTTCTTTTCCAACGGTGTCGAGAGATTAAGTTCATCAACAGAACCTTCAGCATCTGCATGAATATTATTTAAAGATTCCTTGTTGCTCACTTCCAAATCATAAAGCATTAAATTTAAAAATTGTCTGTTTTCACTTGTAGAAAGCAGATTGACCTTCGCATAATCATTAGCAAGGCGGCTTAATACAGAAACACTAGCAAATGCGCCCGTATCCAGAGTTTCTTCTCCTAAAGCTTCTATATTATTCCGTGTCTCCTCTATAGACGCCTGTATTATGTGCTGCGGCAATATTTCCGTATGGTGATACCGCATTGCAACTTCACGGGCACCATTTAGCAGATGTTCCGCATCTTCTGTAAAATTAATTTTACTTTCCTCTTTTTGTTTAAAGGTAATATAACTTCTCGGAACACCTTTAATATCATTGTTATCACTTGTTGTAATAAGAGCATTGTTGTTCTTATTGTCTGACTTTTTAACAACCGGCTTTAAGCAAAAGACTCTGTCCGCAGAATTAACACTTAATATCACTTAATTTCTCCTTAATACATATTATTTTAAAACTGATAATTTATTTTTTTGCTAGTTGTTTTAAAAAATTTACAATTAGTAATAGTTAATCGTTTTAAAATTAATACATGATATAATGTGATTAATCAGATTGGTAAGGAGAAGATTGATGAATACAGCCACAATTATCGGCAGAGCCGGTCAGGACGCTGAAATTAAATATTTTGAATCAGGAAAAGTTAAAACAACATTTTCACTTGCAGTAGGCAGATGGGATTCAAAAACAAAAGAAGAAGTCACCGACTGGTATAATATAGAAGTTTGGGACAAGCAGGCTGAATTTGCCGGAGAATACATAAAAAAAGGTCGTCAGGTTGTTGTTGACGGAAGAATTTCCATAAGCAAATGGACAGATCAGACCGGAGAAGAGAGAGAAAGATTTCTCATTGTTGCAAATAACGTAAGATTACTGGGATCAAAAAGAGACGCCGAACAATGATATTTTCAGACATAGTTGGAATAATTGCAGATGACTTAACCGGTGCAAACGATACTGCACTTCAGTTTCACCTGCGCGGAGCAAATACAAAAATTTTGCTGGACAGTGAATATATTCCCATAAATAAAGGGGATACCGAAGTATGGGCAATTTCTACGGAATCAAGAAATATTGCCTGCAATGAAGCGGTTGAAAAAGTGGAAGCTGCTGTCAAATCATTTGTTGACAATTTTTCTTTTGAATATTATTACAAAAAAATTGACTCAACTCTTCGAGGCAACATTGCACGCGAAACACTTGCCATGCTCAATATTCTAAGTTACGACGCCGCAATAATTATTCCGGCATTCCCGCAGGAGGGAAGAATAACAGTCGGCGGTTATCACCTTCAAAAAGGAGTTCCAATCGGCAGAACAGAGATTGCCATGGATCCGCACTCTCCTATTCTGGAATCTCATATACCGACACTTTTGCGCTCGCAGCTTGAAGAAAAGGAAAAAGATTTAGTCGGAACTATTGATTTAAAGACGATTATGAACGGCGCCGGACCTATTTTAATCAAAATTAATGAGTTGATTAAAGAAGGCAAAAAACTTATAATTGCTGATTCTACATCTATTACAGATATAGAGCAGCTTGCGCTTGCAATAAAAAAATGTGACAAAAAACTTCTTCCTGCCGGAACGGCAGCAGGCGCTCAGGTTCTCGGCAAATGCTGGCTTGCAGGGATAGAAAGAACCCGGGAGCCGATTAAGCTGGAAAAACTTCCTAAATTTATTGTGTCAGGAACCGCTACAAACATAACAGCCGAACAGATTACAAAACTGGAACAATCTGACGATTATGAAAACGTTAATTTTATACCGCTGGAAGTTGCTGATATTCTTGATGGTGTTGATGATGATATAGTAGAAAGAATTGTTACAAACCTAAAAAGCGGAGTTACGGTTACGGTTCATACTTCTAACCTTATTGCTAATTTTGACGGCTTTTCAGATGATTCCTTTAATGCAGAGTTAACAAAAGAGAAATTATCTTCAATGATAACCGACTATCTTGCAGAACTTACCGGAAAAGTTCTCGGACAAATTAACGCCATACTGATTACTCTGGGCGGAGAAACTTCTTATAAATGCTGCAGAACTATAAATTCCCATGAATTAAAGCTTGTAGATGAAGTTGCTCCTGCAATTTCACTCTGTCAGGACGTTAAAGGAAGATGGATTGTTACAAAATCAGGAAATCTGGGAAATACAAGAACTTTAATAGAAATTTTAGATTATTTTAAGCACCATGAATAATTATGAAAATAAAATTGTTATAACTACGGGAGATCCGAACGGAATCGGCGCAGAAATTACAATAAAAGCGTTGAATTTGCTTAATTTGCCGTCTAAAGACATAGTTATTATTTCTAATTCTAAAATTCTAAACACTTACGGAAGTATAAATAATAAATATGAAGTTATTGAAATTGATAATCCAGCAAAAATAGTTCCGGGTGAGGTTTCAGCTTCAGCAGGCGATTTTGCTTTCCGCGCTCTTCAAAAGGCTTGCGAATTAAAGCCTAAATTTATTGTTACAGCGCCTACATCAAAAGAGGCAATGAACCTTGCGGGACATAATTATACGGGTCAGACGGAAATTCTTGAAAAATTCCTCGCACATGACGGGCAAAAAGCTGAAATGCTTTTTGTTTCAAAAGATTTTCGCATCCTTCTTTTAACCAGACATGTTCCGTTAAAAGAAGTCAGCGGCTTGATTACAAAAGAATTGATTATTGAAAAAACAGAGCGCCTGAGAAGCTTTTTCCAGAATAAATTAATGATAAAAAAGCCTTCTTTTGCTCTTTGTTCACTTAACCCTCATGCCGGAGAAAACGGGCTTATCGGAAGAGAAGAGGAAGAAAAAATTCTTCCTGCAATAGAAGCAGTCAGAAAAAGAGGGATAAATATTACAAACCCGCTTCCTGCAGACACATTGTTTGTAAAAGCAGTACAGAATTATATTAAAGAAGAGAAAATCCCTTACGACTGCTATATTGCCTGCTATCACGATCAGGGCTTAATCCCTATTAAGGCAATAGCTTCCAAAAAAACAGTCAATATGACTATAGGTCTTGATATTATAAGGACTTCCCCAGGACACGGCACTGCATTTGATATTGCAGGAAAAAATATTGCAAACCCGGAATCAATGATTGAAGCAATTAAATACTGCCTGTATTAAAGTAAAATTTATTAATATTTCTTTACAATAATATTAGTCTTTAAAACAAAACTCTGCACTGAATTTCGGCAGAGTTTTGAAATTTTTATTGTAAAAATTTGTAACAATTGTCCTATTTTCATTAAAGTTTTAACTAAAAATGCCGTTATAAAATTTATATTGTTTTTGTACAGAATAGCAGAATGGCAGAATAGAAAGGAGAGTCTTAATGAAGATAGACGGTAACAATTATACCAATTATGACTGCTTGATTGAGTACTGGTCAAAAGAAGTAAAGGCTAAGACAGACGATGCTGTTGATGGTGAGTTAAAACTTACAGAAGATGAGCAGGCTGTATTAGAAGCAACAGAAAGAGTTGCTGACTTAACAGCACAGGTGAATCAAATCAAAACAGAAGCTCAAACTTATGCCCAGGATGCACTGAATGCCGAAGCCGCAGCAACACAGGCACAAGCAGATTATGATGCAGCAGAAACTGCAAAAGCTGAAGCTGAAACGGCAAGAGCAGAAGCTGAAACAGAAGTCGAAACCGCACAAGGAGAAGTTGATACAGCGCAAGGAGAAGTTGATACTGCACAGGCAGATGTCGACACTGCTCAAAGTGATGTAGAAACCGCTCAAGGAGAGGTTGAGACTGCGCAAAATGAGGTTACAACCGCACAAGGAGAAGTTGATACCGCACAAGGAGAAGTTGACGCTGCGCAGGCAGAAGTTGATGCTGCTCAAGGAGAAGTTAACAGTGCGCAGGCAGAAGTTGATGCTGCTCAAGCAACTTTAAACAATACACCCGAGACTATAACAGAAACATACACTTATGTAGACTCCGAAGGAAATAAAAAGACCGGAACCAGATCTGTACCAAACCCTGCATACGCGACAGCCAAACAAGCTCTTGAAGAAGCACAAGCTAAACTTCAAGAAGCACAAGCTAAACTGGCAGAAAAAGAAGCTGTATTAGCAGAAAAACAGGCTGTTCTTAAAGAAAAACAAGCAAATTTAGAAGCTAAACAGGCTGATTTAGAGGCTAAACAGGCTGATCTGGAAGCTAAACAGGCTATTCTTGAAGAAAAACAAGCAATACTTGAAGAGAAGAAAGCGGCTCTTGAAGAAGCACAAGCTAAACTTGAAGAGGCCCAGGCTAAGCTTGAAGAAGCAAATGCCGCTTTTGAAAAAGCTCAGGCAGACATGGAAACTGCACAAAAGAACAAAGAAGATGCTATTCAAAAAGCAAATGACACTGCTGAAAAAGCCGCCAAGGCTGCAGAAGAAGCCGAAAAACTTGCTCAGGAAGTTCAAGAAGCTTCCGCTAAAGTTCAAGAATTAGCAGCACAAGTTGAAGAATCACAATTTGCCTTAGATATGGCTGAACAAGCAAAAGCTAATGCCGAAAAAGCACTTGCTGATGCCGAAGAAGCAAAAAAAGCAGCTGAAAAGTCTCAAGAAGCAGCTGACAATGCTAACGCTCTAAGAACTCCTGTAGAAGAAGAAAATCAGGAATTACGTGATGAAATCGACGACTTAAAAGCTCAGATAGAAGAGTTAAAAGGTTTAATTGTCGGTAATACAGGTATTGCGCCGGAAGAAACAGAAGATACAGATGAAGTTGAAGCATTAAAAGCTGAGATTGAAGCATTAAAAGAACAATTAGCAAATGCCGGCAATAATAACACAACCGGTGACGGAAACACCGGAAACGGAACAGGAAATACAAATGGAGACGGCAATAACTCCGGTAATACAACAACAAACGACGTAACCAATAACTATACTGATTCAAATAATACAACGACTACAACGGATTCAAACAACACAACGACGGGTTCTAATAACATAGAGGGCTCTTACAATAATACTGACCAATCCGATAATAGCAATAACAGTATGGTCCATGATAATGATTATGTTGAGCAGATGAATGAATTTCAAATGCGTGTGTATGAGCAGGTAATGGCACGCAGAGATATGCTGCTTGATGGTTTAAAAGCTATATTTGAATGGGATGGAAGCTCAGATTACCGAATCAGCGCTGAAGAATATGAAGCATTAAAAGAAAAAGCTGAAAACGGCGAAGAACTTACAAAGCTTGAGAAATTACAGCTGGCAGTATATGATCTTGATTCTACTGTAAAAGATATAATCAGCGGAGCTAACGAAACCAGTGCTGAAATGGCAGAAGTAAAACCTTCTGATTTACAGCAAATGAGTGATGCTGAAGGTCGATTAATGTTTAAGGATGCAGACAGCAACTATGTATTCCAAAATGTTGATGAAGAAGGCAATATCAGCTATGCATATCAAGACGGTACGGCATACGAAGGTACTGATGAGGACTTAAGTGCTGTAATGGGCTTCCCTGTAGTAGATGAAAATGGTGCAGCTTATACAGATGCTGACGGCAATCGTGTCTATAAAAATACAGATCAGGATGGCAATGAAGTCTATACTAACGAAGATGGTACTCCTTTTGAAGGCGACATTGAAGGCTTAAAAGTCGAATTGAAAGAATACCAGAATGAAGATGATATCATTGCTAACCTGAACAAAGAGCTTGATAATCTTGCAGAAGAATTAATTCCGGAAAAAACTGAAGAAGCTCCTGTTTCTCCGGATGAAGCAGCTGCAGCACAAGGTTTAAGCAGTACTGATATGACGGGTGCTTACACTCAAAGTACTCCTATGGGCACATATCTTTATATCTGGGATCCTGTCGCTCAAGAATTTAATTCTTTTGTGCAGGCAGAAAGTGCAGAAGATACGGATGCAGACTTCACTCCGGACGGAAAAGCCATAAACAGGGATGATCCTGATGCAATTCGAGCTGAGGCAATGCTGAAAATGCAAAATGAAGGATTCACATATTCAGAATCAGACTTAACAAACTATCCATTCATTGTTGAAAAAGACGGAATAAAATATGAATACAACGTTGAAACCGGAGAATTTGAAAAAGCTGATGCTGATGCTAAAAAAGAAGAATAAAACCTCTGTATAAGAAAAACTTCCGGTTAAAATACCGGAAGTTTTTTTATACAAAAACTTGTTTTATAGATTTTTCATAATCAGGTCTTAAAATTCCTTTTTCAGTAATTATACCGGTAATTAACTCGTGCGGGGTGACGTCAAATCCCGGATTTATGATATTTACTCCTTTAAGAGGGCAGATTGGTTTTCCGTTGATATGAGTAACTTCCTCGTGCGAACGCTCTTCTATAGGAATTTCATCGCCAGATTTAATTGAAATATCAATAGTAGAAAGCGGAGCAGCAATATAAAACGGAATATTGTGGTATTTTGCGGCAATCGCTACAGTATACGTTCCGATTTTGTTAGCAGTATCACCATTGGCTGCAATTCTGTCCGCGCCAACAACAACCATATCTATCATGCCTTTTTTCATAAAATAAGAACACATTCCGTCAGTAATAAGCGTTACAGGAATACCGTCCATAGCAAGTTCAAAAGTAGTAATTCTTGCCCCCTGCTGGCGCGGACGGGTTTCGTCCGCAAAAACCTGAATCGTGCTGTCTTTTGCATAAGCCGAACGCACTACCCCGAGAGCGGTTCCGTAACCTACAGTTGCCAGAGCACCGGCATTACAGTGAGTAAGTATCGTTGCGCCTTTTGGAACAACTTCTGCGCCATAATCACCAATTTTCTTATTGATTTCAATATCCTCATCCTCAAGTCTTATCCCGTTTGCTTTTAACTCCTCTATAATCCCTGAAATATCGGATTTTGAATTTCTTATAACCTCAATTTGTTTTTCGCACGCCCACATAAGATTGACTGCAGTAGGACGGGAAGTTTTCATATATTCAGCTTTTTCAATAAGTTTTTTGACAAACTCGTCCCGGGTAAGCCCCTGTTTTTCAAGTTCCTGAGCAAAAAGAATTACACCGTGAGCCCCTGCAATTCCTATTGCCGGCGCGCCTCTTACTATCATATTTCTGATAGCAGCAAACATTTCATCGCCTGATGTTATATTAACAAACTTATATTCATAAGGTATAACCGTCTGGTCAACCATCTTTGAATAATTATCAACCCACTCTATTGTTTTTATTTTTGACTTAAATTCCATTTTAATCTCTCCGGTTAACAAAAGCCGGAGACGACAACACATCAATCTCCGGCTTTTAATTTTAATATTTTCTATTTTGTTGTTTGAATAAACAGACTTATCAAATCATTCAATGCTGAATACTGTTTCTGGTAGCTTTGCGATTGTTTTTCCAGTGCCAGAATCTGTTTTTTGTATTCCTGAATAGATGCCTGACATTCTCTTGCAGAAACTTTCAGATTTTCCTGAACCTGCTGTGCATCTTGAAGTACACTCTTCATTGAAATTCCAAGAGCCTCCATTGTCTGCTTAATAATCTGCGCCCCCGTGTGTCTTGAAACACCGCTCGGAAGCTGGGAAATAAGCTTTTTCAAAACTGTAATATTTGCAGGCATTTCAAAAGATTCGCTCATAGTTTCGGAAATCGGTGCCTGAACCGGCTTTGCCTCTTCAAAAAACGGATCTTTATCTTCTGTTATATCATCAAAGAAATTTGTACTCTTTTTAGGTTTAACAGGTTCTGCAAAAATATCATCAGAAGGTGAAGAAGCAAAAATATCCTCCTTCATCGGGTTACTAACAGGAACAGAATCAAAACTCATATCCTGATTATCTTGCATATCCATACTTTCAGCTTGCTTTTTCAAAGCTTCTACAATTTTCTTTCCAACACTTTCGTTATTAGGCATTTTTATACTCCCTCATAGGTTTACCTAAGTTATTATATTTTAAACATTCTAAAAATCCAATAAAATGTTATGTTTTGTAAAAATTCTGTTTTATACTCTCTCTTCCAAAGAGACAAGTGAAAACATCTAGTTTGAGCGCCGTCGGGGGTAAATGTATTTTGGTTGGTAGGTAGAACTACCAGTTTGGCGTCATTGCGGGGGTAAATGTTTGGGCTGGGAAGTAGAACTACCAGCTTGAGCGTCATTGCGGGGGGTAAATGTTTGGTTTAGTAGGTAAGCTTACCAGCTGGGTGTCATTGCGAGGAGCGGGAGCGACGCGGCAATCCATATTGTTATTGTTGGGTTTCACCCAACCTACCATTTTTAATTGTGTAATGCGTTCGGGATTGCTTCGGGTTGAATGGCTATTCCCTCGCAATGACGAGAATTTTAAAGGGTGATGAATATGCGCTAATCGAACGCCGCCACATCTGCCCCCCCCTTGCGGAGGAAGTACCCGAAGGGGGTAGGGGGGGGTGTTGTATGGAATAATAGTTTTTCAGCCCACTCCCACATCCGTAAATTTTGCCTGGCGGCTCAAGCAGGTTCGGATGGGGAATAGCTTTGACAGAACCCCACCCGCATTTGTAGCTCACTGGCGTTCGCACAACTGCGACCTCCCCAACTTGGGAGGTAGGCGCGTTTATTGGGCGAGGGGAACATGCGGACATTAGAAGCAATAAAGTCTCTGCTGAAAGATTTAGTAGAAAAAATTTTATAAATATTTAACGAAAAAGACCGGATTGTAAATCCGGTCTTTTTAAAATTTAGTTTTCTACATATTCTCTTAAGCGTTTGCTTCTGTTTGGATGACGCAATTTTCTTAACGCTTTTGCTTCAATTTGTCTGATACGTTCTCTTGTTACGCCGAACAATTGTCCAACTTCTTCAAGTGTTCTCTGGCGTCCGTCGTCCATACCGAATCTTAGTCTCAGAACATCTCTTTCTCTCGGAGATAATGTACAAAGAACTTCTGCCAGGTCTTCTCTCAAGAGTTCTGAAGCTACAGTCTTAATCGGAGCATCTGCTTCTTTATCTTCAATAAAATCACCAAGTCTTGAATCTTCTTCTTTACCGATTGGAGTTTCTAATGACAAAGGCTCCTGCGCAATTTTAACAATTTCTCTCAATTTAGAAATTGAAACTCCCATTTCTGAAGCCAATTCTTCTTCGGTCGGTTTTCTTGAAAGTTCCTGAGCCAAGCGGCGGGTAACTTTCTTCAATTTATTAATAGTTTCTACCATGTGAACCGGAATACGGATTGTTCTTGCCTGATCTGCAATTGCTCTTGTAATAGCCTGTCTTATCCACCAGGTTGCATAAGTCGAAAATTTAAACCCTCTTTCGTGGTCAAATTTTTCTGCTGCTCTTATTAAACCTAAATTGCCTTCCTGAATAAGGTCTAAAAATAGCATGCCTCTTCCGACGTATTTTTTTGCAATACTTACAACAAGTCTCAAATTTGCCTGAACCAGCTTACGTTTTGCAATAGCGCCCGGAGTTCCGCCCTGAATAATTTTTCTGGCAAGTTCAATCTCTTCACTTGTTGATAATAATTTAATACGTCCGATTTCTCTTAAATAAAGTCTTACCGGATCTTCTACCGCAACACCTTTTGGAACATCTGTATCTAAGTCTGAATCTCTTGAAGAGTCGGATGAATCCATCATATAAAAATCATCACTTTTCATCTCGCCGAGTTTGGATGAAGTTATAATATCTTCAATATTATCTGTCCCTAAATCAGTTTCAATGTAATCTACAGTATCATCATCTTCTTTGTCAGCATCAAAATCCAATAAATCAAGATTTTCATCTTCTACGCTTACAACTGATGAATGTGAATTTCTTTTTTGGGTCATTATTTATCTCCAGTCCTTAATTTTATCTTATCTCTAAGCTGCATTTGAAGCTTTAATGCTTCAATATCATTATCATTCACCTGCTTGTACTGCCGGCGAATTATTTCGGCTTCTTTTTCCTGATAACATCTTTTAAGTCTTGCAACATTTTCCTCTACAGCCCGTTTAAACTCATCCGGTTCGAGTCCGTTAAATGACTCCGAGAGTTCGACTATATCGGTTAATATATGGGTCAAATTATCATCCTCAATGAATTCTGTATACAAACTTTTTACCAATTCCTTAACATTATTTATTGTACACGACAATTTGTCAATTGTATTTTTTACAATTATTAACGATTCATCTTGAATGATATTTTCGGGTAATAGTTCATTTAGCTGTTGGTAACTTAGAACATTGCCACTTGCTAGAAAAACGCTCAATAAATTTTTTTGCGCTTTTATTTCAAATTGTGAAGAATTTGTTACAACTTTTTTATTAAAGTTCCGGCGCTCTATATATTGGTTCAAATTTTCATGCCGCTGAAGTTCTTTCAGCATGGCATTTTCATCAACATTTAAAATCGATGAAACCATCTTTACATATTCAGATTGAATAATTTTATTATTAACATCTTTTAAAATTTCTATTATCTGTTCGACAAGAACCGCTTTTTCCTGAGGAGTTTTTGCTGAATTTTTTTCTTTCAAAATATTATTTAGAAGAAAGTCTATAAGAAGCGGGGCATTTTTAATAAATTCTTTGAACGCCTCACCTCCGGTTGTTCTTATAAATTCATCCGGGTCTTTCCCCTGCGGAGGTGAAACTACACGGATTTCACAGGCGTATTTATTATCAGCGGCAGATGAAATATGACTTTCATCAAACTGTTTTACATCACCTAAAGCAGCCAGAGCTTCTTTTATAACCGCACTTCCTTTTTTTGTGGCATTTATACCTGCATTATCCGTATCAAACGAGAGATAAATCCTTCTTGATTTTGTATACCTTGAAAGAAGTTTAACATGCTCTGCAGTTAAAGCGGTTCCGCAGGAAGCTACAGCATTTTCCACGCCATGTGCCTGAGCCGAGATTACATCAAAATACCCTTCCATAATAAGGACTCCGTCCTCGTTTTTTATAGCTTCTTGTGCGGTATAAAGCCCGAAAAGGATTTTACTTTTGTTGTAAATCAAAGAGTCAGAAGAGTTCAAATATTTAGGGTTTTGCCCCTCATCAACCGCGCGTGCTCCAAACGCGACATACTCTCCGTTTTCATTTTGAATAGGAATAATTATTCTGTTTCTGAACCGGTCAATCCACCCGCCTGAATTGGATTTGAGAATTAAGCCCGCTTTTTCAAGAACATCATCTTTAAACTCTTTTTTCAATTCTTTATACAAAACATCATACTTATTAGGTGCCCAGCCCAAAGTAAATCTGTCTATTACACTGTCATCGACATTTCTCGCTCTAAGAGCAGTCATTGCTTTATTTGCATCATCAGCACTTCTTAATTGTGTATGATAAAACTTTGCAGCTTTTGTGCAAGCTTTTATCATATCTTTTTTTAAATCTTTAGTCTCGGACGACGGCGTATATTTTTTGGGAAGCTCGATTCCGTATTTTTCGGCAAGTTCAAGTATAACATCTTTATACTCCCGATTCTGGATTTTTACAAGAAAACTTAAGGCATCTCCGCCTTCCCCGCAGGAAAAGCACTTAAAAATACCGCGGGATGGGCTTACTGACATGGAAGGTTTTTTGTCGTTATGAAACGGACACAACCCCCAGTAATTCGCTCCGCTCTTTTTCAAAACCACATATTGTGAAACAACGTCTACTATATCCAGCCGGTCTTTTATCTGAGAAATAACTTCTTCAAACGAATTTGCCATATCAACATTTTAACACTAAAATTTTAAAAATGTATAAATAAAACAAGTCTTGAGAGTTTTTCATAATTGTCCTTTTCTTTCTCTTTATTTACGAAACAAAGTTTTATGAAACTTTCAAATTTGTAGTGGTGCCTACAGACTAAATAAATTTACCCCAAAAGGACGAAAAGAAAGAGAAATCACGCAATTGTTTTCTACGCTCTTTCGAGCGTTGTCTGAACGGCTGTTGCAGGCAAAGCCTGCTGGTTCTCGCTCGCTATTGTTATGCTGACGCATAACACGCTCGCGGCGCAACATGTGTTATAAAATGTAGGTTGGGTGAAACCCAACGATAACTAAACGGATTGCCGCGAAAATCAAAGATTTTCTCGCAATGACGTCAAGCTAGCAGTTCCAACTTACCAGCCAAAATACATTTATCCCACCCAGCAATGACATCGAGCTAGTAGTCCCAACTTACCGACCAAAATACATTTACCCCCCCCAATGACAAGAGTTATAGTTTATTCACAAATAAATTCTTCCAGACCTGTAACGATTCCTTCCGCAACATTTTTAGCAAATTCAGGCGAGCGGTAGAGCAAAGTATCGGAAGGATTTATCATAAAAGCGGTTTCTATAAGAACGCCGACATAATTTGCGGGTCTGATTACCGCAAAACTTCTGGACTTCACGCCGTCTCTTCTGGTACCTGCAGATTTTGAAATAGTTTTTTCAAGAATTTCCGCAAGTTCTCTTGAGTTTCTGTTAAAGTAATACAACCCTGTTCCGCGGTGTTTTATGCTGCTAAAAGCAACATTTCCGATTGAATTCATGTGAATACTTAAATATATATTTGCTTCACTGGCTTTTGCTATTTTTATCCGGTCTTTGAGCGTAATTGTTCCGTCGCATTCCCTTGTCATAACGACATTAGCTCCTCTTTGCTTCAAAAGCTGCTGGAGTTCAAGCGCTATTTTCAGGTTAATGTCTTTTTCTTTATCCCCAAGGCAACCTGCAGCCCCGTCCTGCTCTCCTCCGTGCCCTGCATCCACAACAATGGTACAGCCCTCAAATGTCTTAGGAACTTCGCTGACTTTAAATGTATAAAAACCGTCGTTTAATGTTACGTTATAAAAATACTTTTTTGGTTTTAAAATATTTAAAGTATAAACAGAATTGTCTGAAAGTTCGGGATTGTACACTCTGAACAGAATTTCTTTTTCCCCGTCCTCTACTGTATAAGGAAGATTTTTCGTAAAAGTTATTGTCTGAACATTTGCATTTTTGAATCTTTCGCTGTCCATATTCACAAAACTTGCCGGCTCTGTATCAGGACAGGAATTTTCGTCCACATCACTTTTTAATATCCAGGCAGTTTTGTCTTTAGAGAGAAAAACTCTGTAATAGATGCCTTTTTCTCCGTTAACAACAAGTCTTGTATCTTTAAACAGATAAGATACAATATTATACCCGATATCCTCTGGCGCCCTCCTCAATGGGGTATTATCAGATTTTACAAGAAGAGTACGTTTTTCCAATTCCTTAATCTCCGCGGCTGCTTTAATTACAGGCTTCTTCTTATAAACATTGTATACTTTTGTACTATAGTTTGAGCGGATTACAATTCTGTTTTCTCCGTCTTTAAGTTTAACAGAATGAGCAAAGGCGCCATTTGACGCGGTATGTATATTTATATTATTAATTGAAATCAACTCTGTATTTCTGGCTTTTCCGATAAATAAACCATAGTCATAAGTCGTTTCTGATTTCTTTTCCTTCGGGTAATATATTTCAAACCCGTATGACTGTATTGTTACAGCTGCAAGCATCAGCAATATTAAAAATACTCTTCTTATAAAACGATAGTTGAACAAATTTTTATCCTCGTACTTTATATAATTATACATAAAAAAAGAGGCAAACAAAAAACTTGCCTCTTTTTTCTGTTATTGCTGTTTAAAAATTAAACCATTGCAGTCTTAATAGCGGCTTTTGCTCTCTTAAGCGAATTTTCTTTACCTATTATAGCAAGAGTTACAACCATATCAGCCCCGCATAATCTTCCGGTTACAGCAGCACGGATTGCCCACATTGTAAATTTAGGCTTGTAGCCTTTTTCTTCTTTGAATTTACCTCTGAAAACTTCCAATTTTTCGTGAAGATTTTCTTCTGTCCATTCCCATCCTTCTGCCTGTTCAACAAAGGATTTCAAAACATCCTGAGACAAATCGGTTTCCAATTCTGCCTGAGCTTTTTCATCAATCTCAACCTTGTCACCTCCGAAGAAATAAGCAACCGCATCAGTAATATCAGAAAGTAAAGTTAATGGTTCATAAGTTATATCAATCATTCTGTTATACTGTTCTTCCGTAAGTTCGCTTAAATCATATTTTGTTAAATACTTTTTAAGCTTTTCTCTCAACACTTCTTTCGGAAGCATTTTGATATAATGACTGTTCATCCATTTCAATTTATCGTATTCAAAAATTGAGTTAGATGAAGAAATTTCATTAATTCTGAAATCTGCCGCAATCTCATCAATCGTCTTGATTTCCTGACCATCAGACGGAGACCAGCCAAGAAGTGCTACAAAGTTTACAAGAGCTTCTGTCAAATAACCCTGCTCTACAAAATCAGAAACCGCTGTTGCGCCGTGTCTCTTTGAAAGTTTGCTTCTGTCAGGCGCAAGAATCATACCTAAATGTCCAAAACGTGGAACTTCAAAACCTAAAGCTTCAAAAATCAGAATCTGTTTATAAGTATTAGAAATATGATCTTCACCTCTTATAACGTGTGAAATCTTCATCAGGGCATCATCGATTACAACTGCATAATTGTAAGTCGGAGTTCCGTTAGATTTCATAATAACAAAATCCCCGATTAAGTTTGTATCCATGTGAAGCTTGCCTTTAACAAGGTCGTCAAATTCGAGGATTGAAGAGTCGTGGAAAGCTTTTTGCGCTTTTGCAACATTAAATCTGATTGCAGGTTTTCTTCCCTCTGCTCTTAGTTTAGCTTTTTCTTCTTCTGTTAAATTCTCACATTTTTTAGAATAAACATAAGCTTTTTTGTTTCTGGAAGCTTCTTCTTTTTCAGCTTCCAACTCTTCCGGCGTGCAGAAGCATTCATAAGCAAAACCTTCATCAAGAAGTTTTTGAATATATTTTGGATAAATATCAAACCTCTGAGATTGCGTATAAGGACCGTATTCTCCGCCAACATCAGGACCTTCATCCCAGTTTAAGCCTAACGCTTTTAAGCTGTCAAAAATATTATCAACATATTCCTGACTAGTTCTTTCAGCATCAGTATCTTCTATTCTTAAAATAAATTTTCCGTTATTTTTCTTTGCAAATAAATAATTAAATAAAGCTGTTCTTGCCGTTCCGATGTGAAGATTGCCGCTCGGTGACGGTGCAATTCTTACTCTTACTTCTGACATAATTTTATCCTTCCTTTTTTTACCCGAATATTATTACACAAAGAAAAAAAGGAATAAAGGGGGGGGAGATACATTCTGTTTTTGATATACATACAACCTTGACTAATATTTAGCATTAATTACACGCATAGCGGTAAATCTTTCACATTATAAAAAATCTTAGAATGCGCCTTAAAACTCTCAGGATTTGCACTCACAAAAAACTGTTCCGCTCCGCCGGAAGAGTTTAGCAGCCCACATTCTTCCAAATCTGATTTTATATACTCAACAAAAATTTCAGCTGGGTCTATAAACAACCCGGCAGGAGCAAACTCTTTCAGTAAAGACATTAAATACGGATAATGGGTACATCCCAAAATTATCTTATCCGGATTAAATTCAAGCATTTTCGATACCTGATTGCGCACATCATTAATTGCTGCCTGTTCGGTATATTTATTGTTTTCAACTATCGGAACCCAGTTCGGACAAGCAATCTCCTGAACTTCTATACCTGAATCGTATTTTCGGAGTTCATGCGTGTAAACTCCGGACTGAACAGTAGCCGCGGTTGCAAAAACTCCCAATTTTTTATATCCTGCTGATGCAATTATCTTTGCGCAAGACTGAATAATCGGATAAATTTTAAATCTATATTCATCCTTAACTGCCTCATAAGCTCTTGCTGATGAAGTATTGCAAGCTATAACAACAGCTTTTACATCTTTTTCATTATAAAAGTCAAGAATCTTTCTTGCAAAACCAACCAGCTCATCCTTAGTCTTACTTCCATAAGGCATATTGGCTAAATCACCGTAATACAATGTATCCTCAAAGGGCAGAACCTTCTTGAATCTTGCATAAACAGAAAGTCCGCCGACTCCCGAGTCAAAAAAGCCCACCGGTTTACTTTTTATCTGACTGTTGTGATTTGATGTACTCAATTATACCCTCAGCTATAGCTTTTGCTGTCTTTTTCTTTCTTGAATCCGTTATAAGTTCCGAACGTTCTTCATCATTAGACAAAAATCCAGTTTCGACAAGAATCGCCGGAATCGTTGTATGATTTATAACATAAAACTTGGATTTAACCAATCCTCTGTCTTTTGTATCTATTTCTTTCATTAAATGTTTATGCACAACCTCTGCAAGTTCTTTGCTGTAGTCGTGGTAGTAATGGGTCTCAATTCCCATAGGCTCGGTTGCAACTGCAGAATTCACATGGATACTTACAAAAATTTCCGGAGTCTCTTCTTCTGAAAAATCAACACGCTCCTGCAATGACACATAAGTATCATCCGAACGGGTCAATGCAACCTTATACCCTTTTGATTTCAAGAGAGAAGCTACCCTTTGTGTAATATCCAGAGTTATGTCTTTTTCATTAATTCCGTCGCGTATTGCCCCGTAATCACTTCCGCCATGTCCTGCATCAAGAACAACCTTACCCTGTATAGCGGTTTTCTTTGCCGTTATAACAGGTGATGATTCACTAGAGCTTGCCGCTGATCTTGTAATTGTCAATCTTATAGCCTTGCCGTCAATACTCTGATCGACTTTTACAATATCATCTTTATTAATCTTCATAGAAGCTCTTACCCCGATTTGAGGCAGCAAAGACATTGTAAGCTCATTATAATATGTGTTTTTAAAAGTCTTTATTAAGTCCAGTTCATTGTAGCTTCTAACATTGAACATATAAAGATTCAACGAGTTGTCATTTCTTAAAATCGAATGCACAACAGGTTCGGTAAACGAAAGAATGAGTTCTCCGGTTTTATTATCGATTTTTCTGACATACGCCTTGTCCAGATTTGAAACACAGTTAACAAGCTCTGTATGTTTCAGCTTATCCGCATTAATCAAAAGCATTGACTGAGCATCAGCAGAAAACACCGGAATATATTTTTCGGCACTCTCGCTCGTTACAACTATACGCCCTTTGTTGTACTCAAACTGTCCGATTTTAGCAGTATCCTTACAAGAACCGTCCGGACAAATTTTAATTTCTTTATTTCTGATATCTTTACCCACAAAAGTATTCGGCAAATCTATCACAAGCCTCTTCGGGCTGTCCAGATAAAACATCTTTGATGCTGTAATCTGTCCGGAACCGTTAACCAGAAGCCCGTTATTTTTTATAAAATATCCGTTAATATAATACTTTGTACGAAGCTTCAAATCCGATGAAAGGTCTACAGAAACAACCGAGTCGTAAGATTTTCCGTCTGAATTGTTCAGGATAGAATTTTCAAATGCCTGTTGTATATCAGCCACCACATTATCCGGCGCTTTCAGGGCGGAACTCTGCGGTATTGCGACTTTTTGCACGACCTGGGAATTTACGGTAACACTTGAATACGGAAGGTTTGGCGAGGATTCGTCATATAACGGATTAAAATACTCATTTTTTAATGACATAACAGAACATTTTATCAGTATGTTGCCGTTTATATTTATAAGTTTTACCTTTGAAGTATCAAAACCTTCTTCAAAAGTAATAACCCCTCTTACGACATCCGGCTCGGTTGTAAACTGAGACAGCCTGATTTCCTTAATCTCGGATTTACTAAATACAAGCTGCTGCTTATCCCCGATAAGAACTGCATTTTCAATATCAAAATATATTCTGTTAGGGTTTTCAAGCTTTGAAAACTTCAAATTCTTTGGCAACCCCTCCGGTGATTCAAGTATATTCAGGAAAATAACAGATGAGGAGTCATCATAATGCATAGACATAACTTTTGACGGTTCTGCATTAACGGAGGCAAAACACTGCACAAGAAACATTATAAATACTGTTATAAAAAATAATACTCGCTTCATTATTAAACAGGCTTACGCCCCCCAAATCATACCAAGATTTTAACAAAATCAGGTGTAAAAGTAAAGCTTATAGTATTAACAGAAAAACTGCATCCAACCTGATTTTATCTTCGTATAGTCGAGCGTTCAAGCGCGCGTACAAACTTTGTCGGAAGATTTTCCTTCGGATTAATTGAACCTACCAGAATGGTTTTACATCCGAGAAGCTTGCCTGCAAGAATATCCGTAAGCGGTCTGTCCCCAACCATTACCGCATATTCCGGTTTCACCCCGACAGATTCAAGATACTCGCGCATAATTTTCGGATTAGGTTTATCAGCGCGTCCGATTACCCTGCAAGGCGCGGTTTTTGAGGCTGCTTCTATATAATCTTTGTTTTTATTATTTGATATTATTGCAACTTCAAAATCCTTGATAAATGTATTAAACCACTCTACTGTCTCCGGAAGAAATGTCGAAGATTTAGATACCATAACGGTACTGTCCAAATCAAACATCAGACATTTTATCCCCTGTTCTTTGAGTTTCATAAAATCAATTTCATATATGTTTTTTAAGTTGTAATCAGGTTTTAAAAACATTATTCTCTCCTTTTATCCCGACCGTTCTTGCAATTGCAAATTCAGCCTCCCGGGGCGCTTTGGTAAGTTTTACCAACAATTCGTCATTAGTATTTGCAAGTTCTAATTCTTCGCCTTTCGTATTTTTAATCTCAGTTACCTGAGTGATAAATTTTTCAGAAGGTGAAATTATTTCAATATCTTCATTCTTATTAAATTTGTTTTTGGTAACAATTTTGTAGTACCCGTCTTCAACACCGTGGAATTCGCAGAGAAAATCCGCCCCTGCCAGTCCTTTTGAGATATCATAGCTGTAGCCGTCTTTCGGATAGCCTTCGCCGAGATAAAATCCTGTTGTGTATCCTCTGTTTCCGACTTTCAGAAGCTCATTAAAATAAGGCGTCATATCAGCTTCAGGGTTTTTCATAACCTCATCAATTGCTTCTCTATAAGCTTTTGCAGTTGCTGAAACATAATAAAGGCTCTTTGTTCTGCCTTCGACTTTAAAGGAATCAATTCCTGCTTCAATCATTTCTCTGAGGTGTTTTACAAGGCATAAATCTTTTGTGCTCAAGATATGAGTACCTTTTTCATTCTCCTCAATCTCATAATACTGCCCAGGGCGCGTTTCTTCAACAAGTTTATAGCTCCATCTGCAAGGCTGGGAGCAGTTGCCGGAATTTGCTTTCCTTTCCCCATTTGTCATATAGTCGCTTAAGAGACATCTGCCGGAAAAAGAAACACATTGCGCGCCGTGAATAAAGCATTCAAGTTCCATATCAGGAACTTTTTTCTTAATCTCCGCAACATCTTTAATCGGAAGCTCTCTGGCAAGAATTGCCCTTGTTGCGCCCATATCCTGCCAGAAGCGGACAGCTTCATAGTTTAAAATATTTGCCTGAGTGCTTACGTGAATATCAGTTTTTGGCATATATTTTTTTGCAAGCCGCATAATTCCGACATCACTTATAATAAGCGCGTCCGGATTAGAATCAACAATCCTTTCCATACAATCTTCCAGCGCTTTTATATCACTATTGAAGGCAAAAATATTCAAAGTTAAATAAGATTTTGCGCCCATTGAACGCGCCGTATCAATTGCGTATTTAAGATTGTCAAGAGTTATTAATTCTCCCTTACGCATTGCTCTCAGGCTAAAATCAACAACCCCGAGGTATACTGCATCCGCGCCGTATTTAATTGCGTATTTAAGTTTTTCAATATTGCCGGCAGGCATTAAAAGTTCAGGTTTAATCATAAAAAAATTTTAACATGAAAAAACTACCGTTTTAAAAAATTCCCGAGTTTTTCAAGAGCCGGCTCTAAATTCTCCGCACAAAAACCGAGTCTTACATATCCTTCCATTTCCATGGTTTCACCCGGTAAAAGAGCAACGCCAGTTTCTGCTTGAAGCTTTTTGCAAAAATCACGGGACGGAAGGTCAAGGTTGTATTTTAAAAGAACGGTTGTTCCGCCTTTTGGAAGAATACAGCGGACTTCAGGGGTATTTTTAAGCCAGTTATTTAATATATTTACTCCCTCATTCATAATTTTAAAATTTCTCTCGTGTATAAAATCTTTGTTTTCTAATGCAACAGCAGAAAAATAATCATCCGGAGCGCTTACACTGATTGTATTATACTGCCTCTGGTGATTAATTTCATTGACTAAATCCGCTCTTGCCGCGACCCATCCTACTCTTAAGCCCGGAAGCGAATATGTTTTAGACATACTGCCCACGGAAATACCCTTTTCATAAATATCTGCAATTGATTTAGAATAAGGTTTTCCTATCAGATTCAATCCTCTGTATACTTCGTCAGAGAGAATCCACACATTATTTTTCAGTGCAATTTCAGCAATTTTCTCAAGCATCCGGTCAGGAATGACAGCTCCCGTCGGATTATTAGGGTTGTTAAGACATAAAAGCTTGGTATCCGGTGTAATTATTTTCTCCAATTCTTCCATATCTGGAAGCCAGAAATTTTCTTCTTTCAGAAAATAAAGTTTAACCCTGCATCCTAAAGCCTCAGGAATAGAATAATGCTGCTGATATGTGGGAACAACAGATACAACCTCATCCCCTTTTTCAAGTAAAGATAAAAATACAAGCTGATTTGCTCCGATAGCGCCGTGGGTAACAGTTATAGAATGGTCTCTTTCGTATAATGTCTGAATTGCAGCCTTGAGTCTTTCAGAGCCTGTAATATCACCGTATCCGAGTTTTAAATCAAAAATTTCTTTTGAAAACGGCAAATCATTTATGCATAAAGGAGAAATGCAGGTTGTGGTTAAATCATATAAAGCGGACGCTTCATATTTGTTCATCCATTCTTCTATTTTAAATTCCGCAATTCTCATAATTCTCTGTTTATCACTCCTGCTGTGCCCTTTAACTATATTAACATAAATTTAATTGAATTTAAGCGGAATTTTTGATACGATTTTATTAAGAGGTTATAGTTAAAGGGAGTTTTTATGAAAAAATTAATTTTATCAGTATTTACATCACTATTGTTATTCTCACCGGCGTTTGCCGCAAATATTGATGTATTACCTACAATGATGAGTAAAACAAATGTTCAGGACAGAGTCTGGGTCGGAACTTTCCAGCTTGTGTGGAATGATTTTATGGACAAAATTGCATTCAACCAGATTAAATTTCCGGCAGGAACACCTGTTATTGTAAATGAACTTAACAGGCAGGATTTTACGGAAGAAGATATTTCTGATAAGTCTTATTACAAGTATCTGGGTAATATCAAGAAAAATACTAAAAAGGTTATAGCAAAAGCTATCAAAAGAAAATTTAATGAAACCAGCGATATTCTGGATCAGCTTGATTTAACGCCTTCAAAACAAAGATTTATTGTTTATGCAATGCTCAAGAAGGATTTCAAATTCACTGTTCCTTTTGACAAACTCGGACTTGATTCGTTCAGAGATATGCAGGCTGAATACTTCGGAATTTCAAAAGATTCACGCAAAGAACTGGATGACGGCGTAGAAGTTTTATTCTATGACAGCCCTTCGGATTTTGCAGTAAAGCTTGAAACCGAAGGTGAGGATGAAGTTTACTTATACAAAACTTCAACCACAAAAACATTTAATTATATTTATGACGATATGCTGAAAAAACAGGAGGCTTATCAGGGCAGCAAAAAATTCGGCGAAGAAGATGAGTTAAAAGTTCCGAATTTGAACTTCTTTGAAGAAAAAATCTTTGAAGAAATCTGCGGAAACAGAGTTAAAGGAACAAACCTTGTTATAGATAAAGCTATTGAAACAGTTAGATTTAATATGGATAATACGGGCGTGGAACTTAAAAGCGAAGCTGCTATGATTGCTAAAATGACAGCACTTCTGCCGCCGGAAGAATCCAGATATTTCTACTTTAATGATACGTTTGTAGTATTTTTAAAAGAAAAGTATAAAACAAAACCTTATTTTGCTCTGAGAGTTCACGACATTTCAAAATTTCAATAACAAACTCCGGCAGGAGGGTATTTTCGTTAAGCGCATTTTCTTTTAAAATGCGCTTTTCTGATGATAAAATGTAATTTTTTATTACAGGATTTTCTTTTTGCACATTTCTATATTAGAATAGTATTATATATAAGACGCTGGTCTTTTTGTTAATAAGAGAGTTTAATTAAAGAAGCGGGAAGTATTTGAATGAGAAGCAGAAGAAGGAAGTATGATTTTTATATAGCGGTTTTTTTGACAATTTTTACGGTCGGTTATCTTGTTTATAACCATGTGTCGGCAGAATCTCGAGGGATTACAAAATACTCATCAGCACTTGAACTGTATAAAGCAAACGAGTATGAAAAAGCCTACGAAGAGTTCGGCAAAGTTCCCTCCGGCTCTTCACTAAAATCACCGGCACTTTTCAGGCAGGCTCGTTGCGCAACTAATCTGGATAAAAAAGAGCTTGCAATAAAAAAATACAATCGTATAGTGCACTCAAGAGCAAAATCATCAATATCACCTATCAGCGAATACAATATGGCAACCCTGATGTTTGAGACTCAGGACAAAGGAGCAAAAAGACACTTTAAACGCATTATAAAAAAATATCCGAACAGTGATTATGCAATAGCTTCCCAGTATTATCTCGGTTTGATAGAAATTGCCAACCCGCCTAAAAATGCAAGATGGCTGGAAAAATCTAAAAACAGGGCATTTATTAATTTTAAAACATATCTGGAAGAATCTCCTGACGGCAGATTTTCTCTTAATGCCATTGATGAAATCAAAAAACTTAATGTTCAACTGGCAAATTATGACAATCTGTTGATTGCCAAGTCTTATTATGCAAACGGCGAATATATAAAAGCAAAAGACTATTTATTTAAGACAACCCTTGCAGAAAGCTGGGCAGATTTTGCCAAAAATGAATTCAGACTCGGAAATAAAGAAAAAGCTAATTCCTATGCAGAAGAGGGGTTAAAGAAACACGCTGCAAATACTGATAATAAAGATGTTTACGAAGTTATTGATAATTATGTAGCCTCTTTTCCGACAAGAAAAGAAGGTATTACAAAACTTGTCAATATGAATCTGGATTCAACGGGAGCAGATTATGCAGCTTACCTCAACTGTAACGAAGTAGTTGCATCTAACGTTAAAGAAGCCTGCTACAGAACACTCTATGAAAAATATCCGAACGGACAGTTTTCAGCAGATTCGCTTTACAATCTCTTTATTGCAAAATATTTACAGAAAAAATATTATGATGCCCAAAGACTCGGATTTTTGCATATGAAAAAATTTCCGAACGTAAACTCCAGCCCTGCTGTAATTTATTATATGGGTAAGATTGCTTTTAAACTCAAACACTATGAAAGCGCCAACAATTATTATAAACAGGTAATTGCTGCATATCCGGATACGTACTATGCGTTTCGGGCAAACTTCAATCTGTATAAGGACGACGGCATGTTTCCGTTTTTGGAATTAAACTACAAACCTGTTGTATTTCCTTACAAAAAATCTCTTGATAAAAATCTGGTTGTGAAACTTGCCTACCTGCAGGATTATGATTTGGTCGGCGAGCTTTGCAAAAACGATAAGTTTATACAGAGCTGGATAGCTTATCAGAAGAAAAACTATACGGTTTCAGTAGTTCTTGCAAGAGACGGAATGCAAGAGCTGGAGGTTAAACCGCCGTTTGAAGATTTAAGATGGCGTCTTGTGTATCCAATGCATTACTACGACATTGTAGACAGAGTGAAGGGCGAAAATAATCCGATTATTTTGGAATCAATTATTCGTGAAGAAAGCCACTTCAATCCGTTTGCAAAAAGTGTTGTCGGAGCAGCCGGTTTAATGCAGTTAATGCCTGCAACATACAATGAGGTTGTAAAAAAACATAATCTTCCGTCTGATTTAAATGCCGAGACCGCTAATATTACAGCCGGAACCCTCTATTATACAAGCCTAAAGAGAATGCTCGGGAACAAAGACCTGTATACAATAGCTGCTTATAACGGCGGAATCGGGTCTGTTACAAACTGGTTTTCAAAATTAATCTACAGCGACACCGATGAATTTGTCGAACAAATTCCGTATCCTGAAACCAGAAACTATGTAAAAAAAGTTCTCAAAAGCTACTGGGTTTACGGGAATGTTTACTAGTGAACAGTGATTGGTGGATAGTGAATAGAGCTTTAATAATATCAATAATGTTTTTCAGTCTGTGTTTAACTTCTCAGGCTGAAAACATTTTTGATTTCTACATAACAAACGATAAAGAAATTAATGCAAGAATGCTTTTTCTTGATAACCTGTCAACCTGTACTCCTTATAAATATCACGCAATGCCAAACGGAGTATATGAAATAAGAGGTAAACAAAACAGGGCGTGCTCTGTCAGATGGACAATTGTTGACTGCGCTTTTCCGGAAGGTGTGTATCAAAAATTTGCAGATGTACAGAAATTCCGGACAATGGAGAGAGTTCACCGTCAGAAAAACGGCGTTATGGAAGAACTCCTGGATAAAAACTATCGATATCTTTTAGAAACCGGAAACACATACTGTCAAAACAGATACCCTACCTTTCAGTAAGAAATCATCCATCTGAACGTTATTCTTAGCTGGATAATAATGTATTGTTAAAAATAAAAAGGATAGTTTTAT
This sequence comes from uncultured bacterium, assembly GCA_949296355.1. GTDB lineage: Bacteria > Cyanobacteriota > Vampirovibrionia > Gastranaerophilales > Gastranaerophilaceae > CAG-196. Next base: position 21,136 of record CASFPS010000020.1, on the reverse strand, counting down.
GAAAAAAGTATTTTTAACAAGTTTGATTTTGGGTTTGACCTTTATTTGTACAGGATGCGTAAAATTCGATTATAAGATTGAAATAAATGACAAAGATGAAGTCTCTATTTCTGAAAGCAGGGGGGCTGTCTTTGAAGAGTTCAAGTCTCCTGATTTCATAAACGCTTTAAAATCAGATCCGGAGATGGAAAAAGTTCTTGAACAATATAAATATAAAGGCTATAAAATAACAGACTTTAGCAAGGACGATTATGCAGCACTTGTTTTTTCAAAGGACAAATTGAGATTTCAGGATGTAAAAGAGTCGCTGCCAAGAGGCTTTAGTGAAGATAGCAGCATAGAAAAAAACAGCGGATTAATCAAAAAAACATACAAAATACATTTATTGTACAACCTGCCGGAAGCTGTCCGCATCAATACAGGCGAGTACGCAACTTTCCTTCACACAAGCAAAACTCTTGAATCTGTTTCCGATAAAATTCAGGAGCCTATAATATCAATATCTACCAGAGAGATTCCAAACAGCAAAAAAGTTCTGGTAACTAAACAATACGCAAGCGGCAGAGCTTTAATATCAACTTTAACCCGTGATGAGTATGATGAAATAATGAGCAGCTACCTGTTTCCGGAAGCCGTTTTAACAATCAAAATTCCAGGAAAAGTTACAAAAAATAACGCAGATAATGTAGTAAACGACCACGAGTATCAATGGTATCTTACAAAAGACGAACAGCCGATAGAGATTATACTGGACTATGAAATCAATGATTTTTCAAAAGTTGCAGCAATTTTCTCCATATTAGTTATACTGGGAGCGGTTTTTGCACTGGTTCAAAGAGTTCAAAAAAGTGATGTAGTAAAAGGTTTATAATAAAGAAGAAAGGAAAATTTTATGTCAGGAACAATGTTAGCATTAATTGCCGCTGTAGTAGTAATCGGCTGGGCGTACAGCATTTATGCATCTTTAATCAAAAAACGCAACAAAGCAGGTGAAGCGTTTTCATCAATCGATGTACAGCTTAAGAAGAGATACGATTTAATACCGAATCTTCTGACAATTGCCCAGAAATATATGGATCACGAGCGCGGCTTGCTGGAAGAAGTAACAAAACTCAGAAATCAAGCTGTAAATATTCCGGACGGTTTTGAAAATATCGACAGAAAGATTGCATTAGATACACAAATTGCACAAAAAATGGGACAGTTTATGGTTGCTGTAGAAAATTACCCTCAGCTTAAAGCAGACCAGCCAATGATGACTGCAATGCAAACTTATAATGAAGTAGAGGAACACATTGCAGCAGCAAGAAGATTCTATAACTCTGCAGCTCTTGAGCTTAAAAATTCAGTAGAAATCTTCCCGTCTTCTCTTATTGCAAGAATGATTAACGTTAAAGCCGTTGATTTCTTCAAGGCTGCAGAAAATGAAAGACAGCCTGTTAATGCTGCAGATTTTTTGAAATAATTTCAAAGATAGGAATGTGATTATGCAGGAAGAAAAAACATACCAAGAGATGCGCAAAGAGTTTCAGGACAAGTTTTTTAAAGAACTCTCTCCCGCACTTGAAAAATTTGACGCTGAAAGAAAAGGGAAGCTGAGACTTGCGGTTGCAGGGGCGGTTATATGCTTTGTAATCGGTATATTGCTTATTATTTCGCCATTCTTTATAACTATGTCCGAGGAAACTTCGGAAAATACGTTTAAAAGCGGCATTGGAATGTTTTTTATGGCAGGATTTGTCTGGGCAATAATTAAGAAAAACTTTGAAAACAAAATAAAAGAAAAAATTATGCCGTCAGTATGTCAATGTTTCGGAGATATTAGCTGGAAGAAATGCATTTTGTATGAAAACCGTAAAGTATTTCAGGAATCAAACCTTATACCGTCTTTTTCTTCAAGCAGTTTTGATGACTATTTCAGCGGAAGTTATAAAGATGTAGGGTTTGAAATTATTGAATCGGAATTTTCAACCGGTACAGGTAAAAACAGAAGAACGGTTTTTAACGGTGTAATAGTTAAACTTGATATGAACAAGAATTTCAGCGGAAATACTGTTATACGTCCGGATTCAATGTTCCATGCTTCCCCTTCATCCAATTTAGTACACACAACTTTAGAAGATGTTGTGTTTGAAAAGAAATTTGATGTTTTTACAGACGATGAGGTTGAGGCAAGGTATTTGATTACACCTTCTTTTATGGAGAGACTTAATAATATGCAAGTTGCATTTGCAGCAGATAAAGTATCCTGCGCTTTTTACGGAACGAATCTGTTTGTAGCACTTCATACCCGAAAAGATTTGTTTTCTATCTGTTCGCTTCTTAAGCCGGTTAATGACGGCAAGCAGTTCTTTCAGATGTTTGAAGAAATTCTGTCTATCATAAAACTCATCGACCACTTCAAATTAGACCAGAAAATCGGCTTGTAGTATCCCGTATTTGTGATAAAATAAGGCTATGGAAAGTTCTTTGGAAATAGAAGCTTTAAGAAATGCCTTATGATACTCTGGGGTTTATAAGATATCTTTTTGATAATTCTAATCTTTCGTATGTTGTTAATTTTGCTGATTACAATAGTATTGATGAAAAGTTTTATAAGTTAATAGAAAAGGATCTGGTAAAAGTTTAATGAAAGATGGTTTATTTATAACTTTTGAAGGTGCTGACGGGTGCGGTAAGACTACGCAGATAACCCTTTTGAATGAATATTTTAATAAAGCTGGCAAAAAAACTCTGCTCACTAGAGAGCCGGGGGCGGGGATTTTGGGGGCAAAAATCAGAGAACTTCTCCTAAATTATGACGGTGAAGTTTCTCCGAATTGCGAGTCCTTTTTATTTTTGGCAGACAGGGCGCAGCACGTTGAGGGCATGATAAAACCGGCGCTTGAAGAGGGTACAATCGTTCTTTGCGACAGGTATACAGATTCAACTCTTGCTTATCAAGGCTATGGCAGAGAGCTTGATATGGAAAGAATTAAGTATTTAAACAATCTTGCGACAAGCGGTTTAAAGCCGGATTTAACAATTGTTTTTGATGTGGATATAGAAACCTCGCTCTCAAGAGTCGGCGGAAGCAAAGACAGAATGGAATCTGCCGGAGTTGATTTCTTTAACCGCGTGCGCCGCGGGTATCTTGAAATTGCAAAACAGGAGCCGGACAGAGTGAAAATTATTGATTCTTCTGATACAATAGAAAATGTTCACCGGAAGGTTATTGAACTGGTTGAAAATTTATGAATATCGAAGAATTAGAACATACTGTAAATAAGAATAAGCAAAATATAGATTTTGACGGATTAAAAAAAGAACTTTTAGAGATTGAGGATAAGCTCCAGAGTCCGGAAGTCTGGTCAAACCAGAACCTTGCTTCCGAATTAGGTCAGAAATCAAGAGAGATAAAAGAAACTCTCGATATGTTTTCAAGATGGGATTCAATCTTAGAAGATGCAAAAACTGCTCAGGAGATTGGAGACGAGGAACTTATAAAAGAAAGTGAAATTGGGCTTGAACAGTTAAAAAAAGAGCTGGATAAATACGATGTACAAAAAATGTTATCCGGTGAATATGATGAAGCTGACGCATTTTTAACAATTAATGCCGGCGCTGGCGGGACTGATGCTCAGGACTGGGCAAGTATGCTCTTAAGAATGTACACCCGCTGGGCAGAATCCAAAGGCTGGAAAGTTGAACTTGTCGACAAATCCGACGGGGAAGAAGCCGGCATAAAATCAGCTACTATAAAAATAACCGGCAAATACGCTTACGGATACGCCAAAGCTGAAAAAGGCGTTCACAGACTTGTAAGAATTTCTCCGTTTAATGCTAACGGAAAACGCCAGACAAGCTTTGCCTCCTGCGAAGTTTCTCCGATTATTCCGGATTACGAAAAGACTATTGTAATTCCTCCCGAGGATATAGAAGTCGATACAATGCGCTCGGGCGGAGCCGGCGGGCAGAATGTTAACAAAGTGGAAACCGCAGTCAGAATTCTCCATAAACCTACCGGCATTGTAATAAAATGCCAACAGGAGCGCTCTCAGCTTCAGAACAAAGAAAATGCAATGCAAATGCTTGCGTCAAAATTGTTGGAATTAAGACAAAGAGAGCACGAAAAGAAACTTGCGGAACTCAAAGGCGAAAATTTTGATATTAATTTCGGCTCACAAATCCGCTCTTATGTTTTCCACCCTTATAAAATGGTAAAAGACCACCGGACAGGATACGAAGTCGGAAACGTAGATGCAGTAATGGACGGGGATTTAGACGGATTCATTGAAGAATATTTAAAAACAAGATAGTTTTTATGACCCTGTAAGTCCGTCAGAGCTTTTTTTAAAATTTTCCTTCATATATTTCTGACGCTCACGGATTTTAATCAGAGTCTGCATATCCATCTGTTCCATTTTACGATGGTATTCAAGCCTTTTTATATCTTTTTCAAAATTCTCTGCCTCCTTAGCGGCTTTTTCTTTTGCTTTTGCCTGCTCTTTAGCCTGTTTAGCGTCAAATTTAACTTCGGAAGGCGGAATTACTTCGGAATCCTGCTCCAGCCGGAATCCGACAATCGAGACAGGAAAGCTTACACCGGAAAGTGATTCAAGACGGGAATTTTCGCCGTAAACATCTATACTCCATGTCCCCAGGAATTTAGGAACGTCGCCTGTATAAGCGTAAGCGCATAAAACAACCCGATTTTCGTCGTTTGCGTCAAACCCCATAGGATAAATATCCCAGCGCTTTTCATCAAAATCAACCCCGCCTGTAAGCGCCCAGTAATTTACTATAGCATCTCTAATTTGAGGTAATTTTCTTGCTTCTTTCGTCTCAAAATCATACACCCACAAGTCAGTTTTCCATATACCGTCATGCCGGTGTCCGACTTTTTCCTTCACGACAAGCTTCTTATTATCAGGCGAAAAATCAATCGGGGTAAGCGTTCTAAATATAAACTTTGTATCAATATCTTTTGAGGTTGAAATCAAGGGTTCTTTTTCCCTGTTAACAATATTTGCTTTCTTAACTTTTTCAATATCGGAAAGCGTGGAGTCAAGATTTATCAAAAACAAATCACAGCTTGTGCAATCTGACTGGGCATAATAATAAACTGCCGGATACACAAGCTTTGTAAAATCACCCGATACGATTCCCTGAGCGTTAATCTGACGGTCAAAATTCAATTTTCTCGGAAGAGTTAATTCCGGACTCCCTACAGGTTCGTTGTATTTTACGAGCTTAAACTTCTTTTGCGGAATATAGACCATATTCTCATCTTTAGGCATCTGAGCTTTATCAAGAATATCGTCATTAATTTCTTTTCTCGATTTTCCTCTGGATTTTGCTTCATACTCCGCAACCGTCATATAGCCGGATTCAGGCATTCTGCTTTTTTCATATTTTTCCTTCTCGTCAACTTTATCGACTTCATTCAAGTAAATAGTCTCGGCAACAACATGGTCTGACCTTTTGATAAAAGGATACTTCATCTGCTGAAAATGGACTTTTGCAGCCATAATCATACCGGCTAAAGCTTCAAACATTAAACAAGCCCCTCTTTCATAGCCGTAACTGTTGCCTGAGTTCTTGAAGATACGCAAAGTTTTTGCAAAATACTATGAACATGCGCCTTTGCAGTAGCCCTTGTTATAACAAGTTTATCCGCAATCTGCGGGTTGGAAAGACCTTCTACCATAAGCTCCAGAACATCAAGTTCGCGCTCCGTAAGCCCGTATGAGTTTGGAGACTTCTTAATTTCAGGCGCGGTTACAACCTGTTTTTGAGGACGCTGCAGGTTAGAAAAAACAAGTCTCGCTATATTAGGATCAATCCAGCCTACTCCGTCGTGAACTGCTTTTATGGCTGAAATTGTCTGCTCCGGAGTAGCTCCCTTCATAATATAACCGTCTGCGCCGGCTTTAAAAGATTCAAAAACATCGTTCTCGCTGTCGCGGGAAGTGAAAATCAAAACTTTTACCTCCGGATTAAAATCTTTAATTCTCTGGGTCGCCTCAATACCGTCGATGTTCGGAAGCCCGATATCCATCAATATTACATCCGGATTAGTCTCCCTTGCGGCTTTAATCCCTTCAATCCCGTCGGATGCCTGAGCACACAATTCAATACCTTCCGCTTTATCAATAAGCATTGATAAACCCATGCGGTACAATTCGTGATCTTCTACCAAAAGTACATTTATCATACTAAACTTCCTTCATTTTGTTTAATTCCGCCGCTTACGGTATCTGTAAGCAGAAAAGAAAATTCGCTCCCTTTATTTAAGCGGCTTTCAAGCCAGATTTTCCCGCCGTGTGATTCAATAATCTGACGTGATAAGTACAATCCCAAGCCCGTTCCCGTCGAACGCTTTTTGCTTGTTCCCTGCGAGAACCTCTGGAACATATTAGGAATATCCTCCTGAGGGATTCCGCAGCCGTTATCGGAAACGGAGAATATAAGGTCATTTCCTTCGTTTTTAATAATAATACTAACTTTACCGCCGTTTTGCGTATAATTAATTGCATTTCCGCAAAGATTGCAGATAACACGCCTGATTTCACTTCTGTCCGCAAAAATTTCCATCTCTTTATTTTCGCACTCGATTGTAAAATCAATGTTTTTTGATTCCGCAAGCGGTAAAAGCTCCTGATAAACCTGCTCTGTAAGGTTATAAATATTAAAATTAGTCTTTGCAAGCGTTAATTTTTCCGCATCATACTTGTAAACCTCAAGAAGAGCGTTCACAAGCCCGAGCAAATCCTCGTTACTCTTCTGCATTGTTGCAAGAAGAGTTTTTTGTTTTTCATCCAATTCCCCAAGAGCTCCGTCAAGAAAGAATTTCAGAGTCTGAATAGCAGCAAGAAGAGGCGTTCTAAGGTCATGTGTAAGTGTTGCTATAAAATCATCCCTCAATTTATCCGATTTTTTCTGCTCCGTAACATCCCTTATTACACCTACAAATCTCTTAAACTCATCCTCCGGATTAATTCTTGCAAAGCTTACTTCAACAGGGATTTCAACATTACTCAACGGGTTTTTAATAAAAAAGTCTCTCAAAAGAAGTTCGCTCTCGTCCAGTTTATGCAGTTCTTTTGAGATAAAAGTTTTTTTTGAAAATAAATAATCGTCAACAGACGAATTTAAAAGTTTACTCTCTACAAGCCCGATAAGATTCTCGCATGCCGGATTCACCTGCTCTATAATTCCGTCCTCGTTAATAATAACAATTCCGTCCGCACAATAATTGAAGATTCCTTCAAGCTTTGCGTTTGATTGTTTCAAATCCGCAGTTCTTTCTTCCACAATCTGTTCAAGATTGTGAGAATATTTTTCTAATTCCTTCTTAGCCGCTTCAAGCTCCGCTATCTTTTTCCTGAGTTCGCTCAAAAGATAACTTCTCTCAATCCCGTTTCTGATATTCAGAATTAAATCATCATTATCCCACGGCTTTTCTATATACCTGTAAAGCCCGACTTCATTGATTGCTCTTATTGCGTTCTCTTTGTCAGCATAGCCCGTAAGCAAAATCTTACTTACTTCCGGATACATTTTTTTTACTTCACTCAAAAACTCAAGCCCGTTCATTTCAGGCATCAAAAAGTCAGATATAACTAAATCCGGAGTATTGCTCTTTAAAAACTCAAGCGCCTCTTCGGGATTATTAAAAAAATGCGCATTACCGAAACCCTCTACCTTAAGCAGCGTTTTGAATGCAGAGGTCACTATTTTCTCATCATCGACTACGACTATCAATCCCGTATCCATAATCTTATATTAACCCAAACAATACGTTTAGACAAATTATTAAAAATTATGAATATTATGATATAATCATAATTGTGTTTTAGAATTTTAAATCAAAGGAGAAGATATGGCAGAATCAAAATTACTTGCAAGTATTCAAAGAACAGATACGGAACAATTGCAGATTTCTATATCGGAATACAGAGGAAAGAGTTATTTCAATTTGAGAATATTTTATACAACAGATGACGGTGCAACCTGGCTTCCGACAAAGAAAGGTGTAACCTTTGCGCCTGATCAGTTAGACATACTTTCCGAAGCTATTGAAGAAGCTAAAAAAGAATTTATGACCGAAGAGGGGTAAACGAAGAGGGGTAAATATATATTGAATAAACGTATTTAATCCCAAACGGTATGTTAAATTTAAGGAACTTATAATTATGTCAAACGATTCCATTCAGGACGAATTTATTGCAACAGTTTCACACGAATTGAGAACCCCTCTTACAAGTATAAGAGGGTTTTCTCAAACTCTGCTTAATTCCTGGGACAGAATTGATGATGACAGCAAGAAAAAGTTTATTAAAATCATAGAAGACCAGTCAAACAGGCTTATTCATCTTGTGGAAAATGTTCTTTCCGTCTCAAAAATGAACGCCGGAGTTGATGTTCTAAAAAAAGTCGACATAAACGGGGTTATAAAAAAAATTATACCAATATTCACAGAGCAGTATAAGACAAGAACTTTCAAGCCGGAACTGTCACCTAATTTACCCCCTTCAAGGCTTGATGAAGACAAGTTTGAACAAATTATGACAAACCTCATTGATAATGCCGCAAAGTATTCCGGGGACGGTAAAATTGTTACAATTTCAACCGAACCTGACGGTAATATGATTCTTATCAAAGTTAAAGACGAAGGTGTCGGGATTAAAAAAGAGGATTACGGGAAATTATTTAAAAAGTTCAGCCGGCTTGAAAACCATCTTACAAGCACAACTCAGGGTAACGGTCTGGGGCTTTATATTACAAAACAGCTTGTAGAAAAAATGAACGGCAGCATAAATTTTGAAAGCGAAGAGAATAAAGGTACAACATTTTTCGTCAGAGTTCCGATTTACAATCAGGAGGAGGCTTTGAGATGCTCTCGTATATCCTGATAATTGATAAAAGGAAAGAACTTTCCACTAAATACAAAAAAAGTCTTGAAGATGAACAAACTTCTGTTCTTATGGCAAGGACATTAAAGGAAGGGCTTGAACTTACAAGACAGGCAGAACCTGATTTGATACTGGTTTCTGACAGTATAGATGAAGAGCTGGCATCTTTTTGCGAAAAAATCCGTTCTCTTACCTATAACACAAGACCGACAATTATAGCTCTTTCAAAATCTGCGGATATAAACGATAGAATAAGAATTCTTGGATGCGGAGCTGATGATTTTTTGAGCGAGCCGGTTAATATAGAAGAGTTTAAAATGAGAATCAAAGCCCACTTAAGGCGGGATATTGAATCCAATCTCGATAATATAACTCTTCTTCCTAATAAAAAATATACACTGAAAGCTCTGAGGCGGCTTTTAAATTCAGAAAACAAGCCGGCAGTTCTTCTTGCAGGAGTGGAAAAACTGGATAATTATAAAAGCGTATATTCTGATATTGCCGGAGATAAGCTGCTGCAAACGTTCACTGCTATTGCAAAATCCGCATTGGATAAAAATGATTTTTTGGGGCAGATTAATGAAAATACTTTTATAATAATAACAAGTCCCTACAGCGCAGAAAAAATGGCTGCCTTTTTAACATTTGCATTTGATACCGTTGCGCCGAAATTCTATTCCGAACAGGATGCAAGGCGCGGGTATACACTGCTTCAGGGAGACAGAGAAGCGGGAATGAGAGCGGATTTTGTATCCGTATTGATTGGCGGAATCATTGATAATTATGAACTGATAAATTCCGTAGATGTTTTGCTGGAAAAATTGCACACAATTAAAAAGATTGCAAAAATTCCGAGCGGCTCAAATTATGCAATAGACAGGGTAAAACTTACAGGCGAAAATTCGGTAGTTGAGCCGAAAATCAACAGGAGTATATACATACACGAGCCGGATGAAGCTCTTTCGCTGCTTTTGAAAACAACATTAGAGCTGCAGGGATATGAAATAGTTGACAGTATTGAGCCGGAATCTAATATACAGCCGGGAATAATAATACTTGATACTGACGAAGATATGTCAGGACTTGATATTTGCAGGGAGCTTAAAAACAAGTTGAATTTTGTAAATACAAAAATAATTGTAACCACTACCACGCACGATAAAACAGCTATATTAGATACCGGAGCGGATTTGTACCTTCCAAAACCTTATGAAATTTCCGATTTGATTATGTGGATAGAGTATTTCCAAAAAAACGATTTATAGTATTCAGAAAAAGCTCTTGCAAAAAAAGCTTTATGTGATATTTTAGAAATTGAGCTTGCAAAAAGCTTGCAGGAAGTAAAAATTTAATAAAAAAGGTATGCGTCCGTAGCTCAGCTGGATAGAGCATCTGCCTTCTAAGCAGAGGGTCGCGCGTTCGAATCGCGCCGGGCGTATTTTTTCAAAAAAAAGGACGGGTTTATCCCGTCCTTTTTATCTACTGATTAAGTTCCTTCTTTTAAAATTTCTAAATACTCTTTATACGCAAAAGTCCTATTTCTGCTTTGGGTTGAAGTTTGTTCAAGGACACCGATATTAGTCAGGTCTTTGACTATGCTTGACATTGTATTAAAGGCTATATCAAGTTCTCTGGCTGTTTTTTGAATCTCAATAATAGGGTTTGACTCTAAATATTCAAATACTCTCTTTGCATTTTTAGCTCTGCGTCCCAAACCTTCAATTTTTAAGCAATAATTATTATGCAATGATGTCAACTTATCAATCGTTTCAACGGCATCTTTAGCGGATTCATAAACAGCTTCTAAGAAAAATTTAATCCATTGTTCATAATTCCCCTTTAACCGGACTTCATTCATTCGGTCATAGTATTCAATCCTATTCTTTTTCAAAAAGTAAGAAATATATAATGCCGGAGTGCTTAAAACTTTCTTTTCTATCAAAAACAAAGTAATTAACAGCCTTCCGATTCTGCCGTTACCATCTAAAAACGGATGAATGGTTTCAAATTGATAGTGAATTAAGCCTGCTCTAATTAAAACATCAATGTCATCATCACCATTAATATATTTTTCTAACTCAGACATTGCTTGTATCATATCTTCAACAGAAGGCGGAATGTAGCGTGCATTTTGCAAATTGCAACCTGCTGCACCTATCCAGTTTTGAGAATGCCGAAATTCACCGGGACTTTTATTTTGTCCTCTAACTCCCGATAATAAAACTTCATGAGCCTCTTTAATTAGACGGTTGCACAATGGTAATTCTTTCAATCTATTAATTGCATAATCAGTTGCTTTGATATAATTTACAACATCACCAACCGGTCTGTTCGTATTTTCTTCTAACATTGGGTCTAAAACATCTTCTAAAGTTGCTTGAGTCCCTTCAATCTGCGAGGACATAAGAGCTTCTTTTCTTACATACATAGAAATAAACAAATGAATATTAGGGATTCTGCTTGAAATCCCTTCAAGTAATGCAAGCTGCTTATTAGCTTTTACTAATAAATCTACAATATCCTTATCAAGTTCTATTGGCGGATTAGGCGGTAATATTGCCGGCAAGAAAGATTTGTATGCCATTTCCCCTGATAAATTATTTTTGTATATTCCTGCTCTATTATTCATGGTAACTCCGAAATTGAAATAACATGCTTATTATAACACTCTTATTTCAATTTCGCAACTAAAATTGAAATAAGAGTGGACGATTTGTTACAGTATTTCAATCTTATATTTGGTACAACTAAATTTTATCAGAATGCAAAATATACCTTTTGTTTGTACTTTCAAGTTTTTTACACAACATTCTCGAGCAGCTAAGTTTTGAACTCGTAAACCCTATAGTATTTTTTCAAAAAAGAGACAGGTCTATCCTGTCTCTTATTATTTACACCTGTGTATAGACAAAACACCTTTTATGTTACAGAACATTTCTACTCTGTCATTCTTTATAAAAGACAACCTCTATGCTACAATAAGCCTATGACAATTACTAAAGAAGAATTGGAAAAATACGCAAGCACAATAAGTGTAGAGAGATTGTTATCTTTTAAGCAGGATGACAATGATACCGTAGAAAACCTTATCACTCGTTATAAAGACAATATTCGTATATCCCAGGCTCTTTATCCGGAATTATCTATTCTTGAAGTTACATTAAGAAATGCTATTCATTCTACGTTCTGTAAAAACTTCTCTTCAACATGGATTGAAGATGAGATTTTGCAGCAAAATATTTTATCTGACCAGGAACATACTAAATTGCTTAGAGCATATAATGAAACAATGAAGGAATACAAGCAGCGACACTTTACAATCGGTAAAGTTATAGCCAACCTGAATTTTGGATTCTGGACAGGACTCTGTTCCAAAAGATACAGCACTAAAATATGGCATAAAAAAGAATTCTTTAGAGGTGTGTTTATGAACTGTCCCGGCTCTGCTCAACAAATTAATATGCTATCAAAGAAATTGACTTCAATCAGAAAGCTTAGAAACAGGATTTTCCACTATGAACCTATATTAACAAAATCTCTTTTAAATAAGTATAATGAAATACTTGAAGTTCTATCGTACTTGCCGCAAGGTAATATTGACATTCTAAAAGACACTTCAAACTTTTTAGAAGTTTATAATAGGATAGCAAAAGACCTATATAAAGCTAAAACCTAGAGTTCTATAACAGATAAACTGTAGGAAGAGGTCTCTAGGTTACACATATATATTATTTACGATAACTCAATATTTGTCAAGTGTTCCGCCCCATCCTATTGCGAAAGAAGAATTAGTTTACACAACATTCTCGAGCAGCCAGGTTCTGAACTCGTAAACTTTATCTTAAATAAAAAGAGGATAGAGATATCAATACTCCTCTTTTTATTTTTAATATATAATTTTATATATAAATTGATTGAAGGGAGTTTTATGAATAAATTTCGCAATAAAAAAGTTTTCATCTGGGGCGCCAGTAAGTTTTTGGAGGATGCACTGTCAAAAAAGACTTTTAATTTAAGTTTTTGCAAGGGAATATTTGATAATGACAAAAATAAGATAGGGCAAAAGTTTTGCGGTTTTAATGTATACTCTCCGGATGAAATTACAAGTTTTGCTCCGGATGTTATTATATCTGCCGTAGTAAACTATGATATCATCAGTGAAATTAAAAAATTTACTTTATCTAAGGGGTTAGATACAGAAATTATTTCAATAAATGAACTTGTAAAAATCAGATTAGACAAGCCAAACCTACACTTCAAAAATAATAGAGAAAAATTAAAAGAAATCCTATCCTTTGCAAAATCACAAACTGCAAACATATTCAAAATTCCAAGTATGTTAACTCTTGAAGAGAAACATTTGTTATATTCGCTTGCCCGGTACTACTATACAGACGAGGGTAAGATATTTGATGCAGGTATATTCTTCGGCGGGTGCACCGAAGCGTTTTTGAAAGGATTACTCGAGAATAAAAAGCAGGCAGATAAAACAAAGCAAATCTGGGCGTACGAATACGGATATCAGGTTGATACTTATAAGAATCATAGACTTTTTAATAACTCTCTCGGGATAAAACCTTTAAAAAATGACTTTACAAATATTACTTTTTCTTACCTGAATACTCTCGGACATTATGACAAAATCAATTTTATTCAGGGAGATATTTTAAAAATGCAATATCCTGACAAGATTGAAATCATGTTTCTGGATGTGTGCAAAACTCCGGAGGTTAATTTTAGAATGCAGCAGCTGTTTACAAGACTTATTCCCGGAAAGTCCGTTGTTGTTCAGCAGGATTATGTATATGGAGAGCTGCCGTATATAAAAATTACAATGGGATATTTGAAAGACTATTTTGAGTTTATCGGCGCAACCGAATGGAACAGTGCCGTTTTTATGCTTAAAAAGCCGATTCCGCCGGAGGTTCTTAATATAAATCCGTATGACAAATATTCTAAAAAAGAGTTAATTGAACTGCACAATTACTATAATAAATATCTTACAGAAGAGCAAATAAAAAAAGTTAAAGAATCAGAACTTTTGATTTAAAATTCTATTCTAATTTGTCACCTAATTTATTTTGTAACTTATTTAAAAAAATCTTTGCAGCCGGAGAAAATACCCGATATTTCTTCCAGACAATATCCAAGCCTGATTCAAGTTTTGGCTTGAGAGGTTTGAAACATAGTTCGCTTTCTTCTGAAGTATTCACAAGTTTATCAAGAGTAATTGCATACCCGACACCTGCTTTTACCATTACTGCCGCATTGTATACGAGATTTATTGTAGCGACTGTGTTTAAATTCTCAAACTCCCCTCTGAACCATTCAATAAATTCATTTTTTGACGAAGTTTTTCTCATTGCCTGTCTGGAATTAATAAGCGGCAAACCTCTTAAATCCTCCAATTCAATATATTCTTTTTCTGCAAGCGGACTGTCTTTTCTCATAACAACGCCCCAGATATCTTTATCCGGAAGCGGAAGATTATCGTATTTTGATAAATCAACAGGCTGGATTAAAACTCCGAAGTCCAACAATCCTTTGTCCAGTTTTTCCGTAACATCTTCGGCATTTCCGCTAAACAGATGGAATTTAATTGCAGGGTATTCAGTCTGAATCTCTTTTATAATTTCTGCAATATGTTTCATGCAATCAGATTCACCGCCGCCTATGTAAACATCTCCACTCACTGTATCGGTTATTGCCTGAAACTCGGCTTCGGTTTTTTCAACAAGATCGACAATTTCCTGGGCTCGGTTTCTTAATATCATTCCCTCAGGTGTAAGCGTAACCTTGTATTTTCCTCTCACAAAAAGTTTTTGTCCGAGTTCTTTTTCAAGTTCCTGAATCTGGCGCGTGAGTGTCGGCTGGGTAAGATGAAGCGAATTCGCCGCCCCTGTTATACTGCCTTCCCTTGCTACTGTTAAAAAATATTTTAATACTCTAAGCTCCATAAAATAAGAATAATTTATTTAAATATGCCTGTCAAGTATTTTTTATTATGTAATATAAGTATTTGCTATTTTTAAAAAATGATAAATAATGAAAGTATGACAGATGATAAGATTTTACAAAACCTGAAAGACGCAAATTGCAGTCAGGATTTTATAGAAAAGTTTATTCATGCCGGCAAAGAGGCAAAAACAAAGCTTTTGGCAGAGCACCGCAAACTTCTTTTAAACGAGCTGCACATAAATCAAAAACGCATAGACTGCCTTGATTATTTAATTTTCACCCTGAAAAATGAAATTGCCTGATTGGAGATGATTGTTATGAAAAATCTAATTGCAAATCAAACATTCAACGAAGAAAGATCACTGTATAACATTAAGAATACAGAGGTTTTGAACTGCAAATTTGAAGGACCGGCAGATGGTGAGTCTGTTTTAAAAGAATGCAGAGGGATAAATGTTGTTAACTGTTCGTTTTCTTTAAGGTATCCGCTCTGGCATGCAAGAAGATTTACGCTGGAAGATTCTTTTATGGATGAGAAAACCCGTGCGCCTTTGTGGTACTCTTTTGACGGCAAATTGCAAAATAACATTATAAACGGTATCAAGTGTCTTAGAGAATGCAAACATATTCTGGTCGATAATTGCAAAATCGAATCACCGGAATTCGGCTGGAAATGCAAAGGAGTAAAAATTACCAATTCAACCATTGATTCAATGTACTTTCTTTTTGAATCGAAAGATGTGGAAATCGATAACCTTTCAATGAGCGGCAAATATTCTTTTCAGTATATGAAAAATGTTCATATCAAAAATTCTACACTTGATACAAAAGACGCATTCTGGCACAGCAAGAATGTTACGGTAGAAGATTCTGTTGTAAAAGGTAAGTATTTAGGATGGTTCAGCGAAAATTTAACCTTTATAAACTGTAAAATTACAGGGACGCAGCCTTTGTGTTATTGTAAAAACTTAAAATTAATAAACTGTACAATGGAAGATACAGACCTATCGTTTGAATATTCAGATGTTGAAGCTGACATAAAGGGACATATTGTATCGGTTAAGAATCCTAAATCAGGTGTTATTGCAGCGGACAGTATTGGTGAAATCGTTACTGAAAAACCGGTTATAAAATGCTCCGGAAAAGTATTAATACGCAATTCCAATGAAAATATTTGTTTAAAAAAATGTGTATAAGGAGAAATTAAAGAAAATGGAAATAATAAAAGTCAAAACCCCGAGAGGCTTGGAACTTAAGGGGGCAATGTTTGGAGATACAAGTTCTGATACAGTTCTTGTTATGATAACCGGGATTTGTTCGAATGTTTTTCAAAACGAACTTTTGTATTCTACAGGAAAGCTTTTGGGCAAAAACGGAATTGCCTGTATAATTGCGCACGCTCATGATTCTTTTTCCTGCTTTGCGTACACTGATTTTTCAATCGGGAAGCAAAGACACGCCGGAGTTTTCAACGACGATTTCAGCAAAGTATATGAAGATGTTGAAAGCTACGTAAAATATGCAAAAGAGCTCGGATTCAAAAAAATAATTCTTGGCGGTCATTCTCTCGGCTCAAATAAAATCATACATTATTTAGGGAACACGCCTGATGATTTTGTGGATTATTTTATCGTATCCTGTCCAGTTGATATCATGCACTGGTGGAGGGTTATGCCAAATATAGATAAATGTTTTGATATGGCAAAATCGTGGGTTGAAGAAGGTAGAGGAGATGATATTCTGCCGTTCCTTTTCGGAGGCTTTTCGCCTATGACAGCAAATACAGTTCTCGGATTTTATAACGCCGACAATCTCAAAAACTGCCCTGTTTTAAGCGGAGAAGGCGAGACTCAATCACTTTATAACATAAAGCCGAACGGCTCATTTATTATAGGCTCACGTGATTCCGTAACTGGCGAAAGCCCTAAAAGATTTATGGAAACTCTAAATTCCCTGACAAGAAATCCGGAGGGAAATCGGGTTATAGAAGTTCAGGGAGCGTCACATATATTCTACGGAATGCATGATGACTACGCCCGGATTGTACTTGACTGTATTGATCTTGGGTTGAACCGGATTCCTGAGGCAAAATCACTCATTAATGAGTAATTAATATTGACAAAATATGCGCTATAGTAAATAATATAAATACAGGGTGGCAGTTTACCAGACTGCCGGATACTCTTAGAAGCTTGAACGGTTCTTATTTATTAGAATAAGAGCCGTTTTTTAATATGTACAAAATCAAAAAGATTAAAATTAAACTCAAATTGAAATCGTTCATATCAGCCCCCTTTCTAGTCGGGAACCAACCCGAAGCTTGAAATAATGTTGTAAGCAGTTCCTTTCTAAAAAGAGTCTCTTTTACCCTGTAGAACAATATTACCATTAAATTTGATATTTTTACATAGATTCTTCGGATTCATATCCTCATTGTATATGTTATATAGTTTGGTGACAAAAATTGTTTTTTCTTAACAATAGAAGAATAAAAGATAGCATATAACGATGCGGTAAATCTTTGGGCTGGTAGTCTACACGCCAGGTTTGCCGTCATTCAGAGGGCGTGAGCCCGAAGAATCTCTATAACTTCAAACCATTCCGGTCTCTATTCACTCCTCACTATTCACCTAAAAAAGGGATTCTTCACCCCTGAATTGTTGTTGGGCTCTGAATGACGGTGCGCTGGACATTAACAAATAAATCGGACTTTAGCCCGACAATAACTTTCTCGTGTAATACCCGGATGGATAATACAAAAAATCTTGGATTATATTACCATTACTATGCAGAAAAATTCTGCAGAAAGGGGATATAATGAATCCGTTAAAAGAAAAGGGTATACCTGTAGAAAAACAGATAAGAAACTGGCATCAGATTGTCGGAAAACCTTACAACAAAGTAGAGGTTGATTGTTATACCAGAACAAGACAAATTTTAATGAACGGTATAGAAGTTGAAGCCTGGGGGTTTAAACACCAGCTTAACAGATTTGTACCGGACAACAATGATAAAGAACTTATTGCAAGGATAAGCAGGATAGAAGATTCGCAGCAGGCGACTGCAAACTGGATGGGACCGGCTGATCAATCCGTATTGGAAACAACATTGGGATATGAACAGGTTGCGGTAGATTTGACTGCCTGGATGGCGCAGAATGAACCTGATCCTTATGTAAAAGAGACTTTTGACTTCGGGCTCCTTGAGGATTTTGATCATTTATACAGATATTCTCAGTTTGCTTATATGACAGAAGGTTTTGAACCTGATGATATAGTACAGGGGCAGACCGATGTTATAGTGGGACGTCCTACCCAGCATCATCATAACTGCAACGGGCTGAGAATCAGAAAGCATTATGATAAAAAGACCGCCCATCCGCAGACAAAAGTTAATATCCTGACACTTTTATCAGGTGAGCAGCAAACCCATAATTATTATGCAGAACACGGTTTTATGTACGGCGACCATGTCTTAAGAGAAACATATGCCGAGATTAAAGATGTCGAAGAAGAACACGTTACAATGTATGAGTCTTTAATAGATCCGACAGAAACTATGTGGGAAAAATTCCTTATTCACGAATTTACCGAGGTTTGTAACTACTATACCTGTATGGAGGATGAGCCGGACGATAGAATCAAAAAGACATGGGAATTGTTCCTTGATATAGAGCTCGGACACTTGCAGGCTGCAGCGGAATTGTTTAAGAAATACGAAAAGCGTGATCCGGAAGAAGTAATCGGAACAGAAATCGTTATTCCGTGCAGGTTTAAGTCACAAAAAGAATACGTTCAGAAAGTTCTGGAAAAAGAAGTTGATAAGCGTCTTGAAGCAGAGGGAGAATATACTACGATAAAGAAACTCAGAGAAGACTGGCAAAGTTATAAAGTTCAGGAAAAACAAAACGAGATAAGTTCGCCATCTGAAAACGCAATTCGTCTTGCAGGAATTTACCACGATAGAGATATAGTTGCGGCTGATGAAGAACTTAAGGATAAAGAGGTTGATTTATTGAAGAAAGGACTTCAGAAAGTCGGGTTAGCACATAATACAGTAATGCCTGATGAATTGGAGAAAATGATAGAAAAACACGAAGCAAGAGAAGAAGAAAAGGAAAAATTGATTTAGAATTTATTCATATAGGGGGGCTTAACGCCCCTTTTTATTTTAATTTTAAATTGCTATGCCGGTTAAAAGTTAAATATTAAAAATTTATCAGTAACTTATCGACAAATTTTAAAAAATTTTGTATAATTAACTCAAATGTGTGTAAAAAGTTTTTGTCGGGTTAGTAAACCTGACCTGCATTGTTGTAGTAAGACTTTCAAATTATAAATAACTGTAGGCTGGATGAAATCCGACAAAAACTGAACGTAAATCGGGCATACCAATTAAAGAGGTGTATTATATGAAAATCAATGCAGTTAATGGTACAAATCAACCCGCTTTCCAGAAGGTTAATCAAAAGTATTTGAAATGGGCGGAAAAATTATATAAAGAGAGAAGAAATATTACAACTGAATGGTATGAATCTTTAAGAGATGATGTTACTCTATTTAAAGATATTTCTTCTAAAGACGGAGTTGATACTATGAATGCCGCAAGGAAATATGTGACAGAACCAAGTATGAAATTCTTTAATCACGTAATGGATTGTATAAAGAGAGCTTAATCAATAAGGTCGCTAATCTTATTTCCGGCAATAGCGCCTAATCCCATACCGACAAGAGAGCCGACCGGTCCAAAATGTTTTGCGCCGATAGCTCCGCCATAACCGATTCCTGCAATGGAGCTTGCAAAATTTACTGCGGATTTTGCAGTAGCTTTAATTGCATTCTCGCCGTCTGAAATTTCTTTAACCAGATGTGCTGCTTCTAATCCCCCTAAAACCGCTGCACCGATTTTAGTTGTTCGTGTCATGGCTCGGGCTGTAAGTTCGCCAAAAGGAGATTTAGTGATAAATTGTTTTGCCCCAACAAAAGAAGGAGTATCTTTTGTTGATGTAATATTCTCTATTTTTGTGTCTACCGCAATTTCATCAATCTTAAATTTATCTGTAATATATTTACCCAGTTTAGTACTCATCAAAGTCGTATCATTCTTCAATAACCACTTCGCAAACTTTGGACAAGGGCTTGTTGCTGGGTTTACGAATTTATGCAGAAGCGTTCCTCTAAAGAACGAAAACGGATGCTGGGCTTTTTTGTAGTCATAAGAGGGGGTAAAAGGTCTGCCTTCCGCACCTGACTTAATCTGCGAATAAGCGGATTTCATATCACGCCAGTCCAATATAATCATCTGCTTCAATTTTGTCCGGAACCCTCTCAACGCGTCTGAAAATCGGGCAAACATCAAATATTGAAGAGAGTTTATTCTCTTTATCCACGCGCTTTTTAACCTCCTCATAATCCTGCTGGATTTGAGAAAATTTGCCCAGCTCATTCTGATATAGTACCGGATTAATTTCTGACACAATAATACCTTCTTTTACTACACTATATTTATATAAAGTATTTTTGTCAGCAAAAATTGCGCAAACTAACCGAAAGTTAAATTTTTTTTAAGAAATCTCAGCCGGCATTTAAAGGATATACACAAGCATAAGACTATGAGTCTTTTAAATGCTTAAAATGCTTATAAATATACAAAATACCGAGGATTCCAAAAACAACAACAATCAAAATATCGAATTTATGCCAGAGGTGTTTAAACATTTCCATATTCTGCCCGAATTTTACTCCGACATAAACCAGCAGATAACTCCAGACAAGCGAGCCGAGGAATGTAAGCGTAAAAAATATTCTTTTCTTTGCCTTTAAAATCCCGGCAGGAAGTGAGATAAAAGTTCTTATTACAGGAAGCATTCTGCAAATAAAAAATGCCCAATCTCCGTATTTTTCAACCCATTTATCAGCATCTTCCAGATCTTTTTTAGAAACTAAGAAATATTTTCCGTATTTTTCAACAAATTTACGTCCGCCGAAGTATCCGAGGTAGTATGATGGAATTGAACCTAATACGCAGCCGAATGCTCCTGCCCACGCTGCAACGTGAAAGTTCATTTCACCTTTGCTTACAATATACCCTGCAAAAGGTAATATTGCTTCGCTCGGAAGCGGGATATTACAGGACTCTATTGCCATAAGAAGGCTTATTCCAAACGGTCCAAGATATGTTATAACGTGTTCAATAAAATTCACAAGATGTGCTAATATAAGATTTATAAATTCCATAAAACTCCCCCGATTCTTTTTCTCGTATTATACAGGAAACAAAAT
>CASFPS010000019.1 GCA_949296355.1 uncultured bacterium | reverse complement strand
TGAGGATTTTTTGAGAGGTAGCGAACACGGGAGTGTTCCCGCTGACAACTGCCGGACGACAGATTTGAAAATTAGACATATGGGTGCGTGGCGCAGTTGGTAGCGCAGTTGACTCTTAATCAATTGGTCGTGGGTTCGAGTCCCACCACACCCAATTTTTAAAACCCAATAATAGCAAGGCTTTTAGACCTTGCTTTTTTGTTTTAATAGCAAAAAATTGGTAGAATTTAAGTATATCTTTATCAAATTTTAAAAATTTTAACAGAATCGCTCAAAGGATTAATAATAAAGGATTTGAGGTAAATACTCCTTTTTTGCATAAAATACTTTTTTCTTGCATTTGACACACAATCCGCACACAATCCGCACACAGAATTAATTTTTTATGAAGCTAGACTTTCTAATGCTAATTCCCTTTCTCCAGCTTCTACACTTAAATATCGTTCAGTTACTGAAATATTACTATGAGCTAATAAGTCTTGTATTACCCTTAGATTTGTTCCGTTTTCCAATAATCTTGTACCAAAAGTACGCCTAAAGTCATGGAAATGTAAATCTTCTATGATGTGCAAACAGCTAAGTACAAGTAATGATAATGTTATAGCAGTATCAAAAAATCAAAGTTTCCCACCGTTCATAATTGATAAATCCTTGCATTTTAAAATCATCGGGCGTGTTGTTGGCTTATTTCATTCGGTTCAGTAAAATTTTTGTCTTTCACAATATTATCATAACCTGTAAAATTTAACTCATAATTGCCATCAAAAGTTGCATTACAGTTCTATTAATAAAGCTCTCTCCGAGATTTGGTGTTCGTACCCTTTCCCTTTTAGAATTAAAACCATGACTATAGCTACAAGGGAAAGTACATATAAAATCTGCTACTTGAAACAACTTATATTCATAAGGTGAAACAGTACGATAATCAAATTTATCGTGAAACCAAGAGGTAAATACTGATACCAAGATATTTGCTAATTGCTCTTGCCCATTATCATAATAGATTATAATATTATCAAAATTCTGAAAATAATTTAGATTATCTCTTATAAATAACGAAAGTTGCTTAGATATACTTTTATTAATGTCAATTGAATTTTTATGTTTTTTATCAACAATTATATTCTTATATTTTATGCCAACTTTTCTTGTAAAATGAAAAAATGTATTAAATATTTTTAATCTAATATCTTTGTGCAGAAGTTTATAAACATCTTCTCGCCTAATAAGTGGTGCTGTGTGTATAGCTTTTAAATTTATATTCATATTGTCGAAGCATAAATCTAAAGTTTTAACTTGTTCTGAAATTGATTTTTCCTGTTCATGAATAATAAGTGTAACTATATAATAAGGTGATAAATAGTTGTAATCACCAAAATCTCCTGACTCATCAACAAAAATACTTAATTCCTTCACACCCGAACCTTTACTAAAAATGGCGAGGAGTGCCCTCGCCTTAGGTGGACCCAGAGCATTAAGCCCAGCCCACTTATATTTTAACTTATATTCATATAAAATGCAATACTTTTTAAATTATGGCAACAAAAATTTCTTCTCTAAAATGTAATAGATTTGGCGGTATCAGAAGAATAAATGCAACATTTGCAAATGAATTGATTTCCGCATCTGACTTGCAGAATGTTGAACTCTTTAATACCGGAATCAATAGCGGTGTCGGGATTAGGACTACAAAAGGGAATACTGCTATCTGTTCAAGTATTCCTGCTGATGAAAAAATTATCAATTTATTTGAAAGCATTCAAAATAATACAACCTACTGTTTTGTTTATACTGAAAATTCAACGGAAGGTAAAATTTATTCTTTTGATATAACAACAAAATCCATAACCTTATTAAAAGATGAGCTGACTGTAACAGGAAAATGCTGTGGTCTTGATATTGCACAGGGTTGGTCTGATTTATTTATTTTCTCAAATGGTGAAGAACTTCTGAGCATAGAAATGAATGCAACGCAAAAAATCAAGATGATGAATCTTCTTGATATGGACGACCGCCAAGTAAAAGGTTTAGGACTTATCAATTATGATAACAGGTTATGGATTTTTAACGGAAATGTTCTCTGGTATTCAGTACAAGAAAATGTTTATGATTTTTCAACATCTGATGCACAGGTCAAAACTTCTTCCGGCTATATTGAATACGTAAAAAATATTACTGCAATCACTCCGTATTTAGGAAGCCTTGCAATATTTTTCAAAGACAGTTCAATTCTGCTTTCCGGAGAATATCCTTATGAACAAACTGATGAAAGCCCTGGTGGGTGTGCAAGCTATAATGCTCTTGTTTTTCACGGTACTGAACTGTATTTCTATGATGATACTAAAAAAGGCGTTTTCTCTTTTAATCAAGTAATTAATGGTGATAAAACCCTTGGAGATAATATTGCACTTGATATACAAGAAGAACTTTGTTTTATAGAATCTTCACGTGTAGATGAAATACGTGCATTGTCTATTGTACTATCTGACCGGAATGAAATTTGGTTTTTGATTCCGACTTCAGAGCCAGATGTTAAAACCATAATGATATTTGACTATATCCATAGAGAATGGGTTAAACGGAAATGCCCTTATACAACCTGCTTCAATATTTTAAACAGTTCTTTGTATTCCGGCGGTGAAAATGGAAAAATTTATAAAGAATATGAAACAGATTTATTTGACGGAGAATTTATACGCAGTTTCTATAAATGTACTCCGCTCAATCTCGGGGTTGATAACACTCTAAAAATTCTGTACTTTCCGCCGAGAGTTACAATTGATATGACATATTCCAGTGATTTTTGGATAAGGTATATCAAAAACTATGATACATTCAAAGCTCCGAAGGTCAAGCAGATAAAGATTAAGACAATGAAAAACGCCCTGTATTATGATATCGGGCATTGGGATAGCACATATTTTCCTTTAAAAGAGTTGAACTCTATTTATAAACTGCCTTCTGCAACTTTTAAAACTCTTGAAATCCAGTTGTACACTTATGCAAGCGGTGAAGGGTTTTGTATCAAAAATATTGAATTTAGTAAAATCAAAGTAAAGCAAATATAAGTGCTACGCACGTAGATATTTGGTCGGCAAATATTGGTGTGACTACAAGTCGAACTAAATACTACAACTTTGCCTCAAAGTGAAAGTGACAGGTTTAATGTGATGGAGATTCTTATACCCTCAAACCCTAATTTTAATTATGCAGAATGTAAGAAATTATTTTATGATAATCAAAAACTCTTAGAAGATTTCAATCATTTTGATGATGTTATTAAACAAACATTTTTTTACTCATTTTTCGTAAACGGAGTTCATATCGGGTGTATTTATTACTATGAGCTTGATGGTAAATTATACGTAAATGCCGTTGCATACAGAAAAACACATCTGATTAATATGGAATGTTTCAAAAAATCTTTAATCTGGTGGAATTGTGATATTTACGCAAGAACTCATCACAAAACGGCTATTTATACAATTTTAAAATGTGGTTTTAAAAAAGTTGGTGAAAATTTATATATCTATAGAAAATAGGAGTTAGACTTTCACAATGATTTAGGTAATAGCTATAGAGTAAATAATATAAGCTTGTATTCTTATTTGCTATTACCGATGGAAGTTCAATACAAGCTAGAAAGTGAAGTGAAAATATGGGCGGCGGTTCAAGTTCAAAATCTAATTCAAGTTCAACAACTACTTATAAAAAGACAACGACAACTAATCCGTATGTTACATCTGTAACCGATAATAATGGAACAACAACTACCTTAAATGAAGGTACTGCATATAAAAGTATTTACGATTACATGAACAAAAACATGGACGAATTGTTGGAAGAATACCGGAATCCAAACATTAACAGTGAAACCAATCAAGCATTATTGCAGAATTATACTCGAACATTAAATGATGAGAGCAGAAAAGCTTTAGAAAATAGTATAATAAGCCCTCTTGCATCACGCAATATGCTTCGGTCAAGCAGTGCTACAAATTTGTATTCTGATTTAGCAAAAAATGTTTCCGATAATATCGCAAATTATACTGCGGAATTATTAGCTAACAGCCAAAGAAATACCGGAGATATGATTACACTTTTAACAAATGCTTATTTGCAAGGTCAAAATGCTGTTAATGGTAATCAAGCATTATCCCTTTCTACAAGTTCCGGTAATGCGACAACAACCGGAACAGGAAGTACAAAATCTTATTCTTATGGAATGTAATCTATGTATAACGAAAACGAATTAATAAGAGCAGCTATCGAGAGAAAACTTAAAGAATCTATGGAAACCCAGCAGGGAGATGGAATCTCTAATTCTGTTGACAGGCTTAATGGTATTAGTAATAAACTTGATTCTATAGGAAGCGGTCTTTCTACTGCTGGCAACATTTTAAGCAATAGCTCATCACTTGCAAATATTGGAGCTAAAAGTCAAGCTCTTGGCGGTGTTTTGCAAAAGGGTGCAAATATGATACAGGGAATAACTGCTCCTGCAATAGCCGGCAGCACAGCTGGTTCTACTGCTGGCGGTGCCGCTTTAGGCGGACCAGCCGGAGCTTTAGTAACAATCGGTGCTATGGCTTTAAATGGTACAAATAGAAAACGAGCAAAGCAAGCCGGAGAACAAGCTCAACAATTAGCAGAAAATGCTATTGAAGCCAGAAAAGCTAGTGCTCCAAATCTAAATCCATTAGAAATGAATCTATCTAATAATACTCAAATTCCTGCGGTTGAACAAAATTCCGGACTGGATAACAATATTTCTTCAGCTCCAATGCCCCAATTACAGGTGTCACAAAATCCCGAAGAAATTCGTAAATCAGCTTTTGGAAATATTGCTAACGGACTTGATGATTTTCTTGCCGGATATAAAGAAAATAAAACCCAGGGTTTTGATTGGGATAATTTAAGGTCTGATGACAGTAAAAGTATAATGCAAAGATTAGGAGAAGGGGCAGGAACTGTTGCAAGAGCTGCTCAAAATCCTGTCGTACAAGGTATTATTGCAGGCGGACTTTCCGGTCTATTCTCCGGAGATCCTTTGTATGGTCTAACATCTGCTTATAAATATGCTAATAGCAAATACAAAGCAAATCTGTATAAAGATATTCTTGCACAACAAGGTTTTGATGTCGGAAATAACAACGGTATTTTTGATTCAAGCGACCTTGCCAAAATCTTAGCGACTTTACGACTGCAAAAGGATTTCATGTCGAGAGGTGAGTACGACAGATTTAGACTTGATAGCGGTGAATTAAGCCTTGATGAGTATAACTCTCTGATTAATAATCCTGCATATAATCCGGAAGAAATGCTTAATATTACAGGTTATAGCAATATGGCAAAAGCCAATAGATATAACAATCAAAGCAAAAATGACAGGCTTAATAACTTTATGACCGCTGATGAATACAACAGGCTAAGAGTTGATAATGGTTTAATCAGTGAAGAGGAATATAACAATATCATAAGTAATCCAAGTTATAACCCAGATGATATTATTAATATTTCCGGTCTTGAAGCTGTTTCAAAAGCTGGTAAGTATATGCAGGAAAACAAGGAATCAAGAAGTAAAAACTACTGGAGAAACCAAAATAAAGGTCAAAATGTTATTAAGGTTGAATATGGTGAAAGACCGGACACTCATAATTATACACACGTAACTTATGGGGCAAGACCGGAAAATAAAAATACAACGTATATTAAATATGAAAACAAACCTCAATATACACCTTCAAAAACAAAACCTCAACAGAAAGCTCCTGTAAAATCTTCAAAAATTTCTTCAAGTGAAAGGGTTCGTGTAACCTCACCGGACGGTAAAGTCGGAACGATTCCTAAAAATAATTTATTAGAAGCGTTAAAAGAAGGATATAAATTATTAAAAGATGCAACAAAATAATTTTGATTTCATACCGGATAATAAATTTGACTTTCAACCGGAAGTTACAAATAACAGATTCGATTTTCAAGAAGAGGAAATTCCCCCTACTATGGAGCAAGCTCCGGTTTTAAAGGGAAAAGTTGAATATAACCAGCCCTATGATGCTATTCAGAATAACACCTCATTGACACCAGAACAAAAAGTTCAGCAAATTAAGGAAATTAGTAATAATGAACTAGAAAAAATAGAGAAAGAGCATAAAACTAAAATGGCTAAATTGTATGGTGGTGCTGCTTTAGAAATAGGCAGTGCCGCTATTCCTTTTGGCGGAGCTGGCAGAATCGGCGGACAAGTTGCTGTTAAACTTGCAAAACCTGCATTTTCTGAAATTTCTAAAAGAGTTATAGCTAAAAATATTGGAAGTGGTACAGCTTCTGGTCTTGCAAGCGGAACTATGTTCGGAATCGGGGAAGGTTTAATGCAGGATAAAGACATTAAAGGAATCAGTGAAGAAGCTATAAAAGGCATGGGAGAAGGTGCTCTAGGCGGTGGTTTAGTCGGCGGAATTGCTGGTAAGATTGCAGCTAATTTCGGACGAACAAAGGATATTGCTCTAAAAGCAAATAGCAGAAAACCTGTATCGGAAGCAAAGATTGAAGATGCTGTTAGAACTCTTATTAATACCAGACGAGCTAATATTAATTCCGCCAAGTTTGATGCTACACAGAAAATTAATAATCTCATTTCTCAAATTAACGATATTTCAAAAGAGTTGAAAGTAAATCCTAAAAATCTGCGTGAAGTTTTAACCTTCCTGCGTGAAAATAAAGGTTTACCGACAAAAAATCTTAATCGACCGGATTTGCAGAATCTTTTTGAAAATCTTTCTTTTGAGCAGAGATTAAAGCTTAAAGACCTTGCACAGAAACACTTTGAAGAGATGGAAGTGTTTTGGAATAATCTTGCTAATATCAAAAATATTAAAAGCAATATTGATACAAACAGTTATATTACTCATATTTGGAATATGGATAATAACAGTAATCAAATTCTTCAAAATTATCTGCGTACAAAATCTCCGTTTGAAAGAAGAAGAATTATTCCTACATACAGGGAAGGTATTGAGAGGGGGCTTTATATCCCTATTGAACAAGATGTTTTTAAGCATATTGATTTAGTTCCAAAAACATTGGACTATGCTGAAATTCAAAAGATTCACGCCGACCAATTAATTGATTCTGCGGAGAATACAAAATTCTTAGATGAAATCAAAAAATTGGTTAAAGCAAATCCTCAGCATTCTAAAAAGATTTATGAGTTATCTGACATAGTTTTAAATCCTGTAAAGCAAGAAAAAGCTACTGATAAATTTATCAATAAATTATTTAAAAAAGTCGGTAATGCTTATGATTTAGTAAATAACTTTGCAAAAGGCTGTAAATTTTTATTCAATGGAATGCATGTTGTTGCCTTAACCGAAAGTGCCGCAGCTCATGATGGGATAATTCCTTTTAAAACTTTCAAAACTTTAGGTAATCTTCCCAAAATAATTGATAGCATAAAAAACAATAACTATGAGCTTTTTAAGAATAATAAACTTGCAAAACAGGCTATTAGAGATGGTGTTCAGTTCGGAGCTATTTCAGATATTAACATTAAAGATTTAAACACTTTTATTGACGGTATTTCTAATCTTGTAGATAAAATAACCTTTGGTGCAAGCAAGATAATTACCAAACCAATGAAAGCTTATGTCGATATAAATAACAAGTTTTTGTGGAACTATCTGCATAATACTTATAAGCTTCACGCTTATGAAAGCTTAATTAATCGAGTTTCAAAGAACGGAAAAATTACTTTATCTGATAATGTCCGAAAAGATATTGCCTGGGTAGTAAACGATACCTTTGGCGGTATGGATTGGGAAACATTAGGAATTAAACCTAATACGGTTCAATGGGCTAGAAGATTAATGCTTTCACCGGACTGGAACATGTCTGCAACTTTAAGACAGTCTTTTGCAGTATTCTCATCAAGAGCCGGACAAAAATTCTTAAACAAACTTGCTGAATCAAGCAAATTTGGTTCTGCGGTTCGTGAGATTTCAAGAAAAGTCGGGTTATCATCTTTTGTTAATGATGTTGAGGGTGCTGGTGTACGTGGAGATGTTTCAAGAAAATATTTCATAACCTTTTTGATTCAGATGGCTATGTACTCAAATCTGGTAAATGCCTGTAACAGAAAACTGGATTCTATAAGAAATCCGGATAAATATGAAGATGGTATTAAATACTCTTCATACAATAATAATCGTTTTACAGAGCGTGATAATTTGGGTAAAAAAGTTGTAGAAACATTTTTTCCCAGACCATATATCGGAAATAATGATAAAGGGCGTGAGCTTTATATGAGAATCGGAAAGCAAGCCCTTGAAGTGCCGGAAATTATTGAAGATATGCCTAATAGTGCTATTCGTAAACTTGCAAGTAAATCTTCACCTCTTATAAATCCTATTATTACAAAAATGTCTGATGTTTATACCGATAACTGGAATAAAGCAGGAGTTAATGAGAGGTTTAAAGATGTTTTTACTCCGTTTACGGTATCTGCAAGCAGAAAAGGCTTTAATCCAATAAATATATTCTATCCGACATCTAAAGGCGTAAATTATTTTCAAGCATATTCTTATATCAAAGAATGTCTATTAAATGGTGATACAGAAGCTATAGAAAAGTTCAAACCCAAATTAAAGGCAAATAATATTGATTACAAAAAAATGATGAAACGAATTGAATGGGAAATTAGAGAGGGTAACTATGACTATTGAAGAAATTGAATATGGAAGCTTAGCAAGCTCAACCTTGTTAAATAATAACTTTGAAGATTTGCAAAACCAGATTACAGCTCTGTCACTAAGAATCTCTGCAAACGCATCCAATCTTCAGACTAATACAAGTGATATTGCAGATTTAGCAAGCAGAGTATCAGCATTAGAAAACCAGCAGGAAACAGAATAATGGACTATATAACTATAATTCAAGGTGACGATACAAACTTTCTTGAAGATCAGTTTGTTGTTGTCAATTTTAATACAAGTATAGATTTAAGCGGTTTTACTGCTACATTTACCCTGGGTGATGTTACGCTTACATACGGCAATTTGAGCAGTAAAACTTTTGAAATAATTCTATCCAGTGAAATAACATCTAATCTTGCAATCGGAAAGCAGTATGGCGAATTAAAACTTATTGATACTAATGATAGAATTAGAACGATAACTTCTGTTATTCCTTTTATAGTAAAACAGGGTGTAACAGAAGAAATAACCTTTGTTAATAATTCGCTTACAATATCAATGACCGTAAATGATACGGTTTTAGACATCTATGTCGAAACTTCCGGCATATCAAGAACCGAAGCTGATAGAATCCTGCTTGCCTGTAATGAAGCAAAACAAGCCGCTCAAAACTATTCTAATACCGCTCAAAATACGCTTATAGAGTTAAATGAAACCATTACAGACTTTAATAATAATGTTGTTGATACGACTGAATTGATAGATGAAGCCACAGAGCAGGCTGAAATTGCAATTGAAAAAGCACAGGAAGTTAATACTGTTTTAAATTCCAGTGCTAAAAAGGATTTTAGTAATCTTGATGATACTGCAATTGACAAAATAAATCAGTCTAAAGCCCTTGAAACAGGTAATATTAGCACAGATGTTGATGTTTATAACCAGATTGTTGAATATAAACAAGCTGCAACAAAAAGCGGTGTTGATGTTATTGAAGAGAATTATACAATACCCGAATATGTTAATTCTGAATATAACATTATGGAAGGTGAAATTACCGTAGAAAACGGTATTACAAGCGGACTATACTATGAAGGTTGTTATGTAACAGTTCCGGTGGAAATTCCGTCTGAAAACAAAGTACCTTTTCATATTCATATTGAAACAATTATAAAAAGTATTGGTAATAGCTATGTCTGCGTATCTGCTCAAAATGCTCTTTGCATACAAATCCAGTACAATGGTTCACTTTCTACTTATATGTACGCATCTGACTATAATACTAAAATGTTAAGCACTAATGCTATAACAGTAAATGTTGGCGATAAGTATATTATTGATGTCGGTTACAATGACACTGACGGATTTTACTCCAAAGCAACCTGTAATAATCAAACTGTTGAAGCAAGCAGTAATATAGGTGATACTTGGATAAGAGAAGCTGTACAAGAGTTTTGGTATGGTCGAACTTCATACTCCTATGATTGCTGTGTAGAAGTAGATTTAGTACATTCCTATTTTGAAGTCAACAATACAAAAATAAGACCGCTTTTTCAGATTCCTTATGTAGAATCACCTACAGGCTCTAAAATTGTAGATGTGGAATACAGAGAATTTGTACAAGAATTGTATGAAAGTACCGGAGCGGCTAATTATTACACAATTGATGAAGTTAATGAAAATTTTACACTCCCAATGGGTGACATATACGGTTTAATTAATAAATCCGCTAAACCTTCTTTTTCCGGATTAACAGATGAACTTATAGCAGAAATATTAGATGCTATTGCACCGGATAATACTGTTATTGTAAAAGTCACTTCTTTACCGTTATCTTCATCTCCTTATACTACAAACTGTGCCGGTTGGTATGTCATAAATGCTGAAACAACAACGAAAAGAGATTTATATATAAATCAGACCAAAACTACATATTGCATATCCTCTAATAATCTGGTTTCTGTTTTTCTTGCCAAAGGTGATTCTATATATTGGTCTGGGAATTTTACCACAGTACATTCCCAGAATTTTATACCAGCAAGAGGGTGCAAATATGAAAAAACTGATGAAGAAATAATGGCTGATATTTTAGGATAGGGTATTTTAACCCTTTTACCCCATAACCCCAAAGAAAGGATATTTAAGTATGAGAGAAAAAATTAAGTATGTCACATTTGATGTGACACCAATTGTTTGCGTGCGTGTTATTGAAGCTAATGACACTAAAGAAATTAAAGCCGAGAAGCAAAAATATCCGTTTAAGTTACACAATGATGTTCCGGTTACAGTTATTACTAATAAACGGATTTTTGGCTTTACTATTCCGAAAAAATATATATGGAACGGTGCTGATATTCCACGCTCGTTTTGGCGATTAGTCGGAAGTAAAACTGATAATGCTTTTCTTACAGCTTCTATGGTACATGATTATATGCTTGAAAACAAGAAGTATATCCATGACGAAGTTCTGAACAAGTGTATTTCAATAAAAGAATATAGAAGGCTTACAAGCCTAATTTTTAGAGAAATACTGAAGGCTTCCGGTGTAAATGTCTTTAAGGCTAATGTAATGGCTTGGTTTGTTGATATTTACCAGATGTGCCATAAAGGAGCTTGGAAATGTCAATAAGTATGGAATTGATGATAGTAATTATCGTGAATGTCTTGACCGCCGGAATCTTTCTCGGCGGTCTTGCTATGAGTATTAAATTTATCGAACAGCAGATAAAACGTTTAGAAGAAAAGCAGGATAAACACAATAATCTTATTGAGCGAATGGTTAAAGTCGAAGAAAGCACAAAATCCGCTCATAAAAGAATTGATAATTTTGAAGGAAAAGATGCTTAATAATGCCAAAATATTCATTGTTAGAAAAACAGCAGGAATTTTTCAATATACCTCATAACCATCAGCTTGATGTTGTGATTTATCAAGGCGGCTATGGCTCTGGCAAAACCTGGTGCGGTTCGCTTTTGGGTCTGATGCTTGCAAGAAAATACCCTGGTTCTCGAGGTTTAGTATGTGCTAAGGAATATGTTCTTGTGCGTGATACAACACTGGAATCTTATTTTTCACATCTTGATACTATGGGCTATGTTGCAGGTAAACACTATACCTTCAATAAAATTGAAAAGAAAATGACCTTATCGAACGGTTCAGAGATTTTATTTAAAGGAGTTGATAATCCCGAAAAAATAAAATCTCTAAACCTGCATTGGGCTGAAATAGAGGAAGCATCTCAAATATCGGATAGTGCTTTTAAACAGCTTATAGGACGTTTAAGAAATACCAATGTAAAACCTTCCTGGGGAAATTTTAGATATCGCTTATTCGGACATACAAATCCACAAGCTAACAAAGGCTGGATTTATAAAAGGTTTGTTGAGAATAAAAAAGAAAACTACAGGCTTATTATTGCCCCGACCTCAAATAATATATATTTACCCGAACACTATCTGGAATCAATGAAAGAAGATTTTGACCCAGAGTATTACAGAATAAACGTACTCGGAGAGTTCGGAAACTACTCTTCCGGTCTTGTTGTTAAGAATTTTACTGATGAAAATATCAAACATCTTCAGTACAATAGAGATTTACCTCTTCACCTTACCTGTGATTTCAACGTTGACCCTATGTGCTGGTGCTTAGCTCATAAAGATGATAAAAATATCTATTTCTTTGATGAACTTGTGATTGAAAATACCACAACTCAACAGGCTATAGATGAATTTTTACGCAGATATCCCGAACACAGGGGAGAGGTGATTATAAACGGTGATGCTTCCGGAGATAACCGCTCTTCTCAATCAGAATTTACAAATTATATGATAATAAAGCGTACGCTTGAAATGCACGGTTATACACCTAAGTTTCATCTAAGAAACTTTAATCCGCCTATTTTACGAAGAATACAGGCTTTTAATGCAAAAGTTCGCAACTCCAAAGGAACAGTATCACTATTTATCGACAAACGCTGTAAATGGCTTCTGCATAATGTCTATAATCTGTCTTTTAAGGAAGGAACTTCTATAGTAGATGTACCTTCCCTAAAACAGATAAAAAACGACCATGATTTAAAATTCTTAGAACACCCTTTTGATGCGGCTTCATATATGGTTGATTACTATTTCCCAATTAAATAAGCATTATGGTAAGAATTTCGCTAGATAAGTTATAAAAGGGGTTAATAGTGTCATATGATTCGCAAGAGCACTTACTAATTCATTATACTTATGAGCAAAAGAACTTTTATCATTCGTTAGCTGTTGCATTTCTGCTAATATTTTTAATATAGCTTCTTTATTGTTAATTTCGTTACAAGTTTCAATAACCTGTTTGATTTCATCAAATTTAGAGCATTGATTTATATTTATGCTTGCATTAGGAGATGATTGGTTTATAACAACCGTCCCCCCATTATTATTAATTGAATGTGGAAACATATTAGCAGAATTTCTAGCATTAATATTGTTGATTCTTTTTACTTTAATCTGATAATGTGCAGGAAACAAATCTGTATCATAATATCCAGGTTCTATTACTTCAAAAGTTTCCTTCACTCCATTTGATAATACAGTTTCAATTATATCACCACATTCTATGGCATTTGGGGTTATTGCACTTTGTTCCACGAAAATTTTTAACCCGCCATCTGAATTGCTAGCCTGCATATCAAATGAATTACCATTAGACTTAGTAACTTTGTAATTTTGAGTTTTGAATATACTAAACATTGAACCATTTCTTCTTAGCATACATAATTCCTTTACCTTTCATTTATATTGATTTGATTATTGGGTCATTTAAACAATCTAATTATATCATTACTTGATAAAAGTTTTAAATTTGTTACAGATTCTTAATAATTTAGAAAGGATTTTTTATGAAAAGAATAATTATTCACTGGACTGGCGGAACGTATGTTCCTAATGAAAAAGAAAAAGAGGATTATCATTTTATTGTTGATGGGCTTGGAACAGTACATAAAGGTAATTATACCCCAGAAGATAATCTTAATTGTTATGATGGCAAATATGCAAAACACACAGGCGGTGGCAATACCGGTTCAATTGGTATCGCTATGGCTTGTATGTTTGGATATAAAAATCCTAAAAATATGGGGCAATATCCTATGACAAATATCCAGTTTGAAGCTTGCATGAAAAAAGTTGCAGAGCTTTGCAGACAGTATAATATTGCTATTACCCCAGACACCGTTCTTACTCATTATGAATTTGGACTTAAACACCCAGAAACAAGCTCTGCCGGAAAACCAGATATAGGCTTTCTACCGCCATATCCAGAGGTTAAATACTCTGATGTTGGGTACTTTATTAGAAATAAAGTCCGGTGGTACACAAAACATGCAAGATAAAAAGAAAGGAGAGTTTATGAACAAAGTAGAACCAATTAGAAACAGGGCGGATTTGAAAAGAGTTGAACAAATTCTTTCTAAAAATCCCAGAGATTTATTATTCTTTACGATTGGAACAAATTGCGGATTGAGAATATCCGACATTCTGGCTCTTAATGTTGGTGATGTTAAGGGTAAAAACTATATTCAATTGACAGAAAAGAAAACCGGAAAATTTAAAAAATTTCCTATTAATGCAAAATTAAAACCAATGCTAGAAGAATTTACTAAAGGGCGAAAAGCTGATGAACCGCTTTTTATAACAAAATTTAAAAATAGACTGGGCAGAGTAACTGCATATTATACGATAAGAGAAGCCTGCGAAGCAGCACATCTGGAAGAGAAATTTGGTACTCATTCAATGAGAAAAACTTTTGGGTATCATCATTATAAAAAGTATAAAGATGTTGCCATGCTGCAAAAAATCTTTAATCATTCTAGTCCTGCGGTAACACTTACTTATATCGGTATTGAACAAGAAGAGATTGATGAGAGTTATACAAATTTTATCCTATAGTCGGAATGTCACTCATAAATAATGTTTCAATACATTTTTTAGCAGTACAGAATTTATAGATTGTACAAAAAAATTTATAAGATAATTATAACAGAAATATTTCCAAATCTTACCTCTTATAAATTTTAATGACTTAAAAAACCTAAAATTCAGTAATTATAATAAAAACTCCTTTTACGATTCTTTATAGAATTTATATTGTGTATAGAAATTAAATTTCAATCTGCATAAGAACAGTATAACACAAAAAATATGCAGATATTTTTGTATGCAAAATTTTTGTATAAAAACCCAAAATACTTGTCACTTAAAAAGCTCAAAAATCCTACTAATATTGCGTTCTATACACAATATAAATTGTGTATAGAAAATACAAAAAAAGGAAGAAAAAAATGAAAATTGATTTAGTTTATTTATGGGTAGACAGTTCTGATGAAGAATGGAAAAAGAGAAAAAGTGCAAGTATTGATGCAGACTCAGATTATGCAAAAGATGCCATTAATGATTGCAGGTTTATTAGTAATGATGAGTTAAAGTATTCGTTACGCTCCGTTGAGCAAAACATTCCTTGGATAGAAAACATCTATATTATTACAGATAAACAGATACCCAACTGGCTTGATTTAAGTAATAAAAAGTTAAGAATTGTGGATCATTCGGAAATAATTCCCCAAGAGAAATTGCCACTTTTTAATTCTTGTGCAATTGAGACCAGAATACCTTTTATAAAAGAGTTGTCGGAAAATTTTCTTTATGCAAATGATGATATGTTTATATGGAATCCTGTTGATGAAACATTTTTCTTTGAAAATGACAAAGCCGTGTGCCGTTTCGGGAAAAAAATTCAAAATAGAGCATACAAGCACATATATGGATATACAATAAATCGAGCATACAAACTTATGAAATCTAGGTTTGGTGTCGATATTCCATATTTTCCGCACCATGGAATTGATGCATATAAGAAATCATTATTTTTAGAATGTATTAAAGACTTTCAGACAGAATTTGATGAAACCTTAAATCACCGTTTTAGACAATTTTCAGACTTACAAAGAATAATAATTTCTTACTATATGATTTACAAGGGACAGGGAATTTTAAGAACAACTATCCCAAATCTCTTTACTTCTTTGTTTGGCAAGGAAGTTGAGTCGGAATGTTATGACTTAAAATCTTCAAAAATAAAAAAGATTATAAAGTCCAAGGCAAAATTAATGTGCATAAATGATTGTCGTAAAACTACAGACAGTAACAGAAAGGAAATAAAAGATTTCTTAGAGAAAAAATTCCCTAACAAATCTTCATTTGAAAAATGAAAAATAATAAAATTTTTTTAGTATTTAATACTGCGGCTTTCGGAGATGTGTTACTCTGTAATTCGTTATGTCAAAATATACGTATAAACTTTCCGGAAGCCAAAATTATTTTTATTACAGATAAATCTTTTGTAGATGTTGCAAAATATCAAGAAGCTGTCGATGAAGTCATTAGCTATGATAAAAAAGGTATACATAGAGGAATCAAAGGAATGTTTAAATTTGTCAGAAACTTTCCTTACAAGCAGCCCTATTGTGCGTTTATAACCTATAAAAACGAACGTAATTTTGTGATTTCACTACTTTTGAGAGCGAAAAATATTATTACTCCTAAAAAACTGTACTATGCTAATGTTCAACTTGCCCATACATTACTATTAAATAAGTTAAAGGGAACAACTGTCAAAAATTTACCAATTAGATACAATGTTCCGGAAAGCATGTTAAATCATGTTAAATCTATAATTAATATCCCCGAAAAATATATTGTACTTTGTGCTTTAAGCAAAAATCCAGAAAAAGACATGCCGCTAGAAACTGCAATAGAGCTTATTCATAGAATTAACTCGACCTCGTTTAAAACAATCTTTGTTGGGGCTGGTAGTAAAGCTGAAACTTTTGCAGATGCCTTACTAAAGGCAGGTTGTAAGTTTGTAAATTTAGTAAATAAAACTTCTATTCCAGAATTGGGAGCTGTTTTGAAAAAAAGCACCTGTTTAATAAGTGTTGATACCGGAACAATGCATCTCGGCTGTGCTGTTGCTTGTCCGGTTATAGCTTTATTTTATAGAACAAATACTGTTCCAATATGGGCACCGAACCCAGAGCTATATAGTGCCAAAGTAATAAGTGACAATTTTTCAGCAGAAAATATTTTTAAATGTGCCCTGGATATAATTGAAGGAGAAAAGAATGAATCCGCTATTTCTATTTAAGGATTTAGATAATCATTTTCATATACAAATTCTTGGAATAAGTATTTGTTTTAAACACAAATGTAAGTTCAAATACAAAGATGCCCATGAATATGGAATTACTGAAGAAAAAAGAACCCCTAAACTCATTGTTTCTTTAACCTCCTATCCTGCAAGAATTAAAACAGTTCATAAAACGATAAATACATTACTTAATCAAAAATTAAAAGCTGATGAAATTGTTTTATGGCTTGCATTAGAACAATTTCCTAATGGAGAAAACAGCCTTCCACCAGAATTGTTAAAATTAAAAAAACTTGGCTTAACAATTAAATGGTGTGAGGATCTAAAATCATACAAAAAATTAGTTCCAGCATTAAAAGCATTTCCCAATGATATTATTGTAACAGCAGATGATGATGTATATTATGAAGAGGACGTTTTAGAAAGTCTTTATACTGCATATTTAAATAATCCCAATAATATATATGTTAGAAGAGCTGTAAAACTAAAATTGGATAAAAATGAATTAAAAGGAATTTCCAGTCGAAAATACCAGTTTAAGCACAATACTCAACCTACTTTTTTTAACCAATTAATGGGGGGAAGCGGCTGCTTATATCCACCACATAGTTTATATAAGGACTGTTTAAATATAGATAAAATTAAAAAACTTATTCCAAGCCATGACGATGCATATTTCTGGAGTATGGCAGTATTAAATCATACAAAAATCCAAGTCATAAAAGGATTTGATGCTGATTTGCATTATGTAGAAGGTACACAAGAGGTCGGATTAATTCATTCAAATAAAACAGGTCAAAGCGGTATAAGTCTTGAAGATGCATACAAAATTATGATAAATGAATATCCTGAAATTCTTGAAATAGTTAGTGCAGAGGAGTAATTGCATGTCAAATTTTTCTATCAAAAAAGAGGGGGTTAGATTAGTTTTTAATGTTTTTGGTGTGAAATTTAAAATTTGTTATAAGAATAAAATTGATTATCCAATCAACCATCTTTTAGTAAAAGAATTACAAAATAACACAGTAGAAAATCGAGTATTAATGCTTGAAGCTAATGATTTTCACGGCGAAGTGATGGCTGGTTATGCAAAATATTTATTAGACCTAGACTATTCTATTGACTTACTAACAACAGAAAGACACAAAGATGATTTACCACTTTGTCGTTTAAACTCGGACAAGATAAAAGTTTATTATACAAATATTTCTACTATGGAAAGAATACTTTCAGATAGCACGATTATGGATAAATATGTTGGAATGTTTATAAATTCTACATTTTTATTTAGAAAAGATAGGGCTATAAAATCACCTTCTTGTATTTATAAATACTTTAGAAATTTACATGCTCCTAAGAATGGTTTTTGCATAAATGTGTGTCATACAATGAATACATTGCATAAAAAGTTTTTATCAAAACATACTTGTTGTACGTTAGCAAATAATAAAAGGAATTTACCAATAGTAAATCCTTGTTCTTTTGGAAAAGTAAAGATTACTGACAAAAATAGTAAGACAATATTTTTAATTTCTGGTGACGGTTCAAGAAATTTTAAGTTGATTTGTGATAATGTACAAAAACTTTTAAATGAAGGTTTTCAGAATTTTTGTGTTTATATAACTGGTCGCAATAAACATAATGAATTAGAAGCAAACTTGGCAGAATATATTAAATTTCTCGGATATGTTAGTTTTGAAAAACTTTATTCGATTGTTGAACAAGCCGATTACATACTTCCTTGCTTAGATCCTAATAATAAAAAGCATGATTGGTATCTCGAAACAGGAACAACCGGAGCTTTCCAATTAAGCTATGGTTTTTTAAAACCAATGGTTTTATCTAATAAATTTGCAGATAAAGCATTGGTAAATAACAATTCCGCATTATTATATGAAAATAATGATGATTTGTATAAAGCTATGCAGCATGCTATATCAATAAATTTACATGACTATAAGAAACTCCAAGAAAATTTAAATAAAACAGTACAGGTGCTATATAAAACATCTTTATCAAATTTAAAAATGTTGATAAATTCTGAAGTTAAAAAGCCTATTAACGATAAGCCCCCAATGGTTTTATTTTGTA
Organism: uncultured bacterium; assembly: GCA_949296355.1. Classification (GTDB taxonomy): domain Bacteria; phylum Cyanobacteriota; class Vampirovibrionia; order Gastranaerophilales; family Gastranaerophilaceae; genus CAG-196. Next base: position 39,357 of record CASFPS010000019.1, on the reverse strand, counting down.
AAACTTATAAGAAAAACTTAAACAGATTAAAGATATTAAAAATAAGCATTGATAAGTATAACAAAGATAAAATTCCTTTTTATATTGTTTGTCCTAAATCAATTGTTACAAACGTTAAACAAATGATTAATTCTGAGATTGCATACTATCCAATTACTGTTTTAGCAGAAGAGGAATTTTTGCAAGATTCTAAATGTTCAAAAGGGTGGTTAAATCAACAAATTGTTAAATTACGTTTTTATAAAGCTAATATTGCAGAATTTTACTTAGCAATAGATGATGATTCGTATTTTATAAAAGATTTTCATATTTCAGATTTTATGTATGATGAAAAAACTCCATACATTGTCTGTCATCAAGGCAAAGATGCTCGATTAATAAATTGCAAATTTGGTAATTCAGATATGTTTCCCAAAGAACATGCAATTAAGTTGTTCTTTAAAAGAAAAGGATTAAATTACAGATTTTTAACTTCCCCTATAATGTTCAGCAGTAAAGTTTGTAAAGAGTTAGATGAAAAATATAATGTTGAAACACTTATTAAACTTATTAGTTGTGAAGCATCATGGCATGGCGAATATTTACTAGCACACAATACCATACCATTTAGATTAAGCGAACCATTTTTTAAAGCCTTTGTATATGAAAAAATGTACCGACTTTATTCTAAACAACTTAACATCTGCCTCGAAGATATAAAACAGAATTATTTAGGTGTTGTTATACAAAATAATCATATAAAAGGGAGAAAATATGGGAATTAAGAAAATTTTAATAAACTTAATACCAATTCGTAAATATCGTAAAAAGCTACGCAATGAATTATGTGATAACAAGTTTGAATTAGATATCAAAGCTAATACAAAATGTCTTATGATATGTCCGCATGCGGACGATGAAATTATTGGTGCCGGCGGTGTTATGTTACATTCACCTTCAAGTTTTGACTGTATTTGTATTGGCTCATCTGGTGTTGCTTATAAAGATATTAGTGCGGAGAAACGAAGTAAAATTAGAATGCAAGAATTTTTTCAAGTTATGCAAGAACTTGGTATTAAAAAGTTTTGGATATTTGAAACTTTTGGCAAGGGCTGCTTAAATAAACAAATCCAAGCTCACTTGCAAGATTATTTAAAAGTCCTAAACACAGCAATATATGATTATATTTTTATACCAGTTCCCCATGACAGGCACCCCGAACACAATTACATTACAAATACTTTAGTAAAAAATATTTTGTTAAAAAATGGTTATAAAAGCAGTTTAAAGATAGTATTTTATGAAGTTTGGTCTCTCATTCCTAATCCTAATTGTTTTGTTGATATTACAGATGTTATTGATAAAAAAAGTCGTTTATTAAGCTTGTATAAATCTCAACATGTTTGGATAAATTATGCAGAAAAAACTAAAGCATTAAACTCATATCGTGGTATGCAAAATAATAATTCTGATTACAGCGAAGCTTTTTATATTACAAGTGTCAATGCATATTTAAAGAAAGGCTATCAGGTGAAATTATGATAAAAAGTAATAAGTCTTGTACTGGTTGCGGAGTTTGTTCTCTTAAATGTCCTCAAGGTGCTATCAAAATGTCAACTGATTCAGAAGGATTTACAACGCCTATCATTGATAATAAGTTATGTATCAATTGTAATATATGTGAAAAACTATGCCCTGTTATAAATCCAAGATATGAAAATTGTTCCAGCCCTATGTGCTATGCAGGAGCTTCGAATGATGTGATTAGATATTCAAGTTCAAGTGGGGGAATCTTTTCAGAACTGGCATTTTATGTTTTAGAAAATAATGGATTTGTGTGTGGAGCGGCTTTTAAACAAGACGGAAGCTGCGAACATATTATCATTGATAAAAAAAGTGAAATACATAAAGTACAAGGTTCAAAATATCTGCAAAGCGACATATACAAAATCTTACCGGAAATTAAAGAGTTATTAGTAAAACACAAAATGGTATTATTTTGTGGTACACCATGCCAAATTGCTGGGTTAAAGAATTATTTGGATAATAAAACATATGAGGGCTTATTCCTAGTAGATATCGTCTGTCACGGAGTAGGTTCGCCCAAAGTGTTCAAGAAATATTTATCAGAATTAATTACTGATGGTAGTGAATTTATTACTACAAATTTTAGAGATAAGGTGAATGGCTGGACATCTAAGTTAGTTATAACAACCTCTACAAATAGAACTACATATCAGTCAACGTCTGAAAAAGATACTTATTTAAGGGCATTCTTAAATAATTTATGTTTAAGAAACTCCTGTGACGATTGTAAATTTAACAAACTTCCAAGACAAGGCGACTTAACTCTCGGAGATTTTTGGGGTGTTAATAAAATTAATAAAAAGCTTAATGATAAAAAGGGGCTTAGTGAAATTTTAGTTAACAATTCAAAAGGTGCATTTCTAATATCTAAAATGCAAAATAAATTAAAACAGTTTACTTCCATTGAATTACAAGAAATTTTACCTTACAATCCGACATTAAATGGTTCTAGCAAGATGCATGGGAATCGAGATTTATTCTTTAAAAATTTATCAAATAAAAATCTTAAAGATAACGTTGATAGTTGTTTAAAATATGATTACTTATGCTTGAATTTTTGGACTTCTCTAAATTATGGTGCAATTCTTACGGCTTATGCTTTTCAGTCAGTGCTAGATTCAATGAATTATAGTAATGCTCACATTGACTATAGATATAAACATGTAAGAAATAACTTCAAAGATAGTTTTACTGATAACTTTGCTAGAAAATATTTACATACAACTCATCAATGTAAAAATTTCAAAGATTTTACTAAGTTGAATGCCATAACAACTCATGGATTTATTGTTGGTTCAGATCAAGTTTTCAGAGATGATTATATAAGGAAAACTAGAGATTTTTATCTTTTGTCTTTTGCTGAACCTAATAAACAGAGGATAGCAATAGCTGCTAGTTTTGGTAAGGATAGTTTTATTTTAAAAAATTTTAAGAACTCCCTAAAAGCCTTTGATGCTATTTCTGTCAGAGAAGATAGCGGATTGAGCCTTTGTGAAAAATACAATTGTTCAGCTCAACATATTTTAGACCCTGTATTTTTAGCACAAACTACGATTTTTGAAGATTTATGTAAAGGACTTGATTGTGGAAAAAATTTAACAGTTGGTTATATTTTAGATGAAACTGAAAAAACAAGAAAATTAGTTAAAAAATACGGTGAAAACTTTATAAATATTGCAGATAAAAATATCAGTGTAGAAGAATTTGTAGCTTATATCAAAAACTCTAAAATTTTTATTACAGATTCGTTTCACGGCACTTGTTTTGCCCTAATATTCAACAAGCCTTTCTATACAATATATAATTCTGAACGTGGGAATGCTCGTTTTGAATCATTGTTCAGAACATTTAAAATCAGTAATGATAACTTAAACATTACTGACTGGAATAATATAAATCAAATCATTGAAAAAGAGCGTACAAAGGGGATAAACTGGTTGAAAAATGCATTATCTTGTAGAAAAAATGCATTTGAACTAAAACAAAAAACATTTAAATCATCAAAGCTTAAATATAAGCTAAAAACTTTTTTCAAAAAACTAATAAAACTAAAGTTCTAAGAGGTTATAAATGTCTATAATTGAAGTAACAGAAAATTTAAAAAATCTTTTTGAAACGGAAATTTTTCCAAATGTTATTAAAAATCGTTTTGATTTATTGTCTCAAAGTGGCTCAAACGCAGTAGGGGGGGGGGTACGGCTATTTAAAGCGCTAGAACCTTATGATACTGTGTATATTCCGGTTTTTATCAAAAATAACATTGCTGAAGTAGGCTTATATATGAGAACCCTTAACTCAAATGTATTCAATGAATTTATTGAGTTTTTATTTGAAACAAATAAAAACATAGAAGCATTGCATTTCCTTCACACACCAAACAAACTAGATTATATTAAACCGGCTACACATTGGCACATTGATTTACCATCTACAATTGAAGAGTTTGATAAACGGATTTCGTCTAAACTTAGATATAATACTAAGTGGTACCCTAAAAAAATAAATAAAGAAATTGGCGAGTATTCAGTAAAAAAAATATCAAAAACGGAAATTACGCCCGATATTGTTAATTTGTATTTGAAATGGAAATATAATACCTATGGTTTTAAGTATGATGCAAAGAAATATTTGCAAGATTTCGGTGTAACGACAGCTTATGTTTTAAGAGTTGAATCTCAAATTTTAGCTATTGGATTTACATGTGAAACTAATGATAAAGATGTGTATTTTGAAAACTTTTCTTTTGATGTAAAATATCATAAATATTCATTAGGTATGGTTTTATATTACCATATAATAAAAGATTTGATAGAAAACAAAAAACAAAGATTCTACCTTCTTGGTGGGAATTATGACTATAAACAAAAATTTAACGGTATTGCAACAGAAACTTATACGGGGTATGTTTATCGAAATAAAAATCTTGTAAAACATTGTTATATGTTAAAAAATTGGATAAATAATCTTAATGTTAGTAAAGAAAAGAAAAAAGTTTTATCTCGTTTCTTTCGTATATTTATTTTTAATAAATGTTATCAAAAAATTTTTGATGGTTATTGATGGTAAAAAATATAAAGCATTGTATGAAATGCAGTTTAATAAATAGTTAGTAGAAAGTTAAGGAGTTTAAATTATGGATAAATATAAATACATAAACAAATTTCATTTATATAAAATTGTTAACCCTATTTTTTTGTCTTTTAAACATATAATATTTTTTATTAAAGCTTTTATCATAATATTAAAAGATAATATAATTGTTAATATAATTATGTTTTTATTTTTTATGTATATTTATTTACATACAAATATAGACCAAAATACAAAAAATATGTTGTATGGTGCAATATTCTCCATTCTATTAACACTCAATATTCTTACTACTGGTGAAAGATATAGGAAAGAAATAATTTGGGATGGGGATATAAAAATATTAAATTCAGAGAAATATAATTTTGATCATAAAATTGATGCTTATTATATGTTAAGTAGAGATTTAAGTCGTATAATATCAATGATTATAACATATTTTGGAAGGTACTTTGCATGGGGAATAATTACCAGTTATAAAGATTTTAATGAAACAGCAAAGCATTTTGAATTATGGCGATATCAGAAAGAACATTTTAATTTAGATTATATAGATGAAGTTAATTCTTACGATATATTTTCAAAATTTTTAAAATCTTTTGACGAAATTGAGGAAGTTATAACATCTATCCAGTCAATACAAACACAAATTAATACTTTTTGTCCTTATGAGTATGTTAAGGCTTCACTAGCACTTCTTTTAAATGAATTATTAATTACAAGATATAATGTAATAAGATTAAGACAGTTCCTAGTTGAGTGTTCTGTTTATGATAATGCAGAAGAATGGAGAAGAAAATTACAAGATTTATATAATTTTAAAACGGTAAATTCATCTATAGTAAAAAATAATATTAAGAATCTTGTACAAAATTTATCTGTTATGTATGAAGATATAAATAAAGATTATAATTTTAGTAAACATGAAAATTTTGAAAAGGATTAATCTAGTGTTTTATGCAAATATAAAGTATACTTGCCTGACACACAAATGACACACGGTGAAAAATTAAAAACCAATTTATTTTAAGTTAACATTTCTACAAAATAAAGCAACTTTTCATGACCAAAATACTTTATATATATAAGTGTTGAAGGTGATAATTTAATGTGTGCAATTAATCCTATCATGTATCAAAACCAAATAGATAAACTACCTCAAATTCAGCAGGATTATGAGGAAGTAAAAAATGCTGTCGATAAAGAAAACAAGCTACCTTCAATCTTTGATATAATACCAACTTTTAGGCGTGTAGAGAGAGTGCCGGATAAAGTTGAACATTCCGATTTTGTTCCGGCAACAGGTCTTGTTGCACTGGCGGTTCTTAATGCACCGGAGGATTGGAGAGATATGAAATCAGCTTATGCACAAATAAAAGCTTCCGCACTTGGTGAAAAATTTACACCTTCTTATGACTACAAAACGGCACAACACCCATTCTCGTTTTTCAGGGGAACACTTTTACATAAATTTGTAAACCCTAAAACAAGTCCCTGCCCTAAGCTTGCAAAATGGCTATTTAAAAATGATACAACTCTCATACAAACACGCCTTGGCGATTGGTTAATTAATAAATTTAAAGTAAAAGAGGATTTTGTAAGTACAAAAATTAAAAATATAACAAGCTCGCCAAATGAACAAAATTATATAAAAGCTCGACAGTTTAAGACCAAGCCATTTATTGAACTTACAGCACGTGCAATGACACGTACAACTAAAATTGGTACAGCTGTTCTTGGTGGCTTGGAAGCTGCTCATTTATTAAAAGAGATATCAGATGGAGAAAATGCAATAAAAGCTACGGCAAAATCTGCAATAAACTTAACCAGCTCAATTGCCGGTATAGGTTATGGCGGTGCAATCGGTGCCAAATACTTTGGTCCGGTTGGTTCACTTGTCGGTATGGGACTTGGTGCTATCGCAGGAAATAAAGTAGCTAAATTATTTGACTAGGCATTTTTAATAAATTTAAAAGTGCTTTCAAATGCGTCCATACTTTCTTTAGAAACATATTTTCTAACTGCATTCATAGTATCAATAGCGTCTTTCTTTGAAATATCGCCAAATAAAACAACATCATCTGTTAATGATTCTATCCAATCAGCGGTTATATTCCCCCTTCTTTCATATAACTGCTGGGCTTTTTTTAAATATTTCTGATTAACAGCCTGGAATGCCGGCTGTTTATATCCCACACTATAATTTACCCCTGCTATTTTCATAATACACACTCCTTACAGGTTTTATAATAACATAGAAGCTTTATAAATTACAACCACAATGGCTTAAAGGTTAAGTCACAAGGGACATGTATTCAACGTCAAAAGTAATAAATTTAATCTTATGTTACTAGATTGCTGTGGAAATCTTGTAATTTCAATCTAACACCAGAATAAAACTATTTACTCAATTTCAGCAGAAGCATCTATGTCTAAATTAACACTGAGAGAAGCAGAGCTTGGAGTCTGTAAGGATATAAACCTCTCAACATTTTGGAAAATTGCTGAAGGTCTGGAAATATCTCCAGTTCAATTATTGAGTGAACTGGTTGATAATTTAGGTTCAGATTTTACATTAACAGAATTAGAAAATAATTAATTATTATAGTTTTTTATTCATATTGTTATTAAATTTACTTGCACACAAATGACACACGGTGAAAAATATTACTCGCTGTATCGCAATATTAATAAGTCTTTTACCCCTTGGTTTACATTTCTCTTAATCAATTGGTCGTGGGTTCGAGTCCCACCACACCCAGTTTTTGATAAAAAGAGGGCTTAAACCCTCTTTTTATATTTTAATATAATATCAACATCCGCAACTGTTAAATCATAATGGCAGCTGGACTAATTATCTTAATACCAAGCATAAAATAATGACTCTCCTTAGTGGAGAGTCATTATTACATTTAAAATTGTCTGTACGAATCGAGGAACACATAACAGGATTCCAAATCCGTGTTAGAACAATGGTAAGGGTCTTCTTTTGCGGTTGCGACAGGAGAGAGTGATGAAAGATCTGCCGGAAAATCTTCAACAAGTTTACTACCGGAGAGTTTTTGCCGTATAATATCATTCAACGTAAACGGTTCATCTATATTAAAATTAAGCACATTCGGACCATCTGCATTATAGTAACCCCATGCTGCGCCCTTTGCCTGATAATAAGCGAGAGATTTTGATGTATACAAAGGTTCCCCGTCATTATCATAATATGCAAATCTTGCAGTCATGACATCCTTATCGAATTCCGGAATTCCAATAGGGCAGATTCTGCCTGTTTCAAGCAATGCAAATGCGTAAATATCCGGTTCAATTTCAGCCTGAGCTCTCTTTTCATCGGAATCAAAATCAGAAGCTCTTCTTCCGCCTTTGTATGTATATTGAACGGTATTAGGACCTTTGTCACCGTTTATATCAATAAATACGAGGTAGAATTTAATATCGCTATCCCAAATATTACGACTGGTGTAGAATTTCATTCCGTTAGTTGCAATGAACTGTACATTTTCATCAGTAAAACTATCCGCATTTTTACTTGTAACTTTTGATGAAGAACAAGACTTACTGTAATCATGCGTAGAAGTTTTTTCGTTATCAGTAGTGTTGATATAAGTACTGAGTCCGCGGCAAATCAATTCAGCTCCTGAGTCATTAGCATCAGAGTGGCTTGGCGCTATATCGTCAATTGTCTCATCGGTAAACGGATTGTATCCGTCAATCATTGCGTTATAATACGCCTTGCTCAAAGAATTATAGGCATTCATGTAGAGATACTTTGTAGCTTTTTTGGTAGGGGATAGAGTCGGCAGAACCAGCGCCATTATAATACCTACAATAGCTAACGCTATAAGAACCTCTGCAAGAGTAAACCCGTTTTTTTTCATTAGATTTATTTTCATACTTTATTCTTCTTCTGCTTTAGCTTCTTCTGTTTCGTTTTTAGCATCGTTTGTAATATCTTTTCTGTACAGATATTCTCTTTCCATAATGCCGTCAACCATCACTCTGCCGTCCTGATAAACATGTACGGTAAATCTGTCAGGTTTTTTGCAGGTTTCAGCATCATAGAAGCAGTTTGGAGCTTTATCGCCATTTACGTCCATTTGTATATCCTGAGCCACTGTTTCGCTATCAAAAGCTGTAATAGGAAGCAGCCAAACTACCTTGTCATTTGTAGTAAGAGTTCCGTCAGGTACAACTCCATCTGTAAATGTTTTTTCAGTACAATCAATCTCTGACATTCTGTTAAGTTTCATAGCAAAAAGTTCACAGAACTTGGTATCACCCTGATAATTTTTACCGTTGTACTCAACAGTAGTAGTATTGCCAAGATACGGATTATCCTCGGCATCAGCTTCCGGATACAAATCATCATCATTAACAAGTTCAGCTATTGCACGTTCGGTAATATAATACGATTTTTTGAACAACATCAGCTCTTCGTTCGGAAGCACGTTTTTTAATACCGGAAGCAATACTGCTGCCAGAAAAGCGACTATACCAATTGTTACAAGCATTTCACCAAGGGAAAATCCGTATTTTTTCATAATCTGTTACCTTTCATTTATTCCTACCACGATATAATTATAGCACCGCCGATACCGCTGCCTGCAGGCTCTTCTGTCACCATCTCGCTTGTGCAGGTAACCTCTGCAAAAGTCTCGCCAATATCAGGTTTAGACACAAGCCCGTTTACCTTCATATTGTAGCTGCCCTGAGGTGCCGTGCATTTATCAATTATCTTTGAAGGCTCTCCGCCTTTACCATAAGAGATGCCGGTAGACGCAAAGTATTTTGTAAATATGTTGCTTGCTACATCAAATCTTGAAGCTTCAGCCGGTTCTCCGGTAGTTTCATATTCTTCCGGCGGATTATGAATATCTGAAGTATCAACTTTATGTTCTTCGGTTTTCACCGAGGTATTGTAGCTGCCGCCCGGTGCTACTAACTCCAGAGCGCCGTCACTGCATGAAAGTATTGAATTCAAAGAGTCTGACATTGCTCCAAGCGTATCAACATCGACAGTCTCATCAATAGCGCCTCCGCCTGGCGGAACAATTAAGTTACAGCCGTCTCCGAGAGTAGAGAGATATGCAACTTCATGAGAGCCGGCACCGCCGCCGTCTCCGGCTTTATGAACTCTCTTCTTAAATGCCATTGTTACAGTAATAGAAGGAGTAACACTTGTCCTTTCACTGCTTGTAGAGTCTACAAGATAAGCATCAACAATTCCTGCTGCTTCAGGATTGCTGAATTCAACACCATCTGCTGGCTTACCGTCTGCAGGTTCACTAAATGTGATTGCACCGGTAGTAGAATCTACATACATTTGCAAATCCTCACCACCTGTTGCAGCATCTTTATTAGTAACACTGCCGCCCGGGAATGATACTGTTGCATGACCCTGCGCATCAGCGCCTGCAGACCCGGTTACCGGCCACCAGCTTCCAGGCGTTCCGTCATAGTTTACATACTCAGCGTTGTCAGCACCATCACTGGCGTCTGATGTTGTGAAACCTGCTACCAGCCCTGTCAGATAATCTTTTACACTGCCGGTTACAGTGCTTAAATCTATTTTATAGTCAGCAACAAGGTATTTGCCTGCACCACCGTTAGAACCGCTGTGTTCACCTGAAGCAATTCCTGTTTTGTTGAGACCTTTAAGTCCATTATCATTACACCAACCGCCAATCTCTGTCTCAACTGCAGGAACAGAAGTATATAAACCACTGCCGTATTTTGCACTTGCAGTAGCTTTTACCCAACCAAGCCTTGTATCGACATCACCTGATTGATTTGTCCAATTTGCCGGACATGTAGGTTCTCCGCCTTCTGCTCCGGACTCAAGCGCCTTTGCACAATAAGACACTGCAGTCGGATTAGTATCATAATTATAAGCACTATTAATTGTACATTGTATAGCTTCAGGATCGACATAAGAATAATTTAGTCCGGAACCGTTACCACCTTTGCCTGTATAAGCAGTAGTTCTGATTATTTGACCATCCATCAATTGTCTGAGCTGCTCATCACTGGGTACCAGTGTATCAGAACCGCTTGTTGTACCGTCCAATTTATAAGTTCCGCTTCTGTCATCATCTTCGGAAGTAACATTATGGAAATTATAGCCGCCTGCACCGGCGCCTATAATATCAATTTTAAATAAGGCTGCTGATTTTGGAGCATCAAACCTGCAGCTGGCAACAGGTCCGCCGCCCGGAACTTCCTGACTTGCGTTATAGTATTTTTCTACAAGTCCGCCGCCTTCATCTCTATAGCATATATACATACCGTGATTTATTTTCTTCGGTAAATCACGGACACGTTTTGTAATAATCGGGGTAGATGCGGCTATCAATAATGATATAAAGATGAAAAAAGCCATCAATTCAATTAAAGTAAAGCCTGATTTAAGATTTTTTCTGTTCATATTAATCCTCATATTATTTAATTAAAATAATTACCAGCTTATCATAATACCCTCGTTATAAGCTCCGCCGTTATATATCATAGAATCCGAATATATTGCCTCAAAAAAGAGTTTTGCATTATATTCCGTATCATTATTGTCCGCTGTATCGTCAGCATTCAGAACATATGACTGAGTATCAGATTGGAATGTAATCGAGTTTGTACCGACAGTTATTTTCAAAGCATTGTTTATGTTCGGCTCAAAACTGGAGTGATAAAGCCCGCCAGGACCATACGTATTTAAGCCGAAAAACGCAGTTCCTGCAGGAGGAATAAAGGTACAAGGATTAGCGGCTTTGTTTTCAATTTCCAGCTGTTCTCTTACCGAGCGCTGATATTGTGTACCTCCGAGTTTATAACATTCAAAATACCCGTGCGGATTTACTTGTATTTTCGGCTTCGGACGCGTAGTAATAATCTTTGTCGCCGCAGCAAAGAAAATTGATATTATAGCCATTACGACTAAAGCTTCTGCTAATGAAAAACCTCTTTTTACCATATTATCGCTATTGCTCCCGAATTACCTTTAGTTGCCGCACAGTAGTATCTTCCGCTTGCATCCGTAAGAGGTGCTTCTCCGCTCATACAAGTATAGGCGGCAACTGAAGCAGAATAATCATGCGTCGTCGGATTTGAATTTACGGAAACCCCGTTTATTTTATAATAAGGGGTACCGCTCACAATTGATAGAACAGGATATGCCCCCATACCGGATCTGCCCGGTGAGAGTTTCGGATCTGCTATCAAATCAGGAAATTTACTTTTATACCCGGATGCCGTAAATAACGGGATTTGTGCATTTTTAGATTCAAACGCTGCCGGATATAATGCTCTCGGGAAAGGAAAATCAGTTGCTTCAATTCCTTCTATTGCAATATCCTCGGTTCCTAATGCATGAACCTCACCATTATCACCCGGTTCAGATATTAAGAAATTCTTATACCCGCCGCCTGCACTTATTTGTACAATAGAATTTGAATTGCGGTCTCTTGCCGGATAGAGTCTTAGAGCAGATTCAGGCAATTTAGATACAACTCTTGATGTTACATTGCCCGGCTCGCCTCTGTATCCGAACATTGATTGGATAGCCAGAGCCTGTGATTCATAATCATAAGAAGTTGTACCGCTTATATTAACAGAACCGCTGTCAGCAGATTCACCGGCGGCTTCACTGCTGGTGCCGCTGCAGGTGTTCGGGGCAGTATTTCTGCGGCTGCTGGTTGAAAAAGAGCCTGCAATGGTTGATGAAACAGAGGAGCTGGTTACAGAACTACCATTAGTACCATCCTTAACATTTATGTCATCCAGCCTTATTCCATCAGTACCTGAGCCGGAAGATGCAATCGAAACAGAGCCGCCTTCTCCGAAACTCACTGATGCACTTGAAATAGTTTCTTGAATATTAACATCATAATTATGTTTTAATTTTACTGTTACCCGATAAGAACCGCCATAACCGCTGTCACCGCCCTGTCCGATTTGTCTGTCAATACACTCAGGATGTTCGGCTATACACGTAGGTGTAATGCTGGCACAATCCAGGGCGCATTTGGCAGCTGCCGCTTCTCCAAGTATCCCCGCCCCTTTGCGCGCATACTGACACACCGTATCCCCTGACGAACCCAGAGGAGATTCCAGCGTATAAGTAGTTGGCGTGGCGCCGTTAGCCCATTGATTATCCCACTTTTCTCTTACCCACTCCGGAGCTGCTGCCAGATCAGCGCTGAAAGAATTTCCGGCTGAAACAGTACCGGTATCACCCGCTACTACAATGGTATTGTAATAAGGGTTTGTTCCGGTGTCATACAAACCGCCGTGACCGCCTGCGCCTATTACCTGAATTGTATAGAAATTAGCTATAGGAGCAGAAAATGAACAGTAATCTGCAACAATCGTGTCAGTGCCTAACATTGAGTTTCTATTAGAATTATCAGCCTTAAACTGATGAAGCTGACCATCTGCACCATAATAACATTCAAACACACCATGGTTTGTCTTTGGATATTCTGGTTTATTCATTTTTTGCTGACCGAGCATCGGAACCCCCAATGCCCCTATAAACCCGACAATAACCAGTGTTATCAAAATTTCTGCCAAGGTAAAACCACGAGTATGCAATCTTTTTTTCATCATTAGCCTATCTCTTGCTTATAAACGTACGTGCTCCAGCAGGGTACAAAAGCACCCTATTATATTTTATATAATAACATATATACTATTCTTTGTAAACCCGTCATGTTTTTATAGAACGACAACGCATATTCCCTTCCCCAATCGGGGAAGGTTAGGATGGGGGTGGTAATTTTAATTGAATGGGGGTGGTAATTTTAATTGAACGATAAATTTGAACCCCACCCGCATTTGTTGCTCGCTGACGCTCACACAACTGCGACCTCCCCAATTGGAGAGGTGAGCGCGTTTATCGGACGAGACAATTCTTGAGCGACAGCGCGCGTTCCCTCGCCCCTTTGTGGGAGAGGGTTAGGGTGAGGGGTTAGCAAGCAAACTATAGAACATCAGTGCGCGTTCCCTCTCCGACGGGGAGGGGTAATTTTAATTGAACGATAAATTTGAACCCCACCCGCATTTGTTGCTCGCTGACGCTCACACAACTGCGACCTCCCCAATTGGAGAGGTGGGCGCGTTTATCGGACGAGGCAATTCTTGAGCGACAGCGCGCGTTCCCTCGCCCCTCATCTTACCGGCTGGGAGCGTAAAATCCCAGTCCAATACATTTACCCCCGGGGAAGGCTAGGATGGGGGACTGCGTTATTTTATAAAGATTATCACCCTCTCCTTCTCTCCCTCATTCAGGGAGAGAGGCGCAACAGTGCTCACTTAGCGCGACTTGAGGCAACCATCAGTTTCTCTAATTTCTTAACCGCATTCTCTACAGTGTCATTAACAACAATATGGTCAAATTTCTTTGAGTTTTCAATCTCCAACTTGATTGACGCAAGCCGCTTCTGTATAGCTTCTTCGGTTTCCGTATGCCTGCCTCTTAAACGTGCTTCAAGCTCTTCAAGAGAAGGCGGAGCAATAAATATTAATACAGCGTCAGGCATAAGCCTCTTTACGTTCAAAGCGCCCTTTGTATCGATTTCCAAAATCAAATTGTCACCTTTATTAAGGCATTCATCAACAAAACTTTTCTTTGTTCCGTAGTGGTTGCCGGAGAATTCTGCCCATTCCAAAAACTCATTATTCTCAATACATTTTTCAAACTCGGCTTTAGTTAAGAAAAAATAATTTTCTCCGTGAACTTCTCCCGCTCGCATTCCTCTTGTAGTACAGGAAACAGAAAGTTTAAAATCAGGATGTTTTTCTAAAAACTCCTTGATTACCGTTCCTTTGCCAACGCCGGATGAGCCGGATATCACGAATAATTTTGTCATTCTACCTCCGAAAGCCCTTTATGAACAACTGTTTCAAATTTATCAAGACTGCTGCTTACCGAAAAGCTTTCTTCCTCTGCCGGTTTTATCTGAACTGCCGGCGTCTTGTTTTCGGCAGCTTTTTTCTTAAAGCAGGAAATCAAGTCCTCTGTCAATTTTGGCATATCCATAGCTTCTGTACAGATTTCTATATAGCACATTTTGTTCATAATCTGTGTGACTTTTAACGCTTTGTCAAAATCTTCGGCAGTTGTAACCTTTGTAGACCAGATATCACCTTCAAAAACTCGGGCAAACTTGGAATAATTCATCTGCATAATATCATTAAAGCAGTCGTCCGGAGAGTCTGAAAGTACACGCTCAATCGTATAACCTTTGTTATTAAGTACAATAACAACCGGCTTAATTCCGCGTCTCAGCATATTGCCAATCTCCATTGCCGTAAGCTGATGCGAGCCTTCCCCCGTAATCAGAATAACTCTGGAATTCGATTTTGCCAAACATACGCCGAGGGTTGCAGGTGTTGCCCAGCCGATTGATCCCCATAACGTCTGAGTTTGAAGCTCTACATTTGCAGGAAGTTTCATCGGCGCAACCCCGTGAGGAATTATGCCAGTTTCTGCAACCAGAATATCATTTTCTTTTATAAATTCCTGCAAGCGGGGGTAAATATATGCTGAAGTAAGAGGCTCGTTTTTTGCCTCTTTATGTTCATAACCTATTTGCGGCTTTGAAATCTTCATATCTTTAGTATCAACAAGCTTTGTGACTGCTTCCAGAACATCTGCCATTTTAACGTTGTTGTACCTTGCGCCGTCAACATACGTGTACGTTCCGTAAATTGCTATATGGTCATTAAGTTTGTACGGGAGATTAAATCCGAAAGCATTAAGGTCTGTATAAACAGGACCAACGGAGATTAAGCAGTCCGTTTCATTAATATATTTTTCAGCTTCCGGATTCCCAAATTGCGCATAATACCCGCCAAGATACAGGTCATAGTCCATATCAATCAAATTTGTTCCCATAAGGAAGTTTGTTACGGGAATTCTTGTTTTTTCAACAAATTCCTTGTATTCGATTCTGGCATCAAAACGCTTAACCAGAAGATCGCCGAGGATTACCGGATTTTTGGAATTGTTAATCTTTGCGACGATTTTGCCTGTAACAAGCCTCAAAACTTCTTCATCGCTTGACCAGTCATAAGAAACTTCTTTCTCAGAGATTTCCATTGTTGCAATGTCCATCGGAATTGCAACATAAACAGGCTTCTTCTCTTTAACAAAAACTTTTAGAATCCTGTCGATTTCAAGCTTTGCATTGTCTCTTGTAAGATAAGCGCAAGCGGCAGTAATCGGCTTATGCGCTTCATAGCAGGCGTAGTAGTTTACCTCTTGAAAATTATGGTGAACCATTGTTTTGTTTTCAATCGTTTTGGTTGCCGGAACTCCCACTATGCTTATAACAGGAACATTCTCCGCTGCACTCCCTGCAATAGCATTTATTGCGCTGAGTTCTCCGACACCGTACGTTGTAACAATAGCGCCGTAACCTCTAATTCTGGCATACCCGTCCGCCGCATAACCGGCGTTAAGTTCATTTGTGCAGCCTATCCATTTTGTGTTGGGGTTGTTTTCTATTGCGTATAAAATATTAAAGTTATAATCGCCCGGAAGTCCGAAAAAATCGTTAACTCCGAGTTCCTCAAGCTTTTTTACCAAATATTCGGCTGTATTCATTCTCTTCCCTCTCAATTGTGACTATAATATCACAGGGGATTTTGCTTTTCCAGTAAAAATTTTATTAAGATTTTGTTTGGAATTTGAACGGGTTATTTTTGCTCCCTCCAGGGGTAAATGTCTCGGGCTGGTATGTATCACTACATGCCGGACGAGCTTGGAACGACTGCGCACATCCCCTCTCCCCTTTGGGGCACAATTGTCCATGATAATTTTAGGCATTAAAATTACAGACGTAATGTCTGTATAAAACCCCTCCCCGAAATCAAAGATTTCGACCCTCCCACAAGGGGAGGGTATGCTAAACGCTAAGTGTGATGTTTCCCTCACCCTAACCCTATCCCCAAAGGAGATAGGGAATGCGCGGGGTCGTTCAGCTCTTATCACGCCCAATTAACGCCAGAGCGTCTTTCTCCCTATATGAGGGAGAGAAGGTGAGGGTGATAGCTCTTACAACAGAAACAAAAGCACCCTTCCTAACCTGCTTTGTTGACGGCGTTAAACGAGTCTCCGGACTGGAAGGTCGGTGCAGTGTTTATATTCTTAAAACCTAGACTTTTTTACAAATTTTCAAGATATATGTTTTTAATATATAATTAATTCTATGGACAAAATTTTATCTGACAAAATAAATATATTAAAGGCGCTTGCTATAACTCTTGTTGTATCAGGGCATCTGGAATTCAGATTGTTTGATATGTTTCCGCCGTATTCGTTTCAACTGGCTTTGTTCTTCTTTATATCCGGAATGCTTTTTAAAGATAAGTATCTGGACAATGTTGCCGAGTTTATAAAGCGCAGGGTAAAAAGTCTGCTTGTTTTGTATTTTATATATTCGGCGTTTTATGCGGTTGTAACAATTGTTATTGATAAACTTACAGGCAAATTCTGGGGAATGGAATTAAGCTGGAAAAATTTTTTTATAACCCCGTTTTTGAACGGGCATCAGTTTGACTTATCCTGCCCGATGTGGTTCGTAACCCAACTGTTCATGACAATGGTGACATTTTTGTTTCTTGAAAGACAATTCAGGAATCTTGATATCAAAATAAAAACTGCAATTTATACAATAATGGGGTTTGCGGCGATTCCGCTTTCAAAAATATTTCCGCTTACTCCGGTATTTTTAATAATTATAAGAATAATGTTTTCTCTGTTTTTTGTGTATTTAGGACATTTTTATATACGGAAAATTCACGGGAATTACAATATTTTTACTCCGAAAATTCTGGGAATTGTTCTTTGTATTCAGGCGGTTTTATGGCATTTTAACCGTGATTTTGATCCAGTCCACGGAATAGGCTTAAGCTATGTGCTTGTGTGGGCAAGGTTTGACAGCCAGATTGTTGTTCCGGTTCTGACGAGCATTACCGGAATCTGGTTTTCTTTATGGTTTATTCACGTAATGTACAATTACCTGAAAGATATTAAATTTATAAAATTGGTAGGCGAAAATACTTATCACATAATGGCAAATCACCTTTTTGTAATGTATTTGATTACAGCTGCTATCTTTTGGGTAAACGGAATTCCGATAAGCGAGCGCAATAATCATAATATATACTGGATTTTCAACCCTGTTCAGAATACGTATTTGTATTTTGTGTTAACTATGGTGATAACAACGTATACCGGACAACTGCTTAAATGGATTAAAACCAAGATACCTGTAGTGAAGGAGTGGTAAATGGGGGTAAATATATCCGGCTAGTAAGTATCACTACAAGCCGGACGAGCAAGGATCGGGAAGGAATGCGCGAGGTCGTTCAGCTCCTATCACGCCCAATTAACGCCGGAGCGTCTCTCTCCCTATATGAGGGAGAGATGGAGTGGGTGATAAGCTTTTCAATACAAACATATGCACCCTTCCTAACCTTCCCTCAAAAGGGAAGGAACGCGCAAGGTCGTTCAAGTGTTGCCGCATCCAATAAGCGCGCCCACCTCTCCAATCGGGGAGGTCGCAGTTGTGTGAGCGCCAGCGAGCTACAAATGCGGGTGGGGTTCTATTTATTATCAGCCACTCTCACTAACCCGCTCCCCTTTGGGGAGAGGGAACGCGCGTTGATGTTCTATGCATGCTTGTAGTCACCCTTCCTAACCTTCCCTCAAAAGGGAAGGAATGCGCGAAGTCGTTCAAGTGTTGCAGCGTCCAATAAACACGCCCACCTCTCCAATTGGGGAAGTCGCAGTTGTGTGAGCGCCAGCGAGCTACAAATGCGGGTGGGGTTCTATTCATTATCAGCCACTATCACTAACCCTCTCCCCAAAGGGGAGAGGGAATGCGCGTTGATGTTCAATAGTTTGCTTGCTATCCCCCTTCCTAACCTTCCCCGGTTGGGGAAGGAACGCGCGCTGTCGTTCACTTAGCCAAGACAAAAGAACGACAGCGCCTATCCCCTCTCCCTGCAAATACATCCTGCTTGTAGAATTACATACAAAACCAATACATTTACCCCGGAGAGGGTTAGGGAGAGGGGATGATGTTCTATACTTGCCACACCAAAAAGCCGGAGATAATCTCCGGCAATTTTTGATTTACCAAACCCTACATCTGATTATTTTCAGTGCATCAACTGATATATTAATTTAAACCGAATATTCTTAAAATACACCTATCTAATTTTTCTGCAGTCTCTTTAGTTATAAGCTGCTGCGGATTTTTGGATATTTCTGCTTTTAACTTATAAAACTCCCTGAAAGCCTCTTCACTGTTAGTGCCATTTTCTTTACAATATTCCCATACTACGTTAATGATATGAGTAATTAATTCCATCTTTTTTGTATCTTCTCTTCCGTTTTCTGTACGGATTTGTCTTATAATATGATCAGCGCCCCAGTTTAAGTCGTCTTCATAGCCTTTTATAACACTGTAGATATTCTCTTTTTTTATTTTTTTGATATTATCACAAGCATTCACCCACTCATCATCAGTTGTACACCATTCTAAATCATCTACAATGTCATTACCTATAGTTTCGCCGTCTTCACTTTCGACTTTCTTAAATTCTTTTTTACAGATAGCTTCTAATTCTTCATTTTCTTCCTGAGCTTTACGTTCTTCTGCTTCTATTTTCTTATTTGTTGTTACAATATCAGAATCGCTTATTGTCTCAAAATTATCATCAGTTAAATCTTTAGCAGCTTTTGTCACACCGTTAATTACAACATTTCCGTTTTTATCAACATAATCGCAGACAACTCTCATAAGCTTATTGTCTTTTATGATGAAATACTGTGAATAACCATTTTCCTGGATGCCTTTGCTCTTGTATAAGGTTGAACCATTCAGTTTGGTACTGCACTTATAAATTTTGACTCCATAAAGATTTTCAACCCTTTTAAGTGTATTGTTGTAATCAATAACATCCTGAACTGAAACTTCAACAGTTTCAACATCTTTCTGAACTTTTTTGCTGCCGTCTGCCATTGTGCAGTTACCGTCTTTGTCAATAGATTTAACACCCTTAAGTTCTACCAGTTTATCCTCTTTAAATGTATAAAATTTTGCAGGTTCATGCTCTGAAGTTTGAACTGTTGTATAAACTCCTTCTCTATCTGTTTCAGCAATTTTTCCTTTAAGAGCATCCAGTTTTTCTTCTGCTGTCATGTCACTGTCATCGACATCAGAAACATCATCAACATCTTCTTTCGGAACGGTATCGATTTCAATATCATCTACCTTAATTCCTTCATTCTTAAGATCTGCTTTTGTATCTTCAACAATTAAGTTATCATCAGCTATATCTTTATCAGTTGAAGAAATATCATTCAGGAAGCCGTATTTTGTATTGATTGTATTTCTGACTCTTTCTGCTTCCATCATTCTGAGCATTGCGTAAAGTGTGTCAAATTCTTTTGCAAGTGCAAGCAAATTATCTTTAGTAAACTTTTCATTAGCTGTAGTTAAAGCTTTTGATACATTATCTTTAGCTTCATCAAGTTTTGAGAAGTCTCCGTCTACTTCTGACTTGAAGTCTTCTACCTTATTAATCAAAGACATTGCAAGGTTATTAATACCTTTTTTGTGCAATTCCATTTCAGACTCTTCTGATGGTAAATTATTTGCAACAAGACGTATAATACCTCTGCTGTTGTCATCTTTATGAGTATCATTCCAGTAGCTTATTATTCTCAATATGCTTGGATTATTTTCACTTACTGATACTGTCACAAGATTATCGCCTTTCTTACTCTTGATATCCTGCTCTAAGCTGTTTAATTCTTTTTTTAGTTTTGTATCTTCTTCTTTATTTGTTCCATTAAACTTGTAGCCTGCAACATCAAGCATTTTCTTGTATTCAGGAAGTTCTAACAAAGCTTTTTCAAGTTTATTTTTATCGAGCTGTTTATACAAATCTCTTAATGCTTCCAATTTTTCTTCCGGTTTGCCTGATTTATTTAAAGCATTGTTAATTTTATCAAGCAAGGAAGGGCTTAATGAACTATTTTTAGTTCCGATTTCTTTATATTTAGTAATTAAAGCTTTTAATGCATCGTATTCACTGTTGCTTGTAGAGCTGCCGGAAGGAGTGGTACCCCAAGGAGTACTCCAAGGCATCTGCCAGTTGCACCAGTTATTCATACCGTTCATCCAGCTTCCGTTCTGGAAAGCCTGCATTGTCTGCTGCATTGCAAGAAGCGGGTTTAAAAGATTATTCCCGAACATTCCAAACTCCGGATACTCAGACCCGATTGAAAAATTAAATGTAGGAGTCATATACATCATTGAATTAGCAATTGATTTTTGATTCAATTGATTCCACAAAATATTCAAAGAACCTGACGGGGTGCTTTGTACTAAATCATAATTTAATGGTGAAAAATGGAATAATGACATATTTTTATCCTCTGATTTTATACTCTTATATATATAAAGTAGGTATACTTTAAAAAATTGCCTTTTTTATTAAGAAATGTAACAAGTTACAAAATTTTCCAATATAAAACTGATATACTCTTGCAATAAATTATTTGTATGATATAATAAAGTATCACAAGGGGTAAGTGTCGTTACAGAAAGTTATATACTGCTCCGCAGAAAAGGAGGAAATATGGCAAGAGTTTTAATATCAATGTCTAATGATTTTTTAAACAAAGTTGACAGTGTTGCCACATCCGAACAAAGAACGAGAAGCGAATTAATCAGAGAGGCTCTGAGAGTTTATATAAAACGTAACAAAATTTCTAATAACCTTAAAGCAGAAGAAAATGCAACTATTTTGTCAGAACTTCTCAGCTAAAATATTTGGCAGCTATCCTTCCGTATATTTGATGAAAACATAATAAAAACTGACTCATAGTTATCCTGAGTCAGTGTAAGTTTTCTCTAATAATTTTGGGAGGAGATTTGGGGATAGTTGATACATGGCATGCTACTATAAATTTCAAAATCATGATATGTCATGAAGAAAAAGTTTTACAAAAATTTACAATTTGACAAATTTATCATTGCCGTATTCGCTTATATACAATAAGAAAATATTATAGTAATATATTATTATGAAGAAAAAATTTTTAGGGACAGTTTGTTGTTTAGCTATGTGTACTATTATGTGTGCATCAGAAGTTTTTGCAGCATCAACAGGGGCTTTTGCCCAGCACTATGATGCAGCCCAGAACTATTTGATGCAAAACCAGTACTCATCTGCTATTGTTGAATTCAGAAAAGCTTTAAGAATCAATTATCTTGATAACTCGGCAAGAATAGGACTTATAAATTCATATCTTGCAAGAGCGACTTATTATGCTAATCAGGAAAAAAATTATGAAAAGGCTGCAAACGATTTCAGAAGCGCACTTTTTTATCTGAGAATTTATCCTGATAAAGAGCAAACAATCCAGAATTCTGCGGCAATGATAACTTCTGCTAATGAAAATTTAAACCAGTGCCTGAAAATAATGAGTTTTGATACAACCGCCGGCTCCAGATACAAACAGGCAGAAGAACTCCGTGCTGCAGGTAACTTATCAGCTGCCGCTTTTGAATTCTTTAAAGCCGCTGATAATGCAAAACTTGCAGCAGACGCTAACGGTCAGGTTGCAGATTTATTAAAGCTGCTGGGTAATGAACCGCGTTCTGCCGATTTTTACAAAACGGCGCTTGAATTGAAACCGACTGACGGGCTTCTACGAATGAAATACGCAAGAACGCTCGATAAACTCGGTCGGTATGACGAGGCGGTGGTTCAATATAATGAAGCGCTTGCCAATTCCAAAGGTGATATGGAAGTTTTATACGCGCTTGAAAGAATTTATCTTAAAAAACTTGCAGTAACTCCGTCTGACGCGGAATTAAACGCAAACTTAGGCGCTATTAAGCAGGCTCAGGGTGATTTTGAAACGGCATTGAGTTATTATGGCAAAGCTGAAAAAATTAATCCGTCTAATGTTACGACCAGACTGAATGTCGGAACTCTCTTCCAGCAAAGAAAAGAGTATCAGAAAGCAATCCAGTCTTATGACTCGATTTTAACGTTGTATCCTAACAATACTCAGGCACTTTTATATAAGGCGCAGGTTTATAAAGAAATGGGCGACAACAAGACTGCGCTTAATTTGTACAAAAAGATATTATCAATAGATCCGGCAAATGCAGGCGCTAAGGCTGAAATTGGCGATGTTATGAAAAATGCGCTTCCGCCTTCGGAATACATTGCTTTTCTTGAAAAGAACGGAACTTATGATGAAATTTACAATTATGCCTACAAACTTCATCAGGAAAACAAGCTTGATGAGGCAATTGAAGGTTATAGCGCAGCATTAAAAAAAGACGCTTCAAAAGTTGACGCTTATGTAAATCTGGCAATATGTTATGCGGCAAAAAATGATTACAACAATGCCGTGAGCATTTTAAACACCGCAAAGTCAAAATTTCCGGCAAATAATCTTGTTTTGAAAACGCTTCAGAGTGTTCAGAGTGATTCAGCAAATACTAAACTTGCAGCAGCCTCCGAAAGTTATGAGAATAAGGACTATAAACAGGCACTGCAGCAATATCTTGCAATTAATCCGGCAACAGAAGATTCAATACTCGGAGCAGCGGCTTCGTATCAGGCTCTCGGGGATTATAACAGTGCTATAGAATATTATAAAAAAGCAGAACAGATAAATCCTAATAATGCAGAAATTCCATATTATATCGGATATTTGTATTCAGAGCAGCAAAATTGGGCACTTGCAGAAAGCTATCTTAAACGAGCTGTTGAGAAAAATCCTGAGTCAGAAGCAAAAGAACTGCTGGCATATGTAACGCAAAATGGTTCAGTTTCTATATTAAATGAGGGAATTGAATTATATGAGCAAAATAACTATCAAAATGCACTTGCAAAATTCAATGAAGTTTTAAAAAAAGAAGCCAATAATGCTTATGCTTATTATTACAGAGGGTTAATATATGATGAGCAGAAGCAGACAAAACTTGCAATTAATGACTATTTGAACGTACTTAAGTATTCAAATGATTTTCCTATTGCAAATTATATGCTTGCGGTAGATTATGACACGTTGAGCAATTACAAAGAGGCGTATAAATATTACCAGAAGTTTATTGCAGCTTACACAACCGATGATGAGTATTTAAAATACGCAAAATCCAGAATGGCAGAATTAAAGCCTTTTGTCGGAGGGTAAATATAGAAGGGGTAAATACAGGGGGTAACCGCGATTGACCGAAAGTAAGGCGACAAATTTATTGTCCGGAAAGGTAAAATCTCTTATTTCAAGCAGGGTTTCTCTTGCGCCGATGGCTGGAATTACGGATTTTGTTCTGCGCTCGCTGGTTAGAGAATATTCAAAAACCTGCCTTTTAACAACCGAGATGATAAGTTCGGAAGCATTGACTCAGGTTAAAGACACGGATATTGTTGCAAGGGGTGAGAATCATTCGCCTGTATCTTACCAGTTGAGCGGGCATAAGCCGAAAATGATTGCAGATTGTGCAAAATATCTGGAAAAATACGCTGATATGATTGATATTAATATGGGATGCCCTGTTAATAAGGTCGTAAAAGGTACAGACGGCTGCGCGCTTATGCGAAACCCCGATCTGGCTCAGGAGATTGTAAGAACCGTAAAAGCAAATATAACCGTACCGCTCAGCGTAAAATTCCGTCTCGGATATACGTTTGATGAATTGAATTATGTGGAATACGGTCAGAAAATGCAGGAAGCCGGAGCGGATTTTATCACAATCCATGCCAGAACCCGCTCTCAAATGTACGGCGGGAAAGCTGATTGGAAAAAGATTGCGGAGTTAAAAAGAAACGTAGATATTCCGGTTTTTGCAAACGGAGATATTATTTCACCGGAAACGGCTGCTGAATGCCTTGAACAATCCCAGGCAGACGGGGTTGCAATAGGACGCGGAGCGCTCGGAGACCCGTCGTTGCTGCACAGAGTGGAAGAATACATAAATAACGGAAAATATTTACCTCCGCCTAATTTGGAAGAAAAAATTGACACACTGAAAAAACACCTTTTGAAAGAAGTGGAGTTCAGAGGTGAAAATGTCGGAGTAAAATTCTGCCGGAAATTCTATCCCTATTATGTAAACAATTTTACCGGCGCCTCAAAATTAAGAGGAGAACTGGTTTTAATCGACAGCTTAGATGTAATCCTGAAAAAACTGGACGGGATTCTGAGGGGGTGAATGTTTAGACTGGTAGTACGGAATACCCGGTGTGCCGTCATTCAGAGGACGTAAGTCCGAAGAATCTCTATAACTTATAAAAAATTTCTATTCACTCCTCACTATTCACTAATTTAAGGGATTCTTCGCCCCTAAATTGCTATCGGGCTCTGAATGACGGCAAACTTTTTGGCTTACTTACCAGGAGTGCTGTCATTGCGAGAAAATCTCTGATTTTCGCGGCAATCCATTCTTATTTAACTGTAAATTTTGTTTTAGATTACTTAAGGCTATTCTCCAGTTCTTTTTTAAAGCCATGGAATCTGATTTCCCGTCCCTCTTAGCGCTTCAGCCCGTTTGCCCAGTCTCTTGCAAACATTTCGCCTTTGCCTTCCGGTTTGACTTTAATGAGGCGCAAAACTCCTTTTCCGGTTTTTACATCAATACCAAATTTAGAAATATTTACAAAGTCACCGGCTTTGCCGGCTTTTTCTTCCTCCAGAGGTTCTGTTTCAAGGACTTTAATAATTTTGCCGTTATGTTCAAAAAACGCCCCCGGACACTTGTAAACCCCGCGGACAAGGTTATGAATCTCTTCTGCAGATTTTGTCCAATCGATTTTACACTCTTCTTTTTTTAATTTATCCGCAAAGCAAACTCCATCCTCGCATTGCGGTATTGGTTTAAGCGTACCGGCTTTAAGACCTTTCAAGGTTTCAGCAAGAAGCTCGGGAGAATTATTTGCACAAATGTTAAAAAGTTCTTCACAATTCATATTATTAGTAATTTCTATCGGGTATTTCATACAGATATCACCGCAATCAAGCCCGAGTTCAGTAATCATTGTGCAAATTCCGGTTTCCTTATCCCCGTTCATTATTGCCCTCTGAATCGGATTTGCCCCTCTGTATTTTGGAAGCAGTGATACGTGCAGATTAATTGTTTCATATTTTGGAATATCAAGAACTTCCTGAGATAAAATCTGACCGAAAGCAAAAGTTACAAAAAAATCCGGCTTTAATTCTCTTAATGCCCCGATAATTTCCGGCTCTTTTCTTATAGATTTTGGCTGGAACACTTTTATATTATGTTCTTGCGCAAATTGTTTTATCGGGCAGGCTGTAAGCTTCTGTCCTCTGCCGGACGGTTTATCCGGCTGGGTTACAACAGCAAGAACCTCAAAATCATTTGAGTTATAAAAATATTCCAGTGATTTTAATCCTATATCAGGTGTTCCGAAAAATACTATACTTATCATAAATTCCCTTTTTGTAGTTGTATCGTTGAAAAGTTGAAATTTGCAGATTTATTTACCGGAAAGCTGCGGTAAGCCTTTTAGTTAATGTTGGGTTTCACCCAACCTACATAACTTTATGGATTGCTTCGGGCTGTCTTGGTTATTCCCTCGCAATGACTGAAAGGTTCCGCTTACCGGAGTGCCGTCATTGCGAGAAAATCTTTGATTTTCGTGGCAATCCATTTTTATTCAATTGTCAAATATGTTCAAGATTGCTTCGGGCTGAATGGTTATTCCCTCGCAATGACGCCATACTTGTAGGTTTAATTCCAGGAGTGCCGTCATTCTGAGGACGTAAGTCCAAAGAATCCCTATAACTTATAAAAATTTCTATTCACCATTCACTCCTCACTATTCACCAGATAAAATGAAGCAGTCTGCTTTACCAGACAGGCATTAACCCTCAGCGCCTTCCTGTTTGTCAGCTTTTTCTTTCTGAGCTTTTGCTTCTTTTTCGATTTTTTCTTTCATCAAAACTTCAATTTTTTCTTCAAGTTCAGGCTCTGCAAGAATTTTATCAAGCTGAATATCCGGAAGGTTGCATTTCTTCAAAACTTCTTCCGCTTCAAATCTGTTTATAACGTGATCGATAAACAGTATTCCGTCAAGATGGTCAAACTCATGCTGTATTGCTCTGGCTAAAAGACTTCCGTCATGAGCTTCCAGAACAAAAGAACGCCCGTTTCTGTCCATAGCCTTTACCATAACGTCAGAATATCTTCTAACATCAGTAAAAGCTTCCGGAAAACTCAAGCAGCCTTCGTGGCTTATAACAGCACCTGATTTTTTTATGATTTTCGGGTTAATAAATACTATAGGATTTAACGGTTCATTTCCGGTTGATGTATCAATTACAAATACCCTGTAATGTTCGCCTATTTGCGGAGCGGCAAGCCCGACACCATTCTGGGCGTACATTGTATCTAATAAGTCCGCAACAAGATTTTTTATCTTCTGGGAGACTTTATGAACTTCTTTAGAAGGCTGTCTTAAAGACTCTTCCCCGTATTTAACAACTTTTCTTATTGACATATCTTCATACCTCTTTACTAAATCATATCATAAATATGAACATTTTTCGAATAATGACGTTATAATAGTATTATGAAAAGAAGTTTAATAGCGGTATTTTTATTTATTTTCACCTGCTCCGGCGTATTTGCCGCGTCATCAAAAATCTATGATGAAAACGGATTCCGTATAGGTACCTGCACAAAAAACGGAGAAGTTTTTGAAGCTTATGATTTAGACGGTAAGCCTATACTTCAAGATGTTTTAGGGAACAGTGTTCCGGCAAAAGAAGTGTATTTTTATGACATCTCCGGAAATTTACGTAAATATACCAGCAAAAAACGTACTATAGCGCCGGTTAACTTTGTAATAGACGGTAAAACATACAAAGGTCCTATCTACAGCCGCAGGCACTTATCGCTTTAAAACCCAGAAATCCTTCCTGAACAAAACAAGAACAGGAATTAACTCCAGTCTTCCGATAAGCATATCAAATATAAGTATAAGCTTTGTAAGCCAATGCAGCGGTTCAAAACTTCCTAAAGGACCTATTTTACCGAATCCCGGACCGATATTTCCTATAGCACTGACAGCACCCGTAAGCCCTACAGTTGTATTTTGTTCAATAATCGCAACTAAAAATGCCGAAACAGTAAGAATTACAAAATAAAAAGCAACAAACATCAAGGTCTGGTCAAGAACATCTTTTGACACGGAATAATTACCGATTTTTATATTGCATACTGCCTTCGGATGCAGAATTTTTACCATCTCGGTTTTCATAATCTTAAAAATCAAAAGCCACCTTATAACCTTTATGCCGCCGCCGGCAGAACTTGCGCAGCTTCCGAAAAGCATTATTGCAAAAATCAAAAGTTTGCTCGTGCAATCCCATTTTGTATAATCAGCACTGCAATATCCGGTTGAAGATACAAGCGCAGAGATATTGAAAAAGGCGTGCGTTATACTTTCCGGCAAATCATAATTCATATTGAAAAATAAAGAGGCAGTTAATAAAATTCCAATCACCAGAATTACATTAAAATACGCCCTGAATTCCGCATTCCTGAATAATACCAGCGGATTAAGCCTTATCCACGCTTTATATTGGAGGTTGAAACTTGAGCCTGCAAAAAACATAAAAATTATAGTTATCCAAAGAAGCGGAAATGAATACCCTATCATACTGTCACCGGACGGAGCAAGACCGCCTCCGGATACAGATGAAAACGCATAACAAACAGCGTCAATCCATTTCATACCGTTAAATTTTAAAAGCAAAAAATCCAGAACAGTAAGTCCTGCATAAACTTTCCACAAAGCTGCCGCCGTATTTTTTATCCTCGGTGTAAACTTATCCTCCGTAGGACCGGGAGCTTCCGCAAAAAACATCTGGCGACCGGCTATTGCAAATTGAGGCAGAATCGCAATAAACAACACGATAATCCCCATACCGCCGAGCCATTGTGTAAAAGAGCGCCAGAAAAACAACGCATTCGGGTAATTAAAATGAGTAAAAACAGTAGCGCCTGTTGCCGTAATTCCGGACATTGCTTCAAAAAACGCGTCAACAGGTTTTATTCCGAAAAATGTATAAGGAATAGCAGCAAGTATTGCTGCAAAAAGCCAGGAAAATGTTACAACGCACAAACCTTCCGACTTTTTTATATCATTTATTGATTTAATCTTCGCTGCTCCGCTCACAAGCTTCCTTATTGTTACAGATATCATCAATGCAAAAGCACCCGTGAGCAAAAACGGCAATATAGCGTTTGTCTCATGAAAATACAGCGCAACAAGAACCGGAAGCAGCAATACAAAGCTGAAATACATTATCGTAAGACTGAATGAATATGCAAGATAAGTTAATCTCATTCAATTTCCTCAAAAAATTCCCTTATAACTTTTGCGTTTTCGCTCGTTGTAAAGATTATCAAATTATCCCCGCCCATAACCTGCGTTGCACCGTTTGGAATAATTATCCTCTTTCTTCGCTGAATAACCCCGACAATAGCCTTTGCAGGGAGTTTCAAATCCATAATTTTCTTGGTTTGATAACTCTCAGGGATTTCTATAACAAGAACTTCACCTTTACCCTGTTCTACAGTTGCCAGAATATCTATATTTGTTTCTTTTATACTGTTTTTGATTTCATTCAAAGCCGCTGTTCTTGATGAAATTGCAATATCAATCCCGACTTTTTCAAACAATTCTACATTCGTATTCTTGGAAACTCTTGAGATAACTCTTCCGGCGCCCATGTGTTTCACAAGCAGGGAGCACAAAAGATTTTTTTCATCATTATTTGTAACACTCACAACAACATCTGCAAGCCCTATATCCTCTTCATTCAAAAGCCCGAGATCAGTCCCGTCGCCATTGATTATCAAAGCATTATCAAGAACCTGTGATAAATATTCGCAACGCTCAGGGTCTTTTTCTATAATTTTCAGATTTAATTTTAAATCCTCAAGGTTTTTAGCAAGCTTCAAACCGACATTACCGCCCCCGATTATTACAACATCTTTTACAAATTCTTTTTCGTGGAAAAATCTTCCGGCTAAAATATCCAGCGAATTTGAAAGCCCCATAAATATAACTTTGTCGTCTTCATGCAAAACCGTTTCACCGTTTGGAATAAACAACTCCCCGTCCCTTGTAATCCCTACTATCAAAGTGTCTTTAGGGAAGCTGCAATTTTTAACCATTTGATTTACAAGAATAGATTTATTAGCAATTTTATATTCCAGCAAACGCGCTCTACCGGAGGCAAAATGTTCTACATCCAGAGCTTTTGCAACAGTTATAATCCTGAAAATTTCCTGAGTCAGAAGCTCTTCCGGCCAAATAACGTTATCTATATAAAAATCGCAATTGTATTCCGCATCCTTGGCTAACCCCAGAGAATACTTATACTCTTCTTTTCGGACAAAACATATTGTCTTAACCGTGCTGATTCTTTTTGCTGTAAGACAGGCTACAATATTCAACTCGTCAGACGGAGTGCAGGCAATAAAAACATCAGCATTTTTAATTGAAGCCTGTTTTAAAACTTCTATACTTGAGCCGTTTCCTGCAATAAAGCCTACGTCAAGTTTATTAAAAGCATCCGACTTGTTATGCTCATCATCAATTACAGTGATATCATTTGACGTATAAAGCTCTGCAGCTATCATTGCGCCTAATTCATCAGCGCCGAAAATAATTATCTTCATAGCTGTATTTAACTTCAAACACCGGCTGATGTCAAATTATATTAAGACTGCTTTAGTCCGTCAAAGAGACGGTAAATAAGCTTTACCTCCGTATCATTAAGATTATTATTTAGAAATGACTCCGAAATTATTATGATACTAAGAGATTGATTGCCTGAGACTTGAATTATAAAAAATATACTCTGAATTTAATCCAGCTGCTTAACAGTCGCAACAATCTTTCCTATCAAAATCAAATCTGACATGGATTTCCCGCTTATTGTTCTTATTCTGTATTCGGGATTATCAGATTTTATGATAATTTCATCCAGATTTTTACATAATCTTTTTACAAAAAACTCGCTGTTATAACAAAAAACATAAATCTTATTATCCTGAATCTGGTTGCCATTCCAGTGTTCTACAATTAATTTATCCCCGCTGTCAATTGTAGGAGACATACTGTTACCCGAGGCATTTATCATTGAATACAATTTATTCTTTGAATACCCGCTAATCATTGATACAGGTATCGGAAGCTTTGTCTTTTCCGTTGAAAAAACAATACTTCCCGCACCGCAGCTTGCAAATACATCGTTGTAATAATCTATATACGCAATATCGGGCATACAGTTAAATATATTGATTTTGAAAAACTCTTCTACCCGCCTGAGTTCGCTTACTGTAACTTCACTCTCGTTTTTAATCCGGTTGCTGATAGTCTGCCTCGTTATTCCGAGACTCTCTGCAAGAGCCGACTGGTTAACCGTTTCACCTGTTTGTTTTGATATTATTGTTATTAATTCGTCTAATTTCATCGTTTCACCAATGCGCTAAAATAATACTTGACATTTGTATCATGTTGTCTTACAATTAATTACATAATGTCAACTATCAATTGATATTTAAGCATATAATTTTACATATGTCAACGTTTAAGTATGAGGAAGAGGTTTTTGTAAGAATGGGTTACAAATATAATGTATCATGTAGTGAAACATTGTCAAAAAATTGGACGCCTTCAGCAATAGATTGCTATAATCTCGGCTGCAGATGTTCTAAGTGTAATTTGTACAAAATATATTTTTCCGACTCCGTAAATAAATGCAAAATGAAAGAAACAGTAATAGAGCTTGTGAGAAAACTCGGCGCACCCAAGGATGAGGATTTAGAAAGATTGCAGGTTTGAGAGATTCTTCGGACTTACGTCCTCTGAATGACGGTACATTTAAAAGTAATCCTACAAGTTTGCCGTAATTCTAAGCTACACACTACTAAACTACCAGACAGGAGAACCCTATTCACTATTCACTATTCACTACTCACTCCAAAAAAGAAAGGACAAAAAATGAGCGGATATTCAAGTATAGAAAACGGAAAACTCGGCGGACGCCCGAGATACAACAGTCAGACAAAAATATCATTGCCGGATATAGAATTTGTAATTCTGACTCCAAAGCAGTACGATTCCCTGATTGAAAAATTTGGATACGAACTTTTTCACAAAGCTCTAAGAATACTTGAACTCTGGCTTAAATCAAGCCCTGAGGGTGAAAAATACCGCGGCAGAAACAATTATGCCCATTTCCGCTCTGACGGATGGGTGATTAATTCCGCAAAATTTAAGAATTAAAACCTTCTCTTAATGATAATAATTTCTCTAAAAACTCCCTGGTGGTATTCACTCCCCTATCAAAGCATTCTTGCTGTATTGAATACCACTTTTTTTTGTTTGAAGAAGTTATTTTAAACCGGCTGGAAAACTCAGCCGTATCCTTAAATAAATCCAAAAGCGTTGTAA
Organism: uncultured bacterium; assembly: GCA_949296355.1. Lineage (GTDB taxonomy): Bacteria > Cyanobacteriota > Vampirovibrionia > Gastranaerophilales > Gastranaerophilaceae > CAG-196. Next base: position 7,161 of record CASFPS010000019.1, on the reverse strand, counting down.
AATTCAATTTTTGGTATTTATAGTTTTCAATTATTTTTTTTAAATTAGTTTGAACTCCGTATTTAGATTCGCATTCATACTCTTTATGCAGGTTATATTTCAAAATCTTTTGCAAAATACCGCCTTTTTCCGTATGTAAAGGAACAGACATATCCTGCAGATAGTGAAGTGCAAAACCTGCATGTTTTAAGAAATGCTCATCATTCTTACTGAATAAAGCAGTGGTTAAATGTTCTTTAAACTGGTTATAAGCATTAAACTCGCCGCTATTTTTACCAAAACTTTTCTTTTCTGAATTAGGAAAATAAAAATGTGTATTGTTGTGATAACCAAGCTCCGTTTTTACAAAATCCGGCATTTGAGAATATCTTGCAATCTGCCTTTTTGTAACGTTGTCAATCTTACTATCTTTCAGGGCAAGCATTGTCATCTCAAGATGGGTCGTTTTATTCCATTTAAAATTTATTGAATTATCAACATTTCCAATTTGCATATCAAATTACTAAACTGCAAAGCGGAAATGAACAATATCTCCGTCCTGCATTACATAGTCCTTTCCTTCAAGCCTTGTTACACCTTTATCTTTGCAGGCAGCATAAGATCCGTTTGAGACAAAATCTTCATACCCTGTAACTTCGGCTCTGATAAATCCTTTTTCAAAATCCGTATGAATTACACCGGCTGCCTGAGGAGCTTTTGTTCCTCTCGTGATTGTCCAGGCGTGAACCTCTTTTTCACCTGCAGTAATAAATGTAATAAGATTCAAAAGCTCATATACGGATTTAATCATCTTATTAATACCGCTGTCTTTAACTCCAAGCTCGTCTAAGTATTCTTTTGCGCCTTCTTCACCAAGTTCAACAAGTTCTTCTTCAATTCTTGCACAAATAATAACTGTCTGCGCTCCGTGCTTTGAAGCGTATTCTTCCACAAGTTTTGTATAATTATTTCCCTCTTTTAAATCGAATTCCGAAACATTTGCGCAATAAATTACCGGCTTTACTGACATTAAATTCAAAGGTTTAATAACATTTATTTCATCTTCATTAAAATGCTCTTTTAAATTTATAAAAGTTCCAACCTGCAAAAGTTCGTTGAGTTTTTTCAAAGCTCCTTCTTCAAGAACAGCTTCCTTATCCCCGCCTTTTGCCTGCTTGGAAATTCTCTGCATTCTTCTTTCAACAGAAGCCAAATCTGCAAGCGCAAGTTCCGTATTAATAATTTCTATATCAGAAATCGGATCAACTTTGCCGGAAACGTGAATAGTGTTTTCATCATCAAAACACCTGACAACCTGAATGATTGCATCGACTTCTCTAATGTTATGCAGAAACTGGTTTCCGAGCCCCTCACCCTGACTTGCGCCTTTGACAAGCCCTGCAATATCAACAAATTCTATAACAGTCGGAATAATTTCTTTTGACTTACACAAATCCGAAAGAATCTGCAACCTTTCATCCGGCACAACTACAACGCCAACATTCGGCTCAATTGTACAAAACGGATAATTGGCGCTCTGTGCATTTTTTGTCGCTGTAAGCGCATTAAATAACGTTGATTTTCCGACATTCGGAAGTCCTACAATTCCGGCTCTTAACATAAAATAAATCCCTTTCTGTTTTATGCTTTTGATTATAACATGAAAAATATTATTTTAGTGAATAGTGAGGAATGAGTAGTGAATAGAGTAGATATTTCTGCAAATTAGACGTCATTGCGAGGGAACAACCATTCAGCCCGAAGCAATCCGGAACAAATTTAACAATTAATATGTTTTTTAGTGTCATAGCCTCTAAAAAATAGTAAACCCCAAAAAACAAATTTTCGAACACAAACTAGTTTGTTTTTATAAAAATGTAATTCATTAAATCTTTAATTTTTTACACAAACCACCGTTTCTACACTTTTTACAAGAAATAACATTAGAGGCTTTATTACCGTATATAATAAAAACAAACAGTAATAAATCTTTACAAAACTGGGTAAAATATAATAAATCTGCTTGCATTCAGAATTTTAGCAAATATCATTATATTAAGATGCCGTAAAGTGGTGTCGTTTGAAAGCCGAAAAATAGAGGAAAATATGGCAAAAGACGTAATAGAAATAGAAGGTACGATTCTTGAGTCCATGCCTAATGCAATGTTTAGAGTAAAGCTCGAAAACGGGCATGAGATTCTGGCTCATATATCAGGTAAAATCAGAAAAAATTTCATAAGAATATTACCGGGTGACAGAGTAAAAGTTGAAATGACACCTTATGATTTAACCAAAGGAAGAATCACTTTCAGATTAAAGTAGTTTAGTAGAATTTTATATAAAGGAAACAACAATGAAAACAAGATCATCAGTAAAACCTATGTGTGATAAATGCAAGGTTATTAAAAGAAAAGGCAGAGTTGCAGTTATTTGCGAAAACCCTAAACATAAACAAAGACAGGGTTAGTCTAGTGAGCAGTGAATAGTGACTAGTGATTAGGCAAAAAATCTATTCACTACTCACTATTCACAAGTCACTCAATTCTTAAAAGAAGTAATTAGTAGAATAAAGTTATAAAGGAATCAAAACATGGCAAGATTAGTTGGGGTAGACTTACCTCGTAACAAAAGATTAGAAGTTGCTCTTACCTATATTTACGGAATAGGACCGGCTAGAGCAAAGAAAATTCTTGAAGTAACCGGAATTTCACCGGATTTAAGAACAGACGATTTAACAGATGATGATATTAAACAACTTCGTAACGCATTATCTGAATACAACATTGAAGGTGACTTGAGACGTGAAGTTACAATGAACATCAAGCGTCTTCAGGAAATCAACTCTTATAGAGGAATGAGACACAAAAGAGGTTTGCCTTGCAGAGGTCAGAGAACAAAAACTAACGCAAGAACAAGACGCGGCAAGAAAACCGGACCTATTGCAGGTAAGAAGAAATAAATCTGGTGACTAGTGAATAGAAACTAGTGACTAGAAAATAAAAACCCATTCACTACTCACTATTCACAATTCACCCCGAACATAAATATTGAAATATAAATACTAATAATATAAGGAATAAAAAAATGGCAAGACCAAAAACTACAAAGAAAAAAGAAAAGAAAAATGTATTGCAGGGTGTTGTTCACATACAATCAACCTTCAACAATACAATAGTAACTTCTACAGATACACAGGGTAATGCTATTGCTTGGGCAACAGCCGGTGCAACCGGTTTTAAGGGTGCCAGAAAAGGTACTCCGTTTGCCGCACAGTCAGCAGCAGAATTGGTTGCTAAAAAATCAATCGATCAAGGTATGAAAAAAGTAGAAGTTCATATCAAAGGACCTGGTTCCGGTCGTGAAACAGCAATCAGAGCTATCCAGGCAGCAGGTTTGGAAATCACATTAATTAAAGATGTAACTCCAATCCCTCACAACGGATGCCGTCCGCCTAAAAAGAGACGTGTATAGTAAGTAGGGTGACTAGTGAATAGTGACCAGTGAATAGAACATAAATAACTTTCTATTCACCACTCACTACTCACTATTCACTAAGTAAAAGCAGGGGCTTGCTTTAAGCCAAAAAGTAAACCATAGATGCCCTGCAGAAAAGGAGAAAACAATGGCAAGATATACAGGACCTACGAATAAATTATTTCGTAACTACGGTGTAAAGGATTTGTCAAACAGAAAGTTGACATCTTCTATGAGACAGACAGCTTCAGGACAACACGGAGCAGTTAGAAAAAAACTTTCTGAATATGCAATCCACTTAAATGAAAAACAGAAAATCAGATTAACATATTTAGTTAGTGAAAAACAGTTTGCAAAATATTACAACGAAGCTGCAAGAAAGAAAGGTGTTACAGGTACAATCCTTCTTCAAATTCTTGAATCAAGACTGGATAACATTTTATTCAGAGCAGGTTTTGGTGTAACACGTAAGCAAACAAGACAAATCGTTAACCACGGACACGTACTTGTTAACGGTAAGAAAGTAGATATTCCATCTTATATTTGCAAAGCAGGAGATGTAATTACTGTTAAAGCAAGAAGCAACGAATACCTGAAAACAGTTATGAGCGCTATTGATTTATCATTGGCTCCTTCTTGGATTACAGTAGACAAAGACAATTTGAAGATTACTTATGAAAGAATTCCTCAAAGAGAAGAAATGGATCCTGACTTTAAAGAACAACTTGTTATAGAGTACTATTCAAAATAGGCTGATAGGAGAAAAAATATGGAATTAAAAATTAAAACTGTTAATACAATGACCAGCTCAGACGGTTCACAGTATGGTAAATTTACGATTGAACCGTTGGAAAGAGGATTTGGAACAACTATCGGTAACGCACTCAGACGTGTATTACTTTCAAGCTTGGAAGGTACTGCTGTAACTTCTTGCAGAATTGAAGGTATTACTCACGAATACACTGCAATTCCTGGTGTATTGGAAGATGTTATTGATGTTATGCTCAACCTCAAAGGTTTGGCTATTAAAACAGATTCAAAAGAACCGCAAAACTTAAGAATTGATGTAGATAAACCGGGTCCGGTATTAGCAAGTGATATTCAACTGCCTGCAGGCGTTAAGGTTGTAAATCCTGATTGGCTTATTTGCACAATAGCTGACGGCGGTTCATTCCACGCAGATATCGTTGTAGAAACAGGCAAAGGCTATGTTGCTAATGATGTTCCAAGAAATTCCAAGGCAGGAACTCCTATCGACATGCTGCCTATTGATGCTACCTTTATGCCGGTTAAAAGAGTTCGTTACGAAGTTGAAAATGCCCGTGTAGGTGACAACATCGACTTTGATAAATTAACTCTTGAAATCTGGTCTAATGGTACAGTTGATGTAACAACAGCACTTACTCAGGCTGCAGACTTGTTAATTGATCACTTTGTTCAGATTTCTTCAATTGCAGGAAAAAATACTCATAAAGAAATTGAAGAAAAAACAACTGCTCCTGAAGAAGTTGTTTCTGCTGATTCTGATGAAGAACCATCAATTACAATTGATGAATTGGAATTATCAGTAAGAGCATACAACTGCTTAAAAAGAGCAAGCATCAACTCTATGGCTGAATTGTTAAAGAAATCAGAACATGATTTGTTAAATATTAAAAACTTCGGTAAAAAATCTTCTGACGAAGTAATCGAAAGATTACACCACTTTGGTTTAGACTTAGCTCCAAACCCTGAAGTAGATGAAGACGGAATGGTTATAGAATCATCAGCCGAATAAAAAGATAATAAAGACAATATAATATAAGGAAAAGACAAAATGAGACACCAGACAAAAAAGAATACGCTTGGTAAAGCACAAGACCAGAGAAAGGCTTTGTTGCGTTCATTAGCTACTGAACTTTTTGTTCACGGTGAGATTAAAACAACGATGGCAAGAGCAAAAGCTCTTCAACCATACGCTGAAAATGTTATCACTATGGCAAAAAAAGGTGACTTGAATTCAAGAAGACTTGCCGGAAAATATATTTATGACAAAGAAATCGGTCAGTTAATTGATACAACCACCGGTGAAGTATTTGATGCTCCGCAGGAAGGCAAAAAATTAGCAAAACAAACTGTTTTGAGAAAATTATTCAGCATCATAGGTGTTAAATATTCTTCAAGACAGGGCGGATATACAAGAATTTTCAGACTCCCTCCGAGAAGAGGCGATGCTTCTGAAATGGCATTAATCCAGTTGGTATAATTAATGCGCTATGCTCTTAACGTTCAGTATATAGGGAAAAACTATTCCGGAAGCCAGATACAGTATGAAGGCGGAAAAGAAATAGATAAACCGACTATACAGGGCGAATTGGAGAAAGGAATTTGTACATTTTTAGAGTCAAAGACTCAAATAAATAACCGACCGATTAAAACAATCTTCTCCGGAAGAACTGATAGAGGCGTAAATTCATTGGGTCAGGTCGTTCATTTTGATTATGATAAAGAAATTGTTGCTTCAAAATTTATCTATCATGTGAATGAAATCCTGCCTGATGACATATCAGTAGATAACTTGAGAATTGTTCCGCCGTCGTTTCATGCTCAAAAGTCTGCAAAGGCGAGATATTACAGATATGAACTCATAAACAGACGCTATAAACAGGCGTTTGACGGTGATATCTTAAGAGTCAAGTACGATTTGGATGTAGAGCGGATGCAATCTGCTTTGAACTTTCTTCTGGGCGAACATGATTTTTCAAGTTTCAAAAGTTCCGGAACGCTGAACCCGAGCAAAGTTTGTTTTATCAGAAGAGCTGAAGTCGAAAGACAAGGCGATAGGATTTTTATTCATATTGAGGGAAACAGATTTCTTTACAATATGGTAAGAACAATAGTCGGAACCCTTTTAGAAATAGAAGGGCATAAGCTGCCTGTTGAGCATATGAAAAATGTTCTGGAGGCACATGACCGCCGCAAGGCTGGGCAGACGGTCAGTCCTTACGGATTGACACTTGTAGAAGTAAAATACTAAATAAAAAAATAAAGGGAAATTAGCATGAAAACATATTCAGCAAAACCTCTTGAAGTTGAAAGAAAATGGTATGTAATTGATGCTGAAGGCGAAGTTTTAGGACGTCTTGCAGTAAGAATTGCAAACATTTTAAGAGGCAAAAATAAACCTGAATATACACCTAACGTTGATACAGGTGACTTTGTTATCGTTATCAATGCTGAAAAGGTTGTAGTTACAGGAAATAAAGAAACTGATAAAATATATTATCACCATACCGGTTATCCGGGAGGTTTAAAAGCAGCTTCTGTAAAAGAAGTACGCGAAAAAGACGCAACAAAATTAATTGAAAAAGCTGTTAAGGGAATGTTGCAGCACAACACATTAGGCGATCAGCAGTTTACAAAATTAAAAGTATACTGCGGTCCTGAACATCCGCACGCAGCACAAAAACCAATCGTGTTGGGAAAGGAGTCTAAGTAATGGCTGAATCAAAAGTAATTATGGCTACAGGACGCAGAAAATGTGCTGTTGCAGTTGTTAAATTAGTAAAAGGCAAAGGCAGAATTTTCGTTAACGGAAAGACTCTGGCTGCATACATAGGCAATATGCCTGCAGTTGAAATGATGGTCTACAGACCGCTTGTTTTAACTGAAAATCAGGAAAAATATGATGTAAGAGTTAAAGCTGTAGGCGGCGGTATTGTTGCTCAG
>CASFPS010000018.1 GCA_949296355.1 uncultured bacterium | reverse complement strand
GACACGACCCCTCACCCGAATTTCTAAGTTTCGCCCAAGCTCAACTTGAAATTCTACCCTCTCCCGCAAGGGGCGAGGTGAACCCGACAGCAATTCAGGGGTGAAGAATCCCTAAAACAAAAATTCCTTCCTTTTTCCTTTAGTTATATTTATTCTAGTCGAATATGAATCGAGAGCCCCTCGTCGGGGCTCTCGAGTTTTATGTTAAATATTACAGCCCCTCTCCGGGGTAAATGTATTGGTTTGGCAGGTAATTCTACAAGCAGAATGTTTTGCAGGGGCGAGGGAACACGCGTTGATGTTCTATTATTATTCTTTCAAAACACTTTCACCTGAAATCTTTTCACCGCTGATTGTATACCTTGCAGTCTCGGTTTTCATCAAATGGTTATCCACAAGCGAAAAAGATTCCAGGCTCAATGTATTTATCCCGGTAAAAGTATTATCAGAAAGCCTTATTGTAATAGTATCGGTCAGCATCTTATTGTCATAAGGTGCTTTTTTGGAAAAAACTATAACATTACCTTCGACTGACTTTAAAGACACTTCCGCCTTCGCCCCGCTAAAAGGGTTTGATAGGGTAATTTTGTCTCCGACGCGGGATAAAGTCCAAAAATCAATACTTTGAGGCTTAAAAGTCCCGTAACTGTTTGTATCATCAAGCTTGGCTTTAACTCTCCAGCTTCCGAAAAATGCTTTTGGAACGTCATTTACAGAAACTCCCGCCTGCAAGGTGTATTCTTCTGCAAATACAAACGGACAAAACAATAACATTACTAATAATAAAAATTTTTTCATAGTTCTTATTATAACAATTTTTTAATAAATGTCATCAGCTATTTTTTTATGGTATCCTTATATTAGATTTACACGAGCGAGGGATAATTATGACAGAAACTAAAACAAGAATTGAAGATTTACCTACTGTTTATGATGCAAAATCTACAGAAGAAGAGATGTATAAGTTCTGGGAAGACGGAGGATTCTTTAAAGCTGATGCGCATTCAGACAAACCTCCTTTCACAATTGTTATCCCGCCGCCGAACGTAACCGGTGTTCTTCATATGGGACACGCTCTTGACGGAACTTTGCAGGATATTTTGACCCGTTATCACAGAATGAGCGGATACGAAGCTCTATGGCTTCCGGGTACAGACCACGCCGGTATTGCGACGCAAGCGGTTGTTGAGAAAGAATTAAGAAAAGAAGGTCTTACCCGTCACGATATAGGAAGAGAAGAATTCCTGAAACGCACATGGAAATGGGCAAATGAGCATAAATCAGCAATTCTTAACCAGTTTAAACGACTCGGAGCTTCTTTTGACCTTTCAAGAGAAAGATTTACGTTTGACAAAGGCTGTTCGGAAGCCGTAAAAGAGGTTTTTGTTACTCTTTATAATAAAGGACTTATCTATAAAGGTGCATACATTGTAAACTGGTGTCCTCGCTGCCAGAGCGCTATTTCCGATATTGAAACGGAATACGAAACAGAGCAGGGGCATTTGTGGGAAATTTCTTATCCGCTGGTAGGAGAACCGGGAGCAATTATCGTTGCAACAACAAGACCGGAAACAATCTTCGGGGACGTTGCAATTGCAGTACACCCTTCTGATAAGAAGTATTCCGAACTTATCGGAAAAACAGTTATGATTCCGCTTTCAGGCAGAAGAATACCGATTATAGCAGATGAATACGTAGATAAGTCGTTCGGAACAGGGGCTGTAAAAATTACTCCGGCACACGATCCTAATGACTACGAAGTCGGAAAACGCCATAATTTTGCACCAATATGGGTTATCGATGAAGAAGGTAAAATGAAAGCTTGCGCGGAAGTTCCGCCGGATTATCAGGGTTTAGACAGGTATGAAGCCCGCAAAAAGATTGTTGATATGCTCAGTTACAACAACTTCTTACTAAGAGTCAAAGACCACGAGCACAACGTAGGCAAGTGCCAGAGATGTAATACAACAATAGAGCCGCTTCTTTCGGAACAGTGGTTTGTAAAGATGGTGCCTTTAGCAAAAGAAGCTATTGCTGCGGTTAAAGACGGTAGAATTAAGTTTATTCCGGAAAGATGGGAAAAAAATTATCTTGGCTGGATGGAAAACATTCGCGACTGGTGTATTTCAAGACAATTGTGGTGGGGGCATCAAATACCTGCTTATTATCACAAAACAACAGGTGAAATGGTTGTAGCAAAAGAAAATCCGGATCCTGAAAATTATGTACAGGATACAGACTGTCTTGACACCTGGTTTTCATCAGGCTTGTGGCCGTTCTCAACAATGGGATTCCCTAATGCCGAAACGGATGACTTTAAAAAGTTCTACCCGACATCTGTTCTTGTAACAGGTTTTGATATTATTTTCTTCTGGGTTGCAAGAATGATTACAATGGGTCTTGAATTTACGGGCAAGGCGCCATTCTCGACCGTTTATATCCACGGGCTTATCAGAGATGAAAAAGGTCAAAAGATGTCAAAATCAAAGGGCAACACTATTGATCCTGTACAAATTATCGACAAGTATGGTTGTGACGCTTTGAGATTCACAATGACTTCGCTCTGCACGTACGGCGGACAGGATATAAAGATTTCTGACGAGAGGTTTGAATACGGAAGAAATTTTGCAAACAAGCTCTGGAATGCTTCAAGATTCGTGCTTATGAACCTTGAAGGAGTTGACGACAAGCCTATTGATAAGGATAAGTTAACTCTGGTTGATAAATGGATTTTGAACCAGCTTAATGAAACAGCAAAACTTGTTAACCAGTATATGAAAGAGTACAGAATCGGTGAAATTGCTCATACTTTGTATGACTTTTTCAGAAGCGAGTATTGCGACTGGTACGTAGAAATTGCAAAAATCCAGCTTCAGGACGGCAGTTTAAAAGCTAATACCCGGAGAGTTTTGAGATATGTTCTTGACATGTCTTTAAGGATGCTCCATCCTATAATGCCTCATATAACTGAAAGAGTTTGGGGACTTATTCCGGGAGTTAAGGGTGTAAACGCATTTACACCTAACGGTGAGAATGCAAAAGCGCTTGTTGTTGCAGAATTCCCTGTATTCAATGAGGCTTTAAGCTTCCCGAAAGAAGCTGCAGAGATGAAGCTTGTATTTGATACAATCACTTCTTTAAGAAACGTAAGACAAAGCTTTAATATTTCGACTTCTGCAACTGTTGATGTTGAAATCAGAGCAGAAGGAAGCGAAAAAGAAATATTTAAAGAAATAGAGCCTTATATCCATAGGCTTGCTAAAGTTAATAATATATCTTACGCTCCAATGAACGCTCAGACTCCGCCTAAATCAGCTTCTGCGGTCGTATCAGCTTCTAAGCTTATCGTTCCTCTTGCAGACTTAATTGATTTAGATGCAGAGATTAAGCGTCAGGAAAAGAAGCTGGAGAAATTAACAAATGAGAAAAATTCTCTTGAAGGCAGAATGAAAAACGAGAAATTTGTTGCAAATGCACCGAAAGAACTCGTTGAACAGACAAATGCCAGAATAGAAGAAATTTCTACCCAGCAGAAAGCTATACAGGAATTGATTGATTCATTAAAATAAGTATGTGGATAAAGGCGCCGCTTCTTACGAAGCGGCGCCTTTATCTAAGGAAAACACATCGTTAATACTATTTACATTCATGCAAAAAAATAGTAAGATATACTAGTTAATATAAGTATATGAGAGGATTTATATATGAAATTTCACATGCAAGTGTTAATTGCACTTGGTTTGGGGTTGAAGAGGAACTGGCATATTTTTGCCGGACTTATTCTCGGTGTTCTGGTAGGTATCTGGCTTCATAACGACCCCAGTCCTATCATAATGACAACTCTTACATTTATAGGACAGGTATTTATCAGATTAATCCAGATGGTCGTTATTCCGCTTGTAATTTCAGCAATTGTAATTGGTATTACAAGTATCGGCGACAGCAAGCAGCTCGGCAAACTCGGAACCAAGATGATTTTTTACTATACGATTATTACCGTAGCGGCTGTAACAATAGGTTCAGTGCTGGCGCTTCTTTTAAAACCGGGATTAGGTGCAGCGCATTATATAAATATAGATACAGCAATTGATATTCAATCACAGGTTGCAGCTACAATTGAAGCCCAGAAAGGCAATCTGCTTAATATCTTCTTAGGTTTTATTCCTAAAAACCCTCTTGCTTCAATTGCAAGCGGAGATATGGTTCCTATTATTGTTTTTGCGGTAATGTTTTCTATTGCTCTTGCAAAAGTCGGAGATATCAACAGACCTTTTGTAAGCTTTTTTGAATCAATATTTGCAGCTACAATGAAAATTACCGACTGGATTATGTGCTTTGCAGCACCGGGTGTATTTGCACTTACTGCTGTAGCCGTTTCTTCCTTCGGAATCGATATTTTTATGAGTATTTCAAAATACTTAGGAGTACTGGCTCTTGGCTTTGCAATCCAGTTCTTTATTGTTTATCCGGTATTTTTGAAAATATTTTCAAAAGTTCCTGTTATGATGCTGTATGCAGCTATGGCAGAAGCTATGATGGTAGCATTTGGAACTGCAAGTTCTTCTGCAACACTCCCGTTAACAATAGCCTGCTGCGAAAAAAGAGGTATATCTCATAAAGTTTCAAGCTTTGTACTGCCGCTCGGCGCTACGCTTAATATGGACGGAACTGCAATGCTTCAGGTAATTGCGGTTATATTCTTAACTCAGGCATACGGTGTTGCTTTAACTCCGTTTTTAGTAGTTCAAATTGCCCTGCTTGCAATAGTAGCTTCATCAACTTGTGCAGGAATTCCGGGAGCCGGTTTAATTACAATAGCTCTTGTGCTTAACGGAATGGGCTTGAGTCCTGAGCAGCTTGTTGCAGGGTTTGCATTCCTGTTTACAATAGAAAGAATTACAGATATGATGCGGACGCTTCTGAACGTAACTTCTGATGCTGTAGTCGCAGCCGCAATAGCAGATAATGAGAATGAGATAAATTATGATTTATTGAATAATCCTGAATCTTATGGAGATATCATTAATTAAACAGCATACTCTTTTGATAAATAAAAAAGGAAAGCAAGTTTAACCGGCTTTCCTTTTTTATCTTTATATAAAACTACATTTCCAGCATAAATGTGACAGGACCGTCATTTATTAGTCCGACTTCCATCATTGCGCCGAATTTACCGGTTTTAACCGGTATCCCGAAAGATTTTATTTTGGTTACAAACTCTTCATAGAGAGAATTTGCAATTTCAGGCGCGGCAGAACCGTCAAAACTCGGGCGGGTTCCTTTTTTGCAGCTTGCGCAAAGCGTAAATTGAGACACAATAAGCATTTCTCCTTTTATATCTAGAATCGATTTATTCATTTTGTCGTTTTCATCAGGAAAAATTCTTAAGTTCACAAGTTTTTGCGCCATTTTTTCTATCTGTTCGCTGCTGTCCCCTTTTTCTATACCGACAAGTGCAAGAATACCAAGATTAATCTCAGAAAAAAGTTGATTTTCAATTGTTACTGACGCTTCTTTTACTCTCTGTATTAAAACTTTCATTCAATCTCTCCGATTGCCTTGTTGATTCTTGCATTAATCGAATTAATTACAATTTCCGCATTATCAAAATAGGCTGCAAATTTAGTGATTAAGGTCTCAAGATTCTCCGGTTCAAAACTTTTTGACATCTTCATTGCATAGTCCAATTCGATTCTGTCTTTTGCAGTTATAAAATCAAACAGGGTATTTGTGTAAGCGGTGCTTAGTTTCAAAAATATTCCGGAAACTTTTTTTAAATCTTTTAAGACCTCAACTGTTGCATTTTTGTACCTCTTAAAGTCATTGTTTAAGTTTTTGACAGACTTTTGCCCGTTATTGACTTCTTCCAGAATATTTTTAAGTCTAACGGTTTCCTGTTTTAATTTGTTTTTTATATCAGCAATATCAAACTTGTAATCAGATATGATATTCCTGTTTGAAATTGGTTTTGTATCTTTTAGCGCTTCTTCAAGCGGCATATTTTTGTATCCGTCAATTTGCGCGCCTTCAAGCGAGGTATTTATGAATTCTCTGTCATTAAATCTTTGTGCAAATTCACTCAGAGGTTTTATAAATGCGGCATAAACCGACTCTGTAGGAATTTGTCCGCCTTTTATGCTTTTTACATAATAAAGCGAATTGTTGAGATTTTTGAGTCTTGTTCTTGCTGCCTCAAGTCGTTTTTCCCGTTCAGGATAATTGCTCAGGGAATCTGCAAAACTGTCAAAATCTTTTGCTGTAATTTCCCAGCGGTTATTTTCTTTATTGAAACGGCATTCCAGGTCTTTGTATGCAGAATCTTTGCTGTAGCATTGACCTTCAATGTATGCAAGATCCTGCCCTACCATAACAATTTTTGAGCAGCCGAGAATTCTTGCGACATTCAGCGCTGTATAAGATACAGTTCCTTTAGATAAATACTCTTCCGTATTTTCGTTTATTATATTACTCCAGAATGAATTTACCGGCATATTGTCCGATATATGTGAATATATCTGCTTGAACTTGAATTTTCGTAAATTTATATTTGAAAAAGGCTCTGTTATAAAATTAACCTCTGATAAGTCAAGTCCTTCTATTTGTTTTGAAGAGTCATAAGTTTCAATTATACAAAGAAAATCAGGCGTTATTCCGTGTTTTGCAATGGTTTTCATTGAGGTTCCCACAACAATCAGGACAATATTATCCCTGTATTTTTTTATTGTTTCAATATTTCTGTCCAATGTAGGTCCTGCTGATACAACAACAGCAGTTTGTCCTTTATAAAAATCCTTAATTGAACTTAAAGGCGGTTCTTTTATGAGGTTTGGAATATTTTGGATAATGGTTCTGGCAATCGGGAAAAACTTCTGCTGCGTGTATTTTAAATCAAGATTATACCTACCGACCATTCTTTGCAGTGTTTCTACCATTTCATTAAATTTTTGTGTATTCATATCCCGGTATGCAGGAGTTGTAAGCATAAGCGGAGTGTTTTTCGTATTGGATTTCTTATAAATATACTCCCCTGTTTTTTCAAGACTATCTGATATAAACACATTGTTTTTTAAAATATCATTAGAAAAATCCACAAGAGAAAATACGATTCTCAGAATATTCAAATCCGGTTCATACAAAATAACGGTTCCTGCTGAATTTGCAGAGGCGACTTGAAAAAGGTAGCCTAAACCGAGACCATAAACAAGATGTATTGCAACAGGACTGTTTGCTGCCATTGAGAAAATCTCTTTTGCTTCACTGAGCGGATTTTGCCTGTTGTGCAGATAAGTATTTTTATAAACAAGATTATAAAATCCGTTTTCATTTACAAGCTGCGGGACATCACTGACAATGTGCTTTGCAATCCTCTCTGCAAGCTCTCTGTCCTTATTAGTAAGTGCTGTTAAATTTTTTTCTAGTAAATTCACACTATCTCCCTTAGTTTTGCTTTCCCCGAAGCTGTCCGCAGGCAGCATCGATATCTGCCCCGCGCTCCAATCTTATGGTAACTTTTTTGCCGGAGTGTTCAAGCAGATATTTAAACTTCATAATATCACTGCTTGACGGTTTTTTGTAATCATTTTCAATTACGGAGTTGTAAGGGATAAGATTTATATTGCATTTTAAGTCTTTAAGCCAGTGTGCAAGCTCTTTTGCGACTTCAAATGTGTCATTGAATTTGTGGATAAGAATATATTCTATAGTAATTCTTCTTCCGGTTTTCTCAACATAATTTAAAAGCGCTTTTTTTAGTTCATCAAGCGGGTATCTGTTCTCTATCGGCATAATTTCAGAACGCAGCTTGTGATTAGGCGCATGAAGCGATATTGCAAGGGTAGACTGCAAATCCATCTCCGCAAGCCTGTTTATCCCCGGAATTATTCCGCTTGTAGAAATTGTAATTCTTCTTGCCCCGATTTGAAAATCATTGTTAAAAATCTCTAAGGCTTTTAAAACATTATCAAGATTCAAAAGCGGCTCGCCCTGCCCCATAAATACAATGTTTGTTACTTTTAACCCCGTGTCTCTTTGAATAGTCAAAACCTGTTCTATAATTTCTTTGTAGTCAAGATTTCTTTTAAACCCGCCTTTACCGGTAGCGCAAAATGAACAATTGACCGCGCATCCGACCTGAGAACTTACACATGCCGTAAGGTTTGCCCTGTTATCAAATCTCATAAGAACTGTTTCAACACATTCTCCGTCCGGATATTCAACTAAATATTTTAACGTTCCGTCTTTACTGGTCTGTTTAACTTTAATTTTAGTCTCTGTTACAGAAGCAATTCCTTTCAACTGCTCGCGGAAATCTTTGGATAAATTTGTCATTTCATCAATAGTAGATACGGATTTTGTATAAATCCAGTTATGAATTTGCTTTGCCCTGAATTTTGTGGCGCCAAGTTCTGACATCAAATTTTCAAGCTCTTCAAGACTCATTCCCGATAAAATCATTATTGGAGCTTCTCCTTGTAAAAATCAATAATATCAACTTTTGCCTTCAAAAGCATAGCTTCATGTGCAATTTCATTCTTCCATTCATTAAAAGAGCAGGAGGATGGGAGAAGCTTAAGCGGATTGTGCGGAAAATCTTTGCAGATATCCGGTCTGTTTTCGTAGTCAGAGCACAAATTGTCTTTCAATTTAGGACAATAATAGTAATAAATTTTTTCGTCTTCAACAAGCTCATTAAGAAGCTTGAAATACTCAGGATTAGCTTTTTTAGCCTCTTCTTCGGTTTCATAAGGAACAAAGACCGATACAAAATCTTCCGAGAATTTATCCCCTCTCATTGCGCGCTGCTTAAGCTGGTTATATGAATACTCGCTTGTTGCCAGTTTACAGCAGGCAGCACATTTTGCGCAGGTATAATTATTTTTTTTATCCATCATATTTTTATATACGATTTTTAATTTCTGCCTGTAATCTCCGGAAAGGAATGTCAAAGCCTTAAGCTGCCATTCTCTGTACGCGCAGTTCATCGGATAGGGGGAAAACACGTCTTTTTTCTCAATTTTGCAATCCTTAATCTGACATACAGCGCAAGGATTCTCAGGCTTGAATTTATCAATTTCACGCCTTATACTCTCCGCTGCCTCAACAAAAATAGCTTCATAGTTATTTTTTATATTATCAAACTGTGAATTTAAAGAATTATCAGTCTTGTTAGTATTATTTTGAGTATTATTTTGTCCGGTTGCGAAAAAATTATTCATACCATAGATAGTACCATAAATCCCCCGCTACGGCAATGAGAATAAACTATAAACATATAGAATGAAAGCGAAAGGGGAGAAAATGTATGGCAACAGAAAAATTACAAATATACAAGTGTAAAGTCTGCGGAAATTTAATACAGGTTCTTATTCCGGGCGCGGGTGAGCTTGTATGCTGCGGACAGCCTATGAGATTGCAGGAAATTCAGCACGACAAATCAGAAACCGGAGAAAAGCATTCTCCAAAAATAGAATTCAAAGAAAACGAAAAAATAGTGACTGTTACATCTCATCCGATGCTTGCAGAACACTATATTCAATTTATAGAAGTTTATAAAAGAGATAAATCGGAAATGCACTTAAAATATCTGAATCCCGGTGATACGGCAGAATATAATATAAGCTGCATACCGGATGAGATTGAGGCAATTGAATTTTGTAATATACACGGTCTTTGGGGAGAAAACAACAATGATTAGCGATAAAATTAATGAAATTATAAATGAGCAGATTAATAAGGAATTTTATTCAGGCTACCTTTATCTTTCAATGTCGGCTTATATGAAGGAACTCGGACTTTTCGGCTTCTCATCATGGTTAAAACATCAGGCAAAAGAAGAGGTTGAACACGGTCTGAAACTTTTTGACTATCTGATTTCAAGAAACAGTTTTGTTACTCTTAAACAAATCAGAACGCCGGAGTTTGAATTTCACGGGATAATTTCAGTCTTTAATAAAATATATGAACACGAAAAATGTATCACGGAATCGGTTATGAAGGTTGCAAAGCAAGCTGAAGAAGAGTGCGACAGAACAACGCTTTCTTTTATCGACTGGTTTATTAATGAACAGATTGAAGAAGAGCAAAATGTTAAAGACATAATTAAGCGCCTGGAGCTTTTCGGAGATGATAAAGTCTCTCTTTACCTTATGGATAAAGAATTAGGAGAACGTCAATAGAGAAAAAAGGACTTATACAGTCCTTTTTTCTTGTATTATTTTTATGTTTTTGATAAGTTAATTATGTGTGTTTTATATTATCTAAAACATTGTAAATAAATGTAAAGTTCATGCTTTATAAATAGCAAAAAATATTTTTTCAGGAACTTTTAATATATAGGTACCAGATGGGGTTCGTATGATTAAAGCAATCAGTTCAGCAGATAAAAATGTGATGTTTAAAGCTAAGCCCGAAAAAGAAGAAAAGGGTGAGATGGAGTCCCGTATTCTTCCCAATACGCTAAAAACAAGGCTTCGTCAAAAATACCAGAAAACATCAAACGCATTTCTCCAGTATCCGATAAAGGGTTTACAAGGAGATGTAAACTCAGATTTTTATGAATTTTTATCAATGGGAATAATTCCTTATCTTGTCGGAAGCGGCATGTTTATGGGGTTATTTAATCTTGTAAATAAACATCTGACACCTAAATCACGTGTAGCAGCCGGTATTAACGGTAAAAAGATGGCACTGGGCGTAGTTTTATACGGACTTATGAAAACATTATCTCCGGATTTAGTTACACGTCCTGTATACTGGGGAACCGGAGTTGATATAGAACTTCCTATAGAACACGTTTACTACCCTCTGCCTAAAGAATCGGGCGAGGCTGCAAGAATTATTCCGCAGGTTCAGCAGAGAAAAGTGTATGACTCAAGAGAGTTCTTTAGAAAAGATCTTATTCAAAAAGATATAGGCGTACCTTATTATGATAATATTGCCAAGAAACTCGGACTGGGCGAGGATTTGAATGATTCCGTAACAGAAACAACCCCTATAATTCAGAATATAATTTCAACAACCAAGACTGCAAAAAGTCTCTCATCTTACGCCTGGGCAGGTTTAGGAGTCGGGCTGGCAGCTCAGGACTCGTGGGAAGATTTCTTTACGTCAATATCAAACAGAAGGCGCCATATTGCGAAACCGGGTGAAGGTTTTGGCACAAAGATGGCATCAAGAATGAAGAATTTTGGAATAAATACTTATGAAATTTCAAAGACATTCCTTAAATCCTTCGGAAAATCGTTTAAGACTCTGTGGACAGGAGATCCGGGTAAATCAGGCTTTATGAAACATGCCGGAAAAGCCTGGATGTTGTTTACAGCAGCATTAACTGTCGGTACAACGGCAAATGTAATATATAAAGCAAAACATATGGGAAAATTGGCAAACAAAGATATTATGGATAAGTCCAAAGAAAGTACGGTGATTTAGTATGGCTATAACTCCAGTACAACCGAATATTGAAAATACTAAGTCTCATAAACCTTACAAAGATGCAAAAGGGGCTGTAAAGACTTCCGGCAATACAAAACCTCTTGTTCCGGAAGGTCATCTGGTTCACGACTCTATTGTGACAGTACCTAAATATTTTATAAAAGACAGAGCGTATGATATTAAGGCTGTTAAAGACGGGCTTGCAGGTAATGCAAATGACCACCAGCTTGGCAGACTAAACGACGTAGGGCTTGCAATGGGCGGTTTGGGAATCGCTACAATGCTTGCCGCAAGAACTAAGAATCCTATGCTCAGATTTATGGAATACGCCGGACTCGGGGCTTTTCTCGCATCAATGTCATTATTCCCTCTTATTGCCATAAAAGCGCCGTCAAGAATTATTCAGGGATTTGATGTAGGGAAAGAATATATTGATGATCAGGGACGTAAAAAATCTGTACTTCAAGACCCTAATTATATTCCGTTTGATATGTATCAGGGAGATTATCCGGGTGAAGATCTTGATGTAATCGGCGACAGAATGGGAATTCCAAGAGGAATTAAAAACCGCCATGATTTGATTAAAGAACAAATGAGAAAAATCGGTATCCAGACAAATACCCTCTGGATGCTAACCGCCGGTTTTGCAACTCCTGTTATTGCTGCATTGATGTGCTGTGGTTTGGAAAAACTGGTTGCACCGGCAGTGGAAAAAGCAAGAAATCAAAACTACAATACAAAAATCTCACGGGCTTTGCATAAAACTTCTGAAATGAGTGAACAGGTAGATAGCATAAAGCCAAACAAATTAAGCAAGGAAGTTGAAAGTATTTTAACAAACTATAAAGGCAAGCAATTGCCAAAAGTTGAGTATGAAAATTTGTTATCTCTTTTGACAAAAGATATGGATGCTAACGCCGCAGAAGGTATTCAGGCGGATTTAGCAAAAATATTTAACCCTGATAATAAAGGCGCATATTCTATTAATGATAACTTTGCTGATGATCTTGTAAGAACAATAAAAACCAATATACCGTCACGTAATAAAGCAATTATGGAGCGGATTTTTGTTCCTACATCTGCAGAGGTTGCGGATATAGTGAAAAAATATAACACTGACGGTATAACAGAAGAAGAATTGGCTATGATAAAAGGCGAGTTTAAGAATTTATTTGATTCTAAGATCGCTAATGAGTCCGGCATGCCTAAAGAAGCTTTAAAAGCATATCAAAACGATGTTCTGGAAAATATTTCAAAGAATATTAAATCAAACAGTGCAAAATATGTAAATAACGAAAATATTAAGGATGTAACAGATTTTGCAAAAGTTTTAGGCGAGTTTAAACAGAATCAAAAAGTTCTTGATAAATGTAAGTCGTTTAAAGTTGAGTATGCGCCGGAAACTGTTATAGCACGCTCTTATAATAGATTTGAAAATACCTTGCTGGATGTTCTTGGTATTAAATACAAAGATTTGAAGCAGATGAGAGAATCCGAAAGTTACGCAAAGGAGATTGTTGAAAGACAATTAAACGCTCTGGTGCAGGATGAGGCTAAATATAAAGATGCAGTAAATAAGCTTGGCAAAGTTATGTCAGAGATGGAAATTAATCTTAACGGACGTTCAAATTCAGAATCTCATCTTAAGGATTTGATTACCGGTATAGAAAATAACTATAATAACACTGCAAAACGCCTTAATACAATCGGCAAATTCAGTAATACAATTGATAAACTGGTAAAAGAAGATGTGGCAACTTTGTCAAATTCTGTTGAATCAAGACAGGAGCTCTTTGACCTCTTAGACGGTGTAAAGACAGATAAATATGCCGGCAAGGATTTCTGGAGTTTACCGCCTGCTGAACGTCTTGAGTTTGCAAAGTATAATGCAAGAGGTGTAGGTTCTTCTAAGAATCAGGAAATTTCCAGAATTATAGAAAGATATCAAGGTGCAAAAAACTCGTTTAACAGAGTTCTGCATTTATTTGATGCATATAAGCGACCTCTTCCGGAAGGCGGTTATGAAAAAGAAGTAGCAAAATTCGGCAGAGATGCAATAATTGGGGCTACTTCATCAGAACATACAATGAAACTCAATACAATTAATAATCCTGAGTTTTATAAAGATGTTATGAGAAAGACCTGGAGTCAGAATCTTGCTGATGCTACAGAAAACGGATTGAAGGGCTATAGTGATGTAGCAGCGGGAGATGTTTCCGGCAGATTAAAGAAATATATAAAGAGATTTCAGGATATCATGAGCAATAATGATATTGATTTTACAAAACCTTATCATCATTTGGATACAAAAGTTCTGGAGCAGTATACAAAATCCGAGAAGACAAGAATGTCTAAATTTAACCTCGTTGCCCAAAATACTCTTGATATGGTAACGAAAGCTTCTGAGAGAAGATACGGTAATCAGAAGTGGGCAAGAATAGCCTCTGCAATAGGCGGCAGCGTAGTCGGTGCAACTATACTCGCACAGCTTGGCTTTGGTAAAATAAGAAATCCGCAGAATATTTTCAGGAAGGTGAGCGAAGATGGAAATAAGTAGAATTATCCCGATTAATTTCAAAGCATCCGCAATGCAGCAGCATGTTCCGGTAAGTAAGCCTGAAACTCCGTCTAAAAAAGAATCCGGCGTAACTTCCGGTTATCTGGATAATCTTGCCAGAATTAATGCGCCTGCCGTACAAAAGGTTGATGCAAACAAAAAAGAAATCAAATCTTACAAAAACAATTTAAGAACAATGGTTCGAAACAATCAGTCAGTTATGATGGCAATTGTTCCGAGAACCTTTACAGCACAGGATTTGAACGGTGATGATAAAGTTACCCTGTCAACCGGTGAAAAAAACGGAACATTATTGAGCGCAATTTCAAGATTGGATGAATTAAAGGCAGATGGTATTAATACTATTCATATTCTGCCAATACATCCGACCGGAAAGAAAAATGCAATGGGAACCGCCGGTTCTCTTTATTCACCTGCAAAATATGTTACAGAGGACGGACGTCTCGCAATTGATCCAATGCTTATAGACAAAAATGATCCGAGAACTCCTGATGAACAGTTTAAAGCCCTTATTGACGAGTGTCACAAACGAGGAATCAGAGTAATGCTGGATTTGCCGAGCTGCGCTTCGGTTGATATGTTTGAGGCTGAACCTGAATTAATGGCATACGGCAGAAACGGTGAAGATAAAACTCCGCAAGGATGGGCTGATATCAGAATGTTTGAGCCTTGGGCAGACGAAGCTGACAGAACTTTGAATCCTAAATTACTGGAAATGCATAAACAGTATGTTGATGCTTGTATTGACCTTGGTATAGACGGTATAAGAGCCGATGTTGCAAGAGCGAAACCGCCGGAATTCTGGGATATATTGATTAAGCATTCTCACAAAAGAGATCCTGAATTTGCATGGCTTGCAGAAAGCTATACATATGAATGCGCATCTCCGATGGTAAATATGCCTTATGACAGACCGGAAGACCTTTTAAGAGCCGGTTTTGATGAATACTACGGGCAGTATCATATTTTCCACGACTGGAAAAATGCTACAGAGTTTAATGATTATGTTAAGTTTAACCTGGATTTGTCTCACAAACTGCCTGCAGGAAAGAGTGTTATTGGCTCATTCCTGACGCATGACGACAGCTCTTCTATGATACACGGCGGTGAAAATTTCTGTAAACTTACAACTGTCTTGCAGGCGACAATTCCGATGTGTAATCCGTACTTTATTGACGGCTTCCAGACAGGCGACTACTATGACTATAAATACAGAGATACGGATAATATAGAAACATATACCGGTAAAACATTGATGAACGAACACCGTTATCGTCTTGCATTGTTTAATTTATCAAGAAAACCGGGCGGAGATCATCCTGATATAGAACGTGTGATGAAAGGCGTTCTAAAGATGAGAAATGAAAATCTTGACGTGCTTGCAGACAGAAACAGCAGCTTCATTGAGCTGGATAAACGTGAAGATAAAAATGATCAGATTATAACTTATGCAAGACACAACAACGGCAGAACGCTTCTGATTATTGCTAACAAAAATCCGAACAGGAATGTAACCGGCGTTCTTGAGATTCCGGGCTTAAAAGAAGACCAGAAATTGAAAAATATGATTCCTGAGTATGGAGATACAAGCGAATTTCAGGCATCTAAAAACGAACTTCGCGTAAACCTTGCTCCTGCTGATGCTTATGTATTTGAGATTGATACTCCGAATATAGAAAAGGATAGAAAAGGACACGTTTTCAAGCAAAAAGTCCAAGACTAATTATTAAGCAAACATTAAATAAATTGCGAAAAAGCAGAGCCGGTAATAAGCCGGTTTTGTTTTGCGTATAAAAAACAAAAAACCTGAATTTAAATTCAGGTTTTAATCTCATTTCTTCAGTTTCACTAGCCCATGTAAGCGCCAGCGCTTTGTGCTGCGGCTGCCTGAACGTGGATGCTGTTTTTCTGTAATTTTTCTTCCATTGTCATTGGACGTGCATTTCCGCCATCATGCTGGTTATTAAAGTCAAAAACGCCCCATGTTCCTTGTGTACCATGCATACCGCTTGCTGCTTCCGGTCCTGCCATATATTGCCGTCCTTTCTTATATCATCGTATCTACTGCTTATGTATATATAAAGTTTTTTTAGAAAGAACAATTTCACTCTTTGCAGATTTCTTTACAAATCTTTACACTTCTTTTCTTTTTCGGGCTTGTTTATTTTTAAGAAGCAGTGTAAGTGCAATTGCTACAGCCATTAAAAGGGCAAGTACAGTAAAGATGTCAAAGAACGCTGCAAGCCGTGATTGTGCCAGAAGCTGCTTGTACAGAGTACCTTCTGCCTTTCTTGCTGCAACTATAGACGGGTAATATACGGCGAATTTATGCTGCAGTGCATTCAATTTCATCAAGTACATGTGGTTGTGCGGGGCAAGGTTTTGCACAAAATACCCCTGATACACCTGAGAGACTCTTGCAATAAAGGTTGACGCGACAGAGGTTGAGACAGCGGTTAAAATGTTTTTAAACAGTGCGTGAAGTGAGGCTGCATCAGCGTTTTTTGATGCAGGAAGTGTTTGAAAAGACAGAGCAGTTATCGGTACAAATGCTGTAGGTACGCCGATACAAAGAAGAATATTAGGTAGTATTATACTTTCCATAGAAGATAAAGGATTCATCTGGGTTAGCATTAAGAGTGATGCTGCAATAATGAGAAATCCGATAATTGCAAGCAGCCTGCCTTCAACATATTTAGAGATTTCACCGACTACAAGCAAGCCGATAAGACAGATTAAAGCTCTCGGAAACATCAAAAGCCCTGACATAGAAGGGCTGTATCCGATAAGGCTCTGGACAAACATCGGAACTAAAAGAAGTGTAGAATATATGATTACATTAATAAAAGCGCTCGTAAATGTTCCGAATAAAAAGTTTCTGTCCTTAAACACTCTTATATCGATTACCGGATACTTGTATTCAAGCTCCCAAACATAGAAGAACACAAACGAAAATATACATATACCTGTAAGCCAGCAAATCCAGGTTTCGTCAAACCAGTTATGCTGCTGTCCTTTATCCAAAACCACCTGCATGCAGCCCATTGCTATAACGATAGACAAATAGCCCAGGTAATCAAATTTTTTGTTATATTTTTCTTTCTCTGTCGGTTTATCATCAGGGACGAGGAATTTAATCATAATTAGAGAAAGTATACAAAGCGGTATATTCATTATAAAAATCCACTGCCATGAGTAATAATCCGTTAAATACCCGCCTATAAACGGACCCGCAAGCGGAGAAAACATTGCAGCAACCCCGAACAATCCCATTGCAACCCCTCTCTGCTCAGGCGGAAAAACTTCCAGTAAAACTGCCTGACATAGAGGTAAAATACTTCCGCTTCCTATACCCTGCACAATTCTTGCCGCAATTAATGCCTGCAGGTTCGGGGCAATAATACACAGCAGGCAGCCAAGCGCAAATACAATAATACTGTATATAAACAGGAGCTTTTTCCCCATGTATCTTACCAGATACCCTGTTACCGGAAGCATTAACCCGCCGGATATTATGTAACAGGTGATAACGGTGTTTGCTTCGTACTGTGTTGCGCCGTAAAACCCTGCAATATGCGGCTGGCTTACGTTTGTGCCGGAGGATGCCGCAAGAGATAGAAATGACGGCAAAAGTACTGCAATTGCTATTATATACGGATTAATTTTCTTTTCCATCTTTGATTCTGACCTTAGGAACAACTGACATACCCGGAACTATATTGTATTTTGAGATATCTTCATCAAAGACAATCTTAACAGGAACTCTCTGTACGATTTTTACGTAACTGCCGACAGCATTCTCAGGCGGGAACAAGCTGGATTTTGCGCCTGTCGCTCTTTGAATACTTTCTACATGCCCTTTGAATCTTTTATTAGGGTAAGTGTCAACCTTTATTCTGACGGGCTGTCCGGCATGCATGTTCGTAAGCTGAATTTCTTTAAAATTAGTAACAACCCAGACTTCTTCCGGAACAATATTCATTAATGGCTGTCCGATGTTTACATAATTTCCTTTTTCAACACTTCTGGCTGCTATTTTTCCGTCTTGCGGAGCGTATATTTTGGTGTATTCAAGATTTAATTTTGCCTGCTCTACTTCAGCCTCAAGTCTTTTAATTAACGCTTCATCAGCTTGCGTTTTTGCTTTATTTGAATCCAGAGCGTGTTCTGACGCTTTAGAAGTTTCCATTGCTGCATTGTAGTCGGCTTCTGCTACTTCTAATGCAGTCTTGCTTTTCTCATAAGCCTGTTTTGATACAATGCCGTCTTTATACAAATCTTTATATCTTGCAAAATCTTTTTGCGCAAAATCCAGTTTTGATGTTGCGGAAGTAATGTCTTCATAAGATTTATTTACTCTTGATGTGCTTTCATCAACCTGTTTTGTTGAAATATTCAATCCGGCTTTGGCTTCGGCTAACTTTGCTTCTGCCTGTTCAAGAGCCACCTGAAAATCTTTCGGGTCTAACTCTACGAGCAAGTCTCCAGCCTTAACCTCCTGGTTATCATCCACAAGCAGATTAATCACAGGCGCTGCAACACGCGGCGCAACGGAAACAAGCCTTCCTTCCACAAAAGCATCGTCTGTTGACTGGTAGAAGGTCGAATGTATAGCTGCTGAAATTCCCATAATTGTAAGAACTATTGCAGTTAAAGTCGGAACTACAACCCTTTTCTTTTTGTATTCAGGACGCCTTTTCTTTAATCTTGCTTTTGCTTTTTTTATAAATTCCTTATCGTTTTTATCTTCATGTTCTCTTTTTTTTGCCATAATATCACCTAATTTTGCATAATTACCAAGTTTTTTAAATTTCCTTCCATTTTATCCAGTGTTATCAAAAAGCTGTCGATTTCAGCTTCAGAAATATTCCGGCTTATGCTATCCCAGATGTTTAAAATGGATGGAAGAACTTTATTACAAATCTTTATTCCGGCTTTTGTTATATACAATTTTTTAACCATTCTGCCGTCTTCTTTATCAGTAGCTGTCGTAAGATAATTTTTCCCTTCAAGAATTGATACAATTCTTGTGATATTCGGACGGTCTTTCAATGTTTCTTGTGCAAGCTGCCTTAAATACATTCCATTATTTATTTTAAGTGTATAAAGTACAGTAAATTGTTCCGGCGTGATATCAAACTTGTCCTTCAAGAAAGTCTGTATTGCGAAAATCTTAGAGAGAAGCCCGATACGGGATAGTCTTAACCCGATTTTTTGTTGTAATAAAATTTCTTGTTCCATAATTTTCTTTGTGTTATCATGATAACACAAGAAGGATAAGTGTAAATATGACATTTAAAAAATTTTTAACAATATTAATTTTAACCCTGACAATTCCTTGCTATGCAAAGGAAAATACAGATAAATTTAATTATATTAATATGGATTGGTGGAAAAATTACAATGATGAAATATTAATTGAACATTTTCAAACATTGTATGAGAATAACCATGACCTGAAAATTGCAGCGCTAAAAGCTAAACAGGCAGAAGAAAATATTCGTCTTGCAGGAGCAAACCAGCTTCCGCAGGTCGGATTTGACGGAACTTTTTCAAGGGTTTTTAGAGGACCAAGGACTCAATTCGGCAATACTGTTATACCTAAATACATTCAAAATGAGATTTTTCTTCCCCTGAACGCTTCTTATGAAATTGATATCTGGGGGCAGAATTATTTAAACCGCAAAAGTGCAAAGAAGCAGAAAGAAATTATTGATCAGCAGGAAAGAGCCGCTTATATTTATCTAACTTCAACTTTCGCTGCTAATTATTACAATTTAATAAAGATGGATGAACTAAAGATTAATCTTGAAAAAATAATTGAGCTTCAAAAAGAAATTGTCAGCATGACTGAGAGAAAATATAATGCCGGTCTTGCTTCAATTAATGAAGTATTAAACGAAAAGCAGGCGCTTGTTAATTTTGAAAAAGATTTAAATACCCTGAATGAAAATAAAAAATTGTTAAACAACCAGATGACAGTTCTTTTAGGCTTAAATACCGATAAAGAAGTTGCGCATTCTGATTTTGCTTCAATAACTTATCCTGAAACACCGGATTCTATTTCTACTGTTGTTGTTCAATACAGACCGGATCTTTTGTCTGCAGAAAGTTACGTAAAAAAAGTCGGGCTGGATGTAAGAGTTGCAAGACGTGAGTTTTTGCCTAAATTTATTTTGTTCGGAAATATAGGGTTTAATGCTTATAACTGGAACAGAATCTTTGCGGGTGAGACATTTTTGGCTAACGCAGGAATAATGCCAACCTGGAATATATTCTCCGGCGGAGCAAAGCTTGCAAGATACAGAATAAATAAATATGAATATAAAAAAGCAGTTGAAGAGTATGAAAAAACTGTTTTAACTTCTATTCAGGAAGTAAACGATGCTCTGGTTGAATCAAAAACAACAAAGGCAAACCTTGTTAAAGCTGATGAAGAGTTTAGTCTTGAAAAGGAAAAACATGAACTATCGGAAAAGCAATTCAGTATCGGAGATTCTTCCCGTCTTGATGAGATGAAATCCGAAGTTAATTTATACCTTGCAAGACAGAGAAACATTGCCGCAAAAATCGACAATGTTATCTCTACAATTTCTCTTTATAATGCTGTCGGGGGTATTGATTATACTCAAACAGAAGCTTTTAATTTATGAAAAAATCAAGCTTTTCTGTAAAGCAAGAATCATCCATTACACAGTCTTTCTGTAAGTATCTTGATACTTTACCGTTATCTTTGTAAAGAAGTACATACGGCAAATTCGGGTAAATATGATATTTTTTATTAAATTCTTTTGTGTCTTCAGAAGCAATATCAAGTAAAATAAAATTATACCTGTCTTCATACTGAGCCTGTTGAGATTTAAATTTACCAATAGTATCAGCAGCTCCATCTGCCCAGTTTGCGTAAATTAATAAAGCCATAGGTTTGCTGTCATTCAATCCTTCTGCAAAAGTCATAGCTTTTGTAGTCTGTGTGCTTATAGCAAAAGTTAATAAAGTAAGCATTGATAATATAAGTTTTTTCATATTTTTCATCCTATCTTTTGAAAATACGGACTTATACAAAATTAGTATAAATCCGTATTGTTGTAACAATTTTATTCAGCTTTAGATAAAATATCCATTTCTTCTGATGAAGCATAGGCAGAGTGACATCCGCAATCGCAGTAGATTACTTCGCCTGTAGTTCCGCTTGATAGATCTGATGCCAGATATAAACCTGCTCTACCCACATCTTCTAAAGATACATTTCTTTTCATTGGAGCTCTTAATGTAGCAGCTTTAAGCATTTTGGAAAATCCGCTTATACCCATAGAAGCAAGTGTTTTAACAGGTCCGGAAGATAAGCAGTTAACACGGATACCTTTGCTTCCTAAATCTACTGCCAAAAATCTCATTGCTGATTCTAAAGCTGCTTTTGCAACCCCCATTACGTTGTAACTTGGTACAGAAAGAACAGAGCCAAGATAAGTCAGCGCAAAAATTGAGCTGCCTTCATTCATAATCGGTTCTGCATGTCTGCAGACAGTAACAAGCGAATATGCACTTACGCCAAGAGCAATATCCCAGCCTTCTTTTGAAGTATCAACAAATCTGCCCATCAAGTCTTCTTTTGGCGCAAAAGCAACTGCATGAACTACGAAATCTAATTTGCCGTATATCTTTTCGCATTCTTTAAACACGGCTTCAACTTCTTCTTCTTTTGTAACATCGCAGCTCATGATGAGTTTTGCATTCATACTTTCTGCAATAGGTTTAACTCTTTTTTCCATTGCTTCTCCGGCATAAGTAAACGCTATATCAGCTCCTTCATCAAATAACTGCTTTGCAATACCGTAAGCAATGCCATGAGTATTTGAAACTCCGAAGATAATACCTTTTTTCCCCTTCATTAATTCCATAAATAAAACTCCTCTTTACCTAATATACCTAAACATACTAACAAAAAAACAAATTGATATCAAGCAGGTCAGAAATAGCAGATACAGAGCTTAAGTTCTCCGGTTTGAAGGGCGCAGTTGTGCGAGCGTAAACTCGTTACAATTTCTGTCGGGTAAAATAAAAGAGCTTGATTTAAATCAAGCTCATATATAAGTACATATCCCAATCAACAACAAATTTAAAACTATAATAAACTTAAAGCTATACTTGGCGCCTGGTTTGCAGTTGCAAGCAGTGTTGCGGATGCTTGCTGCAGAATTTGCGCCTGTATATAATTTGATGATTCTTCAGCAACATCAGCGTCTCTAAGTGTAGATAAAGAAGATGTGATGTTTTCACTCTGTACGCTTATTGATTCCATTGCAGACTCAATTCTGTTCTGAGCGGCACCAAGCGTAGTAGTTCTTGAAGAAATTTCGTTAAGAACTTTATCGATTTCGTCAAGCATTGCAGCCTGCCCCCCTGTAATTTTTGTACCGTCATATCCGGAACAAGCTTTTGCAACTCCTTCAATAGAATTATCTCCGCCGGGTACTGTCGCGTTTTCCTGAAATAAAGTTTCTGTATCCGAGGCAGCAAAGAGTTCCTGAACAAGTGTAATTTGACTGTTTGCATCACTATATAAGCCTATTTGGAGCGCAATATCATCATTTACATCCCCGTTCATCATATTTATTCCGTTAAACTCACAATTAGCTGCAATACGGTCAATTTCTTCTAACCTTGCCGTTATTTCAGACTGAATTGCTTTTAAAGATTCGGAACCGTAAGTCCCGTTAGCAGCCTGTTCTGTCAAATCTCTGACACGTTGCAGGTGTGATGATATCAAAGAATAAGTATCTTCTAATGTTGTAAGCATATCAGCCCCTGTTGCAGCGTTATCAGCGGCAACATCAAGTGAGCCTAACTGAGTCTCCCAGTTTGTTGCAATAGAATAGCCAGCAGCATTATCAGCAGCATGGTTAATCTTAAAACCGGTTGTCATCCTTTCAATAGCCTGATTAAGACTATTAGTAGCAGCGCTTAAATTCCTTTGAACAATCAAAGACGAAATGTTTGTATTAATTGTAAGAGCCATTCCCTAACCTTTCTGACCCAGTGCAATTCAGCACATATAATCCCTAATCTGACGTGGTAGTTAAAAATATAATTTATATACCACTCACATATCCTTGTATACAAACATTATAGAATAACTAAATAAAAATTACACCATGCTGTC
This sequence comes from uncultured bacterium, assembly GCA_949296355.1. Classification (GTDB taxonomy): domain Bacteria; phylum Cyanobacteriota; class Vampirovibrionia; order Gastranaerophilales; family Gastranaerophilaceae; genus CAG-196. The sequence continues at coordinate 9,776 of CASFPS010000018.1, read as the reverse complement.
TTTTGATTTTTACAAAATTTTACAATTTAATGCTTTTAAAAAATGCCTTTACGTCATCATTCAATGTTTTTGAAACATTCTTCTTAAAAGATTCGCTCAGAGATTGTACAAATTCTCCGAGAGGATTGATTTTACCATATTGTACATCTTTGGGTTTTAATGTTTCGCCTAATTCTTTTGTAAATTTTTTATCTTCTGCAATTTCTTTGATTGCAGTATTAAATTCACCGTCTTTTGTAACCATATCTGCGTATGCATTCAAAGCCCCTTTTGCCTCGTTTATTTCATATTCGCGTCTGATCGGGCGCGGACCGAATGCATAAGAACGGTTTATTTCAATAGTTTTAGCTTCCTGTGCAGCTTTTCTTAAGCCGTAAACAATTTCTTTTTTTCCTGTAAAATTAACATTTGTCGATGTCATGTTCATATTAACCTCCTATGTTTATAACGATATAAAACCTGTAAATATTTTTTTTGTTATTTTGTATTAAAATAATACTATAAAGAAGAATAATGGAGGAAGAGCATGACAAAGGTTTTAACGATAGGCAGCGCAACAATGGATGTTTTTGTTGAGTGCGATGATGCGAATATAGTATCTGTATGTTCTAAAAATAAAGATTCTGAGTTTATGAGTTACCCGTACGGTGCAAAGATTGATATTACAACTTTCTCTTCTAAAGTCGGCGGAGGCGGAGTTAATACTGCATGTAATTTTGCAAATTTAGGTTTTGAAACTTCAGCTATTTTTAAGATTGGCGAAGATATTTATTCAGAAGGTATTTTAGAATCTTTTAAAGACAGAAAAGTTAATTTATCCCATATTATTCAGGATAAAAATACTTCTACAGGTTTTTCAATAATTCTTGTAAGTTTTCAAGGTGACAGAACCGTTCTTGCGCATAGAGGTGCAAATGCAGAAATTAAGCAGGAAGAGATTAATTTTGATGCTATAAAAAACGCTGACTTAATGTATGTTGCGCCGTTAAACGGTGAGTCCAACAAGGTTATTGAATCAATTGTTGATTATGCCCATAAGCATGGTACAAAAATATGTTTTAATGCCGGTTCTACAAGTCTCAAGCGAGGATTTGAGCATATAAAGACAATTCTTAAATCGGCTCATATTGTTGTTATGAACAAAGATGAAGCGACTATGGCTACTGATATTCAGGTGAGACCTGATACAAAGACCGAAAAGTTTTCTCAAGAACTTATCCACGTTGATATTAAGAAAATGCTTACAACGCTTAAAGTTATGGACTATCAGGTTATTGTAATAACAGATGGCGGCAATGGTGCTTATGCCTATGATGGAAAGAAATTCTATTTCTGTCCGGTATTCCCTTCTCCGGTTGTTTCAACTCTCGGTGCCGGTGATGCTTTTGCGTCAACCTTCTGCGGTGCATTAGAAAGAACAAGGCTTAATGTCGGTCGCTCTTTAATGTACGCATCTGTAAATTCAGCCTCTGTAGTTTCCCAATTCGGGGCAACAGAAGGGCATATTACATTTGAGCAGATAGAGGAAAAATTAAACCAAAACCCGGACTATACATATTTAGAAGGATAGGGGGTAAATGCAGGGGGTTAAATTATGTTCTCTTTATATTCACCGAATATGCTTAAGACATTTCAGCAATGTCCGAGAAAATTCTATTACCGGTATGTTAAAAATATTAACATGCCGGTAAACGATGATATATTTGAGTTCGGTAAAAATATACACGCCCTTGCTTCTTATTATTTAAGAAAAGAATTTATCGATAAAATGGAATTGTCGCTTACGGAAAAAGAATCCGCTGTGTGGCAGTATTTGAAAAATATTAAATATTTTTCTTACGAAGTTGTAAATACTGAATACAATCTTGCGGTAAAAATCGGGGATTCATTTTTCGGAGGAAGAATTGATGCACTTGTAAAGAACGGAGAAGAGTATTATATTCTTGATTACAAAACAGGTGCAATCCCCAAAAATCCTAAATACGATTTTCAGACAATGATATATATTATGGCAGTAAGTGAATTTTTTAAGACAGAGCGGGTTAATTTTGTCTATATTGATTTAAAAAACAGGGATGAAGCTAAGATAAACTATACTCCGGAACTGGGCGAAGAGTACAGGGAGCGGTTATTAAGCATAACGGACAAAATCAACCATTGTGAACTTCCCGATAAAAAATCTGAATGCTCCTGCGAGTATTCTCCCGTATGTTTTTAGCGTGATATAATTTTTTTATGAAAGATTATTTGATAGATACGCACGCACATATTGATATGCTTGAAATTCCTGTTGAGGAAATTATTAAGCAGATGAATGAATACGGAGTAAAAAAAGCAGTTGTTCCTTCTGTAGAAGCAGGATTAATGGAAAAAGTTATTGAAACTTCCCAAAGAGATGAAAATCTCTGGGCAATGATTGGAATTTACCCGTCAGAAGCCGCTTCTTATACTACGGAAGTAGAAAATAAGATGGTAGAACTTGCAAAGAATCCAAAAGTTAAGGCAGTCGGAGAAATCGGGCTTGATTATTACTGGGATAAATCTTTTGCAGATTTACAAAAAGAGGTTTTTGCAAAGCAAATCAAACTTGCAAACAGGCTGGAACTGCCGGTTGTTGTGCACGATAGAGACGCTCATAAAGACAGTTATGATATACTTCTTGAGAATAACAAAACTTCAGATGTTTTATTCCACTGTTTTTCAGGCAGTGTTGAATTTATGAGGGAGTGTGTAAAGCAGGGCTGGTATATTGCGCTCGGCGGAGTTGTAACTTTTAAAAATGCGGTTAAGATGAAAGATGTTGCGCGTGAAGTTCCGCTGGAGAAGTTAGTCCTGGAAACAGATTCGCCGTATCTCACGCCGGTTCCTTATAGAGGCAAAACAAACTATCCGGCTTATGTAAAGTTTGTTGCGGAAGAAATTGCAAAGATAAGGCAAATGCCGCTTGATGAATTAACCGGCATAACAACAGAAAATGCAGAAAGGTTTTTTAAAATTTGAAAAAAGAACGTCTGGACAAATACCTTGTAGATTTAGGATATTTTGAAAACAAAAGTAAAGCAGCTGCTGCAATCCTTGCCGGCAATGTTATGATTGGAACGGAAGTTATTACAAAGGCAGGTTTTCAGATTAATCCCGAAAAAGAGTATGATTTAAAAGTCAAATCAATGCCGTTCGTTTCAAGAGGCGGGTTTAAGCTCAAAAAAGCTCTGGAAAGTTTTGATGTTGAAGTAAAAGATCGTATTTGTTTTGATGCAGGCGCCTCAACCGGCGGGTTTACAGATTGTCTTTTGCAAAACGGCGCTAAATTTGTCTACGCTGTTGACGTGGGGTACGGACAGTTAGACTGGAAAATCAGAAGCTCTAGCCGGGTCAAAACAATTGAAAAAACAAACCTTAAGATTTGCGCAAAGAAGGATATTTATGCAGAAGGCGAGCCTTTAGCAGACTTACTGGTCTCAGATCTTTCTTTTATCTCACTGGAAAAAGTCCTTCCGAATCTTAAAATACTTATGAATCCGGAGTTTCATGAGATGATTTGTCTTATAAAACCGCAGTTTGAAGCAGGAAAAGAGCTTGTTGAAAAAGGCGGGGTGGTTAAAGATAAAAATACTCATAAAGCGGTAATAAATAATGTTCTTGCTTGCATTAAATCTCTCGGGTATTTTATCAAAGGGCTGACTTTTTCTTCAATAAAAGGACCTGCCGGAAATATTGAATATCTGGTCTGGTTTTCGACAGTTGAGCCGGAAATAGAAGTTGATATAGATTCTGTTGTAGATACCGCACACAAAACTCTGGATTAAAAAAGAACCGGTTTATTAAGCCGGTTCTTTTTTTAATTTAAATAAAATAATCTTAAACAGCTTTCTGAACTTTGCCTGCTCTTAAGCAAGAAGTACAAACTGTCATTTTCTTTGCCTGACCGTTTACATTAACTCTGATTTCTTGTAAATTAGGTGACTGTCTTTTTACAATTTGTTTATGAGAGAATGTTAATTTAGCAGCTTTTAAAGGTGTTTTACCACATACTTCACATTTTTTAGACATAATTATATTCCTTCTTTCTACCAGTGTAATTCAAGTTTACATTAAACCTTTTTATTTGACAAGTCTTATTGTAAAGATTTTGTTACAAGGGGTAAATGCTGGGGAGGGATTAATTGGGCTGGTAAGCCGGACTGCTGGTTTGGCATTATAAATGTTGTATTTGCAAACAGTGGCGAAAAGCTCAGATGTGCAAAAAATATCTTTTCCCTATCGGATTTTTAAAATATCAAACAGGTTTAAATCCTCGCTGCTGTCTGCTTGAGTCAGGTTAAATTTTTCTTGAAGCTTGTTATAACTCTTTTCAACCTCTTCTCGTTTAATCCGCATAATTTCCGTATAATTATCTCCTCCGTATGATTTAAAGCCGATTTTTCTGTATTTAGAAATAGCGTTTCCAAACTTTATAGCATAAAGTTCTATAAAATTTGCACCTGTTTTAAGGAAATCTCTAAACATTTGAGTAAATAAGATTTGTGCGCCGAAAGGGGTTTTCTTATTGGGCTCAACAGCCCATGTTGTTATATAATCGACATAATGAGTAGTATTTTTATGCTTGTTTGCCATAATTCCGCATGGAATGCCGTCACTGCTCAGCAGCAGGCTCTGTTTACCTGAATCTTTAGCATTCTCAATAGCGCGTTTTAATATAAAATCATAGATTGTAAATTCATCTTTAGTAATTTGGGGATAAAGCTTCTTTAAATCAACTGTATTTCCAAGTCTATTGATAAATGGTTTATCAATTTCCGTAAGTTTAAAAATGCTTAGTTTGTGGTTCAAAACATTGGTGTTTGAAATATTTATACCTGTAAAACTAATATTATTCATATTCAGGTAAACACCTGTAAAAAATATTTTTGCGGGGAATCTTATAAAAAATAAATTTTAAAATTTTTGGGGTTTTAATACCGAAAAAGTAATTGGGAGAAAGTTGACGGAACTCGAACTTTTAATGTTCATGAACTTCTTGAATTGAAACCGTATCTCATGGACATTCTTAGCAGTGAATAAGTAAGAGTTAATATTATGGTAAGTGGTATATATTTAATATATATCATACCCTCCTATATCTATTGTATGTGTTTGAGAAGAAATAAAAATAATTGTTGATAAAAATTCCTGTCTATTTAGTAATAGGCTGTTATTAAGTCAAGAAAAAAAATCTTATGTCTAAATGTGAAAGGTTGAAGTGAAACTGATAGAAGCAAGCGAAGCGTGAGGGGTGGAAGTTTGTTGCTGGTGCAAGTGAGTCTGCACCACAAGCGAGCGAATGCGAGCTAGGGGCGGACTCTGAGATGCGTAAGGAAATAAAGATACATTCATTATGTATTACTTACTCCTCTATAAGTGTAACGAAACTTTGAGTTACGCTGACTTTTAAGGTGGATTGAGGAAGTTCATGCATAAGTTTATACCAATAAGAATAAAAGCTCTTGTTGTAGCCCCTGCTGTTGACCTCAGATTTAATTTTCATGTTAAGTGTATCAGCAAAATTGTTGACACAGAAGGATTTGAGCTAATTTCTCGATGGGTCAATGTAAGGTTTTGTGTAAACTTATCTTAACACTTCTTAATATACATGGCAATTTTCTATGACAAAAATACTTTATATATACAGTAAGTAGTTAACGACTATGTTATATCGGAAAGTAAGATAATGGCAGATACATAGCAAGTTGTAATAGAGTATACAACTCTATTAGGGGGGTGGAAATTTCTTAGACTGGTGCAAGAACGTGCTACACAATTTTAATTTCGGTTAATATGGTAAATAATAGGAGATAACAATATGGCTAATATAAAAGGTCTATTACTACAAATTCCAAATGTCATTAACACTAGAATGTGTCGAAATGGCACACTGATTGAATATGCTAAAAATGGCAGAAGAATGTACACATTTGGGGCTAATACAGCACCTTATAAAGCTGGATTTACGCAAATGGAAGTAACTCGTTCACAACCTTATGATTGTCTAAATTTAACAATGTTTAGAGATGGCAAGCCTGTAATGCAAGCTGGGAAAATGTTTTCTCCAAAAGAAAATGCCATTGTATATAACCACATGGATAACCCATTTAGAAATATTGCTGAATACATAAGAGGAAAATTCTCTATATAAAGAAAGTCATAGGCAAACAATAATTGTGTCATGCAACTTCATTCAGCCTGTTCAAGAAGTTGTACAGATTACCTACAGAACAGCCGTACTGCTTGGCGATAATGGTTTTGGGTACACGTAGAGCTACCAGCCGTAATATATCGGCAGAATGCTCATCAAGTTTAGATTTTCCTTTACCAGAAGGGCGACCTAATTTTACCCCCTGTATCTTTCGTGCATGCAGTGCCTCACGTGTTCTTAGGCTTATAAGCTCTCTTTCAATTTGGGCTACGAGGGCAAATATTGTTTTTGTAATTTAAAATGTTGTATATTTTATTTATTTTTAGAGTGACAACTTAATTGTAATGCCGATTAAATTTTAAAAATCTACTAAATGGTGTGGTAGTAAAGCGGCAAAGTTTGAACTTTTTGAGATGCATAAAAAAAAGCTGATTGAAGAACCTAAAAAGTCAGAAGCAGTCTTACTTTTAGAATATTATAGACTTTTAAACAAACATATATTACATCAGAAAATAACATAAACTGTTATAAAAAACTTATGAATGTTAATTAAAACGTGTGTCACCCTGAATTTATTTCAGGGTCTTACCAATTGGGCATGATATTTGCTTTCTGATAAGATGCTGAAACAAGATTAGCAAGACAGAATATGTTAAAAGACTCGAACCTCTAAAAACCCGGATAATTAAAGACTTTAGCCTGTTTTTAAAAATTTTGGGTTTTATTCTTTTTCGTCGCAAACTGTGTAAATATACATAAAAAGAGCCTTTTCGGCTCTTTTTTATAAATGGTGGGCATGAAGAGACTCGAACTCCCACGCTTGCGCACTAGTTCCTAAGACTAGCGTGTCTACCATTCCACCACATGCCCATACTTATCTGTCAAAGGCTCTTAAAGAGCCTGAGCGTGTCTACCCCTCTCGGTCGACTTGACATTTAGTCAACTTGACCTCGTCAGAGTACCACATGCCCGTATTTAGTTTTCAATATTTCAGCTTTGCAATCCGAAAGCCACATTTGCTACTATATCAAGAGCATAAAGGATTGTCAAATTTATGTTAACAATTGTACTATTTCTTGAGTTTATATTATAATACTCCTGTTAGTGTTTTATGTGTCACACAAAAAAGGAGAGTGTTTATGCTAAAAAAACAATCGATGTTAAAATCATTGTTTGGTACACTTTTTGCAATGATTTTAACCGCACCGGCTTTTGCCGGAGAAGCATCTCTCGTAGTTCCTGACATTAAAGCAGCAAGCGAATTAAGCTATAATCTTTTATTGATTGGCTTGGGAGTTTCTGTTTTGGGTGTTTTATTTGGACTATGGATGTTCAGAAATGTAAAAAAAGTTGAAGTTCACGAAGCTATGAGTGCTGTCGGTAACACAATCTTTGAAACCTGCAAGACTTATCTGGTACAACAAGGTAAGTTTCTTATTGCTTTAGAAGTTTTAATTGGTTTGTGTATTGCATTCTATTTCTGGTATTTGCAAGGGATGGCGCTCAAATCAGTTTTAATTATTCTTGGCTGGTCAGTTCTCGGTATTCTCGGTTCTTACCTTGTAGCATGGTTTGGTATCAGAATGAATACACTGGCAAACTCAAGAACTGCATTTACCGCACTTAAAGGAAATCCTGTAAATATACTTAACATACCTCTTCAAGCAGGTATGAGTATCGGTGTATTACTTGTGTCTATAGAACTTATTATGATGCTTGTAATCCTCCTGTTTGTTCCGGGACATCTTGCCGGAGCTTGCTTTATAGGCTTTGCAATCGGTGAATCTTTAGGTGCATCCGCTCTTCGTGTAGCAGGCGGTATCTTTACAAAAATTGCCGATATCGGATCAGACTTGATGAAAATTCAATTTGGTATCAAAGAAGACGATCCTAGAAACCCTGGTGTTATTGCGGACTGTACAGGTGATAACGCCGGTGATTCCATCGGACCTACTGCTGACGGTTTTGAAACTTACGGTGTAACAGGTGTTGCTCTTGTAAGCTTCATTCTTTTAGGCGTATTTAAAGACTATCAGGTTCAACTGTTAGCCTGGATATTTACAATGAGATTCTTGATGATTATTACTTCTGTTGTTGCTTACGGAGTTAATAACATCATTACAAAAGCGTTTGCTTCAAAAGAAAAGAGATTTGATTTTGAAGCTCCGCTTACAAGCCTTGTTTGGATTACATCAATCCTTTCTATTTTAATGACATTCGGTGTAAGCTATTATTTATTAAGCGATATGGGCGCAAACTTATGGTTAATTCTTTCAATCATTATTTCCTGCGGTACTCTTGGCGCTGCATTGATTCCTGAAGCAACCAAGGTATTTACAAGCCCTAAAGCTAAGCATACCCACGAAGTTGTTACAGCTTCACGTGAAGGCGGTGCTTCTCTTACAATCCTTTCAGGTATTGTATCAGGTAACTTCTCTGCCTTCTGGATCGGTGCAATTGTTGTACTTTTAATGGGATTGGCTTACTTTGCAAGCTTATATATTCCGGAAAGTGTAATGATTTATCCGTCAGTATTCGCATTTGGTCTTGTTGCGTTCGGTTTCCTCGGTATGGGACCTGTAACAATTGCTGTTGACAGCTATGGACCTGTAACGGATAACGCTCAATCAGTTTACGAATTATCACTGATTGAAGAAATCCCGAATGTTGCAGACGGCATTGAAAAAGCTTATGGTTTCAAACCTGATTTTGAAAATGCAAAAACATACTTAGAAGAAAACGACGGTGCAGGAAACACCTTCAAAGCAACATCAAAACCTGTACTTATCGGTACAGCGGTTGTCGGTGCTACTACAATGATTTTCTCTTTGATTCTTGTAATCAAGGAAACATTGGGTATTCAGCCTGAAATGATTTTGAATATCCTGAATCCTTATACACTTCTTGGCTTCATTGCCGGCGGTGCTGTAATTTACTGGTTCTCTGGGGCTTCAATGCAGGCTGTAACAACTGGTGCTTACTCAGCAACTGAATTCATTAAAAACAACATTAAACTTGGTGAAGCAGATGATAAGAGAGCAAACCTTGCAAACTCTAAAGAAGTTGTAAAGATTTGTACGCAATACGCTCAAAAGGGTATGTATAATATCTTCATAGCATTGTTTGCATTTGCACTTGCACTTGCCTGCCTGTCAGCTCCTGTAGGTGACAATTCAGCACCGGTATCATTCTTTGTAAGCTACCTGATTGCTATCGCAGTGTTTGGCTTGTTCCAGGCTGTATTTATGGCAAACGCAGGCGGCTGCTGGGATAATGCTAAGAAAATTGTTGAAGTTGATATGAACGAAAAAGGTACTGACCTTCATGCCGCAACTGTTGTCGGCGATACTGTCGGTGATCCTTTTAAGGATACTTCTTCAGTTGCAATGAACCCGATTATCAAATTCACAACTTTGTTTGGTTTGCTCGCAATGGAAATTGCTATCAACCCGACATTCAAACAGCACGCTAAGATTGCAGGCGTTGTAATCTTAATCGTTGCTCTTGTATTTGTAATCCGTTCATTCTATGCAATGAGAATTCCAAGCAAGTCATCAGAAAAAACTGAAGCTTAGATTTATAAGCACAATTAGAGCGGCGGCAG
>CASFPS010000017.1 GCA_949296355.1 uncultured bacterium | reverse complement strand
CTCTGCCCCCAACTTTTGATAATTTCATAACATACTCCTTATACAAAATATTATATTATAAAGATTATTGAAAATTTAAATTTCTTCAAAAAACAAAATACAACCGTAGATAAAAAACTGCCTCTGTGCAAAAATGAAATAGCAGATATGCTTCTTGATTATTACAAAATGTAAACAGCACATAAAAAAATAACATTAATGCATTTTTCTAAGTTTATCTATCCTAAAATTCCCGAACTGATTGTCAAATATTCCTGAAATGGTTGTTCTTTTACAATAACCCCGTTTAACGCCGGCGAGTAAGGCAGTCCGGACTACAAAGTGCTAATAGATGAAAAATTATTTTAATTGGTTTAAACTGATAAATAATTTATCTGAAAAAGCTTTATTAAAAATTAACAAGGGGTTGGAATGAAAAAAGATACGCTGGTTATAATCGGTAATGGTTTTGATTTATGGCAAAATTTGAAAACCGGTTATAAAGATTTTTATGAATATTTTAGATTTTTAAAAAGTGCTGCAAGTTTACAAAGTGAATATGAAAAAGAAGCCAAAATAAACCTTAAAAGATATAATCCTGATGATGATTTGCAGTTAAGAATGAATTATGCCCAAAAAAAATACGGCGGTGATTTTACAATTATTGAACCTGTTACTAAAAAAGAAAAATTCGCCGTACTCAAGAAACTTTTATTTGAACAATCAAAAATTGATGAATATATTATCAAAGATTACGTTCGTGCACTAAATAAAAATTCCTCCCAAAAAATAAAATTAAAAGACCTGCAATCTGCACCGAAAAAATTATTGGTAAATCAGAACAGAAAACATGATGCAAAATGGCACGTTTCTTGTTTTACAAAAGAAGATGAAGATAAAGCTGCAGAACTTATGAAGAAAATACACTGTAAAAACTATGAGTTATATAAAAGTATAGATGACGCCATACAAAATATAATTAAGTAAAATCCGGAAAGGATTATATATTACCCAGTTGAATAAGCTGCCGGACAGTGTTTTCATATTCAACTTTTTCGTCGGTTGATTGTTTGAGAAACTTATTAATATCCTCCATCATAGCAATAGCTTTGTCACAAACAGGGTCTGAGCCTTTAACGTAAGCGCCGATATTAATTAAATCTTCATTTTTTCTGTGTACCGCAAGCAGATTTCTGAGATTCCCCGCAGCAGCGCGGTGTTCTTTTGTTGTAACATCACCCATAACCCTGCTCAAGGATTGAAGGACATCCACTGCCGGATAGTGGTTTTTATGCGCCAGATCCCTTGAAAGCATTATGTGACCGTCAAGAATACTTCTTGCTGTATCGGAAATCGGTTCGTTAAAGTCGTCGCCTTCAACAAGTACCGTATACAATCCTGTTATTGTCCCGAATTCATTTGTACCGGCTCTTTCCATAAGTTTAGGCATAAGTGCAAAAACAGAAGGTGTATATCCTCTTGTAGCAGGCGGTTCGCCGATTGCAAGTCCGACTTCCCTCTGAGCCATTGCAATACGGGTTATACTATCCAGCATAAACAGAACATCCAAGCCTTTGTCTCTAAAGTATTCCGCAATAGATGTCGCAACAAATGCCGCCTTTATTTTGACAAGAGAAGGCTGCTCGGAAGTCGCTGCTACAACAATAGAACGCTTCATACCCTCAGCGCCCAGAATCTCTTCAATAAATTCTTTAACCTCTCTCCCGCGTTCTCCGATTAGCGCAATAACGTTCAAATCCGCGTAAGTGTTTTTTGCCATCATACCGATTGTCGTACTTTTCCCGACGCCTGAACCTGCAAAAATACCCATTCTCTGACCTTTACCAACAGTCATAAAACCGTCCACTGATTTTATACCCAGAGACAAAGGTTCTGATATTCGTTTTCTCTTAAGCGGATTAATTGCCTCCGCTCTTGTTGAACGGTATTCCGTAAATCTTATATCACCCAGAGTATCAATAGGGCGTCCCAAACCATCCAGAACCCTTCCGATAAGCTGATTTCCTACTCCGATTTTCATAGCTTCGCCGGTATTTACTACAAGCGCTCCGGGGTGAATTCCATCCGGAGACGCCAGAGGCATAAGCAGGATTTTATCTTTCTTAAACCCTACAACCTCAGCCATTGTAGGCTTATCACTGTAATTGTTATAAATGTAGCACAAATCTCCGATAGAAGATTTAGGTCCGTCAGATTCTATCGTCAAACCTATAATCTCGGTTATTTTACCGATTTCTTTTATTGTCCGGGTTTCTTTTATTATGTCCAGATACTTATTCTTGTTCCATTCCATCGTCTGCACCTGTAAGCATTTTTTCTGCAATTTCCGCTATCTGGACAGAAACCCGCGAATCAAGCCTTGTGTCCGGAGTTTCCACAATTACACCGTCAGCTGATAAGGAGTTATCTTCTAAAACTTTTAATGTCTCCAACTTCGGAATTTCTTCTCTGAAGGTTGAAGCCAAATGGTTGATATTATCTACAAGTGCAGGGTTTACAATTATTGTAATATTTTCTTTGTCGTTAAGCTGCTTGATTGCATCAAGAGTTATGTCATGTAAAACCTCTTTGTCAAAAGTCCGGTGGCAGACTTTATCCGCTATTGCAATAACGAGATCAACAATATCACGCGATGCGGAATCAATTATATTTTTCTTTATATCAAAAGAGCTGGAAGCTAAAGTCTCCAGAGATTTAATCCCGTCGGCGGCATCTTTCTGAAACTTATAAAGACCATCTTGCTCGCCTTTTTTAAATCCCTCTTCATAAGCCTGGTTTTTTATAGCTTCATACTCTTTTTCAGCTTTCTTCTTAGCATTCTCAATAATTGTTTCAGCTTCTGTATTTGCCGCCTGAACTACTACCTGAGATTTACTTTCCGCATTTTGAATAATTTGCTGGGCTTTTGCGTCGGTTTCTTCAATGATTTTCTGAACTTTTGCCTGCTGGCGCGTGACATTAGTCTGCTCAATCGGCAGAACGTAATTATCACCCATCTGGATTTCCTGAGATTTTATTCTGTTGCTACTCAATTAATTCATCCTCAACGCTGGCACGTGTAATAGTAATTTCTCCGGTTGCTTCAAGATTTCTGATGGAATTAACAATAGCTGTTTGTGCTTCCTGAACCTCTTTGGCTCTTACAGGTCCTAAGTATTCCATATCATCAGTAAGCATTTGTCTTGCTCTTTCAGACATATTCTTGAAGATTTTTTCTTTAATCTCGTCTTTCGTTCCCTTAAGTGCAAGTGCAAGCTGTTTTGTATCGATTTCTCGAAGAAGTCTCTGAATAGCTCTGTCATCAAGTATAATAATATCTTCAAATACGAACATAAGATCCCTGACTTCCTGAGCCATTTTCTGGTTTTCAATATCAAGCCATTCCATAATATTCTTTTCAGTACCTCTGTCGCAGCAGTTAAGAATATTTGCCAAAGACTCAACGCCGCCGGCATTTGAGAAATCCTGAACCAGAAGGGCTGAAAATTTGCGCTCTACAATATCCTCAATTGTAGACAAAATTTCCGGGTTTGTAGGCGTCATATCTGCAATCTTCATCGAAACAACCGCCTGAATATCAGGAGGCAGAAACGCAAGAACCTGCGCCGCAAGCTCCGGTCTTAAGTATGCTAATATTAGCGCTAATAATTGCGGATTTTCTGAAGCAAAAGTGTTTGCAAGCTGTGACGGATCTGCGTCGTTTAGAAAATAAAACGGGTTTGTGTTAACCATAGAGTTAACACGTTCAAGCATTTTGGCAGCCTCAGCTTCACCGTAAGTTTGCGACAGCAATTGTTTTGCATAACTTACACCGCCCTGCGCAATATAATTTCTTGCCTGAAAAACAGTCTTAAATTCCAGCAAAACTTCATTCAAGTCTTCATCGGAAATCTTGCCTAAATTCGCAATATCAAGCGTTATTTGCTCCAATAAATCTTCATCTTTTATATTTTTAAGGATTTCAGAAGCGGTTGTCGGACCCAGCGCAATTAACAACGCCGCTACCTTCTGACTCGGACGGGTTATCGTCTTTTTCGCTTCTTCTTTCGCTTTTTTTATTTCTTCTATACCCATTTTTTTTACCTTACTTATCGGAGGACATTGGTAATGCCTCCCTAATTATTTTACCTCTCCCCGTCCTCCTCTGCTGACTCTGCTACCGGAGGGTTGCATCGGGCGTTTTGGTTTTTGGTCGGAGGACATTGGTAATGCCCTCCTGATTATTTTACCTCTTCCCGTCATCCTCTGCTGACTCTGCTACTAGAGGGCTGCAACGGGCGTTTTGGTTTTTGGTCGGGGGACATTGGTAATGTCTCCCTGATTATTTTACCTCTCCCCTCGCCCCTTGTGGGAGAGCGGATTTTCGGTAGGGCGACGGCTTTGCCCAGCCCGTAAGGTGGAGGAAAGCTGTGAACTTTCCGACACCCCGAATAATCCAAGAGAGGGAGCAGCCGTTCTTGAGCCGTCAGGCGAAAGTTACGGATGCGGGTGAGGGGTTAACCCTCGTTCCGGATTGCTTCGGGCTGAATGGTTGTTCCCTCGCAATGACGCCAACTAGTAGTTTTGCCGACCAGCCCAAACATTTACCCCCGCAATGACGCCCGACTTGTATGCTTGCCTCCTGACTGAAATCATTTACCCCCGCAATGGCGCTATACCTGTAAGAAATATATGTAGGACTTTAGCCCGACAATAACTTTTCTATTCCGGTGGGAACGCTGACGCTTTTCCCACCCTACGACTTGCTTGTAGTCTCACCTGACAACCCAAATACATTTACCCCTGCTGTCATTGCGAGACCCGTCAGGGTCGTGGCAATCCATTTGTCTTTACGGGAAAACCTTTGATTTTTCGGTAATCTATTTTTATTTAATTGTCAAGTTATTGTTGGGTTTCACCCAACCTACAGTTTTATTATCTCAGTCACTTAATCACTCAGTCACCAGTTTCTATATATTCTATTAAGTTGTCAAATTTCACTTGTTTAAATGTTTTAAACCCTCTTGACCGCTGATTGGACTCCTAATCCCTGATAAATGACGTCAAGAGTTTGGCAGCATCTTCTGGTGATGCCATGACAGCTTCATTAAGTTCATTAATGTTCTGTTCTTTTTGAGATTTTATTTCTTTCCTGCTCAATTCTATTTTTGGCATATCTTCTTCCTGCTCAACTTCTTCCTGATGTTCTACAACAGGTTCTTCCTGATAAGCAATCTTCTCTGTACGCCTTGCCGATGGAAGTTTAGATATGAAATTCTTAAGTATATACAGAGCAAAGCATCCGAGAATCAGAACTACCAGCAACGGAACTACAGAGGAAGTAATGAAATAGAACATTTGTTCTTTCTGATACTGTTCCGTGAAAGCTTCTTTAGCCTGCTTGTCAATCGTTGCCCCTTCAAACTGAAGTCCGGACACGGATATTACATCCCCTCTTGAATAATCTACACCGGCAGCAGAAAGTACAAGATTTTTTAATTCTTCTTTTTCGGAGTCAGTTAGAATTTTATTAACGGCAACTGCTATTGAAAGCCGCTTAACCGTACCGGGCGCATAAACAACCTGTTTGACCTCTTTTGAAACGCTGTAATTAATTGCCGTCTTTTGTTTTGAATAATTCAGGTTTCTCTGGTTAACATTATTCGGGTTTGGGACATTGTTCGGATTTTCGTATGTCTCAACTTCCGTCTGCGAGCTTGTAACAACACCTTCGCCCTTATCATTAACAGGTATATAGCTTTCGATTGTAGCTTTTGCTGAATTGAAGTCAATATCTGCGTTAACCTGAACTGATACGTTTCCTTTTCCAACGATTTTTTCCAGAACATCTGAAACCTTTTTGGCAGTCTCTTTTTCCAGATTGGATTTAAAGCTTTCCATATCGGTAGAATTTTTAGACGTTTCATCAGAAAGACTGTTTCCGTTCTGGTCAGTAATAAAAACCTGCTCTGCTGTCATTCTCGGAATTGCGTATGCAACGAGGTTTTTGATAGCTTTAACCTGAGAACTTTTTATTTTATAACCCGGCTCCAAAACAAGAACAACTGAAGCTGTCGGTTTTTCATCATTGTCATCAAAAATTGAACGTTCAGGTTCCGCAAGCTGAACTCTGGCGTATTTTACGCCCTGAATTTTTTCAATAGAGCGGGTGAGTTCTCCCTGAAAAATTCTTTGTTTGGTTAATTTGTTTTTAAAATCAGTAGAGCCGAGCTGCATATCGTCTAATAATTCAAAACCCGTATCTCCGTCTTTTATTAAATCATTCTCGGCAACAAATACCCGCATATCATCACGAACATTAGAAGGAACAAGTATTGTCTTATGATCTTCCGATACTTTATACTGATATCCGTTCTTTTTCATACCCTCAACAATGCTCATTGCATTAACTTCGTTAAGGTCTGAATATAATACTACCCAATCCGGCTCCATGGCTTTTGACAGGAAAAATGTCGCAGCGACTATTGTAAGGATGATTAAAGCCAGCATACCCAGCTTCTGGTTACCATCCAGCCCGTTCCATAATTTTTTTACGTCATTAGCCAACAGTGCAAAATAATTATTTTCCATTTACTCCCCGTGCACAATTCTTCAATATAATAATATCCTATCAAAAAAATCTTTTCAACTTGTAAATATTTATGAAGGGGGAGTATTTTGTGAGTGAATAGTGAGGAGTGAATAGTGAATAGAAAATGGATTGCCACGACCCTCACGGGTCTCGCAATGACGTGAGGCTTGTAGGTTTACTTACTAACCTAATTCATTTACCCCCGCAATGACGGCACTTTGAGTCGGCGTAGGGTGGGAAAAGCGTTAGCGTTCCCACCGGAAAAGTTATTGTCGGGCTTTAGCCATCTTAGCCGCGTGACCGCTGTTTGAAAATTTACTATCCCATATCTGCCGGAACTTTGTTCTGCTTAAGCATTTCCATCAACGGCTCAAGGAACTTTTCTTCATCTTCAAACTGGTTTTTGAGTGAATAATAAGCGATTTCCGCAAGCTCTTTGCAAATTCCGGAAATAGGGAATTTTCTGAGTTTGGAATTTATTGCGTATCGTGCGACATTGTATCTTAGTTCATTAATTTCATTATACGAATACTTAACAAGCATGCTCTGAACTTCTTCAAGCGCGGACGGATTGTACATTATGCCTTTGTAGAGCGCAGGGATAGAATATTCCAGTCCGCCTCCTACACAATCGTGGTTGCGGATTTCTATAAAGTTTCTGAGTCTGACTTCCGGAAAATACAAATTTGAATGAAGCTGCCAGTCGTCAATTTCCGCATCAAAACCTTCAAATCCCTTGTCCATAAACTGCCTGAAAGTCAGTCTGCCGTTCATATTAACGGTTCTGTTGTCACGGTTAATGAAAATCATCGGAGTATCAAGAAGAAGTTCAACATAATCTTTGAACCCCAT
The DNA here is from genome assembly GCA_949296355.1 of uncultured bacterium. Taxonomy (GTDB): domain Bacteria; phylum Cyanobacteriota; class Vampirovibrionia; order Gastranaerophilales; family Gastranaerophilaceae; genus CAG-196. The sequence continues at coordinate 33,118 of CASFPS010000017.1, read as the reverse complement.
GCCGTCCTGAAATTTTGTTGCAAATCCGCAGCGTTCGTTGTCTGTATTAAGCCAGGCAAGCGCTCTAAAGGATTTATATCCTGTATCAACTCCGCCTCTGTAACGTGAATTTGCATACATTGCAGTTGCAAACGGCATCATCATGTTTGCTATGCGGAATTTCTTCATGGCATCTTCTTCGGATTTATAATCTACCCCGACCTGAATTCCTGCTGTTTCTCTCATCATAACATCAGATAATATTCCCCAGAGATAATTTGCCATAAGATGATACCGTCTTTTAGGCAAAAGTTTTATATTTTTATACGTGGTAGTCGGAGAAACGCCTTTGTTAATAAGTTTTATCCCGAATTTATCCAGAACCGGTAGCAATTCAGAATCGATTTCTTCAATGCGTTTTTTTAAATCTCTGATAAATTCCTGAGGCTCAATGCTTAATTCTATCTGGCATCCCGGCTCAAGTGTAATTGTATCGTGAATTTTTTTGAGTCCTATTATATGAATATCATCTAAGATATAATCCCAGTTATCGTTTCTTGCAAACTCCCGTAAAAGTTCGCAAACTCCGTATTCACCGCCATATGGCGCAACCTGATTCGTTAGCTTTATAATAGGAATACGCTCATATTCCATACCGATTTTTTTTGTTGTTTTACACCCGAGTAAAAATTCGTCCAAGAGTTGATTGTATTCCAGATGTTCTTTAGGTTTTGCGCTTAAGTAACTCACGATATTCTCCTTTCCCTATTATATCAAAGACATTATAATTTTAGGAGAGATTATAAGTTTTAACATTTCCCTGTTTGTACTATTATAAATACCATGGTGGATTATTTTGAACGCGCAAAATACTTTAGAACAAAAAAAAGATTAGGTCAGAATTTCTTGATTAACCCTGATGTAATCTCTGATATTATTGAATTTGCAGATATTCAGCCGGACGATGTTGTTTTGGAAATCGGACCAGGCGTAGGGTTTGTGACCGAACAGCTTGTTAAATACGCAAAAAAAGTTATAGCGGTTGAGCTTGATGAAGAAGCGGTTAAAGAGCTTAACAAGCTTGAATGTGACCATCTGGAGATTATACATAACGACATTTTAAAAACGCAAATTGCTGATTTAACGGAAGAGAAAGTTAAAGTTGTCGCAAATATTCCTTATTATATAACTTCTCCGATTATCGCCCATCTTCTTGGAGAAATCGACGATTTAAACAATTCAAACAGGAATCGGATTAAAGACATCATTCTGATGGTTCAGGAAGAAGTTGCAAGAAGGATTGTTGCAACGGAAAAAAGTCCTGCCAAACAGTACGGGCTGCTTTCAATTCTTTCCCAATTCTGGGCGGAATGTTCAATCTTGAGGCTCGTTGGCAGAAAATCTTTCTATCCCGCGCCAAAAGTTAATTCCGCTCTTGTATCCATGAAGGTTAGACCGGAACCACTGTTAAAACTTACTAACTATAAGCATTTTAGAAAAACAATCAAAGCTGCTTTTTCTCAGAGACGTAAAACTTTGAAAAACTGTCTTACAGGTGCAGGATTTGACAAAAACAAAGTTTCTCAAATACTTGCAGAAATGAAGCTTGACGAAAATATCCGCGGTGAAAAGCTTTCGATTGAACAATTCGGAGAATTGTCAGAGAAACTGCTAAAATGATTCTTCTGAAACACCTAATCAGAATAGATAAATTCTTCGCTGCCGTCCTCATTAAGAATTAAAGCGCACAAATGCGCCTCCGGATATTTTCCGCAGCCAAGGTCAATACAGATTTTGCCTTCATCAATATAAGGTTCTTCAAACTCCGTGTGTCCGAATATAATTTTTTGCGGAAGGTTGTGTTTTGAATAAATAAACTTGCCTCTAATGTATACTAAATCCTCTTCCTGCTGCTCATCAAGAGGATAATCAGGATTAATTCCGGCATGTACAAAAAGGTATTTATCCGTAAGATAGTAGAATTTAAGGCTTCTGAAAAAATCTCCGTGAATTTTAAAAATATTTTCAAAACTTCCGTAACTCCGGACAGTTGCAGGTCCGCCGTAGTTGTCAAACAAATATCTGTAATACTCTTCATCAGAATGCAAAAGTGCATATTCGTGCGAACCTATGAGGTAAATACATTTGTTTGAATTTCCCTGTTCAATAATCCTGTCGACAACTCCGCGGGAGTCCGGACCGCGGTCAATATAATCGCCCATAAAAACGAATACGTCGTCAGGTTTTGTATCTATTTTTGCAAGAACATTTTCAAGTTTTCCCAACTCTCCGTGTATATCTGTTAATGCTATGTATTTCATATTTTATATTGCTCCGGTGTTTTTTAGTGAATAGTGAGGAGTGAATAGTGAATAGAACTGTAAGTTGGGTGAAACCCAACAAAAACTATTCAATTGTCCAATATGTTTAAGATTGCTTCGGGCTGAATTGCTGTTCCCTCGCAATGACATCGGGCTTGTAGGTTTACTTAATAATCTAATTCATTTACCCCCGCAATGACGTGAGACTTGTAAGTTCACTTACCAAAGTGCTGTCATTCAGAGGGCGTCAGCCCGAAGAATCTCTATAACTTTTGTTAACTTACTTGAATATCTATTCACTATTCACTCCTCACTATTCACTAGTTAAAGAGATTCTTCGCCCCTGAATTACTGTTGGGCTCAGAATGACTGCACTCCAGGAAGTCTTGATACCAGACCGATACATTTACCCCTTCATCACGTGAATGCCCGGTTTATATGCTTTTGAACTTAACCAGATCCTGTTTTCTCATTCTGATATTTTGAGGAGTGATTTCTACAAGTTCGTCATCGCCGATGTATTCAAGGCAGTCTTCAAGCGAAAGTTCTTTATGCGCCTGCAAAGTTACCATAACATCTGCCGTTGAACTTCTCATATTGGTTAATTTCTTTGTTTTGCAGATATTAACAACAATATCCTGAGGTCTGTTGCCTTCGCCGATTATCATTCCTCTGTAGACTTTAGTCTTAGGAGTTACAAAGAATACACCTCTGTCTTCAAACTGCGCCAGAGCGTAAGGAATAGCTTCGCCCTGTTCGTGAGCCAGAATTGAGCCGCATCTCTGTTTCGGAATATCTCCGGCATAAGGTTTGTACTCATCAAATGTATGGTACATAATACCTTCGCCTCTTGTCATGCGGATAAATTCAGTTCTGAACCCGATTAAACCTCTTGCCGGAATAGAAAATCTCATAGTTGTTCTGTTTCCGTTGTTTTGCATTTCAAGCATGGTGGCTTTTCTTCCGGAAAGCCTGTCAATGCAGGAGCCTGCATATTCTTCAGGAACATCTATCAGAAGGTTTTCAAACGGTTCCTGCAAATTCTCGCCTTCGCCTTTATATATAACTTCCGGCTTGGATACCTGAAATTCGTATCCTTCTCTTCTCATCGTCTCAATAAGAATCCCGAGATGCAATTCGCCTCTGCCGCTGACTTTGAAACAATCTGTAGAGTCCGTGTCCTCGACTCTCAAGCTTACATTTTTTTCTAACTCATCATAAAGCCTTTTTCTAAGCTGTCTTGATGTTACAAACTTACCTTCCTGACCTGCAAACGGGCTGTCGTTTACTGAAAAATTCATCTGTAAAGTCGGTTCGTCAACGTGAATCAAAGGAAGCGGATTAATATTGTTCGGGTCGCACAAAGTTTCACCGATATGAATGTCTGAAAAACCTGCAATACCGACAATATCTCCGGCTTCTGATTCTTCAATTTCAACTCTTCCAAGGTCTTTAAACCCGAAAAGCTTTGTAATTTTCCCTCTTTCGACAGTTCCGTCAGCTTTAACCCATGCAACCTGCTCCTGAGAATGAACTCTTCCGTTTACGATACGCCCGATAACGATTCTTCCTACGTATTCATTGTAATCGAGAGTTGTTGCTCTGAACTGGAAAGGCTTGTCAGCATCTCCGGCGGGAGGCTGAATATTTTCTAAAATACAATCCAGAAGCGGTGTCATGTCTTTCTTTTCATCTTCAAGATGTTTAATTGCAAAGCCGTGAAGGCTGCTTGCATAAATATAAGGAAAATCAATCAAATCTTCTCTGTCAGTGAGTTCTGTAAACAAATCAAAAACCTTGTCCAACGTTCCGTCCGGATCTGCTGCAGGTTTATCAATTTTATTGATTACAACAATAATTTTAATTCCGAGTTCAAGTGCTTTTGATAAAACAAATCTTGTCTGGGGCATAGGACCTTCTGCCGCATCAACGATAAGAAGCGCGCCGTCAACCATGCCCAGTACACGCTCAACTTCGCCGCCAAAATCCGCGTGACCCGGAGTGTCCACAACATTAATCTTTGTTCCTTTATAATTAATGGAAATGTTTTTTGAAAGAATAGTAATACCGCGTTCGCGTTCAAGGTCATTACTGTCCAGAACTCTTTCCTGAACCTGCTGGTTTTCCCTGAAAACTCCGCTTTGTTTAAGCATGCAATCCACTAACGTTGTTTTGCCGTGGTCAACGTGCGCAATTATTGCGATATTTCTTATATTCTTATTTGTCATATTTCCAATCCCTGTTTTTTAAGTTTCGTCTAGTGTTAATTTTACACTTATATTTTAATCAATCAATAGAAAATTTCAATTGGTTGTCAATATTTGTCAATTTAACTCTTACACAAATCTTCCGCAAAAAAAAGAAGCCCCTAAGCTTCTTCTTTAAAAAATCGGGATGACAAGATTCGAACTTGCGACCCCCGCGACCCGAACACGGTGCGCTACCAAACTGCGCTACATCCCGATATACTATTCAATTGTTAAACTTTCCGGAACGCGCAGTTTGGTCAATCTTCTAAACGGCTCGCTCGAGCTTCCGCTCTCAACTCGCCTGCCCCATTTCCAACGTGCCACCGGCACCTTGTCAACGGGAGACCCTGCTACATCCCGATATACTGTTCAATATATTTAATTATAAAACGCCAATAACAGAAATCAAGTATTATTATCTGAAAAATCTGTAATCCTGCATTTCATTTATTGCAAGCATATTTGCAATCCTTGAAGCCTTTTTCTGTTCTTTTGTAATATATGCATTTACTAAAACCGACGGAATTGTGCTGAAAAGGATAATTCCGAGATATTTACTCATATTTGAAGCCATTGCAAGCTTTGATTTCATATTTGCGGATTTTACGAGATATTTTGTACCGATAGCAGCGCCGGCTCCGGTAAATAAAAGTGAAATCGGAAGTGCTACTGCCTGCCCCAGAGCTTCTATGCTTTCAGAATACTTCTGGGATTTTTCATCAACTTTATTGAAGGTTTTGAAAGCATTTCTCTGCAAAGTTTGCGCATCTTTCATCTGTTCCGGACTCAAATCGAGTGTTTCTACAGCTTTATAGAATTTTTCTTCTTCTTTTGCAGCTGTCTTTTTATATTTGTTATATTCTCTGTTATCTTTCCATACATTAGTAAGAAACTTAAAAATATTATCTTTGCGCTCTTTTTGTACTGCAATGTTTTTAATCTCGCCGGTGTTTTCGTCGGATACATAGACGAGTTTTTCCGGATTGTTGAGTAGTTCCTGCTTAATCTTAAACCTTCCCACTCTGGAAGCCTGCTTCTGAATTTGTGCAGCGGCAATTGAAAGCGCTATCGGGATTAATATTGAAACAACCTGTGAAATTGCTGTAATTTTGCCTTCTGATTTTATTTTTATTGCTTTTAAAAATTTGCTTAAAGCAATATTGAATAATGTTCCAAACCCTAAAGCCCCTACTACTGCAGTTTGGGTTGCAAGCTCGGCATTTTCCGCATAATCCTGAGATGCTATATCAATTTTTTCCACAAGTTTGGTCAAAAGCTGCTGGTCTTTTTTGGCTTTTAAAACCTCCTCAGGTGTCATCCGGTCGTTAAAATGCTTCTCGGCTTCCATAAGTTCTAAATCAAACTGTTTTTTATGTGCTTTATACTCTTTGCTGTCAAGAGCCATATCCTTGAGGGCTTTCAGGTTCTGCCCGATTTGGAAACTATGTTTTTTGTCAGATTCAAGAACAATATTTTTTGCCCTCTCCTTTGCAAGTTTTGCCTGCTCGTCCGTAAGAATTGCAAACCCTTTTGGATTTTTTAAATCTTTCCGCATAGCTTCAAATCTTCCGCGTCTTGAGGCAGCTATTTCCGCCTTTGCTGCCCATGCATAGAGAGGAAATGCCGCAATAATGCCGGCAATTGCGCCAACCCCCATAGGTAAAGCCGTTGCTATTAATTTTTTATTCTTACTGTTTTTGAAATATTTTTGTACAGAATTCTTAACAGGTTTCAAGTTCCCGATAAGACCGCCTATTGCAGCCCCGCCGAAAATTGCTGCGTCAAGTCCGTAACCTACAGCTGTTTCTGTTGCGACTTCCATATCTTCAGCGCGCTTCTGGGAATATTCATCCATAACATCAATTGCGTGAATAAGTGTTTTGCCGCGCTGTATATCGTTATTATCAATCTTTTCCGGATTTCTGCGCAAATATTCCAGACGCTTGGCTTCTACATATTCGCGCCTGTCGTGCCAGCCTTCATACGCCGGCTCAAATTGTTTATATGATTTGTAATCACCAAAAGCTGACATTATTTTTACTTTCTTACTATCCTGAAACCTTATAACAGATTTTTTTGCTAACTATATTAAAAAAAATTTACATTTCTTAATTTCTCTGTTTGCAAAACCTTCTAACCCTTGTTACGACATGGTTTTATCATGTAAATTTATATTAAATTTAGCTCTAATAACTTTACATTTGTTTCTATTTAAAATAGTATGTTACTATAGTGGTATAGTATAGTTAATGTAGAAAAAGAGGAATAATCGTGGACAATTTAGGACCGGATATTTTTGGAAGAAAAGAGATTGAAAATGTTCAATCGTCTGACAATATGGAGCTGCAGCCTGCTCCGGGTATTAATCCCGCAAAAATTAAAGTAATCGGTGTCGGCGGCGGCGGCGGAAATGCTGTTAACAGAATGATTAAATCAGGTTTAACCGGCGTTGAATTCTGGTTAATGAATACAGATTTACAGGTATTAAATTACTCTGTATGCAAAAATAAAATCCAGCTTGGAGCAAAATTAACTAACGGTCTTGGCGCCGGCGGTGAGCCTCAGGTTGGTGAAAAGGCTGCAGAAGAAGCGCAGCAGGAAATTACAAGCGCAATAGAAGGCGCTGATATGGTTTTCGTAACTGCAGGTATGGGCGGCGGAACAGGTACCGGTGCTGCTCCTGTTGTTGCTAAAATCGCAAAAGATTTAGGTATTTTAACTATCGGTGTTGTTACCAAGCCGTTCTCTTTTGAAGGAAAGAGAAGACAGAATCAGGCTCAGCAGGGTCTGGAAAAATTAAGAGAATCTGTTGACGCTCTTATTGTTATTCCGAACGACAAGCTGCTAGATGTTGTAGACAGACGTGTATCACTTCAGGAATCTTTCATTGTTGTTGATGAAGTTCTTCTAAGAGGTGTTCAGGGTATTTCAGACATAATTACTATACCGGGCTTGATTAACGTTGACTTTGCCGATGTTAAGAGTGTAATGGCTGCATCAGGCTCAGCTCTTATGGGTATCGGTCGCGGTACCGGTGAAGGCAGAGCTATTGAAGCTGCTAAAATTGCAATTAACTCACAGCTTCTTGAAACTTCAATCAACGGCGCTTCAGGTGTTATTGTTAACATTACAGGCGGTCCTGATATGACGCTTCATGAAGTTACTGACGCGACAAATATCATTAACGATGCAGTATTGGATGATGCAAGAGTTATCATCGGGGCGGTTGTTGATGACAATATTCAGGGTGAAATCCAGATTACTGTTATTGCAACAGGGTTTGAACTTAAGTCTCAAATGCCGATTGAAGAAAAGGTTGAAAACCGCTCAATCAGCGCAGCAGAGTTCTTCTCCGGAGCTTTCAATAATACACAACAGCCTAAAGCTCCTACAATGTCTAATTTTTCAGACATTCAAATCCCTGATTTCTTGCGTAAATAATATGTGTAGAGGTTAGTATATAGGTAAAAGACCGGTTTTAAACCGGTCTTTTTTTCTTTCCTTCTCCTTCATAGAACTTAAAATTTTGTACAAATTTTATGTCAATGATATGATAGATATATTGGAGAAGAGGTATAGAAAGAGATGAATTATCACAATATTACAAAAGATGACATGCTTAACGGCGACGGTTTGAGAGTTGTTTTATGGACTGCAGGGTGCACACATCACTGTCACGGCTGCCAGAACCCGATTACCTGGGATGTTGCCGGCGGTATTCCTTTTGATGAGGCTGCTGAAGATGAGTTATTTGAAGCGCTTGCACGACCTCATATTTCCGGCATAACTTTCTCCGGCGGCGATCCTCTGCATCCGTTTAACAGAGAAGAAGTTTTCAGATTAATTAAAAAAATCAGAAAAGAATTGCCTCAGAAAACCATCTGGCTTTATACAGGTTTTTTGTGGGAAGAAATTAAAGATATTCCGGATATTGCTGACATTGACGTTATTGCGGAAGGTAAGTTTGTCGAGGAGCTTCTGGATAACAATGCGCACTGGGTCGGAAGTACAAACCAGAGGGTTATTGACGTTAAGCCGACTCTCGAAACCGGCGAAATTGTTCTGCATAACACATAAAATTGTCACAAAATATTAAGATAAGTTTTCTTAGTTTCTTTCTTCTGGTATAATGCTGATTGAGGCTATGGTGTATTCAGGAGGAAGTATGAAGGAACGTGAAAGCAACGTATTATCTTTACTTGAAGATAAGACAAATATTTATGCGCGCAAAATTGCACTCGGGATGAAAACGCAGTTCGGTTGGAAGGAAATTACATACGACGGGCTGGGTCTGATGTCCAGAAGGCTTGCGGCATATTTGATGAACGATTTAGGGCTTAAGCGGGAAGAAAAGCTTGCAATACTTTCAGAATCCAAGCCTGAATACGGAGCTTGTGTTTTCGCCTCTGTTATTGCGGGGCTTATTACCGTTCCTCTTGATATAAAACTTACAAAATATGAGCTTCAATCAATTCTTTCAGACTGTCTGCCATCTGTAATGCTTGTTTCGCAGACTTATATAGATAAAGCGCTTGAACTCCAGAAAGTTATTCCGTCTCTTAAGCATATTATAGTAATGGATGAGCATCCTGTTTATGACAATTTAGAGAGCATTTATACGATTCCGAACAATTACACCTGCAAATGGAGACACCGCTCAAGAAAATCTACGGTTTTTATAATTTATACTTCCGGTACAACAGGCAAGCCAAAAGGGGTCGAAACGACTTTCGGTAATATGCTTGCGCAGCTTAAGGATTTGAAAGCGGCTTTTGATAAAATTCTTCCATACGGTGATGTAAGAGTATTATCAATTCTTCCGATGAACCATTTGTTTGAAATGACAGTCGGTTTTTCGACTTTCCTGAATCTTGGATTTACTGTATATTACACGCATAATTTGAAGCCAAAAGATATTTTAAATACAATGCGTGACAGAAAAATTACATTTATGGTTGTTGTTCCGGCATTTTTGAAGCTTTTGAAAACAGGTTTGGAAGCCGAGATGAAAAACACTTCTAAATTTTCTCAGAAAATATTCCCGTTTTTATACCATTTTGCAAAATTTGTTCCGTTTATCTGGGCTAAAAAACTCATGTTCAGAAAGATTCATAAGTGTTTTGGCGGCTCATTCAAGGGCTGTATGTCCGGCGGAGCGCCGCTTGATTTGAATGTCGCAAAATTCTTCCAGAGAGTCGGTATTCAGGTTTATGAAGTTTACGGGCTTACTGAAACAAGTCCGATTGCGACAATTAATATAGAACGGCATAGAGACCTCCGCTCTGTAGGCAAGCCGCTTCCAAGCTATGAAGCAAAAACCGACCCTCAGACAGGCGAACTTTTACTCAAAGGTCCTTCGATTATGAAAGGATATCATAACCAGCCGGATTTGACTAATGAAGCAATCGATAAAGACGGATGGTTCCATACAGGCGATATTGCCAGAATCGATGAGCAGGGAAGAGTTTATATTACAGGCAGAATTAAGAATATGATTGTACTTTCCGGCGGTAAAAAAGTTTTTCCGGAGGAAGTCGAAGCTGTCCTTGAGAAAAGCGACCTGTTTGCAGAAGTATGTGTTTTCGGCGTTTCACGTGAAGGCGGCGCAAAAGACGGCACGGAAGACATTGCAGCTGTTGTTGTTCCGGCGGAAGAATTAAAGAATAAATATGACGACGCTACCCTGGACAAGCTTATGAAAGATGAAGTTAAAAAGCTTTCACAAAGGCTTACTCCATACAAGCGTCCGATTAATATATCTGTTGTTAAGCAGGCTCTGCCGAGAACTGCTACAAGAAAAATCCAGCGCAAAAAGGTTAAAGAGCTGGTTTATCTAAAGTGACAAAGTGGCAGTGTAGGTCGGCTTTATTAAGCCGACAATAACTTAATTAAAAAGATGGAAACAACAGAAGAACTTCGTAAAAAATTAAATGAAATCAGGGAAAAATGCCTTTCCTGCCGGAAATGTCCGCTTTTTCAAACCAGACACAACATTGTTTTTGATGACGGAATTCCGAACCCGAAACTAATGCTGATAGGAGAAGCGCCCGGATATTATGAAGATATGCAGGGAAAACCTTTTGTCGGAAAAGCCGGACAGCTTCTGGATAAAATTTTTGCTTCGGTCGGGTTTACAAGGGAAAGAGATGTTTATATCTGTAATACCCTCAAATGCCGTCCGCCAGATAACAGGAATCCGCTTACAGACGAAAAAGAAGCATGCTGGGAATATTTGAAAGCTCAAATAGAAATTATAAAACCAAAAATTATTCTGCTCTGCGGAAATGTTGCAGTTCAATCTATTTTAGGTAATGCAGGCGGAATTACACGTATCAGAGGGAGCTGGTTTCCACCCGAGAGTGCAATTGTCGATGTTTATGGCGCGAAAATGATGCCGATTTTTCACCCTTCTTATCTTCTAAGAAATGATTCAAGAGAGAAAGGCAGTCCTAAATGGCTTATGTGGCAGGATATTCAGGAAATTAAACGCGAATACGATAAGCTGGCTGTATAAGAAAACCGAGTAGTGTGGAGCTTGCTCCACACTACCGATTAATTGATTATTGCTTTTTGTATGGTAAAATAGATATGCATATTTATATGCAAGGAAGCACTTTCTAAGACTTTCTCTCGGAACAACAAATTTTGTGGTTATTTGCCGAGAAAGGAGGTCTGCATGGCAAAATGGCTGATAAAAATAGCTATCACCATTCTAGTGATGATAGCTACTTTACAAATTGCCCTGTAAAGGAAGTGGTTAAGCTCTAGTCCCAGCTAGGGCTTTTCCTTTACTTTTTAATTATAGCGCATATGGTTATTTTTTTCAAGCAATAACACTAAAAGCTAAGTAGTGTGGGGCAAGCTCCACACTACTACTTTACTTATTGTATTAATAAAACAATAAAAAAGAGTCCTTTAAGGACTCTTTTTTATTAGCGGAAGACGAGACTCGAACTCGCGACAGTCTGCTTGGAAGGCAGATACTCTACCAACTGAGCTACTTCCGCACTCATATTCAAACTTATTAAACTTTCAACCGCTCAGTTGGTAGAGTATATCTCAGATACGCTCGGCTCAACTTCGCTTTTCCTATGCAGCTGCTCAAATTAGCCTCGCTTGGGCAACTGAGCTACTTCCGCACTCATATTCAAACTTATTAAACTTTCAACCGCTCAGTTGGTAGAGTATATCTCAGATACGCTCGGCTCAACTTCGCTTTCTTTGTGCAGTTGCTCAAATTAGCCTCGCTTGGGCAACTGAGCTACTTCCGCACTCATATTCAATTGTCATTCATCGGCTTAACGTCAAATCTGGCGCTTTCCTTCCCTTATGAGGGAAGGTTAGGATGGGTGCCGGCTTAACTTGCTGACAACACAACTGTCAGAGTTGATACAAAAATTCTATACTAAACAAAATTTATTATCAAGTATTTGCTTATTCTTGTAACATTATTGCGGCAATGCAGTATTAGCTCCGTCCAGTGCCGGAACTGCAGGTGTTGTTGCTGCTTCTGCCGGCTCTGTATGAGCGTATAATCTGAGGCTTAAACTTGATAATAAGATTTTCTTATCTTTAGCATAAGGTTTAACTTCTAAATCATTAATTCTAATATAATAAGGATATTGATAGATGTCCTGAATCAGTTTTCCAAGATTTACATAGTTAGAAATCAATTCCATGTTGATATCGCAGACAAAGTATATATCCTTACCAAATTTAACAAAGTTATCCGTATTTGGATTATACTGGTAATCTATAGCCTGAATCTTGATAGAGTTTGCATGAAGCATTTCTATTACATCATTATATAATGTAAAGAACAATGTTTCATCACCTAAATCAGATTCTACAGGAGAATATATTTTCTTCTGGGAAGATACAATTGAATCTTTAATCTTTTTAATTTTGTTCTGTACTATCTGCAGTTTATTATTTAAGTCATCAATTTTTTTCTGCGCTTTTTCTACTTTTGCTTTTTCTGATAAATAAGTGTTGTAATTAGGCATTGTCATCTGATATCCTACATATACAACAGTCAGAACTAATGCACAAAATAAAATTATACCATAGTATTTTTTATATTTTTCCATTTTTAATCCTTCTTTTTATTATTCTAAAGGTTCCAACTCCGGAAGACCAATATTGCCTGAACTCTGTTTTTTCTTGTTATTATTGTTGTTTGTATTAGCCTTTTTCGGTGCTTCATCAGAAATTACAAATTCATAATAATCTGCATTCAATGATGTCAAAATAGAATCCGTATCAAAACCGGCATCACTGCCGTCAGCAGGAATCACCTGCATATTAGATTGAGCCGCCAATCCGAGTTTTTGAAGTTTTATATCAGAATTCGGATCGTAATCTTTTATACTTCTAAAGAAGGCATATACACTTTCCAGATTGTCTGCCTGTCCTTCAATAGTGGTTTTGTCTGACAGATGCAAATGCGTAAGCCAGAGTTTTTTAGGGATTTCTGTTCCGACAATTGTATAATAAGAATAAATTCCTTTGTTATGCTCTAATCCCATGCGGATTTCATAACCTTCATCAAACAATTCGGAAGATATATTTTCATTATCTTTTAAGAATTGTTCAATCTGGGCTGCCTTTGCTTCTAATGACTTTTGTTCGTCTTTTGCAGAATTGATTTGTCCGACTAAGTATACATAACCAATTGAGCAAGGAATCAGAACAACACATGCAATAAATATAAATAATTTAATCAGAAGTGCATTGGTTAATACAATTAAACTTCCGCCTAAATTGAATTCAGGAGGCTGATCCATTGTATAGATGTCACCCAGTGATTTATTGAATAAATTAAAGTGGGCATTGCTGTATTGCTCAAATTCTTTATAAATAGCAGCGCCGATAATATCAAGAGACACAAGAGTTGCATATTTATGTTCAACTTCCGGTCCGATATCCAGAAAAGCTTCTTTAGAGAAGCTGTTAGCCTCCTGATGAATAATCGGAGCACTGTATGTTAATTTACTTGCAAGTACTTCTGCGCTTATAATATTTGTTTTTGATACTACACAAAGGTATTTTGACGGCAGATTTTTCAATATAGGAGATACTGCGCTTACTACGGTTCCGTAGTTTTCAGCATCACCGAGAACTTCGCCTATGCTGATTCTTTCTTCATAAGTATCAACATAATTACTTCCGCTCATTGTCATAATTCTGCAGCACATATTATCGACAATTAAAAGAAGCCATGATACATCGTCAGTAATATCAAGCCTTTGTTTGTACATTAATGCGTTAAGCACGGAATTTACAGAGGTGTCGATAGCATATAATTTATGACCCATATCTTTAAGGCTAAGCGCTATTTCAATAACCATCTGCTTTTGTGCGGCAGTATAAGCTATTTTGTTAAACTGTATGGTAGAGTTTGGCAATCTTGTAGCACTGACTACCGGTTCAACGGATTTGAAGATAAAATGGTCAGCAAGCTCTTCTTCAATTGCGCTGCTGATTTGTGCTTCATCCATTGCAGCAGGATAATCCACTGTTTTGAACACTACGGACGGCAGGTTTAATACAACCTCCATTCCTTTTGGAATACCCAGTTCAAAAAATAAATCCTGCAGGGCTTCTTTAAATAAGTCCATATCTGCAATTTCACGCCTGTTTGTATCGTATTCAAGCGGTTTTGTTCCGTATTTTACAACTGTTTGGGATGCAAAATCTATGATTGCAACCTCTAAACCTATCTCCGGCGTAACGGACACGCCTACTATACTGCTCTTCTTTAAACTCATATCTGTTTCTTCCTATTTTTTTTTATTGTACAATAAAATTTAAAATTTGTACACAGGATAAATAAATGAAATATTTAATTGAAAAAATAAAGAAATTAAAAGAAGAGAAAAACGCAATTATTCTTGCTCACAGTTACCAGAATATAGAGGTAGACAGCGTTGCAGACTTTGTCGGCGATTCTTTATATTTGAGTCAGAAAGCAAAAGAGACAGATGCGGATATTATAGTTTTTGCAGGAGTATATTTCATGGCACAAACTGCAAAAATAATTTCTCCGGAGAAAAAAGTTTTGCTCCCAAACCTAAATGCAGGCTGCCTTATGGCGGATATGATTAACCATGACCAGATGGTAAATTTCAAAAAAAATCATCCAAATGCACCAGTTGTATGTTACATAAATTCAACCGCTGAAGTTAAGGCAGAATGCGATATTTGCTGTACAAGTTCAAATGCGTTAAAAATTGTTAAGAGTCTTAACACTCCGAAGGTTTTATTTCTTCCGGATGCTAATCTGGGCAAATGGGTTGAGAAAAAGCTTAAAGATGTTGAAGTTATAACTTATGACGGCAATTGTCCGGTTCACCACGGTGTTGAAATAAGAGATATTGAGCTTGCAAGGAAGAAATATCCTAATGCTAAAATACTTATCCATCCTGAGTGCAAGCCGGAAGTGAGTGTTCTCGGTGATTATGTCGGAAGTACAAGCGGAATTATGGAATATGTAAGGAAAAGCAAGGACAGACAGTTTGTAATTGTGACTGAAAAAGGTGTTTGTGACAGACTTGAAAGAGATTATCCGGATAAGAAATTTATATTAATAAAAAATAACATGCTCTGTGAGAGCATGAAACTTACGACGCTTGATGAAATTTTGTATTCACTAGAGCATGAAGTTAATGAAATAACTCTTGATGAAAACGTCAGAAAGCGCAGTGCAAATTGTATTGAGCGCATGCTTAAGGTATCAAAATAATGGAACAGGACACAATCATATACGGCAAAAATGCGGTTATAGAAGCTTTAGAGGCAGGAAGCAGGACTTTTAACAAAATCCTCATATCCTCAGCTTCGCATGCTGATTCTAAAATAGAAAGAATAAAAGAACTTGCAAAAGCCGGCGGCATTGTTTTTCAATTTGTAAACATCCAGAAGCTCAACCAGCTTGTGCCGGAAGGAAGGCATCAGGGAGTTATTGCGCAGGTTTCTCCGATTAAATATGTTGATTTGGAAGATTTTATAGAACAAAACCGCGGCGGGCATGCTTCGGTTGTAATTTTAGACGGAGTTGAAGATTCACATAATGTCGGCGCAATAATACGTTCCTGTGTTTGTGCCGGAGTTGACGGTATTATTCTGCCTTCAAGGCGAGGGGTTTTAATAAATTCCACTGTAGAGAAAACCAGCGCCGGCGCTATAAACCACATTTCAATAATCAAAGTCAACAGTCTTGTTAACACTGTTCAAAGGCTAAAAGAAAACAACTGGTGGGTAATTGCATCTGACCATCATGCTAAAGATAATTATTATGATGTTGATTATACAGATATGAATTTTGCGCTTATAATGGGCGCCGAGCATGCCGGTATATCAAAATCATTATTAAAATTGTCGGATTTTGTAATAAAAATTCCGATGTTAACAAATTTTAATTCTTTAAATGTTTCCAACGCAGCTGCTATAATATTGTTTGAGAGATGCAGGCAAATTCTTAAAGCAGAGAAAAGAGGTAGATAATATGGCTAGAAAAACCGAAACACTTAACTTAATGGCAGACGATATCTCTGATGAAGGCGTAGATTTTAACAGTATTGAACCTATTGAAGATGATGAGGATTCTATCTCAATAGAAGAGCCTAAAACTCAAGAGAGTTTAAATTCCGTAAACTCGGACGATTCAGTGAGAATTTATCTGCAGCAAATCGGCAAAATCCCGCTGCTTTCTGCCGAAGAAGAACTTGAAGTTGCCAAGAAAATTTATGAAACCCAGAGTGAAATTGCAAGAAAAGTTCTTATTAACGCGAATTTGAGACTTGTTGTAAGTATTGCTAAAAAATATATAGGAAGAGGACTTTCTTTCCTTGATTTAATTCAGGAAGGCAACTTAGGATTAATCAAAGCGACCGAGAAATTTGATTATACAAAAGGTTACAAATTCTCAACTTACGCCACATGGTGGATTCAGCAGTCAATAACAAGGGCAATTGCAGACAAGGCAAGAATTATAAGGCTTCCTATCCACCTGATTGAATCCATTAACAAAATCAAAAAAGCAACCATGGATTTAACAACAGAGCTCGGCAGAATTCCCGTAAAGCAGGAAATTGCGGATAAGATGGGTATTCCGGTTTCCAAACTTACTTCAATAATTAAAGCAACCCAGTCGACTATAAGTATTGATACTCCGACAGGGCAAAAAGATGATTCAAACAAGATTATTGACTACATTGTGGATGAATCAACAATTGCGCCGGATTCTCTTGTTTCTCAGGAGAGCATGCTCGACGATATAAAAGGCATGCTCGAACAATTAAGCCCTAAAGAAAGAGATGTACTTATTTTAAGGTTCGGGCTTAACAATGACGGAAACAAAAAAACTCTTGATGAAATCGGTTCAATATACGGAGTTTCAAGAGAAAGAATAAGACAGATTGAAAACCGCGCAATTTCAAAGCTCAAAAAATTGTGCAAAAACAAAAATCTGACTTCCGGATTGAAGAATTATTTCGGGAATTAAAGTGTGAAGAGTGAGGTGTGAAGAGTGAAGTAAGCATTAAAAAATTAAACAAGTGAACGAGGTCAAATTAAAGAAATTTTAAAACCGTCCCTTCACCTCTCACGCTTTACACTTCACAAACCATAAAAAGGAATCAAAAATGGCTGATATAGATAGAATTAACGAACTGGTCGGAGAAAAAGAATTTGATAAAGCTCAGGAAATGATAGCTTCCGCCCTTAAAGAAGAACCTGATAACGTAGAACTCATAAAGCTTGCAGGGCTTGTTGAGGTGAATCTTAATCAGTGGGAGGAGGCGCGTAAAAACTTTGAAACGGTTGTTAAATACAGACCGGAGGATGCCACTTCTCTTTTTTATCTAGGTAATTGTTATGACAATGCAGGCGACTATATTTCCGCAAAAAATGCTTACCTTTCTGTAATAAAACTGCGCCCTGAATACATAGAAGCGTATAAAAGCTTGTGTGTTGCGCTTATGAAACTTGATGATTCAGAAAATGCAATTAAATACGCATATCAGGCATCGGCGCTTGATCCGGAGGACTATATATTTGATTTCATAATAGGCACGGCTTATATGAAAATCAAAGAGTTTGAAAAAAGTATTGAACCTTTGAAAAAGGCGCTTGAGAAGAATCCTGAAAATCTGAGCACTTTAAACAGCCTGGGTACTGCCTGTATGGCGTCAAGAAAAACAGAAGAAGCATTGAAGTTCTATCAAAAAGCTCTTGATTTAGATCCGGAAAATCCGATGGCATATTATAATATCGGTTCGGTTTACCAGATACAGCAAAATCATCAGGAGGCATGCGAATATTTGAAAAAAGCCGTTCAACTTGACGATGAGGATGAAGGGTTTAAAGTGGCTCTTGCTATGTCAGAAGTTAAATCCGGACAATACAGGGAAGCTGCGGATATTTATAAGAGTCTCCTTATTGCGCATCCTGAGAAAGACAATTATAAATACAATCTTGTATCCTGCTACGAGGCACTGGGAGATATTCAAACCGCAATTTCCATGCTGGAGAAAATGGTATATGTTAACCAGAAATTTATTCTTCCGGCACAAAAACTTGCAAGCCTTTATATTAAGACAAATCAGCTTTCTAAAGCAAAAGAAATTTATGATAATATTCTTTTGAAAAACAAACCGTCTGCAGAGACCCTTCATCAGTATGCGGTTCTTTCCTCGAGTCTCTGCGATACGGATACGGCTGAAAAAATACTTAAAAAAGTTATAAAAATGAATCCTGATATTGCTAAAGCTCATAAGGATTTAGGAATTATTTTTCTGAATAAAAGGCTTTTTAAATACGCGGAGGAGGAGTTTCAGACTGCTCTAAAGCTTGCGCCGAATGATTTTGAAATAATATTTGAGTACGGAAATTTCCTCTATTCAATTTCCAAAAATACGGAAGCGGAAAGATATTATCAGGAGGCTCTGGATTTGCAGCCGGATAATGTCCTTGCCCTGACGTTTATGGCATTAAATAAACTTATCCTGAACCAGCTTGACGCTTCTAAAGAATACATTATGAAAGCGGTTAAAATTAATCCGCATCATGAATATATTCAATTTTGCGCTGGAAGAATTTTGTTTGCAAGAAAAGAGTATGATGAAGCAAAACATTTCCTCATTCATGCTGTTGAACAAAATCCTGACATAGAAACGCAAAACACTCTTGCGCTCACTTATTATGAACTCGGAGAGTTTGATTCTGCAATAAATATATTTAACAATCTTCTGGTTAAAAAGCCGGATAATATTTCTGTTTTGATGAGCCTTGCAAAATGTTATGAAGGCAAAAAAGATAACGACAAAGCGCTTGAATATTTAGATAAAGTTGTTACAATATTCCCTGAAGATGAAGAAGCTCATGAGATGATAAGAAAACTTTCTTAGCAAAATTATTTTTTACGGATTTTAAAAAGAGTATGAAAATTCTATCTTCAAAATACAATACCCCTGCTTTTCACGGAAACAGAAGGAGCGTTTTTGATAAAAAAGGCGCTTTGATGTATAAAACAACCACATATTTTTTTAGAGAAGACTTGAACTGGGACAGATTCGTAAGTTTAATCAGAGATAAATACAGGGAGGCTGAAAAAGTTAATATAATTAATCAGGCATGCTCGAACGGACAGGAGCCGTATTCTCTGGTGGTAAAACTTATACAAAAACTGGGTGAAAAAGCTGAAAAGTATTTCCCGATAAAAGCCGGAGATATTGATTTTGATAACATAGAAAGCGCGAAAAGAGGGCATCTTGGTATAAAACTTCCGGACATATACAAAATAAACAACTGTACAAATAACAGGCTTACAGACTTTTTCAGATTTGATAAAGCAAAAAATCCTGAGAATGATTTAGTTTTGATTCCTAAAAATAATATTAAAGACAAGGTTGAATTTGCATGTTCCGACATTTTTCAGGATGTGGAGAGTTTGCCGGAAGAAAATACCGTTTTGTTATGCCGTAATTTCTGGCAATATCTTTTACCGGATTTGAGGGAAACGCTTGCTTTAAAACTTGCGCAAAAACTCAATAAAACATCTCTTGTTTCAATAGGAGAACACGATTCTGCCTGCAATGCGGATAAACTCCTTGAAAAATACGGGTTTGTAAATTCCGGAGTCGAACTTGTTTATACTAAACCTTAAACAGTTTCATCAAATTTTCCGCCGATTCTGACAAAATTCTGATAATAATAATTAAATACCAGAACCCCGATAAATACGATATAATAGAAATTTATCAGTGTAAATATAAAATGAGTAATGACATTGAGCGTAAAAATTGTTGTCAAAACAGATAAAACCGCATAGGAAAAGAATATGCTAAGATAGAGCAAAATATTCTTAAAAAAGGCTTTACTGAATATATCTTTCAAAGAAATAAAAAATGCTTTAAACGGATTTGTGCATTTGAACACAATTGCAGGCAGATGAAACATCAGAAGAAAATATTCAACTCCCATTGCTGCAAGTATCAAAAGGTTCCAAAGGTTGAGTTTGAGAACCTGATCTTTCGGAAGCGACATCAAAAAGTTTTTAAGTTCTTCTGTTGACTCCATTGCGCTGGAAAGAGCTGCTGAGGAAATTTCAACATTGCCTATAGTTTTCATTCCGATAAAATAGGCTGCAAAGAAAAATAATACGGACAAAACCAGAATATTAACCATCAATCCCAGAACAGGCAGAAAGTATTCTCCGACTCCTGCGGGAAATTCTTTTATCAGAGCGTTTGGTTCATCTTTTGCGCAGTCAGAGACAACAAGTTTAAGCATGTATGCCCAGCCGGACAAAAAAGCAGCGAACATAAATACAAATAATATAAGCGCTGTTAGTATATTTATTAAATCACCTCTCAGAGAAAACAATATGTACAGGCTTGAAAAAAGCGAAAATAGTATTAATGGTGTTGCCAGAACAATATATTTATTTGTTAACTTAAAACTTTTTTTAAAACAATTTAACATTTAATCTCCTTAAACCGGCATTCTGTATTGGACAACCGCCTGTTCAATAATATCGTCGGAAACTTTCGAGGCAAAATCTCTGAAATTGCTGCCGATATTGGAGTCGGGATTAATTTCCGAGATGCTTACGCCTTTGTTTATAGCTTCCATAATTGTGAAATAATTGTTCGGGATTTTCCAGTAAATAGACTCGCCCAGTGTGTTTTCAATATCTTCAATTTTAATCTCGTCATTTTCCATATATCTGTTGACAACAATTTTCACCTTTTTTGCCGGATAATTGCGTGAGCGGAAGAGGTTCAAACATCTCTGCGCATTTCTTATTGCCGGAATATTGACAATTGTAGTGAACAGAATCCAATCCGACTCATCCAGAATTTTTAATGAAATCGGATCAATGCTTGATGACATATCTATTACAATATACGGAAAAACTTTTTTCAGTTTTGTAAACAGAGCGGAAATCTGCCGGGTTGTAATACTTCCGGACTGTTCAATATAACTCGGGTCTGATAAAATGTACAGAGAAGTATCCTTATATTTCTCAAAACCCTTCATAAAAATATCATCATCTTTGTCTATAAGCCTTTGAATAACATAGTTTACATCAAACGGCGGGTTAAGATTCAAAAATGTAGAAATATCCCCGAGCTGGAGGTTTAAATCAATAAGCGCAACCTTGTCTTTTGTTACTTTTGCAAGCTCTGAGGCAAGATTTATTGCAATTGTGGTTTTGCCGATGCCGCCTTTGTTTGAATACACGGTTATTATTTTTGACCCTGTATTTTCATCCTCCGGAGAAATACTCGCAAACATTGTTAAAACTCTTATCAAATCTTCCTTTAAAACAGGCTTTGGCAAAAATTCCTTAGCGCCTGATCTAAGAGCCTGAATGATTGTATTCGTGGAATAATCTATTGAAGTAATGATGATTCTTGAGGTAACAAGTTTAATATTATCAGCAATTTCTTTAAGTTCCGCCAAATTGTCAGAAATATCCATAATTACTATAGGATTGGAAGCCTGCTTTATTGCCTCATACCCTTCTCTGTAATCTTCATATAACTTGATTTCTTTTATAAAACTTAAATCTTCTATAAAAGATTTTATAACTTCTCTTGACTGTTCATTTTTATCCAGAACAAAAACTGTAGAAATATTTTCCATGCAAGACCTCTCTTATCCTCTTAATATACACCAAATTCCCGGCAAGGACAATCCGTCTTTTATATAATCCGAACTTTATGGTATAATTACAGCTGTATGAAACGTTTTTTACGAAAATTATGTTCTAAAGTTACGCTTGTTATTCTGCTTGTTATTCTTGCTCTTTTGACATTTTTTTTCTGGGGCTGGATAGAAAAACAGGTCATGAAAGCAAAAGGGATGTACTTTATTTACAAAGGTGATCAGGCGTATTCTCAGGATAATATGGCAAAAACTCTTGAGTTTTATCACAAAGGACTTAAACTTTATCCGGAGCATTATGAGGCATGGTTTAATTTAGGAAATATTTATGCTGTATACGAAGATTATTTTTCAGCCGTAGACGCTTACGAAAACGCAATAAAGCACAATCCGAAATTTGTTCTTGCGCGTATGAATCTGGGTATAGTGTATTCTGAGGATTTAGGGTTTTTTGATGAAGCGATAGACCAGTTTGATTATGTTGCCCAGTTAAGACTGTTCAAACTCTGGATACCGTTTGTTTACAGCAATGTAAAAAGTGTAAAGATGAACAGGGGGCTTGCTTATTATAACAAAGGGGTTGCTTATAAACAAAAAGCTATGTATTTGCCGCTTGATAAAAGATATCTTGTTTATACGTATCTGGGAGACGCAATAGAAGCTTATAAAAAAGCCTTAAAATTTATTAAAAAGAACTATGATGTACATTACAACAAAGCAGTTGCACATCATCTGAGGGGAGAATACAGAGAGGCAGGTCTGGAATACTGCGAAGCTATTCAGCTTGAGCCGATGAAGTTTGAAGCGCATTATAACCTTGCAGTTCTTTTAAGACAGCTAAACCTCCATAGGGATTCAATAAACGAACTTCACAAGGCTGCAATACTTATTCTGGAAGAGCCAGACTCTTCACCGCTTGAGTCTACGTATATATTTAATTTATTAAATGATGCAACCAGAAAATTTATATCAAGTGATGAGTATTATACAGAAAAACTTACAGATGAGCCTCTCGGTAATATAAGCTATACTTATGTTAACGGAAGAATTGTTCCTGATGAAGAATTTGATAAAGCAATATTAAAGAACTTTAAAACCTGCGCCGGATTTGAATATTTTAACGAAGAAGAGCCGGAGTAAAGGGGGCGGCTGGTATAATATGGAAAATAAATATCTTCAAATATTAATAAAAATTTCAGAGCTTCTGGAAAAACAGATAGACGCAAACGAGCTTGCGGAAGGAGTTAAACAGTTTTTGCAGGAAATTGTTGCGGTTAAAAACCTGTATATCTATGTTTTTGACAATATTACAAACACAATAAGAAATGCGGCGGAAGGCTGGAGCGTTATTCCGGATGATTCAGGAGTTTACAGGGCATTTAGTGATATTAAAAATGAAGATTTTATTATTAATTCCAGAGCTTACAAAATGCCCGCACACATCGGGGATATAACTTTCAAACTGGAATCTCTTTTTATTCCGACGGCAAAAGAAGGGCAGGATTTCGGGCTGATTGAAATCGATTTTGAAGATAACACTTCGGTTAATACGGAATTTTTATTTTTGATGAAAATTCTATCTGCCCAGATTTCTCTTAAGCTTCAGAATATTGTACTGAATGAACAGTCAAAAATTAACGTCGATTTTCACGATTCAATGAAAAATATTGCAAAGATAATTGAAACCCAGTACGAGCTTAATTATATTGTTCCGCTAATCGGAGAAATGCTTGACCGGTTTATTTCAGACCATTTGATTTATGTTTTTCTAAAACAGGAAGGCGAATTTAAGCTCGTTTGGCCTAAAGCGTGCAAGGATGAGAGGATTTATGAAGTTTTGAAGGAATTAACGCCTGAAACCGAATATATTCTTACAAACAATGACAAAATCGGGGCGTTTCCTTTGATTTCTGAAGGTGAGATTACCGGATGTATTGTTGCAAGAAGCACGCTGGATAAACTTTCAAAGCGTGATATCAGTTATCTGGAGCAGCTTACAAGACAATCGGCAATCACGATAAGCAGAGCAAATGCGTATTCAAAAGTTCTGCAGTACGCAACTTTAGATGCGCTTACAAACCTCAATAACAGACGTCAGTTTGAGACAAGACTTAAACAGGAAATTGCAATCACAAAACGTCAAAATAACCCGCTTTGCGCAATGATGATAGATATTGACTTCTTCAAAAAAGTTAACGACACCTACGGTCACGCAAGCGGGGATGAAGTTTTGAGAACAGTCGCATCTGTTATTAAAGCGCAGCTTCGAGAATCTGACATTCCTGCAAGATACGGCGGGGAAGAGTTTGCGGTACTTCTCCCTTACACACATATTGACGAGGCAAAAATCGTGGGCGAGCGTTTAAGAAAAGCCGTCGAAGAAACAACAGTTTCTCTTGACAATTTAAATATAAATGTCACAATAAGCATGGGTCTGGCGGAATTCAGGCAGGATGAAAGCGGCGAAGAATTGTTTGCGCAGGCAGACAAAGCGCTTTACAAAGCAAAAGAAAGCGGCAGAAACAGGGTTGTTTGTGCGGAATAGAAAGAAAGTTAATATCGGGTTGGTAAACCCAGCCTACTAGTGAATAGACAAATTTCAAAAGTTATAGAGATTCTTCGGGCTCACGCCCTCTGAATGACGGCAGGAGTAAATGTATTTGGGTTGTCAGAAATGTAGGTTGGGTGAAACCCAACATTAACTGTAAAAGCAACAGATACAGCCAGCAGGCAATAAGTAGGTTGGGCATACCTGCCCGACAAAATTAAACAAGGAGGCAGCCCCTCACCCGAATTTCTAAGTTCGCTAAACGCTCACTAAGAAATTCTTCCCTCTCCCACAAGGGGCGAGGGGATGACGGCAGAGGGCAAGCAGTAAAAGATAATATAAAATGGAGCAATGACCGATATTGCCCGACTAAATAGGTTAAAACGCCCGATGCAGCCAGCTTGGAGCAAAGTCAGCAGAGGGCAAGCAGTAAGGATAATATAAATGTGGAGCAATGACCGATATTGCCCGACTAAATAGGTTAAAACGCCCGATGCAGCCAGCTTAGAGCAAAGTCAGCAGAGGGCAAGCAGTAGAAGATAATATAAAAGTGGAGCAATGACCAATATTGCCCGATAAGATAGGTTAAAAAAAATGAAAAAATGTAAAACATTAGATGATACGAAGGCTCTTGCTTACAAGTTTGCGAATCTTGTAAAAGATGAGGGTTGTTTTGTGAACCTGTTCGGAGAAATCGGAGCGGGCAAGACTGCATTTGTAAAACTTGCGGCAGAGGCATTAGGGATAAAAGAAAAAGTCACAAGCCCGAGTTTTGTAATATTGAATGAATACCACAGCGCTTCAATTCCTGTATATCACTTTGATTTATACAGGCTGGAAAATGTCGGAATTAAGACCATTGCTGATGAATTAAGAGAATACAGCGAGGGTAAGAAGATTACATTTGTAGAGTGGGCGGAATTTTCTCAGGGCGAACTTCCGTTTGACAGAATTGAAATGAATGTAAAATATGATGACAGCGATGACAGCAGAATTTATGAGTTCAAAGCTGTCGGCGAAAAATATAAAAAGGTAATAGAAGGACTAGAGAATTGAAAATATTAGGATTTGACACCTGTCTTGATAAAACATATATAACGTTAAGCGAAGATGGTAATGTTCTCGGGAGCAAGACAATTCTATCCGACGGAGAGAATTATCATTCTGCTTATTTAATCTCGACAATAAAAGAGGTTTTGAAAGATGCCGGCTTAACCCCTCGTGATGTGGAATTAATTGCAACCGATATCGGTCCGGGGAGTTTTACCGGAATAAGGGCTTGTACTACTGTTGCAAGAGTTTTTGCGCAGCAGCTTGATATAAAAACCGTCGGGGTAAGCTCTCTTGAAATTCTTTCAAAAATTCGTGGAAGAGATGATATGGTTGTTCTTGATGCAAGAAAAAACAAAGCTTACGTTTATGATGGCAAAATTTTAGGCGCTATTGAACTTGAAGAAGTTGATAAAATGGTAAAAGGCAGGAATGTCGTTACTGATAACAGCCTTTTTGAGCGGGTTAGCGCCAATGCTGAATCCGCAGTTTCTTATGAAGCCGGGGATTATCCTTTAGGTGAAATATTATCAAAACTGGCTCAGGAAAAAGAGCCGGCAGACTGGCGGAAGCTAAAGCCGTTGTATATCCAGCCGCCGCCGGTGTTTAAGAAGCAGTAATCAGGGGTAAATGTATGATTGCAAGTGATCAAGTGACCAGGTGACCAAGTGATCAAGAAAAGTTATAAAAATGTAGGTTGGGTGAAACCCAACAAAAACTCTAAATAAAAACGGATTGCCACGGCGCTCACGCGCCTCGCAATGACAGGCAGATTGCCGTGACCTTGACGGGTCTCACAATGACAGAAAAAAATCTATTCACTATTCACTCCTCACTATTCACTAACAAAAGAAAGGTTAAATATGGTTGAAAAAAAGAGAATATTAATAGTTGACGATGATACAGAAATCCGTGACTTGCTGGAATTTGATATTTCATCAAGCGGATATTTTGTCGATACTGCCGCAGACGGCATGGAAGGGCTTAATAAAGCTCTCAACAACAAGTATGATTTAATTCTGTTGGATGTTATGATGCCGAAGATGAACGGATTTGATGTTTGCAAAAACATCCGTCAGGCAAAGATTAATGTTCCGATTTTAATGCTTACGGCAAAAGGTACAATTGGTGACAAAACCAGCGGATTTGACAGCGGAGCGGATGATTATCTGGTTAAACCGTTTGATATTCAGGAGGTTCTTTTAAGAATAAGAGTTTTATTGAGACGCAGCCAGCCGCAGGAAGAGACTATTATGTCCAATGAAATTCTTGAAGCCGGTGAAATTGAAATTCTGCCGGATACTTTAGAGGCTGTAATTTTGAATAAGAGGATGAAGCTTACTCCTACGGAATTTGAGATTTTATACTGCCTGATGCAGCATTTTAATAAGCCGGTAACTCTTGCAACACTATTGGAAGAAGTGTGGGGATACAGCAGTGATGAGGATGTCAGAATGCTCAGGGTTCACGTCGGGGCTTTGAGGAACAAAATTGAGCCGGATTCCAAGAATCCTAAATACTTACATACTGTAACAAATGTCGGGTACAAATTGACACCGTTCGGTGAGTCGGCGTAAAATAAATTTGCATGGCACAGTTTTTCTCCAAACGACATCTTAAAATAGCAGAACAAATCATTATCGTTATATTTTTTGCGGTTTTGATTCCTATGACCGTGAGCGGAGTAATTATTAATAACATTAACCAGCAGTCAAACCGTGCACAGCTTCGTTCTGCCGCAATGATGATAGCTAATATCGTATCGGAAGAAGTTGATGTATTTGTTCATTCAATAAACAACGAACTTACGCAAATTACCGAAACGCTTGAGTATTACAAATCCAAAAATCAGGAACAAACGTATCTTGATACAATTATAAAAAGTCTGCCGTTTTATAAAGAACTCGTTGTTGTTGATAAAAATGGACTTGAAAAATATAAGGCATACAGCATTATAGACGATTATGCCGTTTTTGAACGTCAGATGGAAGACGGGCGGTATCTGGTTGCCGTTCTTGATATGAAAATGCTTAAGAAAAACCTGTTTAAAACGCTTACCGAGGACAAGCGCCAGATTTATGTACTGGTAGATAATGTTCTGGTTGCCTCCAGTAATTATACCAAAGAAGGTTATGAAAAGAGTGTTGCAGAGCTGCCGGATAAGCTTGAGGAGGATATTGCGACAATATACGGTGATACCAAAAACCAGCCGCTTGCATATCTAAAAAAAACAGACCCCGAAGTTTTGATAATTGTAAATACGACAGAAGCTGTCAAGCGCCATACAATCGACCATAACCGCAATAAAATCATACTTTCCATACTCATTACAATACTTACTGTATTCTTTGTTGTCGGATTATACACATATTACCTGTATATCAATATTCGTCAGCTTTTCAAGGCAATAATTGCGATATCAAAAGGAAACTACGAACGTAGAATCAGGCTCTTAACCAATATTTTCACGCCTTTTGAACTTATTTTCCTCGCAACCGAGTTCAACAGAATGGTTAACCAGATTCACAAATCCTATATCCAGCTTAAGAAGAAGAATAAGGAACTTAAACAGGTGAATGAATTCCGCTCAAATATGATTGATACGGTGAGCCATGAGTTCAGAACCCCTCTGACGAGTATTCTCGGATACACGTCAAGACTTTTGAGGCAGGATATTCAGATTGATGAAGAGACAAAGCAGAAATCTCTTAAAGTTATAAAAAAACAGTCAGAAAGATTAAAGAGAATGATTGAGGATTTGCTGGTTATTCCTGATATTGAAGGCGCAAGACTCAATGTTAATCCGGTCAATGTACCTATTAATAACGCTATAGAAAACTCTATTATGCTTGTAAGAAACGATTCCAATAAAGAAATTATAAATAATATTGAGAATTGCAATATAGAAATTCTTGCAGACAATGACAGAATAGAACAGGTTTTTGTAAACCTGATTGAAAACGCTATCAAGTATGCAAAGGATGATACGCCTATCGTTCTGGATTATGAAATACAAAATGAAACGCTTGTTGTGAGTGTCAAAAACGAATACGACATAATTCCGAGGGAAAAGTTAAAGACTCTGTTTGACAAATTTACAAGGGTGGATGATTCTACGACGCGCACAACAAGAGGAACAGGGCTTGGCTTGTTTATTGTAAAAGGACTTGTGGAAGCCATGAACGGCAAAATAAGGCTGTATTCAAACGAAGAATGCGGATTCTGTGTTAAGGTGTTCATGCCTGTAGCGGATTCAAAGCAGGTATGATATAATTTAGAAAAAGGGGAATTCAAAAGGAAATAATTGATGAAAAAGATTTTTGTTTTAATGGCGCTAATGGTACCGCTTTGTGTATTTGCAGATGAAATTGTAAGCCTTGAAGGACTCAATGAGCCTGAATGGAAGGATTTTGTTCCGCCTGCTTATGTGGATGTTGAGGAGCCGAAAGGACTCGGTAAATTAAATGAAACTGCAGCATACTGGTATAAAAGAAGAGTTGAATTTGAAAACGGAATTCAGGAATGCCGTGCAATAGAGACTAATGACGAAAAACTCGGGTGTTATCAGCAATTGAAGGTCAAACAATATCAGCAAAACAGCGAATATAATGCAAAAATTGAGGCGCAGGATCAAGCAAGAATGGGTCCTCAGGAAATGTTTGACAAAACAGATACAATGCTTCCGATTGGCGGATATTTGAACAACTTTACAAGATTCCAGCCAAACGAATTTAGATAAAAATATTTTTCCGACTGTTAATTTAATTCGTATTCAAGTTGTTTCAATACAGCAGTAACCGCTTCCGGATCAAGTCCGACAATGTTTTCAAAACTGCCCTCATACTTGTCAAGAAATTTTGGCGGAAGTTCTTGTATTCCGTAGCTTCCGGCTTTATCAAGCGGGTTATAGGTATCTATATAGTAGTTTATCATGTAGTCAGAAAGCTCATTAAACCTTACATAGCTGGTTGTTGAAAGGAGTGCTGCCCTGTTGGTTTTCGTATTAATTCCACATACTGATGTGACAACAGAATGAGTCACGCCGGAAAGAGATTTCAGCATATTAAAAGCTTCTTCTTTTGAATGCGGCTTGCCTAAAATCCTGTTGTGCAGGACAACTACCGTGTCAGCAGCAAGTACGACTGAATTCTTGTCCGAACGGTTAGACACATCAAGGCATTTTTTTGTTGCCAGATCTTCTATCTTTTCATACGAGAATATATCATCCGGAAGTTTTTCGTCATAATTTGACGGAACAACTTCAAATTCTAAGCCAAGCTCAGCCATTATTTTTTTTCTGCGCGGTGAATTTGATGCAAGAATCAGCTTCATACTTTCTCCTTAATACCCGTTTTCTATAAACTCCCGGTTTCTGAAATTTGCGCCAAGTTCGTCTGCTATTTTCTTGCATTCATCAGCATTTATATAATGA
Source organism: uncultured bacterium (assembly GCA_949296355.1). Taxonomy (GTDB): domain Bacteria; phylum Cyanobacteriota; class Vampirovibrionia; order Gastranaerophilales; family Gastranaerophilaceae; genus CAG-196. The sequence goes on along the minus strand of CASFPS010000017.1, from coordinate 3,367 downwards.
ATCTTATCAAAACCGGTAACAACGGATGCCGTTACTTCTATATCTTCATCAGCGCAAGATTTAATAAAATTTTTAACTTCTTCATAAGCGTTTTTGATTTTAGGTTTGCAAATTGTATCATAATCGGTTTCATTTGCAGCGTTCAAACTTACTGAATAAGAGTCGATAAGTCCTTTAAACTCTTTTGGAATACAAGTTTTATAAATAGCGTTGGCATGCCCGTTTGTATTAACTCTGATTTTGACTTCAGGATAATTTGCTCTCAGATATTTGCAGAATTCCTTCATCATTTCACGTCTCAAAAACGGTTCGCCGTAACCGCAAAATACAACATTTTTCGGCGCCGGATTGTATTTTTTGAACTGGTCTATAATGTCTTCCAGCGTGTAATTATCGTCATGCCACATCTCAGCCCCGCAAACGTCGTCTTTCTGGTTTCTCAGACAGAATATGCACGAATTTGTGCAAGAATTTGTGAGATTTACATAAACCGTTTCCGGATGTTCGCTATTATCTATAGAATAAACCAGTGTATACATTTCAGAGCCTCCTTAGTAAATTATAATACAAAAGAGAGAATTCAAGCAGTGCTGAGTTTTTCTCTTTATCTCTGTAAAAATATGGTTATTCAAAGGCTCAGGCTTGTAATCCTTTCAAATATTCGATAACTCTGCCCAAAGCCTGCGAACGGTGGGAAATTTTATTCTTTTCTTCTTCCGAAAGCTCTGCCATTGTTGTATTTGTTCCTTTGATTAAGAAAATAGGGTCATATCCAAACCCGTTATGTCCGGAAGGTTTTTCTCCAATACTCCCTTCGCAGACTCCGCGGCAGGCAAATTCTACTTTGCCATCAGGATTCACAAGGGTCATAGCGCAGACAAATTCGGCTTCTCTGTCAGAAATTCCGACCATTTCTCTTAAAACCCGCTCAATCCTTTTTGCAGGAGTTTCGGCGTATCTTGCGGAATGTATTCCCGGTTTTCCGCCGAGCGCTTTTATGCAGAGCCCTGAATCATCGGCAAGTGTCCACGTTTTAGAAATTTTCCACGCCTCAAGCGCTTTGATTTTAGAATTTTCTTCAAAAGTATCACCATCCTCTATCGGATCAAACCCCTCCGGAGGCAGGATAAATTCTATACCGCTTCCGGCGACCATATCATTAATTTCCTGTACCTTATGCTTGTTAGAAGTTGCCAGAACTATTTTCAAAACCTATTCTCCCTTTTTGTAATAATAATTAAGCTCTTTTTGAGTATCAAGAACTCTTCCGCCTTTATTAAACAGTTTAATCTTAAATCCCGTTTTTGCAAGGCGGTATTTTAAACTTACAAGCAGAACTTCAAGCCCGTACTTGCAGGAGCGGACAAAGTTTATAGACGAAGCTTCCGCAAAATATTTTGTCGGGCAGGAAATCTCGCCGATTTTATATCCGTTAAACAAAATAAGAGCAAGCATTTCATTATCAAAAATAAAATCGTCGCTGCAATCTTCAAGCGGCAGCTTTTCCAGTATTTCTCTCGTAAACCCCCTGAAGCCCGTATGGTATTCAGAGAGTTTTTCTCCGGTAACAAAATTTTCAAACTCTGTTAAAAACCTGTTAGAGACAAATTTATACATTGGCATGCCGCCTTTTAATGCAGAATTTCCGAGCATTCTCGAAGCAATTACCGCGTCGTATTCTTCAAATGCCATCATAGAAGCGATTGCGGGAATAAGTTTCGGTGTATACTGATAATCCGGATGGAGCATTATTACAATATCCGCTCCGGCTTTCAATGCAGCGCGGTAACACGATTTCTGGTTCCCGCCGTAACCCTTGTTCTTTTCATGAACAATCGTTGTTATGTTTAAATTCTTTGCAATTTCTTTAGTCTTATCAGAAGAGAAATCGTCGACAAGGATTATCTCGTCGACGAATTTTTGATAAATCTCATTATAAGTTTTTTCTAAAGTTTTTTCTGCATTATAAGCCGGCATTATTACTACAACTTTTTTGTTGTTAATCATCTTTTATTTCACTTCCCGATATGCTCTTTTGCATATCCGCTATCTGACCTACTTAACTCTTCTTATATGTTATAGTACTCCCTCTGCCGGGGAAAACAGATTATTAGCTCTCTACAGCCTCTGCTGCTTCATCAGATTCTGCTGAACTTTCAACTTCAACGTTTCTGATGGAAGATTTGTCAGAAGAAAGAGCTTTGTCTTTGAATTTCTTAACCTGTCTTGACAATTTGTCCGCCAACAAATCGATGCTTGCATACATAGATTCAGCAGCTTCTTCGCAGTGTACTACGCCGGTGTTCATTTTGCAGGAAACTTCTGCAACGTGTTTGCCGGTTGCTGCCGGATTTTTGATTACAGACAGGATTACATCAATTCCGGTAATCTGGTCATAATGATTAGCCACTTTACCGATTTTTTCCTTTACATAAGCCTTGATAGCATCTGTAATCTCAATGTTTTTACCATTTACGTGTATATGCATTTACACCTCCTAAAGTACTACCCTTCTATTGTACTACATTATTTTACATTTTTAAAGGGGGGGGATAGTTTTTCAGCCCCTCTCCCGAATTTCTAAGCTCGCACAGCTCGCTAACAAATTCTGCCCTCTCCCACAAGGGGCGAGGGGAATGCGCTAATTGAGCGTCAGCGCGCATTCCTTCCCTTGAGGGAAGGTTAGGATGGGTGATTGTTCGGTTAATATTCCGCTCCTCACCCGCGTCCGTAAATTTCGCCTTCGGAGCAAAGCTCCTGTTGGCTCAATCCGCTCGCTATCCGGAGGGGTGGCTGTCTTGGCTGTTTCACCCGCTCCGTCCGTAAATCCGCTCTTCCCAATGGGGCGAGCGGTATGCGCAAATTGAGCGTCAGGAGTAAATGTATTTTGACTGGTAGGTAAGCCTACCAGTTGGGTGTCATTGCGAGGAGCGGAAGCGACGCGGCAATCCATACAGTTATTGTTGGGTTCCACCCAACCTACATTTTTTAATTGTGAAATTTGTTCCGGATTGCTTCGTGATGAATGGCTGCTCCCCCGCAATGACGTCGGGCTTGTAGTATTGCATACCAAACCAAACATTTACCCCCGCAATGACGGGATTTTTAGAGGACGAGGGATATGCGCTAATCGAGCGACATAAGCGCATTCCCTCTCCGGCGGGGAGGGTTAGGGAGGGGGTGTTATTTAATCCCCACCCGCATTTGTAGCTCACTGACGTTCGCACAACTGCGACCTCCCCAACTTGGGAGGTCGGCGCGATTATTGGGCGAGGGGAATGCGTTAGTTGGACGCCGCGGGCGCATTCCTTCCCCAGTTGGGGAAGGTTAGGATGGGGAGTAGCAAATAGGTCGGTCTTTAGTCCGA
>CASFPS010000016.1 GCA_949296355.1 uncultured bacterium | reverse complement strand
TTGTTACCGATTTTTGTGTTAGCAATATCGTTAACAGATTTTGCGTAGCAAGAGCTTACAAGAGAGGTGATGTATTTAGAAACCGGTGATTCTGTTTCTTCTACAGCAGCGGTTTCAACATTTTCAAACTCGTTAAAGAAGTTGTCTAATGTTTTGATTTCTTCGTTTGAAATTGTTTCTGTAGTGAATAACATCTTTTGTCCTCTCTTAAATATCTCTTATGTATATATAAAGTATTTCATTTTAAAAAAATTGCCTTTTTTAACCTCTTTTGTTAAGAAATGTAAAATTGAGTTTATTTTTTTCATTATTTTGAAATAAAAGTTAATGTTTTTGATATAATTTTATTATTGCTGGGGAGATTATGAGAGAAAGAATACTTCTATTTATAATATTATCGTGTCTTGGCGTATTTTTATATGTATTTCAGAATTATGTAAATACAATTGTAGGTTTCGTTATTTTATGTGTGTGTATGGTGACTTACGGCTTGTATTCCATAGCTGCCACAAAGTACCAGAAAAGGAAGCTTAAAAAGCATCCGCCGGTTGTGAATGAGAGTTACAAGCCTTTTGTCTCGGTAATGATACCAGCACATAATGAAGAGTATGTTATTTCAAATACTGTTGAGAACATTTTAAAAATGGATTATCCGGCTTTTGAAGTTATTGTAATTGATGACAGAAGTACGGATAATACCGCTTCAATTATTAAGGACTTAGAAGCCGGACATGAAAATGTAAAGGCGCTTATAAGAGAACAGGGGGCATTTCCCGGGAAATCAGCGGTTTTAAACGATGCATTTAAGATTGCAAAGGGTGAAGCTATTCTTGTATTTGACGCAGATGCAACAGTAGAGCCGGATTTCTTAAATAAATTAGTTCCCAAACTTGAACCGGCAGATGTTGGAGCAGTTCAAGCCAGAAAGATTATCAGAAATAAAGATGTTAACCTTTTGACAAGATGCCAAAATAATGAATACACTCTGGATACGTATTTACAGGTCGGAAGAGATGCCGTAAAAGGGGCTGTTGAGCTTAGAGGGAACGGCGAATTAATTAAAAGACAAGCGCTTGAAGATATTGACGGATGGAATAATTATACTATTACTGACGATTTAGATATGTCTACAAGGCTGCATATAAAAGGCTGGGACGTTAGATTTTGTCCTGATGCTCTTGTGTATGAAGAAGGTATTGTTTGCTTAAAACCTCTCTTCAGGCAGCGGAGAAGATGGCTGGAAGGAACTATCCGCAGATATCTGGAATATTTCTTTGAAGCAATGAAATCAAGAAAAATGTCTCTTCGTGCAAGGCTTGATATGGCTATTTATATTACCCAGTTTATAATGCCTTTATGGTTTATGATGGAAGTGTTTTTCAGGATTGTTAAACTTCTGACGGACAAAATTGACCCGTACAGCCTGCATAACGTTTTGTGGTCATCTCTTGTAGTATCATCTGTTGTGGGTTTAGGCTTCATTTTTGCAATAAGATACAGCCTCCGGAAATATGACCATGTTCCGAGAATGAGAGCCCTTAAGCAAGCTTTTGAAACAACAGTTTACTTCCTTATTATATGGTTTCCTATGGAACTTTTTATTTGTGGTAAAATATTATTCTGCAAGAAAGATTTAAACTGGGGCAAAACAGCTCACGGTTTAGCGCTGGAAGAAAATACGCTTCAAGAAGCTGCAGAACCGGAAGTGATAAGCGTTTAGATTTTACAATAACATTAATGAGGTATAAATAGATGGAAAGTGATAAATTTCAGTATGTAAGAGAACACGTTAGAGAAGTGCCTGATTTTCCTAAGAAGGGAATTTTATTTCTTGATGTAACAACTATAGTCAAGGACGCAAAGGCTTTTAACTTATGTATAGAATATCTTGCAGAGAATTTTGGAAACGAAAAAATAGATTATATAGCAGGGATTGAATCAAGAGGGTTTATTTTCGGCGCCGCGCTTGCGCATAAATTAAATGTCGGATTTATACCTATAAGAAAGCCTAATAAACTGCCTGCAGAGACAATTAAGGAAACATATTCGCTTGAATATGGTACGGATACAATTGAAATGCATGCGGATGCTCTTAAAAGCGGCGACAGAGTCCTTGTTATTGATGATTTGCTTGCAACAGGCGGTACTGCGGTTGCAGCGTGCAATCTTGTAAAACGGGTCGGAGCCGAAGTAGTTGCAGCTGCTTTTATTATAGAACTTGATCCGCTGAAAGGTCGTGAAAAAATAGAAAACAACGATGTAAAGGTTGTTTCAATGCTGCATTATGACCTTGACTAAGGGATAAATAGCAAGCAGTCAAAGCTCTGTTTTTATATATCAAAAGGACCTTCTTCTTTATAGAAATTCTTTTTGCCTTTGCGCATTTTTGCGTTGCGTTTCTTTATGTCTTTTGACATATTTTTATACGCATTATCAAGAGAAATTTTTGCAAGAGGCTTGTTTGTCGCTCTGTCGTTCACTATAAGCCAGAAAGACTGTTTTACATTACTGACGGCAAAAGAAATTTTTCCGGCGTACCTGTCACCCGGCTTAAGCTGAGAAAAGAGGAGCTTCGTATCACCAAAAATAGAAGCGTTGTATACAGCATTATAATCATTCATTAAAGCCAGATCCATGCCTGAAATTGCCTTTTTTGACATATTAGATATTGATAACGACAGAGTTATTGTGTTAACTTCTCCAAACGGATCCTTTTCATACAAAATATTAGCAATTCTTATATCAAGCCCCGGGTAATTGAGTTCTTTTTGCTTTAGAGCATCATCTCTGTATACAGGAAGTTCTACGTCTGATAAAATTCTGACCTTAATTTCATCGCCCGGTGCTATGAGGACATTTTTACCTTTTCTATAAAGAGCCATTCCAAGCCCGATTGTGCTTCCGATAGCCGCCCCGCCGGCGAGGGTATAACCTTGAGATGCAATTGCAGCTTCCAAGCCGAGAGCCTGAGCTGCAAATAAGCCGCCGGCAAGCCCGCCGACCGCTGTATATCCGATATCCGTTGCAATTATTTTAGTTGCGGCTTTTATCGGATGAAGTTTCGTAGACATATGCCCTTCTATAGGAATTTCTCTCCCGTCAGGAGTTACAAGATAGTCAAAACTCAAACTTAAATGTCCGTCTCTTCCGAGTCTTTTAGCTTCGCTTGTCTGGGTAATTGTACCGTGTGCAACCGTACCTTTCGGAATAATAATCCCTTTATCACCGACAACATCATTTGTTACTTCCGCAAAAAATTCGTCGCCCTCAAGCGAGAATGAGCCGTCCAGAACCTGAGAAACCGTCATTTCAATTACATCTCTTTTCTCAAGAGTTTCGGTTTTTCCGGTATACATTTTCTTATCAAGTTCAGTGTATTCGTCGTCAAATTCTGCATGCCCCTGAAACGGAACATCAGCAAGAGCTGTGTTCATGAACAACACGCTTATTAACAATAATCCAGCTAACCTCGTCCTCATAATCTAATTATACAATGATTTATCTATTTGAGCAAACTGTTATATATATCAATTGTAGCTGTACAGATTCTTAATTCTCTGTCTACAAGACTTTTAATAGTGTTTTTATAGCATAACAAAAGTGCCGCATCCAGCCCGCAATCCAGAGCTTTTCGTATAGGTTCGCAAATCTCGCACGGGCGGGTTCTGTTTTCCAGTTTATCTGCAAGAAATATGATTTTTTCAAAAGTTGTCATATTAACTTTTCCTATTGTATGCCGGCGGATTGCAGATAATATTTCTTCGTCATCTATTCCGAACTCTTTTTTTGCAACATAAGCTCCGACAGGCGCGTGATGCGTTTTGGGGCTGCACAATTCACCATCTTCTAATTTAAGATGATTTTTTATAATATCCTCTGTCTCTCTTGAAGGCAAGCACTTTGCACAATCGTGAATTAAGCCTGTAAAATATGCTTTTTCTTTATCAACCCCGAATCTTTCAGCAAGTTCTCTTGCACACTCTGCCGTCCCGAGCGAGTGCTCGTAACGTTCAGGAGTTAAATTTGCTTTTAGCCAGTTATTTATGTATTCATACGTACAGGTCATTTTTTTCTATATATTCCTTTACTTCTTTAATTGTCTCATTATGTGATTTTCTGATATCAGTGGATGAAATATCTAAAAATTTAAGCGGTGCCATTTCATAATCCCATCCGGATTTGTCTGAAAGCTTTACCCCGCGCGGGAAAACTATAAAATGAACAAGTGGCTTGATTTCATCGGCTTTATACCAGCTATCTATTTTTTCAAAAGCGTCGGTTCCTATAAGGAAATTCAGTTTCTCTTTAATTTTATATTCAGCAATTATTTTTTTGATTGTAATTAGAGAATACGATTTTCCCTCATTTTTGTACTCAATATCCGAGACTTCAAATTTAGGATTAGCAGCAGCTGCAAGTTTTACCATGTTGAACCTGTGTTTTGCAAGATTTCTATTCAACTCTTTATGCGGCGGCATGTATGAAGGAATAAAAATTACTTTATCAAATCCGTAATTTGTAAGCGCAAATTCAGCCATCTTAAGATGAGCTTCGTGAATAGGATTAAATGTGCCCGGGAAAATACATATTTTCATAAAAATAATTTTAACTCAAAATGAATAAACTGGCAAAATTATAGTCAATTATAGCTACACGCCTGAAAATTCAAATCAATCGGTTGGGCAGGTATGCCCAACCGACGTTTTATTATATATACAACAAACCGGACATTAAAATACATTAACAACAAATCAGAAATTAATGATGGCTGATTATAAAATAAAAAGCCTTCATTTGTCTTGAAGGCTTTTTATGGCTGGGGCGGAAGGATTCGAACCTCCGGGATGGCTGGACCAAAACCAGCTGCCTTACCACTTGGCGACGCCCCATCACTCTTTCTATAATAAAATATCAAGCCCAACTGTCAAGGGGGGGGGTAAATGTATTAGAGGAGGAAGGTAAAACTACAAGCTTAATGTCCTTCTAAACAGGGGGTAAATGTATTAGAGGGGAAGGTAAAACTACAAGATTTACGTAACAAATACAATTCTAAATCCGGTGACCTTTCAATCCTTTTTACTTAAATTCGAAAAGGGCTTAGAATAAATATTCTAAGCCCGATATAAGATTAATAGGAGGGGAAATATTTTAATCTCTTGTCAACTGCCATATAACATCTGCACCAAGAGCTGCCACTGCTGCCCATTTACCTAATTTATGAGTTCCGCTTAAACCTAATTTTTTGCAAATTCCAAACGGATTTATGACTTTTCCTAATGCAGCAAGACCTATACCGATTCCATAACCTGCTGCTGCAGATGTTACACCTTCCGCAACTCTTGCCGCACCGCCGCCGATTTTTTCCATTCTGTCTTTACCGCCCTTATTATCAATTCTTGTACCGAATACATAATTTATAGTTTCTTCTGTATATTTATTATGATAATCTTTTTTACCGAAGAATTTTTCGTTAAATCCGTGCATAAAAGCAGTTTCGCCAAATCTTTTTATATCATTTCTAAGACTAACGGTTTCTCCTGATTTTTTAGAGATAATTGCAGCATACATGTCTTCAATTACTTTCCTTACACTTTCTGCAGGATCTAAATTGGTATTTTCTTTAAAATATGAGTTGTACTTCTGATATATTGTAGCTTTTATTTTATCATATTCTTCACAAACACCGTCTGAATCACCTTCTCTGATTTTTTCCGCAAGGTTTACAATAGATGTTTGCAGTCCTCTGTCTTCCATTGTTTTTTCAAATAAAGCCCTGTCTTCTGCTATAAATGCATTGGTTTTATTCTGCAGCAAGAGTTCATGCATTGCTCCGGCATGATTTAATTGAGACTTCTCCATATTTTGATATGTCTGATTCATCTGCTGCATATAAGCAGGGTACATCCCCATCATTCCCATTCCGCCATATCCCATAAATGCCGGATTATAATATGAACTGTATGTACCGCCGCCGGATAACCCCAGCATCCCCAGACCGCTCATATATGGATTGTAACCTATTCCTGTTATGCCAAACGGATATGACATAATGACCTCCTACTAAATTTTCAGGTATTTAGAATAACCTTTTTAACCTTACATATTTATAAAGTATTTGTATTTAGTAAAATTGATATTTTTAAAGGAATTCTTAACAAAAGTTTACAATTTATTATTGAAAGCTTTTGTTGTATCATTATATAAATAAGCTATCGGGAGAGACCGGGATGAGAATTGAAGCTAAGAATTTAGTCAAAATATACGGAGACAGAAGCGTTGTAAACGATGTTTCATTTTATATGGATAAAGGTGAGGTCGTTTGTCTTTTGGGTCCTAACGGAGCCGGAAAGACTACAACATTTTATATGATTGTAGGTTTAGTTAAGCCTAATACAGGCAGCGTTTTTATTGATAATAAAGAGATTACTGCCTGGCCGATGAATTTAAGAGCTAAAGAAGGGATTGGCTACCTTCCGCAGGAAAATTCTATTTTTAGAAAATTAACAGTTGAAGATAATATCCAGCTGGTTCTTGAAATGAATGACAAACTTACTGTCAATGAAAAGAAAATGAAGCTGGAAGAACTGCTTACAGAATTCGGGGTGTTAAAACTGAGAAAATCTCCTGCAGTAGCACTCTCAGGCGGTGAGCGCAGACGTGTAGAAATTGCCCGTGCACTTGCAGCCAGCCCGGATTTCATGCTTCTGGATGAACCTTTTGCCGGTATTGACCCGATTGCGATTGGCGAAATTAAAGATAACATAAGAAAAATATCCGAAGAAAAAGGGCTTGGTGTGCTTATTACCGACCACAACCCGAAAGCAACTCTGTCAATTACTGACAGGGCTTACGTTATATTTGACGGAAAGATAAAAATTCAGGGCAAAAGTACTGACGTTGCAAATGACCCTGTCGCAAAAGAATTCTATCTCGGGAAGGATTTCAAACTGTAGGATGAAACGACTTTTCACTGTATATGACAGATACATTTTTACACAGGTTCTCATCACAACAATCGTTGCAATTTTATTATTTACGATTGTCTGGATTGCACCTGAAATGCTTTTAAGCACAATTAAAAAAATATTGTCACACCAATATACCGTAAAAACAGGGGTTCTGGTTCTTGTATATGAACTTCCGAAAATCCTCGGTAAAGCTTTTCCTGTCGGGCTTCTGCTCGGGTCTTTATTTACGTTTGACAAACTCAGTAAAGATTCTGAACTAACTATATTCAGGGCTGTCGGCATGTCGTTTTCCAGAATCCTCAGACCGCTTCTGGTGTTGAGCTTTATTGTAACATATCTTTGTTTTTTAACTTATGACAAATGGATTCCGTACACCTGTCAGAAATTACAGGAAATAAAAGGCGGTTCTTCTTTGACCCAGTATATATATACTAAAAAAGATGAGAATAACCATCCTGAACAGGCAGTTATTGTCTCGAGATTTTTTCAGGGTGAAATGACAAATGTTATTGTTCTAAACTTCTCTAAACAGGTTTTTGACGATCTGCACGGGCTTAATAATATTCTTGTTGCAGAAATCGGGCATAAAGGGCTTGATACAAAAGGTAAACCAAGCTGGATTCTAGAAAATGTCACATCTTATAATATTAGCGAAGACGGAATTTTTAAACAAATAACTAAAAAAGACAAAGAGTATATTCTTAACGGTGAAGATGCCGAAGATGCTTATACAATTATGATTAACTCAACTAAAAGGGATCGTGATATAACCAACAAAGATTTGAAGCATTATGTTGATTTACTAAAAAAAGCCAATCTGGACGAAGATTACAGGCTTATGTGCAACAAGTATCTGCAAAGATTTTTCCATCCGTTTGTGTGTGTACTTCTTGCAATTCTCGGCTGCCTGCTGGGATTCAGTAAACCGAGAGAACAAAGATTAATCGGGTTTACGATTGCAATCGGATGTATATTTGTTTATTATATTACTCTGCCGTTTTTTGACCTTCTGGCAGAAAAAGGTGTTCTGCCGCCTCTTGTTACGGCTGCATTTCCGCCATTTGCATTTTTATGCGCAATTATAGCTTTTTACAAATCAAGGGATTTATAATATGAAAAAATTAATTCTGTTACTATTTATGCTGTTTTCTGCCTGCAGTGTTTATGCTGCTCCTATAGAAGTCAATTATGACGATGGGATTTATCACATTGTCTTATCCGGAGAAAAAATAAAAAAACAAATCCAGTTTGTATCTTCTCCTACTCTGATTACAAACAGGGAAGCACATAACAATTCAGACTCAGAGCTTACAATAAATGCGGGATATTTTGATCCGGAAAATCAGAAAACAATGTCCTACATTGTAAACGACGGACAGGTTGTTGAAGATCCGATTTTCAATCCCAATATGCTGTCAAACCCTGTTTTAAGGAAAAATTTGAACAAAATTCTAAACCGAACCGAATTCAGGGTTCTTGACTGCGACGGAAAATTTAAATATGAAATTGCGCAGCACAATTCAAAAGTAGATTTTTTATGTTCAGTCCAAACTTCCGCCCAGGGAGGTCCGCAGCTGCTTCCTAATCTGAGATTAGAGGAAGAACTATTTCTTGTTAAAGACAAAGCCGGAAATGTTGTAAGAGAATCCGCTTCTGTTTTACACAAAACTGCAAGAACTCTGATCGGGCTTAAGTCGCTGGAAGAGGGAAAACAGGAAGTCCACATTTTTATCGTAACGGATGAACATCCTATGGATATATATGAAGCCAGGGATTTATGCGCAAAATATAACCTTGACAGTGCAATGGCTTTTGACGGAGGCAGCTCTACTTCTTTAAACTATAAGAAAATTTCTGTTGTTTCTAACCAGAAAGACGGCGGAACAGGAAGAGCGCTAAAATCGTTTATGATAGTCAAGAAAAAATAAATTTTTAAATATAAAAAAATGACGGTTGAAAATTTCAACCGTCATTTTTATAAATAATGTCAAACTACTTGATTTCAACAGTAGCACCGGCAGCTTCAAGCTGTTTCTTAAGAGCTTCAGCTTCATCTTTCTTGATGCCTTCTTTAACAGCTTTAGGAGCAGCTTCTACTAAATCTTTAGCTTCTTTCAAGCCAAGACCTGTAATAGTTCTAACTTCTTTAAGAACTGCGATTTTCTTATCAGCAGGAACAGAAGCTAAGATTACGTTTACAGCTGCATCAGCATCTTCTGCAGGAGCAGCAGCGGCAGCAGGAGCAGCAGCAACTGCAACAGGGGCTGCAGCAGATACGCCGAATTTTTCTTCCATAGCTTTTACTAATTCAGCAGCTTCTAATAAAGTTAATTTTTCAATTGATTCTAAAATTGCTTCAATACTCATTGTTTTTCTCCTTTTATTCTAATTTGAGTTGTAATACATTTTGTTTTTTTTGAGTAATTATAGATTAGTAGTTAAAAAACTGCTAAATATATATTTACCCAGCCCCGCCCTAAGCGGATTTTTGGTCTCTGACAGCTGCAACAGCCCTAACAAGAGATGACATAACAGCGTTGACAGAGTTTGCGATACCTGATGCAGGTGAATTGATGCATCCAAGCATTTTTGCGTAAAGTTCTTCTCTTGAAGGAAGATCTGCAAGCGCTTTTGCTTCAGCAGCAGACATCAATTGACCGTCCATAGCTGCAGCAAGGATTTCGCATTTCTTTGTTTCTTTAATAAATTGAGATAAAGCCTTTGCAGGTGCTACCTGATCTTTGTAACCAAAAGCCAGAGCTATTGATCCTTTCATTACATCAGCAAGCACTTCATACGGAGTGCCCTGAATAGCAATTTTTGCAAGGGTATTTTTAGTAACCATATAGTCACCGCCGTCTTTTTGAAGAGCACGTCTCAATTTTGTGATTTCTTCAACAGACAACCCGTTATAATCGGTAACAATTGCAACTTGTGCTTTATCTATTTTTTCCTTGATAAGTGCTACCTTATCTTGTTTGAAAGCTTTTGTTGACATTTTTTGCTCCTTTTGTGTTTCCAGATACTCTTATTTAAAGAGTTTTATATAATTTTCGGATTATTTTCCGATCGACCTTTATAAACATTAAAAAGATTTTGCAATCTTCTTTATAATCGCAAAATCCAACATTACTTAAGCTATTTATATTCTTTAAGTTTTGAGTGCTTTCCGGGAATTACCGGCTCAGTTATTTCAGTACGCCTATTTTCTGAACCCTGCGCCTACCCTGCCTTTGGCACCCCTGGATAATCTCGGCTAGCCTTTTTCAGATTAAATCCTAACATAAGGATACTAACTGTCTGCGATTATGTTAGAAGTTTATCAAAACCATATTTGTATGTCAAGAGAATTGTAAAGTTATATTTTCCTGACAGCCCGAATCACTGTCCAGTATCCGCCTCTTGATACTTCATAATCCGTAAAATCTTTGTCCAGACGTTTTATAAGCGAATTTTTGACTTCTGAAAAAGTAAGAAACATCTCCGGAATTTTCGGATTATTTTTATTTGCAGAAATAAATTTATCATCAAAAAAACTTACACTATCCAGAAATACAACGGAGACGCTTTCTCCTGCAGGAATCTCAGAGAGAATTTCTGCCGGATTATCTTTATATATATGCCTGTTGCTTTTACTTATGTATAAGAGTTTTTTATTATCTACATTTGCGTAACGGTAGAACCTATCCGGCTCATAATAGGTAAACAAAATATTTTGAGAATTTTGCTTATTAAGAATATCTCCTACAATTTTATGCCCCTCATACCGTTTAAGTTTCGTTACATAATGAGGGGTAAAATATGCACCCAGATGACAAAGTACAAACAGGGAGAGTAAAATTATTCCCGAACGTTTCATTCTGTCAAACCCGAGAGCAACAAACAGAATCATGATAGGCAGAATTTCTATAGAATACTTTGTTATAAAAACCAGTATTCCCATTGAAGCGGCAACCGATAGAGCCAAAACAGTTCCCGCCGCAACAAGAGCCAAACCGCGTCTTATACCCGCAGCCATGCCGGCTAACGCAATAAGTGTAGGTACAGTAAGCCACAAGGCAAGCGATTTATTGTAGAAAAACACGGGCGGAGCATTTACATTATTTGTCAGAATAGGAGAAAAATAATCACTGAACAGGAATAGAATATTTGTATAAGAAAAACTTCCCCACCACTGGGACGCCGGCATCATTCTCAAAAAGTTAACAGGAAGCTTTAAAAATGCAATAATTGTAATAAACATTAATATCAGAACTACTGAAAACTTTTTCTTTTTTATAACCACATACAAAAGAGACAAGAACACATAAACTGCCCCTATTATGTGAGTTGATAGAATAAGAATATTAGAGATAATATATCCTGCAAGACTCTGCCAGTCATTCTTTTTTAAATACTTTATTGTAAACAAAAGCGAAAGCGCTGAAAATAAAAACAGAAGCGAATAGAACCTGACTTCCTGAGAATAATACACAAGAAAAGAGAGAACAGATGTTATAATTGCGGCAAAATATCCGGCTTTTTTAGAATACTCTTTCCCTGCAAGGTACATAACAGGTATAGCAATTACTCCCGGAAGAACGGAAGTAAGTCTCAGGACTGTATCCGAACAATTAGCAAAAGGCTTTATATATAAATAATACAGAGGCATGTGGCACTGTTTAACGACCTCCTGCCAGAAACCTTTAAAAAGCGGGAATGAAGATACATACCAGCTTACATACTCATCATTCCACAAACCCTCCGGCTTCACTATGTTAGTAAGCCTCAGCAATAATCCCAGTATTATTATATAAAACACTCTTTACCTGCTCTCCCGATTTATATATAATATTTTACATGACAAAGCTTATTATTCAAATACCTTGTTACAATGAAAAAGATACTCTGTTAACAACGCTTAATGATTTACCGAAAACTGTTGACGGAATTGATGAAATAGAAGTTCTTGTTATAAATGACGGTTCTACGGATAATTCGGCGGAAATAGCAAAGAGCTGGGGAGCTTCCGTTCTTGATATTAAACCTAATAAAGGGCTGGCAAATGCTTTCAGAAACGGTTTAAACGAGGCATTAAAACGCGGAGCAGATATTATAGTAAATACAGACGCAGACAACCAGTATTGCGCTGATGATATAGAAAACATTGTCAAACCGATTCTTGAAGGCAAAGCCGATATTGTAGTCGGGGCGCGTGATATTTTCTCTATAAAAGAATTCTCGCCTCTCAAGAAGATTTTGCAAAAGTTAGGCTCCGCAATTTTAAGACTTTTCTCCTCTACAAAAGTACAAGATGCTCCGAGCGGATTCAGAGCGTTCTCAAAACACGCGGCTATAAGAATAAATATTTTTGATAACTACACCTATACAATGGAAACCCTCTTACAAGCTAATGCAAAAGGACTGAAAGTCATATCTGTTCCGATAAGAGTAAATCCGAAACTCAGGGATTCAAGACTGGTTAAAAACATTTTTGATTATATGTACAAGTCAATGAAAACAACTATCAGGATGTTCATTGTCTACAGACCGTTCAGGTTCTTTATTACTATTGCAGGTCTGCTTGGAATTGCCGGAATTATACTGGTGATGAGATTTTTATATTATTTTACCCTGGGCTCAGGAAACGGTCATATACAATCACTGATTTTTGCGGCAATGTTTTTGATTTCAGCCGTACAGCTTGGTGTAATTGCCGTTGTAGGAGACCTGCTTTCCATAAACAGAAAACTGCTTGAAGATGTGCAGATAAGATTAAAAACATTAGAATTAAAAAAATATGAGCAAAGAAAAAACCACTTTTTCAAGTGGCAAAGAAAGGGAAAAAGGGGAAGGGAAAACTTCTCTTAATATTTACGCTTTTTGATTTTTTAATTAACTGAATATACCGAAAGTTCTTTCAATGTTGTCATCTCTTACTTTTTGGATTGACTCCATCTCTGTTGTAATAGAAGTTCTTTCAGTTTCCAGTTTACTCAAATCCTGATCAAACTTGCTGTCTTTAGTATTAATGATATCAAGTTCGTGTTCATACTCTGCTTCTGCTTTCTTTTGATCGGTTTCATCCTCAACTTCCTGCAGGAAATTTTGATTGGTACTTGTAGCCACACTTGTTTCCTGCCATTCATTTTTATTGTTATTATAAATATCAATAGAAACCCGTCCGGTTGTTACCATATTGTTAAGCCATTCATTGCCCTCATCTCCTGATTCATATTGAGGATCAATTTCCTGGCAGCCTCCGGCAGACTGAATCTTTTCAAACAAATTTACATAATACTCAAACTCAGCTTGAGGATATTCCTCCGGATACTCATTATTAAATTCTGCAGTTGAAGAGTCAGGGTCTGTATTTGATGCTTCATTCTTATTTAAGCGCATGTATTTATAAATTTCCGAACCGTATTCCTGATACAGAACATCTCTAAATTCATTTAAAGCATTGCGTTGATCCGACATGGAAGCACTGTCTGAATTACAAGTTTCTGTCAGATTATCATAAGCTTTCTTTAATTTATCATTTTCATCATAGTGATTATCAAATACAGTACGCTCCACATCTGTCATAAACAAATTGGATTTCCCGTTCTCTGCCTGACCATCGCCATAATCTTCAGTACAAACCCCGATACCTATTTCCATACCCATATTCATTCTATCGGTACCATATCCGCCCTCATCATACCAGCCAAAGTCTCCGTCCATACCGAGCATTGCATAAGCAAAAGCATATTTGTCGGTATTGTAACTTTCATAAACCTCTGCTGTATGTGAATCCACAATAACCTTACCGGTCTTATTGTCTGTTAATGAATATTGTGCACATCTGTTCTCGTTATAAGTACACAAAGTAGCAAAAGTCGCATCAACATAATTTTTGGTTCCATCCCCGTTGTTAAATGCAACTTGAATCTTTTTAGCATCCAAGGCTTCTATATAATTTTCGTACAGCTTATCTTTCTGGGTTGCAAGCGCAATTTTCTGACTCTCGATGTTTTGAGCTTTATACTCAACATCATGAAGCCTGCCTGTAAGCGTTAATAATCTAGCTTGTGACGCTGCCATTCCCATTGCGTGTACTTGTCCTTTACTTTTTTCCCTTGTTAATATGTATTACGGCATTTTTATTCGAAAACTTTAATAAATTTCAAAAATTTTTACAAAAGTTTACAAAAATGCGAAGCTATGTAAAGTTTTGTAACGATTTTAACAAGTTGTGAAATTAGGAAAGTTTTATATACTTTATATATATGTAAGATGTAAATAATATAAAAAATTTAATCCCTAAATCCCTTCCTAACTAATTTTCCTAGCTTCTCGTCCTCGAGAAGTTTTTTTTATGTGTAAGGTTAGGTTGGCAGGTAAAACTACCGGCTGGGTGTCATTGCGAGGGTAAATGTTTGGGTTAGTAGGTAAGCCTACCAGTTTGGCGTCATTGCGAGGGTAAATGTTTGGGTTAGTAGGAATGTTTGGGTTAGTAGGTAAGCCTACCAGTTTGGCGTCATTGCGAGGGTAAATGTTTGGGTTAGTAGGTAAGCCTACCAGTTTGGCGTCATTGCGAGGAGCGGGAGCAACGCGGCAATCCATATTGTTATTGTTGGGTTTCACACAACCTACTATTTTTAATTGTGAAATTCGTTCTGGATTGCTTCGGGCTAAACGGCTGTTCCCTCGCAATGACGAGAATTTAAAAAAGTAATGAATATACGCTAATTGAGCGTCGCCGCGTCTGCCCCCCCTTGCGGGGGAAGTACCCGAAGGGGGTAGAGGGGTGTTGTATGGAATGATAGTTTTTCAGCCCCTCTCCCGAATTTCTAAGCTCGCACAGCTCGCTAACAAATTCTACCCTCTCCCCAATGGGGCGAGGGGTACGCGCTAATTTGATGTCATTGCGGGGAGCGGAAGCGACGCGGCAATCCATATTGTTATTGTTGGGTTTCACACAACCTGTTTTTAATCGTAGAATTCGTTCCGGATTGCTTCTGACTGAATGGATATTCCCTCGCAATGACGTAAATTTTAACAAACAGAAGAGATTAATTGAACGACAGCGCGCATTCCTTCCCTATATGAGGGAAGGTTAGGAAGGGTGCTGATTTTTTGTATGATTATCACCCTCTCCATCTCTTCCTCATTCAGGGAGAGAGCCGCGACAGCGCTCATTGAACGAAAATAGTAGTGTGGATTTTGCTCCACAAGAAGCGTAAGTCAGGTTTTACCTGCCATTAACTAATAATAATTCGCAACCAACAGCAATCATTCAAACACTTATATTTTTCAGCCCCTCACCCGTATCCGCAAATCCGCTCTCCCCAATGGGGCGAGGGAGACACGTTGATTTGACAACGCAAGCGCATTCCTTCCCCGATTGAAGAGTTGAACGTGTTTTTTCAAGGGGGTGAAACGAACATTTTGCGCCTCTTTGCCAGGACAATAAACTTCATATTGTTACAAAAAATTTACATAGTACAAGTTTTATCCGCCTGAATATCTTTTGCCTTTTTATGTTTATGTTATTATGTTCGTAATTGGAGAGGATATTATGATAAATTTTTTATTAAAGCTTATTGGCGACCCTAATGAGAAAAAAGTTAAAAAAATTTCAGGGATTATTGATCACATCAACGCGCTTGAGCCGGAATTTGCAAAACTTACAGACGAAGAGTTAAGGGCAAAGACAGACGAATTTAAGGCAATTCTTGCCAAACGCCCGACTTCTGATAACGAAAAAGCAGACAGACTCTTAGAAAAAGAAGCTCTGGATAAAATTCTGCCGGAAGCTTTTGCAACAGTCAGAGAAGCCGGAAAAAGAGTCTTAAATATGCGCCACTTTGATGTACAGTTAATCGGCGGATATTTTCTCCATAACGGACATATTGCCGAGATGAGAACAGGTGAAGGTAAAACCCTTGTTGCCACTCTTGCAGCTTATCTAAACGCGCTTACAGGTAAAGGCGTGCACGTTGTTACGGTTAACGATTATCTTGCAAAGCGTGACAGCGAATGGATGGGACAGATTTATAAATTTCTTGGTTTAAGTGTTGGTGTTATTCTCTCCAACCAGCACGATGCGGATGAATTTAACAGAAAAAGAGCTGCTTATGCTTGTGATATAACTTACGGTACAAACAACGAGTTCGGGTTTGATTACTTGAGAGACAATATGGCAGCATCAAAAGAAATGCTTGTCCAGAGACCTTTTAACTACGCAATTATAGACGAAGTTGACAGTATTTTAATAGATGAAGCAAGAACTCCTCTTATTATTAGCGGCAGAGTTGAAAAATCGGCAGACACTTATACTCTTATGGCTAAAGTTGCTCCTCAGCTTGAAAAGAATAAAGATTATGAAGTTGATGAAAAAAATAAGAACGTTATCCTTACTGAGGACGGTATTGACAGAGCGCAGGAAATTATCGGCTGCAAAGATTTGTTTGATATAAACAACCAGTACGCGCATGACCTTCTGAATGCTCTTAAGGCAAAAGAATTGTTCATAAAAGACACAGATTATGTTGTTAAAGACGACGAAGTAATGATTGTAGACGAGTTTACAGGGCGCTTAATGCCGGGGAGACGCTGGTCTGACGGACTTCATCAGGCAATTGAAGCAAAAGAAGGCGTAGAAATTCAGGATGAAACCCAGACTCTTGCAAGCATTACTTTCCAGAACTTATTCAGACTGTACCCTAAACTTTCCGGTATGACGGGTACTGCAATGACTGAGGAAGCAGAGTTTGGTAAAATCTATAACCTCGAAGTAACTGTTATTCCGACTAATAAGCCGGATATCAGAATTAATTACCCTGATGTCATTTATAAAACAGAAAAAGCAAAATATAATGCGGTTGTAGAGGATATTATAGAGCAGCATAAATTAGGTCGTCCGGTTCTTGTCGGTACGGTCAGTATTGAAAAATCAGAATACATTTCATCACTTTTGACTAAAAAAGGGATTAAACATAATGTATTGAATGCCAAGCAGCACGAAAAGGAAGCTTATATAATTGCTCAGGCAGGACGAGTCGGGGCTGTAACTATTGCAACCAATATGGCAGGGCGCGGTACAGATATTCTGTTAGGCGGTAATGCTGAATTCTTAGCCAAGGAAGAGTTAGAAAAGCACAATATTACTCCTGACAGTCCTAATTATGAAGAGCTAAAGGATTCAGCGCTCAAAAACGCCAGAGCAATTACAGAGCAGGAACACGCAAAAGTTGTGGAACTCGGCGGACTTCATGTAATAGGCACGGAAAGACACGAATCCAGAAGAATTGATAACCAGCTTAGAGGTCGTGCCGCACGTCAGGGAGACCCTGGGTCTACAAGATTCTTCCTATCGCTTGAAGATAACTTAATGAGAATCTTCGGCGGAGACAAAATTACCGGCTTGATGAATATGCTTAATGTTGAAGAAGATATGGCTATTGAATCAAAGCTTATTTCAAGGCAAATTCAGTCTGCACAGAAGAAAGTTGAAACATATCACTTTGATATACGTAAAAACGTACTCCAATATGACGATGTTATGAATATCCAGAGAGAAAAATTCTATGCACAACGCCGCAAAGTCCTTGAGGGTAAGGATTTGAGAAGTGATATTGAATATATGATTGATAAGGAAATCGACAGACTCTTAAAGAGTTATATAACTCCAGAAATGAATCCGGAAGAATACATTCAAGAGGATTTGCAGACACTTATCAAGGAGCTTCACTCAAACATACCTCAGCTTTCTTATATTAATGTCGATGATATCAAGAATTTGAGATTTGCAAGAATATATGATTCACTTAGAGACGCTGCCCAGAAGGCTTACAAAGAACACGAAGAAGAAATTATCGGATTCTATAATACAATTTCCGAGCAGTATGACCCGTCATTTACAAAGCAGGAATTGTTCTCTGAAAATAACATAATGCGCTCGTTAGAGAGAGACATTCTCTTAAGAGTTGTTGATAACCAGTGGATAGACCATCTTCATAATATTGATATGCTCAAAGACGGCATCGGGCTTAGAGCTTACGGGCAAAAAGATCCTCTGATTGAGTATAAAAAGGAAGCTTATGACCTTTTCAACAAAATGATGTATGAAATCCAGAGCAATACAGTAAGATATCTCTTCAGAGCAAAGTTCGGAATCCAGTTTGTCGGTGATGACGGCGTGGAAACCATCGAACAGTAATTTTTCCAAAACAAAAAGCCGCAATCTGTTGCGGCATTAACTCTCGTTAGATAAAGGAGTGGAGGAGAAAATAAAGAAAAGAGATTATACTTATATAATTCCACATTTTATATATTTATAACATATTCAGTATATATTTGTTACAAAAATTTACAATTCTCTGCTTTTTTGTTTGTTGTATAATAGGAGATAAGCAGACCGGACAAGGGTTTTAGGCTTTAAGCACTTGTACAAGGAGAGTATATTATGATTAATATTGCAGTATGCGGTTCGAACGGAAAAATGGGACAGGAGGTCATAAAGGCGGTTAATAGTGCTGAGGATATGACTCTTGTTGCGAAAATTGATATAAAAGACGGTGAATTTGCAACAATCAAGGATGCAAAAGACTCCGTAAAAATAGATATTTTGATAGATTTTACCCAGCCAAAATCAATATATGAGAACGCTCTTTACTGCTTAAATAACGGAATCAGTATTGTTATCGGAACAACAGGCTTGAGTGATGAGCAGATAGATGAATTGAAGAAGCTTTCAGAAGCTCAAAAGCTCGGCTGCTTTATTGCACCAAATTTTTCAACAGGTGCGGTTTTGATGATGAAATTTGCAAAAATGGCTTCAAAATATTTCAATAATGCAGAAATTATTGAACTTCACCATAACCAGAAAAAGGATGCTCCCTCAGGAACCGCGGTTAAAACGGCTTTAATGATGTCGGAAGAGAATTCTGATTTCACAGCCGGAAATTGCGCCGAAGTTGAAACAATTGAAGGCGCAAGAGGTGCAGAATCTTACAATAACATACATATTCACTCAGTCAGACTTCCGGGCTATATTGCCTCACAGGAGGTTATATTCGGCTCAGGCGGTCAGATTCTCACAATCAGACACGATTCAATGAACAGAGAATGCTATATGGACGGGGTTTTGAGAGCTGTAAGATACGTGAATGAGAACAAAAACTTTGTATACGGGTTAGATAATATATTGTAGAAGGATGGAAGATGAGAAAACCAAGAATAGCAATTTTAGGCGCAACCGGAGTTGTCGGAAGAGAAATTACAAAGATTACCGATGAATTAGGAATTGAATTTGAGAGTATAAAATTCCTTTCAAGCGCAAGAAGCGCAGGAAGCAAAATAACTTTTAAAGGAAAGGAATACACTGTAGAAGAAACAACTCCTGATGTTTTTGACAATGTTGATATCGTTATGGCATCGGCAGGCGGCTCTACAAGCAAACTTTTTGCACCGGAAATTGTTAAAAGAGGCGGTTTAATTATCGATAACTCGTCTGCATTCAGAATGGAAAAAGATGTTCCGCTTGTTATTGCGGGGGTTAATGATGAAGATTTAAGAAAGCATAAGGGTATTATTGCAAATCCAAACTGCTCAACCTCCCAATTGATGCTTGTTCTGGAGCCTTTGAAAAAATTCGGAATAAAAAGACTGATTGTATCAACTTATCAGGCAGTTTCAGGCGCCGGGCTTGCTGCTATTAATGAATTAAGAGATGATACAATTGCTAATCTGGAAGGTAAACCGTTTGAGAATAAATGTTTCAAAAAACCGATTTCCTTTAATGTAATTCCGCAGATTGATGTATTTTGCGAAAACGGTTACACAAAAGAAGAAATGAAAGTTGTTAATGAAACAAGAAAAATTCTTCATCTGGATGACACAACAAAGATATCCTGTACAGCTGCCCGGGTTCCGGTATTTAACGGACATTCGGAGGCTGTTGATATTGAATTTGAGAAAAATGTTACTCCGGATGAAGTCAGAGAAATTCTAAAGAATGCTTACGGGGTAAAGGTTATTGATAATCCGGAGAATTATGAATACCCGACAACACGTGATGCAAGCGGAGTTGATCCGGTTTTTGCCGGAAGAATCAGAAAGAATCTGGCTTTTGATAACGGAATTTCACTCTGGTGTGTTGCCGATAATTTGAGAATCGGAGCTGCTTTAAATACCGTTAGAATTTGTAAGAGAGTTATTGAAATGGGGCTATTTTAAGATGAAAGTAGAAAAGATTTTAAATAAAGTAACTGTAAGACCTACAAATAAAAAAATGAGAGAAGCAAAACAGGCTATAAATACAGTAAGCGGACTTCCAAAAGAAATGCCTGTAGAAAAGAAGATATACTGGCAGCCGTTATCGGAAAATTTTGAAAGAATAAAAGATAATATACAGATGACAATAGAAAAAATGAGAGGAAATAAATAGTTGGGAGAACTTGTCTCACAAACAGAAATCGTAAATATAGTGCAAAAAGGGCAGGCGGAAGGTAAAACTTATGCTGCAACAAACGGCTGCTTTGATATTCTCCATGTCGGTCATGTAAGATATCTAAAAAAAACAAAGTCATTAGCTGATTATTCAATTGTGATGCTTAATTCCGACTCTTCCGTAAAACTCATAAAAGGGGACGACCGCCCGATAAATTGTGAAGAAGACAGAGCTGAAATATTAAATGCTTTGAGCTCTGTTGATTATGTGGTATTATTTGAAGAGAAGTCTCCCGCAAAATTGCTGGAAGCTATTAAACCTGACATTTATACAAAAGGGGCTGACTATACTCTGGAAACTCTTCCGGAGAGAGAAATTGTTCAAAAGAACAACATAAAAGTAGAATTTATCGAATTTGTACAGGGTAAATCTACTACAAACGTTATTAATAAGTGTTTGAAATAATTATAAGGAGTTTATGTATGAAAACTTTTACATTGGAACAAATTGCACAAATTACAGGCGGTATGCTCTCTAAAGCAAAAGATGTTGCTATTACAAATATAGCACCTCCTCTATTAGCAGATGAAAATACTCTTGCTCTTGCGCTCGGCGAAGATGAGATTAATAACCTTTCCAAAACCAAAGCAAAAGCAGCCCTTGTTCCACTGGGAGTAAACATAGACGGATTTTCAACCATTGAAGTTGAAAGACCGCGTCTTGCAATGATGAAATTAATTACAATGTTTTATGAAGAGCCGCATGTAAATTCAGGCGTTCATCCGACAGCAACAGTTCACCCTTCAGCAAAACTCGGTCAAAATGTTTCATTAGGACCTAATGTTGTAGTGGGTGAAAATGCTCAAATCGGCGACAATACAAAAATTCTTGCTAACGGATATATCGGAAACGGAGCTATAATCGGAAATGATTGTTTCTTCCATCCTGCCGTATGCATAGGTGACAGAGTAAAAGTCGGAAACAAAGTTATTTTACACCACGGCGTTTCTCTTGGTGCAGACGGTTTCAGTTTCGTAACAGAAAACCCTAACAACATTGAGCAGGCACGCAAAGACGGTGAAATTAAAGAAAATGATATTGAACAGGTTATTTATAAAATACCTTCTATAGGCTCGGTTGAAATCGGCAACAACGTAGAAATCGGCGCAAATACAGCAATTGACAGAGGCACAATTGAAAATACAACAGTCGGCGACAATACAAAAATTGACGACCTTGTTATGATCGGTCACAACTGCAGAATCGGCAAGGGTTGTATGATTGTTTCCCAGGTCGGTATTGCAGGAAGCTGTGTAATCGGAGACAGAGTTGTAATTGCAGGTCAGGCTGGTCTTGCAGATCATATCAGCATAGGAGATGATACTATTATTGCCGCTCAAGCCGGTGTTACAAAGAGCTTCCCGGCTAAATCTATTGTAGTAGGCGCTCCTGCAGTTCCGAGAAAAGAATTCATTAAGCAGCTTAAAATTATGAAAGATGCCGGTGATTTAATCACTAAATTTAAAAAATATGAACCGCTCTTACGCTCTTTTGAAGACGGGGTAAATGAGGGTAATAAGGCAACTGTATAGCATTAAGGAAAGGTAAAATGGGTACTATTAAAACTGAGATAAAGACCTCAGGAAAAGGTTTAATGAAGAATAAAAACTGCGAGGTGGTAATAAAGCCTTCAAGCAGCGGTCATATTCGTATTTTTTCCAAAGGTGCTGAAACTCCGTTTAATGTATGCATAGAAAATCTTTATTCTACGGATCATTGTGTTACATTGTGCAGTAAGGAGCATAGAACTTTGCTTGGCGACTATAAATACAAAGTTATGCTTTGTGAACATTTTATAGCAGCCTGCGCAATCTGTAGAATCGATTCATTAGATGTGTACCTTTCAGAAACTGAAATGCCGATATTTGACGGCAGCTCTAAGGTCTGGGTTGATTTATTCAATCAGGCAGGAATAGAGGGGGCAAACAAGGATTTGTATACGGTAAGTGAGCCTGTTTATTACCTTAACGGCAAGACGAGCCTTGTTGTTCTTCCGGATAAAGAGCTTAGAATCACTTACGCCGTAAACTATGACCATCCGGATTTAAGAGAAAGATGGGTTACAATGGATAATGATAATCTCAAAGAGATTATTGAAGCCAGAACTTTCGGGTTCTATAAGGATCTTAAAAAATTCCAGATGCTCGGGTTTGCAAAAGGCGTTACCATTGATAACACCGTAGGACTCAAAGATGTAGGCTATACAACTGAGCTGCGCTCAAAAGATGAACCTATCAAGCACAAAATACTGGATTTGTTCGGTGATTTTTATCTTACAGGAGTTTCACCGCTCAATATGCGGGCTCAGATTCTTGTAAAAGAGGCAGGGCATGCCGTACATACAAAAGTTGCACAAATATTAAAATCAAAGTTAGTTAAAATATAGGGATAAATATAAAAGGAGAGATTTATGACAGAAGAGATTGGAACAAAAGTCGGCGTAAATGAAGCAGGAGAAGATATTTTATCTTTTGATGTGATGCAAATTATGGAAATGATTCCTCACAGATACCCGTTTTTGCTCGTAGACAAGATTACTGAATGTGTTCCGGGTAAATACGCAAAAGGATACAAAAATTTAACTATGAACGAAGCATTCTTTCAGGGACATTTTCCCGGTAATC
The DNA here is from genome assembly GCA_949296355.1 of uncultured bacterium. Lineage (GTDB taxonomy): Bacteria > Cyanobacteriota > Vampirovibrionia > Gastranaerophilales > Gastranaerophilaceae > CAG-196. Next base: position 32,970 of record CASFPS010000016.1, on the reverse strand, counting down.
CTGTAATGCCAGGTGTGTTACAGCTTGAAGCTCTTGCTCAATGTTCTGCTCCTGTTTTAATGTGCCTCCCTCAATATCAGGGGAAATTAACATTATACGCAGGCGTTGACAATGTAAGATTCAAAAATATTGTAAGACCGGGTGACAAATTTGAAATGCATATAGAACTCATAAAGGCAAAAGGTCCTATATGCAAGAGCCATGGCGTAGGTTACGTTGACGGCAAAGTCTGCATTGAAGCTGATATGACAGTTGCCTTAAAGTAAGGATTGATAATTTGTAAAGATAAAAAGCTCTGAAAATATTTTCAGAGCTTTTTATTATTGCAAAAAATAAAATCAGCCTCTTAGCTTTTCAATAAATCGTTTAAGTCTCTCCATAGCAATTTTGAGATTATCCAGAGAGTAAGCGTAAGATATTCTCAAAAACCCTTCGCCGCTTTCTCCGAAAGCATTCCCCGGGATTGCCGCAACACGTTCTTCTTCTAAGAATCTTGTCGCAAACTCTTCACTTGTCATACCAAACTCTTTTATGCAAGGAAAAACGTAAAAAGCGCCGTAAGGTTCAAAACACTCTAATCCCATTTCTTTAAAGGCATTTAGAAGGAACCTTCTCCGCTGATTGTATGCCTGACGCATTGATTCAACATCATCGTCTCCGTTTTTTAACGCTTCAACCGCTGCATACTGGCTCGTAGTCGGCGCACACATTATTGCAAACTGGTGAATTTTTGTCATCTGCCTAATAATTTCTTTAGGCGCACAAGCATATCCGAGCCTCCAGCCCGTCATTGCGTAAGCCTTAGAAAATCCGTTAATCAAAATTGTACGCTCTTTCATCCCGTCCAGAGACGCAATAGAAACGTGCTCACCTTTGTATGTTAATTCCGCATAAATCTCATCCGACATTACATAAATATCATTTTCAATAATAATTTTTGCAATCTCTTCCAGCTCCTTACGCTCCATAATCGCCCCGGTCGGATTGTTCGGATAAGGAAGTATTAAAACCTTGGTTTTGTCAGTAATTGCACTTTGAAGCTCCTCCGGAGTAAGCCTGAATTCGTTTTCAGCTTTAAGATTAATTATTACAGGTTTTGCTCCTGCTAAAACCGCACACGGTTCATAAGAAACATAAGACGGCTGCGGGATTATAACTTCATCTCCCGGATTAACAAGTGCTCTAAGTCCGATATCGATAGCTTCTGAGCCGCCAACTGTTACAATAACTTCACTCAATGGGTCATAAGCAACATTTTGCTTTCTTTTAAGATAATTGCAAATTTCTTCTCTCAATTCTTTTAGACCTGAATTAGAGGTATAAAAAGTTTTGCCTTTTTCAAGCGCAAAAATACCCTCATCTCTGATATGCCAGGGTGTATCAAAATCAGGTTCGCCGACACCTAATGAAATTGCGTCTTTCATCTCGCTTACTATATCAAAAAACTTACGGATTCCGGACGGCTTTATGTTCTGCACTACTTCTGAAAGCGGTTTTGTCATGGTGTGATTATCTCCCTTTCGTCTTCATGCTTTTTATCAAAAACAGTTCCGTGATCTTTGTATTTTTTTAGTACAAAATGTGTTGCAGTGCTTAAAACACTGTCTAAAGTCGAGAGTTTGTCTGATACAAAATTTGCAATCTCTCTTAAGGTCTTTTCTTCCAGAGTTACAAGCAGGTCGTATCCGCCAGAAATCAAATAAACCGCCCTTACTTCCGGATAATTATAAATCCGCTCGGCAATCTTATCAAACCCCTGTCCTCTTTGCGGTGTAACTTTGACTTCTATGAGTGCCGAGACTTTATCAATAGAAGTCTTATCCCAGTTGATAAGCGTATGATAACCGCAAATTATTCCTTCTTCTTCAAGCTTTTTAATCTCATTTGCTACATCAATTTCTTCTGCCCCCAGGAGAACGGCAAGCTCTTTTAAATCAATGCGGCTGTTCTTTTCCAAAACTGATAATAATTCTTCTCTCATCTTGTCCTCATCTTATAAAATTAGTCATAACTCGTTGTTCTGCTTCAGGTTTAGTAATACCGTTATGTTTTCCGGCTTCTATACATTTTAACAGCCACGCCATATTGCGCCCGAGCGCTCTCATGGTCTGCAAACCTTCTAAATCCTGTTTTGCATCTTCGGCAACACGTCCGTGGATATTGTTCCAGTAAAATGATGAAACTATCGGCATGTTGTTTATAGTGAAATACTTGTTTAAAACATCAAAACTTGCAGTAGTTCCGGCACGCCTTGCGGAAGCTATTGCAGCACCGGGTTTGTATGCAAAAGCATAACTGCCAGCATAAAAAACTCTATCCAGAAACGAGAGAATTCTTCCTGACGGGTGGGCATAATAAACAGGGGTTCCGAATATAAACCCGTCTGCAGATTTAGCTTTTTCAATAAATTCGTTTACAATTCCGTCCTCAAAAACACATTTACCAGTCTCGCGACAGCCCTGACATCCGCAGCAATCACGGATTTCAGGATTACCGAGTTGAAAAATCTCTGTTTCAATTCCTTCTTTATTAAGAGTTTCTGCAGCTTCGTTGAGCGCTGTATAAGTGCAGCCGTTTTTGTGTGAACTTCCGTTAACTAATAAAACTTTCATACACCCTCCCGATTAAAGTTATTGTCGGGCTTGTAAACCCGACCCACATATTTTTCTTCCAAGCGTACTGTCATTCAGAGGACATGAGTCCGAAGAATCTCTTTAACTATTGTTAAATAAGAGTTAATGTTGGGTTTCACCCAACTTACATTTTTTTGAGACTATCCACAATAAGCTTATAGGTTTTATACCGGTGAAAAGTAGTTCTTTTCTTTTTGGTTACTTTTTCTTTTTAGTAAAGAAAAAGTAACTGCCGATGGGGAGACTCGAACTCCCGACCTATTGATTACGAATCAATTGCTCTACCACCTGAGCCACATCGGCTTGAAGTACGGAATAAGTATACCACAAAAAAGAGAATTAAGAAATCGAAAAATGCTCTTGTAGATATAGCAGAGTGTATATATTTATTTACATTATGTTGATATAGATTTATTATGTGTTAAGATTTATCTGAACCCAACTTGATGAAGGAGTACGTATCGTGAAAAAAATCTGTATAATACTTGCAGCTATAGTTCTGTTAAGCATTAACAGTTCTGTTTTTGCTGAAACTCCGATTGATACATCAATAGAAAGATATACTAAACAGATTCAGGAGAATCCGAATGCTTCACTTGCGTATTCCAACCGTGCTTCGATGAAGTTTTTGAAGCAGGATATACAGGGTGCTATTCAGGATTTTGATAAGGCAATTGAACTCAGCCCTAATAATCCGGAATTATATTTAAACAGAGGTTATATAAAACAGCTTATAAATGACCTTAATGGCGCTATGGCAGATTATAATAAGGCTATTGGCATTAACAGGAATTTTGCATATGCATACAATAACAGAGGGGTTTTGAAAGTTGCCTTAAACGATATTGAAGGCGCTATGGAAGATTATGCAAAGGCTATTTCTATTAACAAAAACTACTCTGATGTTTATTATAACAGAGCAAATTTAAAATATATGCTGGATGATAATAAGGGTGCACTGGAGGATTACAATATTGCAATTGAGTTAAATCCGAAGGACGCTGAAGCTTTTAACAACAGGGGCGTTGTTAAAAAGAGAATGAACTTTAATGTCGGCGCTTTAAGCGACTATACTCAGGCAATTGCATTAAACCCGAAAGACAGTATAGCATACGCAAACAGAGGACGTTTGAAGAAACTATATTTTGATAATGAAGGTGCTGCAATAGATTTGGATCAGGCAATAGCGCTCGCTGAAACGCAGACATTTATCAAGAATGTAAAACCTTTGTTGTCTAATGAAAGTTATATTGCAGCAATACCGACTGTCAGAGGGGTTGTTCCTGATTTTGTTCAGGCTTCGCCGGTTAAATCAGAGAGTATTCAGGTTGCAAGCGCTGAAGTTAAGAATCCGGTAAAACAGGTCAAGCAGCAGGTAGAGAAGAAGCCTGAATTAAGGGAAGAAATAAAACCTGAACCTATAAGACAGGAAATCAAGCCGCAGATAGCTTACAATCCTGCACCTAAAAAGGAGCCGGTTGTATCAAAACCTGTACAGCAGACAAAAGTTCAAACCGTTGTAACACCAAAACAGCCTGAAGAGCCAAAACTCGCTGCTAATACAATAAGTGCAGGCGTAGCAACCGTTCAAGCGCCTAACGCTCCTGTAATCACGACAACGGCAATCAAGAAGAACCCTACTACAAACATTAAGCTTGCTGAAAGCTACTACATAAGGGGACTTCAAAAGTGTGTCTTAAGGGATTTACAGGGTGCAATTGCTGATTTAAATAAAGCTATAGAAAATAATTCAAAGTATGCAGATGCTTACTATTATAGAGCAGCTATAAGGAAAGAACTTGGCGATACAGAAGGCTTCAGAAAGGATTATTCTACTGCAATTCAGATAAAACCGTCGCTACAGGCGTTTAATGATTCAAATTGTTTGTCACTGATTAGCGGGTAAAGATGCAAGTAAATTTACAAGAGAGAATTAATAATCCTGCATTTGGGAAATTTATAAGAGTTTCTGGTCGTCCGCACCGTCTTAAGCATTTTCGACAGAAACTAAGAGAAAATTCTAACGAGTTTTTGTCTTTTATAAAGAAAAAAGATGAGAAAAAATCTTATTTATACATAATAACCGGAAAAGATCTGTATAAATTTATAGACCTGATGCGTGAAATTCCGCACTTTTTTAAGTTGAGACACAACCCGGAAAAGTATTTAAACAAAGAGCCAAAGAAATATAAGTTGATTGAAGCAGAGAAAAAGTTTTCAAGAAAAAAGAAGTTTTTTTAGAAATGCCGGGGGAAAGCCCTGCTTACTTAATATAATTATTTTTGTTATAATAGAAATAGTTTAATATACATTCAAAACAAGATAAGAGGGATGGGAGTTGAAAAAGAAACTTATAAGTTTATTTAGCGGATGCGGCGGGCTGGACTTAGGTTTTGAAATGGCAGGATTTGAAATCCCGATAGCTAATGAATTTGATAAAACCATTTATGAAACTTTTAAAATAAACCATCCTAAAACAAAACTTATAGAGGGTGACATACGAAAAATAGACAGCAGTATTTTTGAAAAGCTAGATGAAATTGATGGTATTATTGGAGGACCGCCTTGCCAATCCTGGAGTGAAGCAGGAACTTTACGGGGGATTAATGATGAGAGAGGTAAATTGTTTTTTGAATACATTCGAATTTTAAAAGCTGTAAGACCCAAATTTTTTCTGGCAGAAAATGTATCCGGAATGCTTTCTAACAGGCATAATGAAGCCGTAAAGAATATTATTGCAATGTTTGACGATGCAGGCTATGATGTAACCGTAAACTTAGTTAATGCAAAAGATTACGGTGTTGCGCAAGAAAGAAAACGGGTTTTTTATATTGGCTTTAGAAAAGATTTGAATATAAAATTTGAATTTCCAAAAGGTTCTACTGTTGAAAATAACAAAAAAATTACATTAAAAGACATTATATGGGATTTAAAAGATACTGCAGTACCTTCTATAGAAAAAAATTATCACAATTCCGTTGCGATAAACAATAATGAATATTTTACCGGAGCATATAGCCCTATTTTTATGAGCAGAAACCGTGTAAAAAGCTGGAATGAACAAGCTTTTACAGTGCAAGCTTCCGGAAGACAGTGCCAACTTCATCCTCAAGCCCCCAAAATGGTAAAAGTAGCTACTGATGTATGTGAATTTGAAAAAGGTAAAGAGAATTTATATCGTAGGATGACAATACGGGAAATTGCGAGAATTCAAGGTTTTCCGGATAATTTCAAATTCATTTATAATAATGTGAATGATGCATATAAAATGATTGGTAATGCTGTACCCATAAATCTTGCATACGAAATTGCTTTAGCAATAAAACAACAATTAGAGGATATTACCTATGAGTAATAGATCAAACGATAACGGCAGAGCATTTGAGTATGCTTGCATTAAAGAATTAGAAAGCAGTATTTCTGCATATAGACCTGTTGTATTAAATGAGAAATCTATTGAAGCATCAAAAAGAGCTTGGCTCGCAATAAGCAATGAGCAACAAGAAAAATTAATCCTTGCTTCTAAGGCATTTATCAATCTTCTTTTTGATGCAGAACCTCTTATTCTAGAGAATGAGTCTAAATCTGATGTTGTTGAATTATCAATTAACAAAGATAGTGATGCTGAAGCGGGAGATGTACGGGATATTATTATAAAAAGACAGGAAATTTCCTGGGATATTGGACTATCAATGAAACACAATCATTTTGCAGCAAAGCACTCCAGGTTATCTGCTAAAATTGATTTTGGAAATAAATGGTACGGTCTGCCTTGCTGCGATGATTACTGGTTAAAGATTTCGCCGGTATTTGAGAATCTGTGTAAATTAAAAGAAGCAAGATGTGCATGGCACGATATGGATGATAAAGAAATCTCTGTATATCTGCCATTGTTGAATGCCTTTATGGAAGAAATAGAAAGAGCCAATAAAATTGATAATCAAATACCTCAACGTCTAATCTCATATTTACTCGGTATCAAGGATTTCTATAAAGTAGTATCCGTTGATAGAAAACGACTTACAGAAATTCAATCTTTTAATTTAAGAGGAGAATTAAATAAAAATGGCAAAAACAGCAAAGCAAAGATTATTATACCAACTGCAGATTTACCGGATGAAATAATATTACTTAGACTCAAGCCTAATTCAACTAATACAGTAGAAATGTTTTTAAACAATGGCTGGTCATTATCCTTTAGAATACATAATGCTTCAACCATTGTAGAACCGTCGCTTAAATTCGATATACAATTTGTTGGAGTTCCAAGTAATATTATTACAATCAACTGTCAATGGGAAAATAATTTATAAAAAATTGCTGTAATATACTTGCCTCAGTCGCATAGAGCAAGCTCCACACTACTATTTAAAGATAATAAAGAGTTGAACCAGAAAAAAGTTACAACCCGAAAAAAGCTCACTATAACTAAAAAAGAGCCTTACAATAAAGCTCTTTCTAAAAATGGGGCAGATGATAGGAGTTTGCTCAAACCCTTAAACTTTACATCCGGTTTTATGTTCTTATAAACTAATATTACTTTATATCAGAATAGAAAATTTTATCAATGGGGTTGAAAAGTAGAATATGATAATTTATAATGAAAACACAGGGTGATAGTTTGTCAGACTATCGGGAACTCTGTAGAGGTCTAACGGTTCTTATTCTTTCGAGTAAGAGCCGTTTTTAATATGCACAAAATCAAAAAGATTAAAAATAAACTTAAATTGAAATCGCTCATATACGCATCCTTTCTAGTCGGGGCTAACCCGAGGTCTACATTGATATTGCCGGTTAGTTTCCTTTAGAAAAGAGTTCCTTTTACCCTGTAGTTATATTTTCAATGTTCAAGTTGATTTATTTATAAATGTAATTATATATCAATAATGAAATATATTAAGGAAATCGTGATTGATGGAGAACCTGTTAAAATACAAATAAACTGAAACACAAATATAGCAATAAAAAAGACCCAGAAGGGTCAATTCTTAAAAATGGGGCGGATAGTGGGATTCGAACCCACGTATATCGGAACCACAATCCGAGGTCTTAACCACTTGACGATATCCGCCATATTTCCGACATCTTTTAGTATATCAAATCAAAAATTTTACGCAAGCAGAAATAATAAAGGCGCCGTGATAAAATCACGGCGCCTTTTTCAATATTCTATAATTAATTTATTCTCTGGAACATATATCCGATACCTCTTGCGGTTAATATCAATTCCGGATTCGTCGGATCTGCTTCCAATTTTGAACGAAGTCTTGAAATATGAACATCAACAACTCTGGTATCAATTCTATGATCTGCAGGATATGACCATACATGCTGCAGTATTTCATTTCTTGAATATGCCTGACCTGAATTGTTTACAAGAAGTTCCAGCAGGCTGAATTCCATACCTGTCAGACGAATGCGTTCGCCTTTTCTGTAAACCTGACGTCTTGCTGTATCAATCTTTATAGCACCGGTTGTAATAATATTCTTATTATTTTTGCCTCCGGCAGAAGCGCCTGCAGCAGATGAAGAAGCCGGTATAATAACATCTTTACTAATTGTTCTTCTTAATACTGCTTTTACGCGTGCTTCAAGTTCTTTCGGGCTGAAAGGTTTGATTACATAATCATCAGCACCGAGCTCAAGTCCTGTAATTCTTTCAGAAACATCACCCAGAGCTGTAAGTATAATTATAGGAACATCAGATGTTCTGCGGATTTCTCTTGTTACGCCATAGCCGTCCATCTTTGGCATCATAACGTCTAATACTACCAAATCAGGATTAGTCTTATTAAAGACTTCTACGGCTTCTTCACCATCTTCTGCCGTAACTACGTCGTATCCGACCATCTTAAGACGGGTTTCCAGAATTCTTCTGATACTTGCTTCATCGTCAGCAACTAAAATCTTCTGACGCGCTTCTCCTTCTGTACCTGCCTCTTGCAATTCTTCATTCTCTGCCATTTGTCCACCTTTTAACTTGTTTTTACAAAAATTTGAAATTCTTAATATTAATACATATATCTTAATAGAATTTTAACTTTTTTGCAAGGGGGTAAATGGATTTTTGGGCAGTTAGCAAGTGATCTTGTACTCAAGTGTGAAGAGGGGGGAATGTATCTTATTAGTGAGTAGTGAGTAGTGAATAGATGTTTATATAGAAAATAGGTCAGACTTCAATCTGACAAAAACTTAACCAGACAAAACTTTTGTGGAGCAAGCTCCACACTACTACTGTGGTAAATTTTAATTTACCGCAACAAAAATGTTTCGCTTATCAAAGATTACAAAAACCTGCTAACCTGCAAGTTTAATATCCGGTTGTTGTTATAAGTTGTCCGGCAGGAGAATTTATATTTTTCACACCCTCTATTAATATAATCTCCGGAGGATTCAATCATGTGTCGTTTTTTTATTACATTCATAATTTTTGCATTTTTAACCCCGCTTTATCTGCCGTCAGAAGCTGCAATAATCAGTACAAGGCGTCCGGCTTACAGCAGTTTTAACCGGGGATTTAATCATAGAAAAAGTTTTAGAAATAAAAGATATCAAAAAAGTTACCGCAGACCGCCGCGCCGTGTGATTAACAGGTATAACAGACCTTACTACAATTCTCCTTACTATAATCGTTATAACAGGTACTACAGCCCCGGCTTTACAACTTCGTTTTCCGATATAGGGGCGTTAGAAAGTTATACCCTTAATAAAAATTACAAAAATGAAAGTGACTTAGAGAGATTAGAGAGACTTGAAATGCAAGCATTCGGGGCAATACAGAGCGGAGATATTAATCAGAGATACGATAATGTCCGCTCGGCAATTCTTTCACGTCCTCAGCCGACAAGAACTAAAAATTCACTTTTCAGAACAATCGGAAACTTTTTCGGAGGTCAGCCTACTGGAATTTCACCATCTTTTGACAATGATCCGTTTTTTGCAGACTCATTCTTTAATCAAAATCCTTACCCGTCAACTTACGGAACCCAATCCGCTTCAACGTATTCACGTCCGTTCGGCGGAGGCTCCCGGATTCAAAACTTCGGAACCGGTTCAAATTGCGGAGTGCAATTATTAGATTAAATCATAATCCGCGTTCCGGAAAAGCAGAATTGGATAATTTGATTTCATAATACTCGTTTTTGTCAATATTAACTCCCATTTTGTTAATATCAATAACAAATTTCTTTTTCTTCTTTTTTCTTTTGGGAGTTAAATTACTATTGCCTGACAATTGAGTTACCTTCTCCCACCTGAACGATTGTCGGTTTGTGTGTTTTGATTTCTTCCGGCGTAAGTTCTGCGTAAGTTACAATAATAATTTTATCTCCGGGCTGAGCTTTTCTTGCGGCAGCACCGTTAAGGCAGAAGCACTTTGAGCCTCTTTTCCCTTTTATTGCATAAGTTTGAAATCTTTCTCCGTTATTTATATTTAATATTTCGACTTTTTCCCATTCAAGGATATTTGCCGCTTCCAAAAATTCTTCATCAATAGTTATCGAGCCGACGTAGTTAAGATTAGCGTCCGTAACCGTGGCTCTGTGTATTTTTGAATTTAAAAACTGTCTTAACATATCTACCTCGCTTACCTATATTATCACACGGAAAAACAGAAATCCATGTTAATGTAAATTATCGGGTAATGATTTTTAATTTTGTTATTCTAAAATATAGAAAAAGGAGGGAATATGTTAGATTTGTTCGTTTTAGAAAGTTGTCCGTATTGCAGGAAAGTTATGTCATTTATGGATGATAAAGATATAAAGTATCATAAAGTTGATATTACAGACAAGGCTTCAGAAGACGCTTTGATTCAGATGGGCGGAAAGCGTCAGGTTCCGTTTCTTGTAGATACAGACAGAAACATTCAAATGTATGAGTCGAATGATATCATTGAATATCTAAAAACCATAATATAATCTTCAAAAGGCAAACCCTCAAAGCGCAGAACTTTGAGGGTCATTGAAAGGACCTTATTATCTCTATTATTATTTTTTCTTTTTTACGACTTTATTAGATTAAGTTCAAAGCAATAGACGGCATCTGGTTAGCTGTTGCTAACAGTGTTGCTGTAGACTGCTGCAGAATCTGGTATTTGATATAATTTGAAGATTCTGTTGCAACGTCAGCGTCTTTGATTGTAGAGTTAGCCTCAATCAAGTTTTCTCTTTGAACATCGGTTGAATCAATTGCAGCATTCAATCTGTTCATATAAGCACCGATTTTTGTAGATCTTAAAGATACGTTATCGATAGCCTCGTCAATGAATGTGATGAATTCACGTGCAGAACTGTCGTTTCTGTAGATTGCATTACACATATTTGTAATTGAAACTGTCTTTGCTCCGCCTGTACCTGGCTTTGATACTTCAATTACACCTTCTACAACTGTTCCGTTTTCTGCCATAGCAGCGGTTAATGCAGACTGGTAAGAACCCGGAAGGTATGTATAATCTCCGTTACCGTCGAGTACCGGTTTTCCGTTTTCATCAAGAACTCTTGCTCTGTATTCATATTGATTTTCATCAGCTGAATAGGTTAAATCAATATAGCCCGGTCTTTGTTCTGTTATATTATCATTATTAGCTTTAAATCCGAAAATAACAGTTGCTTTTGCGCTGTCAAAGAGGAATTGATCCATCTTGATAACGCATCTTTTGTCTGAATACAAACCTACCTGCAGGTTGATATCATCCTGTCTTGAACCGTCTAAAAGATAGGTATCGTTAAAGTCTGTGATTTCACAAAGACGACCGATTTCATCCATTCTTTGCTGAACTTCAAGGTTGATAGCGTCTAAAGAAGCAGAGCCGTAAGTACCGTTTGCTGCCTGCATGGTCAAGTCTCTGATTCTTTGTAAATAATCATTAATGATACCGAGAACGCCTTCCATTGTGGTTAACATATCTAACCCCATTTGAGCGTTGGTTTCAATGATGTCATAACCGTTAATTTTAGCTTCCATTCCTGCGGATACAGCGTATCCTGCTGCGTCATCAGCTGCGGAGTTGATACGGAAGCCGGTTGATAATCTCTCCATTGCTGTATTCATACCTGCTGTTGCACCTCTAAGGTATGATTGGCAGGTTAATGACGCCAAGTTTGTGTTAATTGTGATTGTTGATGTCGCCATAATAAATTCCTTTCAATTTTCTTTGCCTTTCTTCTCTGGTTATCGGCATGAAATTTCAGAACTTTACAACTTTAGTTTGAGAATCATACAAATGGTGTAGAAGAGGCGTAAAACTCCGGTAAAATCGGTTACTTAAGACACCGGTAAAAAGAATTCTTGAGTGAATTGCCTGTAACTTTAGTTGTAGACGGATGAATTTTTTGCTCCGCAAGTAGTGTGGAGCTTGCTCCACAAAAGTTTTGTCTGGTTAAGTTTTTGTCGGGATGAAGCCCAACCTATTTTCTGTATAAACATCTATTCACGATTCACTACTCACTAGTCACTAATAAGATACATTCGCCCCTTTTTATCACTTGAGAACTTGATAACTACCCCATGATATGCCGGATCGGGCAATATTAAGGCATCAACCTCTATAGTATTTATTTAATAAATAAGGGAGGGAATTTTATGAACTTAGATAAATCAAGAACATTACAATGTCTGGTGAATGCATTTGCGGGCGAATCACAGGCAAGGAACAGATACACGTTTTATTCAAAAGTTGCGAAACAGGAAGGGTATGAAAAAATAAGCGCGGTTTTTCTTGAGACAGCAGGGAATGAAGAGGAGCATGCAAAATTGTTTTATAAATATATTCCGAATGCTAAACATCTTGGTGTTTCTGGCTCTTATCCGTTCTTTTTCGGAAAAACATTTGACAACCTTCTTGCTGCAGCGGAAGGCGAGCGTGAGGAGTGGGAATCTTTGTACAAAGATGCGGCTTTAATTGCAAAGGATGAAGGTTTTGACGAGATTTCTTTATTGTTTTCCAATATTGTGGAGATAGAAAAAAGACATGCACATAGATTTGAGTCACTTGCAGGGATTTTGAAAGATGAAGCTCTGTTTAAGAAGCCAGAAGTTACCCAGTGGGTTTGCAGAAAATGCGGTCATACCCAGATAGGAAAAGAAGCTCCATGTGTTTGTCCTGTTTGTAAACACCCGCAGGGGTATTTTGAACTGTTTATTGAGAAATTTTAATTATTATATTATTAATATCTTGACACATAATAACTGATGGGAGTACACTTAACAATATATTATATGATTGGGTACTCCCTTCTTTGAAGGGATGAATTAAGGGAAAAGGAAATTTATGGAAAAGAAGAAGCTTATTACTGCACTAATGGTCGGGTGTATGGCATTTTTGCCTGCGAAATCAGCAGATGTAAATGTAACAGAGGGTATATCCGGCGCAATATCTCAAGCTATAACAAATGAAATATCCGACACAATGTATATCCAGAATGGTCTTACATTCTCTAACAACAAGGGGGCTACCAGCGGATGTATTTTTAATAAGGGATCTCTTGTTATAAGAGACGGTATTGAAAGTAATCATACAACTTTTCAGGGAAATACAATCAGCTCCCCATGGGGCGGTGGCGGAGCTATTAACAGTTATGACAGTGGCGGAACATCTGTATACGTTGGAGATTACACTTCTTTTGTCGAAAACAGCAGTGCTAACCCTTCAGGCGGTGACTCTGGCGGTGCTATTTACGTAGGAGATGCAACGCTTACTATTGGTGATCATGTTAATTTCTACAAAAACTCTACACCTGCAAACGGTACAACTTTTGGCGGAGCTGTATTTATTCAAAATAGTGAGACTAAGATTGGAAATTATATAAACGTAGAAGAGAATTCTGCAAAATCAGGCGGAGGATTATCTATTAATAATTCTAATATAGCAGATCCCGCAAAGAGTCTTGTTACAATCGGTACTAATGCTAATTTTGAGAATAATAAAGCTGAAAATGGCGACGGCGGTGCTATCAGTATAGAAAATACAAGTCTTAAAATAGGAAACACTGCTTCATTTTCTGGTAACTCTGCAACAAATAACGGAGGGGCAATAAACAGTACTGGAAGCGCTGATACTACAACAATTACAATAGGTTCAGGTTCCAGCTTTACAGGAAACTCTGCAACAAACAGCGGCGGAGCTATTTATAATACAGCGACCGTTAACGTAAATGGGGCGACATTCAGCGGGAACAAGGCTGCAAAAGGCGGAGCTTTATATAATGCCCAAAATGCAACTGCTTCCTTGCAGGATGTAACTTTCTCCGCAGCAAGCGGCGACGCCTCAAACAGTATTTATAACGCAGGTTCTGTCACAACCGCTTCAACAGACAACAATACAAATTTATTTGCAAGCACTACAACAATTGACGGAGACTGGACATACGGCGGAAATAACAATGTAACAGGAAATATTGACGGCAGCGGTAAAATTATAAATGAAGGCAGCACAACTTTTGCCGGAAATAATTCGCAATTTACGGGAAGTTTTACCCAGTCAGTTGCAGGTGCAGAGACAACAGTTACGGGAACTTTCTTCGGCGGAACTTCCACTGTATCAGATGGTACGCTTAACTGGGAAACTCAAACAGGTATTCCGTCGGGCGGAAGTCTAACTATTACCGGCGGGATTTTGAATATCGGAAGTGCCGACGGTCAAACAACAGGTAAATTTACTGTCGGAAACGGCAGTTCAATAGCCGGAGATGTCACAACAAAAATCGAGAATACTTCTACATTAAATATCAATAACGGCGGCAGTGTTGTCTTAAATAGCGAAGATGACTGGTCAGGTACAATTGTTCTCGGAACGGCAGGTTCAACAGAAACAGATTCTAAACTCGATATAAGCGGGCTTTCACAAAACGGAACTCTGCAGGCTAACAGCGGAACATTAGATGTCGGTACCGGCGATTTAAATATCAGTACCGGAAGCTATATTGAAAATGCGGTTAGAATAGAAACAGAAGGAAATATTAATATAACCGGTGAAGGTCGTGTAGGTATTGATAATAACGACCAGCTTGATGCTAATTCTGTAATAACATTAAAGGATCAAGGTACATTAAACTACGGAAATACAACTGATCCAAACTTTAAGATTAAAGCTGATTCCGGTAACTTAAATCTTCTGGGCGGCTCTAAGCTGACTATTAACGGCAGCAGCTCTATATCCGATGCTGTAGCGCTTGATATTCAGCAAAACTCACAGCTTACACTTGCTGCTGCTACATTAAATCTTGATAACGCAGATAAATGGGATGGTAAGATTATAAATGAACAGGGTACAATCAATGCTAACGGATTGATTAATGATTCTCAAACAGCTTCTTTGGAACAAACCGGCGGTGTGTTGAATGTTTATAATGATGCTCAGGTAACACTCGGTAAAAATAGTTTTATTCAGAATGGTAAAATAAATATTTATACCGGTGATGATGGTGAAAACGGTTCAACATTTACACTTACAAACGGTTCTGTCACCGGCGGAGATATGACCATTGATGAAAATTCAGCATTCATCGTTAAAAACGGTACATTCTCATTAAACAGTATCAATGGTAAAGGTGTTGTTGATCAGGACGGAATAATGCACGCATCACTGGTTGATGTTGCAAACGGTCAGAGAGTTCAACATTCAATAACGGAGGAACTTGCAATTGATACCCAGACTAATTTCAATATGGATATTCACGCACGCGGAAATCATTACACAAGCAATGACCAGTTTGTAGTTTCAAGAATGACAGGCAATGGAACCGCAAGAATTGATAACTGGAGCTTAAACGGTGATATCTTCGGTTGGGATGCGCCGATTGACAGACATATTACATTGGATCATATATTTGTTGACGAAAACGGAAATCCGCTTCAAGGTAATATTGAAATTACCAGAAAAACCGAATTCACTCCTATCGGTTATTATCAGCTTAACCAGAAAGGCAGCGGCACCGGATTACACTACACTCTTGACCTTGTAGACTTTAACCCGCAAGTATTCAGAGGTCAGGTTGCTACTGTTGCACAATGGATGAACCAGTTAGCAATTGATGATATGTTATTCACTCACTCAATGGTTCTACCAAGCTTCAAAGATGAAGACGGCGGAATTGCATATTCAGGAATGATGGCAAACAGATACGCATCATCAAATCCTCTCTTTGCACCGTATCAATATTCCCGTAAAGACGGCGGTCTCTGGTACAAAATGTACGGAACATTTGAAAATCTGAATATGAATGTAAGCGGCTTGGGAAGAGTCGGAAACAATGCTTACGGCGCATTAATCGGTGCTGATTTCGGGCTTAAAGAACTCAAAAACGGCTGGAAATTCATGCCAACGGCTTATGTAGGCTATAACGGCGCACACCAGGCTTACCCTGGAATTGGTGCTTACCAGAACGGCGGTCAGGCAGGTTTCTTAGGAACATGGTATAAAAATAACTTTATATTAGGCGGTTTGGTATACGGAGGTGTCTATGAAAACAGCATGGATGTTGCAGGACATGTTGATAATGCCTTCAACTACTTTGCAGGTGCAGCAACCAAACTTGCTTACAACTGGAGATTCCACAGAGACTGGGTATTACAACCGAACTTAATGGCTGCATACAACTTCTTTGGTCAGCAAAACTGGCATTCTGATTATGGTCAGATGGGTATGATGGCAGGAATGTTGAACGGTGTTAACATAGCTCCGGGTGTTAACTTAATCTGGGAAAAAGAAACTTTCAGCATCTACGGTACTTTACAATATATGTATAATGTAAACGGTGCTGTAGGCGGTCGCGCAGGCAATGTTGGACTTCCGCAGGTTGAAATGGAAAGAGGCTACATTCAGTACGGTCTCGGTTTCAACAAGAGATGGGGCGAAAGATTCTCCGGATATCTGCAGGCTGTTCTTAGAAACGTAGGCAGAACCGGTGTCGGCTTCCAGCTCGGATTTAATTTCCTGTTAGGTAAGTAAGATATAATAGTTAAAAAATGGCGGCGATTTTCAATCGCCGCCACTTCTTATTTAATTATTAAATATCATGTAAAGTCTGGTGCATTCCATCCTTTATGATGTGTGTTTATAAAATAAAGTTATTGTCTTTTTCATCTCCTCGCCCCTTGCGGGAGAGGGAAGAATTTCTTAGTGAGCGTTTAGCGAACTTAGAAATTCGGGTGAGGGGTTTTAGTTTAAGGGATTTTTCACCCTTTAATTGATATCGGGTTCAGAAGGACGGCATGCTTGCAGGCTTTCTTCCGAAAGTGCCGTCATTCAGAGGGGTAAATACACCTGGCTCTGAGTCTAAACCTCCTAGTTTGTCGTCATTCTGAGGGCGTTAGCTTGAAGAATCTCTATAGCTTCCAGTAAAAATTCTAAATAAAAAAGCCGCCTTTATTAAAGGCGGCTTCTTTTATTAATTAACCATTAGCTCAATGCCAGTAATGATTTTACTGAACGTGCATTTTCTCTTACGGATTCATCAGAATGCATATTGATTGTATCATCCAGAATTTTTACGACTTCTGATTTGTCTTTAAGAGAAAGGATTTCATTAATTGTGCTCATAGCAACTGCAGGTGAAAGGTCGTTTATACCTTTACCTTGATTAACTATCACAATCTTTAAAGAGTCGTGAACATTTTTTCTTACAAGAGCACGTGAAGTGTATTCTCTGACTTCATTATCAGGAGAATTTGTTCCCAATTCTTCCAATACTTCAATAGAAGCGTTATCCTGATGCGCTGCAAGAGCGTCAATAATTTCTGCTACATTTTTATTCATTATGCAGCCTCCTTTTCTTCAGCAAGTTTTATTTCATTTTCCCACATTGCTTTTAAATCTTCTACCGGAGTATCTTTTGTAATTTTATTATTATTTTTATGAATTTTGCTCATTAAAGCGCTTAATTTTTCACCAATACCTTGACATACAGGAGCAATCTGTTTACATACAGGGATCTCTGTAACATCGGTATTAAGGAAAGACATTTTTTCACCAATTCCCTTACCGATTTCCATTACATCAGTGTTAAGCGTTTCAGAAATTCCTTTACCAATACCTGATATAGAGTTTGAGAGTCCCTTACCAATATCAACAATATCAGTATTCATAACATCATTGATAGCTTTTACACCGGCAAGGTCTGAAACATTCTTATTCTTTGCATAAGTCCATGCGTTTGAAAGTCCTTCACCGATTCTCTTAACGAAGTTAACAATAGGTTCTGTAATACTGTTGCGTAATTTTGTCATGCTTCCTGCAACTGAGGATGTAATCATTTTTAATTTGCTTGTGTTCTTTGGCTGAAATCCTTCAAAAACATCGGCAAATTGCAAAGTATTCCCTTCAAAATTTACGTTTTGGAATGGATTTGTTGTTGAATTGCGAGATGTTTTGAACGGATTAGCGCATTTTTGATTTGGGGTAAGCCCTACATTGTTAATTCTCATACGATTCCTTTCTATATTCTCAGACTCTTTTACATTTATAGATTAACAATATTAAAAAGAAAATAAATCATTAGAATGGAGGATTATTTTTTGCAAAATCACTATAACTTTAGTATGAGATTTAAGAGGTTTGGGATATAATAAGGTTAAATAAAATGATAGAAAACTATATTACATATTTAAATTTTCTCAGCAAAAAATTTGATAAATTTTTTGAGAGCCAGAAACCTTATATATTCTGCAAAAAAGGGTGTGCAAAATGCTGCAAAAATGCCCAGTTTCCGTATTCGCAGATTGAATTTGAATACCTGATGCTCGGAACTTTAAAACTTGATGTTGAGACAAAAAAAGCTATTGTAGACAATTTAAAATCAGCCATGGAAGATAGAGAGAAGTTTGAAGGAGAAAAGTTTCTCTATGACTGCCCGTTTTTAGTTAATGACGTTTGTGCAGTTTATGATTACAGGGGAATTGTCTGCCGCACCTTCGGGCTGCCGTTTGTCGGAAGCGACGGAAAGATTAAAGCTCCTTTCTGCTGCTTTCAGGGGCTTAATTATTCCAATGTTCTGGAGGATGGCAGCAACACCATATCTGAAGAAAAATACAAAAAACTCGGCGTTAAAGAAGAGCCGGTTGCTTTTAATATCGGGTATGAATTTTTAACTGACCCTGATTTTGAAAGAGGATTTAATTTCCAATTTGGAGACAAAAAACCGCTTATTGAGTGGTTTGTGGATTTAGAAAACGCCAAAAATCCTCAATAATCTATGTCTGAATATTTTTTATATCTCTATGGGTAACTTTTTTTGCACTGTCGGTTCTAAAGAAGAATGCGAGCGGAATCAGTAAAAATGATATAAGTGCAAAAATTGAAAATGCGTCAACATAGGACATCAAACGTGATTGTACGAGCATGGATTTGTAAATATAAGAATTTGTCTTTATAGTTGCAAAAGAGCTTGAAGAATTTGCCATAAACGTATGCAAAAGCCCTGAAAACTTTTGTTGGAATACGAGATTGAAATTTGAAAGGTTTTCTACCAGATACACCTGATGCATCTGGGAATGCCTTGCAACAAGAGTCGAAGCAACAGAGGCAATAACCGCTGTCATAGTTGCTTTACATAGATTGTGCAGGCTTGCCCCGTTTGTAAGTTCTGCTTTCGGAAGTGTTCCGAGTACAAGAGCAGATACCGGAATAAACGTCATTATTACCCCGACTCCCATTAATACCTGAGGCAAAGCAATATAGATAAAAGGTACGGAGAGGTTAAGATTAAGGAAGAAAAGAAGGGATGCTCCGAGTATGAAAAATCCGATTGCAATCAGAATTCTGTTATCAAATATTTTCATAAGCGGATTGATAAAAATCATCATTAAAACACATGATATAATACGCGGTGCAAGAGCATATCCGCTTAAGATTGCCGTATATCCCATTAAATTCTGCAAAAATTGGGGAACAAGAACAACAGTTGAAAACATAATCATATTAATAGACGGGCTTAAAATTGTTCCTATAAGAAAGTTCCGATCTTTAAACAGTCTTAAATTTATCAAAGGCGCGCTTGATTCCAACTCTCTTATAATAAAAAACACAAGAGAGCATACAGAAAAACCTGAAAGCCAGCAAATCCATCCGCAGTCAAACCAGTTATACTGCTGACCTTTATCCAATACAACCTGCATAGAAAGAAGCCATAAAACAAGAGATATCATGCCGGGAAAATCGGTTTTGCCGCCCTTTCGGGTTTTTGGAGTATCCTCAATATTAGCGTGCACCATTGAAATTGAAAGTATTCCGACCGGAATATTTACAAGATAAATCCACTGCCAGTCTGAATTATCAACAATAAATCCGCCGAATGTCGGACCCAGAATTGCAAAAACCATTACTGCAAGCCCGTACAGGCTCATTGCAATACCTTTCTTTTCCGGAGGAAAAGCCGCAAGCAGAATTGCCTGAGAAACAGGCGTCATAGGTCCGCCGCCAATCCCCTGAATAAGCCTTCCCAGAACCATCAAATTCAGATTAGGTGCAATTGCACAAATTAAAGAACCGAGTGTAAAAATTGCTATAAAAATCTTTAAAAAATTCTTTCTGCCGAGCAGCCCCTCTAACCATCCCGACATAAGTATCAGGCAGGCGTTTGCAATCATATAGGATGTTATAATCCAGTTAGCTTCATCAATAGTTGAACCGAAGTACCCTGAAATATGCGGAATTGCAACGTTAGTAGCGGATGTCGCAAGGCAGGAAAACGACGTCGGTAAAAGTATTGAAAGCGCAACCAGCCACAACGGCGCAGGTTTGTGTTTATAAACGACCTTTGCCATTACTTGACCTTAACCTCCGGAACTACTGACATTCCCGGAACAATATTGTAGTCTGAAATATCTTCCGTAAATACAATCTTAACCGGAACTCTCTGGACAATTTTTACATAACTTCCGACAGCATTTTCAGGCGGAAAAAGACTTGCCCTTGCACCGGTCGAGCGCTGAATACTGTCAACTTCGCCCTTAAACTTCTTTCCGCCAAAGGTATCAATCTTTATCTTAACCGGCTGCCCTTTTTTCATATTAGCAAGCTGGGTTTCTTTGAAGTTTGCAACTATCCACATTTTCTCCGGAACAATAGCAAACATCGGCTGCGCTACCTGAACATAATTTCCCTGCTCAACTGTACGGTTTGTTATTTTCCCGTCCTGAACCGCATATATCTTTGTATAAGAAAGATTTAATTCGTCCTGTTCAACTTCCGCTTCCAATCTTTTTATTGAAGCGTTAATCTCATCATATTTAGCTTTTGCAGACCTGCTGTTTGATTCTGCAGCTGTAAGTTTATTCAAACTCGCATCATAATCCTGTTTTGAGGAAATTCCTTTGTCATACATCTTAGAATATCTATCATAATCAGCCTGTGCAAATTCTAAATCCGACAAAGTTTTTGTAACCTGATTCTCAGAGCTTACAAGTGCTGCCCTTGCTTCATCAAGCTTCGCTCTTGTTTCTTTTAATTTTGCCTCATAATCTTTAGGGTCGATCTCCAGAAGAAAATCCCCCTTCTTAACCTCCTGATTATCTTCTATATTCAAATGTATTACAGGACCTGAAACCCTCGGCGCTACCGTTATTACATGACCTTCTATAAAAGCGTCGTCAGTAGATTTATAATATATAGTGTGAATTCCGTAAAATATACCGCATATCAAAAACACAAGCCCCGTTATAGCAGGAACAAGCACTCTTTTTTTCATATACTCGGGACGGTCATCCTCCAGTTCAATTATACCGTCATCATGTTTTTCTTCTTCCACAATCCTCTCCTTTATATCTGTAATTTAACCTTATCTCTTATATTTTTATTCATCTTCTCAAGCGTCGCAAATGTTATTGCAAGCTCTTTTCCATCAATACCATTTGTTATAGTGCTTCTTAAATCCTTATCTACAGGCAAAACTGTTTCCCAGATTTTTTTCCCCCTCTCCGTCACCAAAAGTTTGTAAATTTTTCTTCCGTGTGATTCCGGAACTTTTTCCAGAAGCCCTTTCTTACGCATATTCTCAATTATTCTCGACATATTTGCTCTGTCTTTAAACATAATCTCCGCAAGCTGTCTCTGGTACATAATTTCTTCGTTTTCAAGCAGCAAATACAAAATCACGTACATATCCGGACTAATCCCGTAATTTTTCTCGCAAAACGTCTGGGTCGAAAACCCGCGGATTAACGTACCTGTTATATATATTAACGAACCTATTCTTCCTTTTAAATATTCCCTATACATCTTTTTAACTCTACTTATCGGATGGCATTGATAATACCTCTACAGTTATTTTTTTAACGCCCTGCCATCCTCTGCTGACTCTACTACCGGCGGGCTGCATCTGGCGTCTTGTTTTTTAGCGGGTGACATAAGTCATCCAACTTCTATTATTTTTTGACTCCCTGTCACCCTCTGCTGACTTTGCTACCGGCGGGCTGCATCGGGCGTTTTGATTTCTGTACGGATGGCATTGATAATACCTCTACAGTTATTTTTTTAACGCCCTGCCATCCTCTGATGACTCTACTACCGGTGGGCGCGCACGTCCCCTCGCCCCTTTGTGGGAGAGGGAAGAATTTCTTAGCGAGCATTTTGCGAGCTTAGAAATTCGGGAGAGGGGTCAAGTTTATAGTTTGGGTTTTACACGACAATAATTGTGTGGATTGCCACGTCGCTCCCGCTCCTCGCAATGACAGACAATCGGTCGCTTGATACACAAACCTTTTTATCACCCTTCATAACCTGCTTGATTGCCGGCTATAAACGAGCCTTCGGACTTTGCTTCCGCAAAGCTCCTTCGCTCTCTGCCGGCAATCCGCTTCCCTCTCTTAGGGAATGAACACGCGCTGCCGCTCAATTAACGCCTACCCCTCTCCCCTCTTGTGGGAGAGCGGATTTTCGGTAGGGCGACGGCTTTGCCTAGCCCGTTAGGTGGAGGAAAGCTGGGAACTTTCCGACACCCCGAATAATCCAAGACGGGAAGAATTTCTTAATGAGCGTAAGCGAATTTAGAAATTCGGGTGAGGGGGTGTACAGCCCCAACCACTCTCGATATTTTATTCAGATATCAAATCTTCTTTTTTCAATGTAGGTCGGGTTCGGAAACCCGACAAAAACTTTTTTATTCCTTGTGATATAATTATAGCACAAGGAAATTTTAAGGATGGTTTTTATGAAAAAAGTCTTTATATTAGCCTTAATATTATGTACAGTCTTTACTTCACCGGCTTTTGCAAAAAAACAGAATGATGTTCAAAATAATATTGAATACATGAATCTTACCTGGTGGAAAAAATTCAATGATGAAAATTTAAACAATAACCTTCTAAAACTATATGAAAAGAATTATGACCTGAAAAATGCCGCATTAAAAGTTAAAGAAAACGAACAGCTCGTAAAAATGCAATTTGCAAACGAGCTGCCGCAATTATCGTTTTCAGGCGAATTATCAAGGGATATAAGAGGCGCACGCCAGCAGTACGGAAACATGATGATACCAAACTATTCACAATATAACTATTATCTGCCGCTTACTGCAGGTTATGAAGTTGATATATGGGGTACTAACAGACTAAAAACAAAAAGCGTAAAAGAGCAGCTTGAAATTGTTAAGCAGGCAGAGCGCGCAACTTATATTGCCCTGACTTCCGATTTTGCGGCTGATTATTTTAACCTGATTAAAGCAGATGAATTTTTGAGAATTCAGGAAGATTTAATAAAAGCGCAGGAAGACATAGTTTCAAAAGTTTCTGATAAATACAGAATCGGACTTTGTTCAATAAACGAACTCCTTGCTGAGGAGAGAATGCTTACAAATCTGCGTGAAGAAAGAAACAAAAATATAAAAACTAGAGATACGCTAATAAACAGCCTGCTTGTTTATCTTTCAGAATCAGGCGGAAATATTGAAAGAGGAAGTTATAAAAATATTTCTGTTTTAACCGGTATTCCGGATAAATTTACGACAGAAGCCGTAACAAAAAGACCGGACTTTTTGCAGGAAGAAGCAAATATTAGACGTATCGGGTTTGATATAAAAGTTGCAAGAAGAGAATTTCTGCCAAAGTTTATTATTTTCGGTCAAATTGGTCTGAACGCTTACCATTTTGACTCGCTGTTTAATTCGGCGTTTCAATTCTTTAATGCCGGAATTTTACCGTCAATGGATTTATTTTCGGGCGGAAGAAAGATTGCACTTTTGACATTAAAGAAGTTTGAATATCAGGAAGCGCTAAATAGTTATCAAAAGACTATTCTTAACGGAATAAAGGAAATAAATACCGGGCTTATTGCATACAACGAGGCGTCAGAAAATTATAACGAAAGCTCGGAGCGCTTAAAACTCCAAAATCAGACTTTTTCGCTTATGAATGACAGACATTCAATCGGCGCGGCAAGTGATTTAGATGTATTATACGCGAAAGAAGCTTATTTGATGATAAGTAAAGAAGAAGTGTCTAATAAGGTCAATACGCTGATTTCAACAATCGGACTTTACAAAGCACTTGGCGGAGTTGATTTGTATAGTTTAAATAACAATCTGTAATTCAAATTCAAATCAAAAGCGGGCAAAGCTTGCGCCCGCCCGCTTTTCAGAGGGGATGGGATTCGAACCCACGGTAGAATTGCTCCTACACAACCTTTCCAAGATTGCACCTTAAACCGCTCGGACACCCCTCTTTACTTATTCGCCTGAGCAGATTCTTTTCTTATTCTACTAGAACCGTACTCTATTGTAAATACTTATTCTTCCTTCTCACCTATATTATGGTACTCAAAGCCTTTTGACTCCAACTTGGTTCTGTCATACTGGTTTCTGCCGTCAAAGATTATTTTTTGCCTCAATAAATTTCCCATCTTATCATAATCCGGACGTCTGAATTCATTCCACTCGGTAAGCAGAAGCATTGCATCAGCTCCTCTAAGCGCTTCATAAGAATTTTTTGCATACTCTATTCTGCCGCCAAAAATTGTCTTTGCAGTATCCATTGCCTTAGGATCATATCCGACAACTTTTGCACCGCGCTTTAAAAGTTCTTCTACAATATATATAGAAGGAGCCTCTCTCATGTCATTCGTTTTAGGCTTAAACGCCAGTCCCCAAAGAGCAAATGCTTTTCCGTTAAGGTTTTCCCCGAATCTTTTTGTAATCTTTTTGACAAAATTAGCTTTCTGCCTCTTATTTACCTTATCTACAGCTTCTACAATCATCATTTCACAACCATGCTCGCTGCCTGTTTGAATCAATGCTTTTACATCTTTAGGGAAGCAGCTTCCGCCATATCCGACTCCGGGAAACAAAAATTTATTTCCTATTCTTCCGTCAGTTGCCATGCCTATTCTTACCATCTCTGCATTTGCGCCTACCTTTTCACAAAGTGCTGCTATTTCATTCATAAAAGAAATTTTTGTTGCAAGAAAAGAATTGGCAGCATATTTTGTCATCTCGGCTGATTTTACATCCATTATAACAATTCTGTTAGCGGTTCTAAGGTAAGGAGAATAAATTTCCTGCATAATTGCAGTTGCTCTGGCTGAATTTGAACCGATTACAACCCTGTCCGGAAGCAAAAAGTCATCAACTGCGTTACCCTGTTTCAAAAATTCAGGGTTTGAAACCACATCAAAATCATACGTTGTATTCTTACGGATTATTTCTGTTACTTTTTCTGCCGTGCCGACCGGAACAGTGGATTTGTCTACAATAACTTTATATCCGTTCATTGCTCTTGCAATCTCTTCTGCTACTTCAAAAACATAACTCAAATCTGCCGAGCCGTCCTCTCGCTGCGGAGTACCTACTGCTATAAAGCATACTTCTGATTTCTTTACAGCTTCGGCTAAGTCTGATGAAAATTCAAGACGTTTTTCTGCTGTATTTGATTTAACAAGCTCTTCCAGACCGGGTTCATATATAGGAATAATACCTTGTTCCAATAACTTTAATTTCTCTTCGTTATTATCAACACAAATAACATTATTTCCCATATCCGCAAGACAAGTACCGGCAACCAGACCAACGTAACCTGTTCCTATAACACATATTTTCATACAGCCCACCCTCTATACTACAGATATTATTATATCACAAAATAAAGCAGTATAACTTTTTTCAATCCTAAAGAACAAAATTACTATAACTGCTCTCTATCTGATCCTGTTCTATACATATATAACGAAGAGTAACCTGAGGACTTGAATGATTAAAAATTTTTTGCAAAATAGCCAGGTCTTTGAACTTTTGATAATGATGATAGCCAAATGTTTTTCGCATTGTATGAATCCCGATACGGGCTTCTATACCTGCCGATTCGCAGGCTTTTTTAATAATTGCATACGCCGCGACTCTGTTTAGCCGGTTCTGGTATGCTGAAAGAAAAAGCGGTTCATCAAAATCTCGCCTTAGTGTAAATTTATCGAGCATTGGTCTTAATTTTGCATTAATAGGAAATTTTTTAGATTTTCCTGTTTTCTTTTCTCTAAGCTGTATATAAGTTCTCTTGCGAACATCCCCTACATTCAGCGCCAGAAGATCTGAAATTCTCAGTCCGCTGTTTACACCGAGAGTAAATAGCAGCAAGTTTCTCTGACTTTGATGCGCTAAAAAATTTTCAACTCTTTTTATCTCTTCCTTATTTCTTATTGGCTCTACTGTTGACATTAAAACTCCTTTCCGACAATATAATTTGATAAAAATACATAAATGAATATCTCAAAGAGGATAATCTATAAGTTTCATTAAGATAAATACTATTAATTTAAAAGTTTTTGGTACAATATATTTAAGATAAAAGGAGAGAAAACATGTCTGAATGCATTTTTTGCAAAATCATAAACGGCGATTTCAATACAGAATTTGTGTATGAAAATGAATACGCAGTTGTGTTTAAAGATATCAATCCTAAGGCTGACACGCATTTGCTCGTTGTTCCGAGAAAACACGTTGAATCTTTAAATGAACTGGATGATGAAGTTTTACTTGGTAAACTTATGATGACAGTTAAAGAAGCTGCTAAAGCAGCCGGGCTTAAATCATACAGAACCGTAATTAATACGGGAAAAGAGGCAGGACAGGAAGTTTTCCACCTGCATATACATATTTTAGCAGGGAGTATAAGACTATGACAGAATTCTATAAAGAAATAACACCGGCAGGGTTTGGTATAGCTATTAAACAAAAAGAAGTTCTATTTTCCGAACAGTCACCTTTCCAGAAAGTTGAAATCATTGATACAGATTCTTCTCTTGGGAAAATTTTAACTCTTGATGATTTAATGATGACAACAGAAGGTGATGAGTTTCACTATCATGAAATGATTGCACATATACCTATGATGCACCACAAATGCCCGAAAACAGTTCTTGTAATTGGCGGCGGCGATGGCGGAACCGTAAGAGAAGTCCTTAAGCACGATACCGTGGAAAAAGTTGTATTATGTGAAATTGACGGCCTGGTAATTGAAGCTTGCAAAAAATACCTTCCTACAATTTCCTGCGAGCTGGACAATCCTAAATGTAAAATTCTGGTTCAGGACGCTATTGAATACATTAAAGACAAAGAAAATATGTTTGATATTGTACTTATTGACTCAACTGATCCTATGGGACCGGGTGAAGGCTTGTTTACTGAAGAATTTTATACAAACGTAAAACGTTCACTTAAATCCGGCGGAATTATGGCAGCACAATCAGAATCACCTTTTGTAAACAAAGAAGAAATAAAAAAAATGTACAACCTTCTTAAAAAAGTATTTCCGATTTGTGCAACATATACTTCTAATATTCCGACATACCCTGGCGGATACTGGGCGTGGGCATTTTGTTCAGAAACAGTTAAACCGCTATCTTACTGGGATGAACGAAGAGGGGAAGCTATCACAAAGACTTGCAAAATCTATAACAAAGATTACCACAATGCAAGATTTGCGCTTCCGAATTATTTAAAAGAATTGTTATAAAATCTAAAATGAGCCCTTTATGTAAGGGCTCGTTTTTTATCTCATATCCAAAATTTTCTTCGCTTCATCTTCGGTTAAAGTCTTAGCTCCGCCTAAGATTTCCGTATTCAAAACCACCTGCGCATAGGATTCAGCCAGCTCAAGCTTCATATAAGCATCTTCAATGGTTTTTGACCCGACAACAAACCCGTGGTTTGCCATCAAAGCCGCATCATATTTATCAAAATATTTAACAGTATTTTCAACAAGCTGCATCGTTGAAGGAAGTGCGTATTCAGCAAGCGGAATGCCGCCAAAATAAAATACATTCTCAGCCATAACAGGCTGCATCAAATCCTTACCTGCAGAGGCAAAGCTGCTTAAATAAGGTGCATGAACATGGATTATAAAATTAAATTCCGGTCTCAATTTGTAAATTCCTGCATGCAAAAACTTCTCGCTTGAAGGTTTCTTGCCCGTCTCAAGACTGTTTCCGTCAAAATCCGTTAGTACAATATGCTTTTTCGTCAAATATCCGTTAGAAGATCCGGAGGTTGTTATAAGCATATTATCGTTTTTGTACCTTGCGGAAATATTGCCTGAATACCCCGGAGAATAATTTTTCTCTCCGCAAAGTTTTCCGTATTTAATAATTTTATTAATTAACTTATTCTTATAAAACATCTTCCATATTCTTTACATCTTCTACCACTGCATGCTGGAGAACAGGCGCCTTCTGCGGCTGCTGGAAATCTTTTTCCGGCTCTTCCGAGTAATCCTCGGATTTCTTCTGTGATTTCTTATCCTGTTTTATTTCCAATCTGTCATACTCAACCTTCGTTCCTTTGGTATCCATCATGACTTCTACCATAAATCTGGTATTTTCACGGATAAAGTCATACCCGATACTAAATTTAATATCATCCGGTCCTACAGAGATAAAGAACGCATTTTCCTGAAACATTTTGTCATTTGGAGAATCGTTGGATATATTCATTGAACCAAACCAGGAAAGTGTTAAATACTTATTAAGCCTTATATATTCTCTTACATATATATTAGACTTTCCGTATCTGTAAGAATCATAAACCGGCATTGGCGTATTATCTTCATAAGCGGAATGGAAATAACCTATATCCTGCATCCAACGCTTATATTGAATATGCATATTAGGACCGATACGACCAATAACCTGTGTATCACCCGTACCGTACAAAGCTGCAGATAACTGTCCTACGATACCTAATGTAAACACAGTCTGCTTATCTTCATTTTTGTATGAATAGAAATTCTGGTTTACCTGAGCCATGTATCTTGTTCTTGTAGTACCAAGTTCGGAACCTCCAAGTTCTTTGTAGCTTGAATCCTCA
Organism: uncultured bacterium; assembly: GCA_949296355.1. Classification (GTDB taxonomy): domain Bacteria; phylum Cyanobacteriota; class Vampirovibrionia; order Gastranaerophilales; family Gastranaerophilaceae; genus CAG-196. The sequence continues at coordinate 4,058 of CASFPS010000016.1, read as the reverse complement.
TCGATATCCTGAAAATAACCAAAATCAAACTGATGAGCAAAACTCGACATCTGGTTTTTCAGAAGAAAACCTTCTTTTGCATACCCGTTTTCATAAACGATACTTGCACCATACTTTGCACGGCGTCTGCCTAAAAACCATTCTCTGGAGTAGTCATTCATTACATATTGCAAAGATAAGTGATCATCAAGTTTTTGTCTACCTCTTATCAGGAACTTGCTGTCTGCCGTACCGTAAGCTGCCTGAGTCCAGTTAGAAGCACTGCTGTAACGGGCAATACCGCCGATTCCGAATCCGTGATTATAATTCAAAATAGGCATTACTTTTAATACAGAGCCGCCCGGAATTTCAAATACATGCCCAGGTCCTAAATACATACCCAGACCTCTTATTGAACCCAATTCCCATGATGCAGTTTCGGCAAAATCAAAATTTTTGTTCGTATATATTTTAGCCGGCGGAAGTTTTATTATCCTCTTATCTCCACGGAATAAAGCAGCTTTTTTTATATCGGCAACTATTAAATCACCCTTCTGGCTTATTTTGATACTTTTTGCCTTAAGAGCAATTCTGCCTTTTTCCATGTCATCAGAAAGCGTCTCTTCTTCCGGAACCATCATGGAAGACATCATTGGTCCGGTATTTATTGAGCGGAAATTTATCGGGAAAGATTTATCAACGGTTAATTCACCCTGTTCCTGTATAATTCTGTCGCCGTAAACATACCCTTTGTCTGATTTTATGCTTACTGTTGCAGTCTGGGCAATAGGTTTTTCTATAAGCGCATTTTCTTCGTTTAAATCAACAAAAATATATTCACCGTTTATTGTTTGACCGTTTTTTAAGATTCTTACATTACCTTCTGCCTTAATTGTATTATTCATACGGTCATAGGTTATTTTATCAGCCTTTACCGTGGTATCCTGCTTGACAAAAGTAATAACTGCATCACCGTTAGCTACAACACAATAATTATCTGTATCATAATCAACATTTTCGCAGTCAAGAATTATATTGTCTTCCTCTTCCTGAATTTCTGCCTGTGATTTCTTAGGCTTTCTCTGCCAGAAATGTTTTTTTACTTTCTTATTGTCTTCAACAGACTCCTGATCTGCTTCAAATCCATCAGGCATCATTGTCTCATCAAAGTCATCCTTGATTTCCTGTGATGCATACTCCGAAGTTTCTGTTCCTGCCGCGTAAACATCATCCTCTTGCGGAGCCGTTGGAGCCAGCTCATACTTTTTTGCATGCCGCTCATTTAATTTCTTTTTAATCTTTAAACGAAGCTTCTTTAATGGAGGAACCGAGTGCTTTACACCCGTATCATTTGTTTGCCTTGCAGCTTCCTGCTGTTTTTCCTGCAATGCCGGCGGGGTAAAAAAGGCATCGCCCGTGAAGTCGGAAGAATCTACAAATGAATATTCCGCATACGCTGCATTACCGATTATTAGAGAAAATAATATTAATGAGATTAGTGTTTTTTTCAATTTCATATCCTGCTAAATATAATTCAACGGATTATTAGGCTGTCCGTTAACTCTTACTTCAAAGTGACAATGAGGACCTGTACTGTAACCGGTTGTACCTTCATAACCGATTGTTTGACCCTTTGCAACCCGCTGCCCGTTTGATACAGCTATAGAATTCATATGAGCGTAAAGTGTTGTCATAGGTTTTCCGTTTACAACACCATGCTCAAGAATTACAACTTTTCCGTAGCCGCCGTACCATCCGGAATAAATAACTTTTCCTGAATTAGAAGCTTTGATTGCGCCTAAATTAGGACCGCCGATATCTACACCCGAGTGGAAAGACTTGCTGTTAAAAATAGGATGGGTTCTCCAGCCGAAAGGTGAAGTAATCCTGCCCTGAATAGGCTTAATAAAACCGGAAGCTACTTGCAAATCCGTATCTTTTGCGGTTCTGTTTATGTAAGAGCCTATGCTTGCAGATTGTTTTGCAAGCTCACGTTCAGCTTTTTGATAAGCAACCCTGTCAGTTCTCAACTTGTTTATCATGCTCTCATTCTTGGCAATGGCTCTTTGAATATAAGTCTGCTGCGTGTTTATAGAAGCCACCGAGCGTTCGAGATTTCGTTTTTTTGCTTCTATATTGTATTTGAGCATGGCAATTTCCTGCGCCTTTTGTTTTGCTTCCGACATACGGGTATAATCATCTTTGAGTATTATTTTCTGATAATATACTCTATCCACAAGCATATTAATATCTTCTGATGTAATTAGAAGTTCAAAGAAAGCCTTTCGCTGGGTTTTAAAAACTTTCCTTATATGCATTGCAAGAACATTATTTAAGCTTGTGTACTCGGCAGCAGCTTTATCCAGCTGAACCTGCATATCATCCAGCTCTCTTTGCACGGATATTATTTGTGTTTTAGACTGCTGCAGGGAATTTGTTGCATTCTCTAACTTTTGTTGGTTCTTGTACAATTTGTTCGTTTCAAGGCTCTCCAGCCATTTTAAATGATTAATTTTTGCACGAGTTTGTTTCTTTTTCGCCTCCAAATCCTGCGCAGCAAAAGAGCTACAGCACACAACTGTATTAAATAAAATACCTAAAAATATTAATGAAGTTAATATTTTCTTCGGCGCCATCTTTATTTCCCCATGCTTAATACTGCAACAATAGCAGTTCCGCCTAACAGCCATAAAGCAACTGCGGCAAAGATAAACCCCACTATAACTTTTTTGTTTCTTCTAAAAAAATCCATTTCTACCTCTCTTGAATATCATATTACAAAAATGCCATAAGAGCAATTAATTTAATATTTCTAAATGATAAATTTCTAAATTAGGATTATATTTTTAGAAATATAATATACAAAACAACTTACAATTCATCTATCAGAGAGAGTAGGGTGCAGTAAATCTTGAAACTTACCACATCCTTCCTGCCAACACAAAGTTATATCAATTTGTTGATTTTAAGTCCAAGCGAAGAGGTTTTTGGTGCTAAACCCGGACTGACCGGCATAAGCTGTATACCACTAGCTTTAAGCTGTTGGAGTCCCTTTTCTATCGGTTTTTCAATAATAAATTTAGCTAAATATGGCTGTTTTATAACCATTTTGGCAATGTGTTTGTCAGGATTTGTGATAATACCATAAGAGGTAACTAATTTGTTTATTTTCATCTAATTCTCCAAAAATAAAGTTATAACGTTGTACCGGAAAACCACATATTCATAAAATTATTGACAAGGTTACTGTTCTGAAACTCTTTGACAAGAATATCTTATCTGGTAAAACCGTCAAGTCAAGCATGAGTCTTTACACCGAGCTTGTCCGTATTATGAAAGAGTCCTCAACGGAATACTATAACATGAGAATTGTTCTGGGGCTGGAGTATGCGTAAATTTTCACTAATTATTATCCTAATGCTTGGATTGGCTTAATCTTTTTTATGTCATCAGCAATATTGCGTCTTGCTATCCTGAGTTCATAATCTTCCTGATAACGCAGGAAATATCCTTGAGAAAGCCCAAAGTATGTCGTCAAACGCAAATCTGTATCTGCCGTAATTCTTCTTTGACCTTTAATAATCTGATGTATTCTGTTTGGCGGCACAAATATTGCATTGGCTAAGGCATTTTGCGTAAGTTGTTAATTCAATGTATTCAGCCATGAAAACATCTCCATATAAGTATCATCTATTTATATTATATAGTACGTATCACGTAATTTCAACCCTGCAAGAAAAGTTTATTAAGATAAATAACTAAAACCTAGTGATAATCAACTATTTCAACATCAAAAGAATGATTGTCCAACCATCTGAAACATATTCTAAACTGGTCATTGATACGGATAGAGTATTGCCCTTGTCTGTCACCTGTTAAAATTTCAAGGCAATTACTCGGCGGAATTTTTAAATCGTCAAGAATAGAAGCGATATGGAGCATTCTTAGTTTCTGTAGCGCACGTTTTTGAATATCTTGCGGGAGTTTCTTAGAGAACTTTTCATTCCATATTTTCTCTGTTTCTTTACATTTGAAAGATTTAATCATAATAAGATTGTAACATATAAATATCCTGTGAA
>CASFPS010000015.1 GCA_949296355.1 uncultured bacterium | reverse complement strand
TAGATAATTGGTCGGAAAAGATAAAAGAAGCGTCATTGCGAGGGAGCAGCCAGGACAGCCCGAAGCAATCTTAAACGAGGGTTAACCCCTCACCCGAATCTCTATAACTCAAACACAACACAACTCTCTTATATAATCTTACATCTTACTAAACTAAGTTTCACTCCCGAAAGGGAGCTTTTTTTTTGCAATGTTCCTGTCGGGTTAAAACCCGACCTATATTTCTTATTTGTCATTTGTACACTAAGTATGTTTATAATAAAATATATTTATGAATTTTGATGCCGCAATAGATAGCTTATTATCACCAATAGCCGATAAAATTTCCGGTTTAATATTTTCCAATATTACAATCGGAGGGGTCAAAGTAGAATTTCTTGTTGCGCTTTTAATTACTGCAGCAGTGTATTTTACAATAAGAACAGGCTTTATCGGAATCTGGGGCTTTAAGCACGCAGTAAAACTTATCACAAATAAATATAAACACGATAACCCGAACGGATATCAGAGAAAGAAAAAAGGCGAATTATCATCATTTCAGGCTCTTAGCGCTACTATATCCGCCTCGGCAGGTATTGGTAATGTAGCAGGCTCAGCTGCTGCAGTTTCGATAGGCGGACCGGGGGTAATTTTCTGGATGGTAGTTGCCGGATTCTTTTCCATGGCTCTAAAATTTTCAGAAGTCCTTCTCGGCGTAAAGTTTAGAAAAACTAATCCGGACGGAACGGTATCGGGCGGACCGATGTATTACATACCGATAGCTTTTAAAGGTCGCTTGGGCAGCTATTTTGGCAATTCACTTGCAAAAATATATGCAATTTGCTGTATTTTTGCAATGATTGGCGGCTGGAATCTTTTTCAGATTAATGCTATGACCGCGCAATTTACCGAAGTTACAGGCGGTAATAATAGCATTTTTGCAAATAACGGCTGGATTCTGGGAACAATCGTTGCAATAATAACCTGGTTTACTATTATCGGGGGGATTAAAGCTATCGGGAAATTTACCTCTAAAGTAACCCCTGTAATGTGCTCCTTGTATGTTTTTAGTGCTTTTCTGGTATGTATTTTAAATATTCATCATCTTCCTGAAACAGTTATTCTTATTATAAAAGAAGCTTTTTCTCCTAAAGCTATGACGGGCGGAGCTTTTGCGTGTATGCTCTGGGGCTTCAGACGTGCTATGTTTGCAAATGAATCAGGGCTGGGAACCGCCCCTATAGCGTTTTCTGCCGTAAACACGAATAAACCTGTTGCCCAGGCATTTATTTCAATGCTACAGCCATTTGTAGATACTGTAATTGTAGGAGTTGCTACGGCATTTGTTATTGTTGTTTCAAAAGCTTACTTAACAGTTGACGGTATTGCAGGAATTGAACTTACTTCAAAAGCATTTGCGACAATATGTCCGTGGTATCCTGTAATTTTAACTGTTATGGCAAGCTGCTTTGTTTTATCCACAATGCTTTGCGGCTCGTATTACGGGCTAAAAGCGTGGAATTACCTTTTTGGATACGCAAATTATAAAACAAGAATTTTTCAGGCAATATATTGTATTTGTATAATAGCAGGCTCTGCAATGAATTTTAAAAGTATAATAAACCTTTCAGATGCAGTTACATTATTTCTTGCTGTTCCGAATCTGATTGCTGTTTTTGTACTCTCTGGAGTGGTTATTAAAGAACTTAAGCGTTATTGTGAAAGATATAATATTATGTCTAATATAACAAAATTTTTATAGGAGAAAGTGTTATGATTAACAGAGTTGATTCAACAAGCTTTTCCGGGATTTACAGAAATCCGTATATGAAATTCTCCCGCACTCAGGATAAAACAGTGCAAAATATCGTAAATAAACTGAGGACACCTGATGAAAACGGAAAGACAACAGAAGATAAATTTGCACAAAAGAACAGTCATTTTTTTATTGAACCTGCTAAAAATAATACAGTAGATTTATATATATTCAAAAAATCAAAATTCAATAAAAAAGAAGATTATATTACATATAAAGAAAAAATAAATGTCGGGACATACGGAAATGGCAGAGTATTTGAACTAGATGATGTTGATAAAGTTCTCAACGATAAGAAGAAAGATTCTTTGCAGTCGGCAGCAGTAATTGGCTGTGCAGGGTTACTGGCATTAATGGTTGGTTTTTGTTCTTCCGGCAATAAAAATACCAGAAATATAAACAACAGTATAGAGAAAAACATTATACAAAAAGATACAATAAATAAAACTGTAAACACTGCAAAAACAAAAATATACGGGTATTAAATTTCCTTGCTTTACATAATCTTTACTTGCAGGGGGTAAATAAATAGTGTAGTATATATAAAACAATGGCAAGGAGGAAGCCAATGGCTAAAATATATTTTGTAGATGTTACAAACAGGGACGGTGTTCAAACTTCTAGACTCGGGCTTGCAAAATTGCAAAAAACCATAATAAATCTTATGCTTGATGATATGGGTATAACCCAGTCAGAGTTTGGCTTCCCGACAACAATGCACGAGTTAAACTATCTAAATGCGAATTTAGATCTCGTAAAAAGAGGTGTTATCAAACGAACAAAGCTTTCAGGCTGGATGAGAGCTATTGCGGCAGATGTAGAGCAGTCATTTACAAATTGTCCGCTTCTTGAAAACTGCAACCTTTCGCAATCAACATCAGAGCAGATGATAAACGGCAAGTATTTAGGCAAAAAAACTCCGGATGATATTTTAAAAATGACCTGTGAAGCTGTAGAGTGCGCTGTTTCAAAAGGTGCAAAAATTATCGGTGTTAACGCCGAGGACGCATCAAGAAGTGATTTAGACTTTTTGATAAAACTGGCAAAAGAAGTTAAAAAACGCGGCGCATACCGTTTCAGATACTGTGATACCTTAGGGTATGAAGACCCTAATACGACATATAACAGGATTTACAGTCTTGCAAAAGAAACGCAGATGCCGATAGAACTACATTATCATAATGATTTAGGTATGGCGGTTGCCTGCTCTGTTGAAGGCGCAAGAGCTGCAGTTGATGCAGGAGTAGATGCATATATTAATACAGCAATAAACGGTATGGGAGAACGAGCAGGAAATGCAGACTTAGTTTCCTGCTTACTGGCTTGCCTTAAATCAGCAGGATTTAGGAATAAATACAAGATTGACGAGCAAATTGACTTAAGCAAATCCTGGAAACTTGCTAAATATACGGCATACGCTTTTGGCTTGCCAATTCCTATAAACCAGCCGGCAGTCGGTGATAACGCTTTTGCGCACGAATCAGGTATACACGCTGACGGAGCACTTAAAGACAGAAGAAATTATGAACTTTATGACTTTGAAGAACTCGGACGGGGCGAGCCGGAAATTATTGAAACAGGCAGGATGATAACAACCGGTGAATACGGCGGGATTAAAGGTTTCAGAAACGTGTATGACAAACTTGAGATCGAGTTTAGAGACGAAAATGAAGCCAGAAATATTCTTGAACTTGCGCGTTACGCTAACGTACATACTCAGAAACCTTTGACAGAGAGTGAATTAAAGTTCATTTACCATTACCCTGATATTGCAGCAAGGATTATGACAGTATCTCCGTTCTATAATCCGGAAGGTGAACTGCAAAAGAGATTGGAAAGAGGTTCTCTTACAATGCCTCACCAGATTATATAAAGAATTTAAACCGTTAAAAAAGGCGCCGGATGAAATCCGGCGCCTTTTTGTTAACTTGAACTATTTACAAATACTAAATTCCTCCATTAATAAAGCATAGACAGCTTCGCCTTTTTTAGCTTTATAGTGGCAGCCAGGGGTAATTAAACCTACTGCAAGCCCGACACCGCAGCCGATAGGTATACCGATTGCTAAGCCTGTACCGATTTCAGCAGGGTTTGGAATAAATGAGAATCCGACACCGGCGCCTGCACCTACAATACCAAGGGTTAGTGTAGAAGCAACAAGTTTACCTGCAGTTGTCCAAGGACCTTCTTTAAGCTTAAAGTCCTTTGTGAATGGTCTTGCTTTGATGTCTATGCAAGTGTTGTCAGGAAGAATAATTTTTCTGAAAATCAGACTGACTCTTGCATTTTTGTTAAACCATTTAGGTTTTTCAATGTTAATAACTTCTGCAGTAATTTTAGTTCCGCAAGGGAGCAGCAGAGTTCCTTCTCTTGTATAAAGAGCCTGCGGTACAACAAAATGTACTGTTTCACCAGCTTTAGAGCATTTAGAGAAGAATTTTTCGTCAAAGACAAATTGGAGTACATTGCCTTTTTCAACAATACTTCTCTGATCTGTAATGGTTACAACATTACAAGGAGCTTTTTTGTGAACATCAAGGTGTTCAATAGCTTTAGTTTGTTCTGTTTGAGCCAAAACAGGTACTGAATTAATACTCAGGATGCTGATTGTAAAAAAGATTGAAAGTAATTTTCTCAACATAGATTTTACCTCTTATTTTACATCATATTTTACTTTTTTTACAATTAGTATAACTTAATTTAAAATAATTCTCAATAGATAAAATTTTTGAAAATAATCCCGCATTCCATGGGGTTCACATTTTGAAACTACTATGCTATAAATCTTTTAACGACGGAGTGCTTACTATAAACAATGCCTATATCCGGAATAATACCCTTGAAACCGGCATGGGACTTGATAAAGACAATATGTCTTCATTCGCGCTGGGTAACAGTATTACAATAACAACTATAGAAGCTGCTACTGCAACAACAAGATTTGATGAAATTATTTCTTTTACAGACGGTAATATTTATGTTTACAATAAAGACCATTCCATTGCAGGAACTATTACTTTAACCGGAACAAATACCATAAATGAATTTTTCGGTGCTTTAAGCAATTATAATATCAGCGCAAGCATTAATGACGGAATTATTTCTCTTAACTCTGCAGACGGAGCGTACGTACAAGGTGATATTATTGATGCTCTGGGAATAGAACTAAGATCCGCTTATGTGACTATAACAAGCGGAGCTTCTAATACGTCTTCTGATTCTGTCAAATATTTGGTAACTTTAAATGCAACAATGACAGATGATTTTCTGTTGACAACCGGCATGGAGAAGGACAGAATTTATAATATTGTTTACAATCAGGTGGACTATGATCAGATTACTTCGAGCGGGGCTTTAGGTAATTTAACCACGCTTCATACATATACCGTAAGTTATACAGACAGCGGGTTGATAATTAACGGTCCAACATCGTACACAATAGCTCTGGATGATACGATTACTTTTGCAGAATTCTTTAATGCGTTTGCAAGCAGCCTTGGTGTTAATGGTTCCATACATGACGGTATTGTCCAGCTGGATGCCGATAAGGGCGTATATTTAACCGGAGATTTTATCACAGATGTCCTTGGAGTTTCCCAAAATTCAAATTCAACTATCACAACAGCAGATTACATTCCTGGAAAAGTTTATCCTATGACTTCAACAACAGAAGTCTACGCAAAAGACGGTACTCTATTTGAAGAAGATGATTTACTGTATAAATTATTATATGACACATCTACTGATCCAGATACAGATTATATGCTTACACTCTTGGGTGTGACACAAGGCGATGGCTCTATGACCGCGTTTACCACGCTGCAAGTAGATTTAAGAACTACTACTTTGACTGATTTAATAGATCAGCTTGCCGATTTGGGCATTACTGCCAGCTATACAAATCACAAGCTGACGATTGGAGATCCTTCTGATACGGCATTGATTTTCATGGATTCCAAAAATCTTCTTACAAATGCATTTCATATAAACTATGGCGAAGAAGCTTCTGTTGGAAATGTTCCTTTCTGGCATTTGCTCAAAGATATTGACATAAAAAAAGAATATGTCGATGCTGAATACAACTGTGATATAAATATGTCTGCAGGTATTATTGATAACGGCAGCGGAAGTATTGACTATGTAAATGGCGTAAAGACAATAACAATTTCAACGACTGCAACCGGTTCAAAAACAATCACTGTAGATATAACCGCGACTTGTACCGCGACACAAACTGTTCCTGTAACAGTTACAGAGATGATGACTCTGGATTCATCATTCTATCAGTTAGGAATGTACAGCGCTTCGGGATATATAGATGTCATGTATGAGGGGACGGCATATACTATTACTATAACTTCAGACAATACTGTATGGGATATGGTGTCGGCACTTGGAGGCTACGGCATATCCGCAATGGTGCACAACGGAGCTATTACAATACAAGGCACCCACAACGGATATATTACAAATATGTCAAGCAGTGTAAAATCAGCTCTTGGTATGGATTATGTATATCAATGGAGTGAAACCAGACCGACCCAGAATTATACATATCTGGGCTCGACTCTTACTATAGAAGAAACCCGAACTCTGGCGTCTGATACAAAATTCTCCGAGCTGGGTGTAACTTCTAACGGAACAATTAGAGTAAACTATGAAGGTGATAATTATACTGTAACAATTGAATCAGATGATACAATTGATGATATGCTTACATCACTTGCAGGGCTCGGTATAAGTGGAAATATTGTAGACGGAAAATAAACACTTGCCGGTACGCAAAACGGCTATATAACAAGCATTTCTTCAAATGTCCAAAACGCTTTAAAACTCAAGGCTGCAGGAAACGGCAATACCTGGACAACAACGGTAGAGGAAATCTGCACTAATACAAATTCCGACCGTCAGACACATTCTGTTATAGAAAATATGGACAAAGATACACTGCTTGCAGATTTGGGTATCACATCCGGCAATATAGTAATCCGGCAGCAGGGTGTGGATATCACGGTTAATGTAGATACTACACAAATACAGACAGTTTCGGATTTTATGAATTTACTCTCACAATACGGCTTTGATTCGGAAATTGATGCCGAAGGACGTCTTGCGGTTACCGGTACCGGTGACAGTAGCCTTTCGACCGTAGCAGGAGGGTCAAATATTCTTGATGTACTGGGGCTTACTAACTGGGATATGGGTACTCTTACCCAGACTTCCGACCATCTGGGCGATAAAGAAACAATCGTTCATGAAACTACTCTTGATACAAAGTTAAACGAACTTACAGACGCTGCCGGAAACAGTCTGGGAATTACAAGCGGCAATATTTACGTATATCAGGACGGTACAAGATACCTCGTTAACATTGATAACAACGATACTCTCCAAACTTTAGCCGCAAAACTCTCACAATATGGCATAAATATGGAACTCTCCTCCGACGGTAATTTGTACTTTGAAGGAAACAATAACAGTTACATGACAACAGACGGTATATCTTCCGGCGCCTCTAACCTTCTCCAGAAAATTAATGTACTCAACAACTGGTCTGAAAGATATGATTCAACAAGTGATAACCTTTCATATACAGTAAAAGTAAATAATGTTGTAAATGATTCAACTAAATTAAGCGACTTGCAGGACGCTTCCGGCAATAACCTCGGAATTACGGAAGGTACATTTGTTATCGGTAATGCTACATTTAATATTACGGACACAACAACTCTTGCGAATTTGATTTCACAAATTAACTCTTCTGATGAAGCGAATGCTACAGCTTACTGGGACAGCATTCAGGGCAAGTTTGTAATAAAATCCAGAACAACCGGCTCTGCTCTTGTTAATATTGAAGCCGGAACCAGCAACTTTACGGATATTATGGGATATACAAACACCACCCGCGACGCTTCGGGAGCTGTCGATTCTACAAAAATGAACATCAGCACCCAGTCGGTCGGAAAAAATGCAATGTTTACTATTAACGGCACTGCTTATACTTCAGCTTCTAATACAATTACAAGTGATATATCAAGAATTAAAGGCGTAACACTTAATCTCAAAGGGTTGACAGAGGGTGAATCTGTTACAGTTACGGTAGAAAGAGACAAGGAAACTCTTGCAACTGCTGTATCAGATATTGTTGATGCTTATAACGAATTAATAAATAATGTTGATGAGGCTATAGCAATAGGCGGGCAGCTTCATGACCAGTCGCTTCTGAAACTTATCAGAAACCAGTTGAGAACAATGATGACCGCGACAGATGCCGGAACTACCATTTTCAGAAACCTCGATGCTATCGGTATCAAGGTAGATTCAGCAAGCGCTAATAATATTGCGACAGAAGGAATTACTGAACTTACTTTTGATAAGGACAAGTTTATTCAGGCGTATGAAGCTGATCAGGATGCAGTTAAAGCTCTGCTTATCGGGAGCGATACAAATACAGGCGTATTTACTAAAGTCGAAACTCTTATAGAGTCTACGCTTAAATCAGTTACCGGATACTTTGAAACTGCTGATGACAGTTACCGGAGAGAAATAGATTCTATTGACAATAAAATCGAAAAACAGGAAAGAGCACTTGAAAGATACAGAGCGCAATTAGAAGCCAAATTCGCTTCTATGGATATTCTTATTGCTAACATGCAGCAGCAATACAGCTCATTCTTAGTTACGTAGAAGCTCTTTTATTCCTTCGATTGCTGTTTTTATTGCGCTGTCTGTATCATGTACTACAGGATTATCAAGCCCGAGCTTTTCTCTTTCCTGGTTTGCTACAACAAGGAAAATTGAACCGACTTTCACTTTGAGATAGCTTCCTACAACAAATAAAGCTGCTGATTCCATCTCGGAAGCTAATGTTCCGAGTCTGAGCCATGCATTCCATTTGTTTGTAAGTTCATAATTTACCGGCATGATTTCCGGACTATGCTGACCGTAGAAAGAGTCTTTGCACTCTACTATTCCTACGTGATAAGGTTGATTGAGTTTTTTTGCCGCATTTATTAATGCGGTTACAATATCATAATTCGCAACTGCCGGAAATTCAATCGGAGCGTATTCTTTAGATGTTCCTTCCATTCTGATTGCACCGGTTGCAATAACTAAATCCCCGCTTTTTACATTTGTGTCCATGCCTCCGCATGTTCCTACGCGGATAAAATATTTACCGCCGGATTTTACAAGCTCTTCTAAGGCTATTGCGGCAGAGGGACCTCCAATCCCTGTTGATGTTACACTTACTTTTACTCCGTTTAAAAATCCTGTATATGTAGTAAATTCTCTTCTGTCTGCGACAAATTTTGCATCGTCAAAATATGCCGCAATTTTTTCGCATCTTTTAGGATCTCCCGGAAGTATAACGTATTCTCCGATATCGCCTTCTTTTAAACCTATATGGTACTGCAATCCGTCAGTTGAATATTTCATAAATAAATCTCCTTTTAGAAAAATTTATTTTAACAACAATAAAAAGGCGTGTCAATAAAGCAGGAGTAATTTATAATTTTGTAAAAATTCATTGCTTTATTTTTTATTTCTAATATTTGTGATAGAATATTGAGAGAGACGCTGTGGAGTGGATAGTTGATTAAGCTGTCAGGTTTATATAAAAATTTTATAGTATTTGCATTGATTCTCGGTACTTTTGCGGTTCCGGGGGTGTGTTATGCGGATGAAGTCGATGAAATGCTTGAAGACCCTGAATATACAGAAGAGCCTGCAGCAGAAGCTTCCAATGTTTCTTATATTAATGATATAGAAATTCTCGGCGCAAATATTATTAAACCTGAATATATATTATCCAAAATGTCTCTTAAAAAAGGTGATCTTTATGATAAAGATGCCATGCAGCAAGATTTAAAAACTATTTACCGGCTCGGTTATTTTACTGAAAAAATGAAAGCGGTTCCGGTTAAAAACTCCAACGGCACAATATCCCTAAAAATTATAGTAGAAGAAAATATTCCTGTAACAGACTTTACTATTGAAGGAAATACAGTTGTCTCTTCTGATGAGATTATGCAGTACCTGCTTCCTCTTAAAGGAAAACCGCAGAATATAACTGCTATTAATCAGGCAATGGAAAAGATTAATGAATGTTATTATTCAAAGGGGTATATTTTATCTAAAATTGATTCAATCTATGATGATCCGGACGGGACTCTTAATTTAAGCATTACAGAAGGCAAAATCAACAAAATCATGATTGCCGGTAATGAAAAAACAAAAGAGTATGTTATAGAAAGAAACATCATGACAGAACCTGGAACTGTTTATAATGAAAATCAGCTTCGGCAGGATCTGGTGAGATTGTATTCAACTCAGGCATTTAAGGATGTAAACAGGACAATTGAAGTTTCTCCTGATGATCCTGACAGATTCGATATTACAATAGATTTAAAAGAACAAAGAACGGCTGCAATTTCTGTCGGCGGCGGTCTTGACTCGGCAACCGGCGCCTTCGGTTCTGTCGGTATCTCGGATAATAACTTCCGTGGCATGAACCAGAGAGTCTCTTTAACAGGTATAATAGGCTCCGGTATTTTGATGAGCGACTCCTCAATCAAAGACCATATGAACTATCAGGCTGAATTGAGCTTTTTTGAACCGCATTTTTTGAATGCGGATAATTCATTGATGAGTAAAATTTATTTCAGGGATCTCGGAAGCTATACAATTCCGCTTGCAATTGAACGCCGTATCGGTTTTGAAAGCACAATTGCCCATAGAATGAAAGTTAACCGCAACCTGTCATCAACTTTTACTGCAGGTGTTGAATATATTCATCTGAGCGAAGGCGATGCAAATAATATTGCAAATCTTTACAGACAGCATAATCTTGATATAGGGGAAAGAGCTAAACAGTTGGACGGCGGTTTCTTCCTCCGCTTAGCTCCTGGGCTTGCGTATGATTCCAGAGACTCTTCTATAAATCCGCGTCATGGTGCCTTAGCTTCCGTAAGATATGAAGAAGCTTTCGGACTTGACGGTTTTGGTAAAACAAACGGTCGTTTAACCGGTATGGTTAAAAAGTTTATTCCAATAGCGAAGAAATCGTCATTAACATTTACAGGACGGGGCGGTATAAGGGTACACGGCTCAGACATGCCTGAGATTATGGCATACCGTTTAGGCGGACCTTATACAATCAGAGGGTATAAAGTTAACGGTGTAGGTACCGGTACAGCGTTTATCATGGGTTCTGCAGAACTTGCAACTCCGATACCGTTTGTAGATAGATTAAAGGTTAATTTCCTGCAGAATTTGAGAATAACATTCTGGGTTGATGCCGGTCGTGTATTTGATCCGACAATATCCAGTGTTTTGTATGACAGACCTATTCAGGCAATTACAGCCGGTGTAGGTTTGAAGATAAATATGCCGGGTGTCGGACCTCTGTCGGTTGATTACGGCTTCCCGCTTACAAACCCGGGACCTCATGGCTCGCCTAACGGATACTTTACTTTTGGTGTAGGTGACATGATGTACTAAGTAGTGTATAATGTATTATAAAATAATAGGAGGTTATATGAAGAAGTTTAAATTAGGTATTGTTGTATTATTGACGGCTGCTTTTACAGGTATTGCAAATGCAGGCGGTATCGGATATATTGACTACGTTAAAGTAATCGATAATTATGATTATGCAAAACAGGTTACAAAAGAAGTTGATGCTAAAGGTTTGGAAATGCAGCAGTTTCTTGTTGATAAAGAAAAAGAATACAAGTCTCTTGATACACCGTTAAAGAAACAGACTTTTGAAGAAAAAGTTGCGCAGGAATTTAAAGCAAAAGAGGCAGCTTATGTATCTTTGAAAACAAAAAGAGAGCAGGAAGTATTTACAAAAATAAAAGAAGCTGCAAAAGCTGTAATGGTAGAGCAAAAACTTGATGCGGTAATGGATGTCAGAGGAGTTTTTGTAGGCGGTGTTGATATTACTGATAGTGTAATTGCTAAATTGAAAGGCGCTAAAAAATAATGAATTTTACCGACCTGATAGAAAAAAAGAAACAGGGAAAGCCTCATTCTAAAGATGAGATTAATCATATTGTCAAATCTTTTATGGCTGGAACTGTTTCTGATGCTCAGGTTGCGGCGTGGCTGACGGCGGTTTGTTTCAAGGGGATGAATGTAGACGAAACTGCTTATCTTACGGAAGCTCTCGGGCATTCAGGAAAAGTTATTGATTTTGGGGAGCTTGCTTCAAAAGTTGTTGATAAGCATTCTACAGGCGGAGTCGGAGATAAGGTTACTATTACTCTAATACCGCTTCTTGCAGCCGCCGGTGTTCCGGTTGCTAAGCTCGCTGACAGAGGGCTCGGTGCGGCGGCAGGTACGGTTGATAAACTGGAAGCAATTCCCAGCCTTAATACAAACCTTTCAACCCAGGCAATTGTAAATCAGGTTAAAAATATAAATGCAGTAATAGCTTCGCAGGCAGATGATTTGGCACCGGCTGATAAGAAAATGTATATTCTGAGAAATGAGATTGCTGCTGTTGATTCTGCTCCGCTTCTGGCGTCTTCAATAATATCCAAGAAGCTTGCTTCAGGCGCTTCTAATATAATTATTGATGTAAAATACGGCTCGGGCGCCTTTATGGATACTCCCGAGGATGCCGTAAATCTTTCAAAATTGATGGTCGAAGTCGGTAAAATCCTAAAAAAATCAATAACTGCAATTGTTACTTCTATGGAAGAACCGTTAGGACGTGCAATTGGAAATTCTCTTGAAGTCATTGAAGCCGTAAAGTTTTTGAAGGGTGAGATTACAAAAGGAGATCTTGCTGATTTAACTTATGCAATAGCTGTTACAATTCTTTTGCAGATGGATTTGTTTGATACGGGAAAAGAAGCGGAATTGTATCTTAAAAGTCTTGTAAATTCCGGTAAGGCTCTTGAAAAATTCCGTGAGCTTATAATTGCTCAGGGAGGAGCTGCAGAAGTTCTTGATAATTATGATAAGTTTGCGCTTCCGACTTATAAAGTTGAGTGTGAATCTAAGAAAAACGGATATGTACAGAATATTAATGCGCATAATATAGCATTGGCTCTCAAAGAATTGGGGGCTGCCAGAGAAAACAGTACAAAGCCTATAGATTTAAGTGTCGGAATTTATTTAAATAAAAAAAGCGGAGAATATGTAAATAAAGGCGAGGCGCTTTATACTATTTATTCTAACAGTGAAGAGTCAACAAAGGCTGCGCAAAGGTTTTGTGATGATGCATTTTCGATTAATGAAAGTAAACCTCCTGTTAATAATTTAATATACAAGATTATAAGTTTAAAAGAAGAGGAAGATGATGTTTAACAAAAGAATGCAATATGTAATAAAATCAGTTCCTACAGACGATACTCAGGCTTTGGAGAATCTCTTGAATGAAATGTCCGAAGAAGGCTGGGATTTGTATACGATGCATGAAGTTGAGACAGAGTCGTCTTATGATTTTAATTGTATTTTTATGCGTGAAAAACAGGAAGAAGCTTCCGATGACTTAGACGATATTGTAAATATTACAAGCTTCAAATACAGAATGGAGAAGATGCTTGCAGCTCCTTCAAGTCCTTATGCTTCCTGCAAGGAAATCCAGCTGAAGATTTCCAGCCAGAAGGAGAGAATTAAGAAAATCAAATCGCAGCTTGAGAGTGAGAATTTGTCTCCGGATAAGAAAAAACAGTTGAATAACCAGATGTCGGATGAACTTAAGCAGCTTGATATTCTAAAGCAGCAGCTTGTGAACGAGATTTCTCCGGACGCAATGTATACAACAATTAAGGAAGAAAAATTTGTAGTAAACCTTTCTGAAGAAATTTTAGAGGTCATATCAATGGAAGCGAATGATAATTTGCTTTCTGAGACTGTAAAAATACGTCAGGAGTTGGCGGAACGTCTGGGATATGTGATTCCTCATATACATTTTCATAATAGTGATGAGCTTATGCAAAATGAATTCAATATTAAAATTCATGATATTGAAGTTTTTCGCTCTGTCGTATTCCCGCAGTGTATAGCTTTTTATAAAGATGATTTAAAAGGGTATAAAACCTCCGGAGAGGATATAATTGTAACTGACGATATTACGGGCAAAAAGCTGGTATGGCTGCCGCGCGAAAAAGTAAAAGATTTCTGGGTAAAAGGGTTTACGGCGGTTGAGTATATAGGTAGAGCAATAGAATATATTGCTGTAAGAGAAGTTTCAGACATAATGGATTATAATGACGTAAATAAGTACGTCGAAAAAGTTATTGAGAATAACTCTTTCCTTGTAGATAATATTATACCGGATTTTATCACTGCATCTGATTTGAAATATTTGTTGACCTGTCTTATAAGAGAACAGGTTTCTGTTAAAAACATTGTCTACATATTTGAAAAAATTAATGATTATGCAAACGAGCCTACAAAAGAGGATTTGCTGGATAAGGTAAGGCTTGCTCTTTCAAAACATATTATTAAGGATCTCGCAAGTGACGGGGAATTAAAGGTCATAGAATTTTCTGATGAAATTATTGACAAAGTTTATTCTTTCTTTAAGGAGGATGAGGAAGAGTCAATAATAAGGATAGATTCTTCTGATATTCAGGGAATTGTATCAAAGTTAATGAAGTTTGCAAAGTCTAAGAAGATTACAAATCCTGTAATTGCGGTACCTATGGATATAAGACACATGGTGTTTGTAATCCTTTCAGAATTTGTTCAGAATCTTACTGTTCTTGCTTATGAAGAACTTGTAAGTAATTACAATATAAAATTTGCGGGTAAAGTTTCTTAAAATCTATACAGGGGTTAGTTAATCAGCTCTTTAAAGTAAGCAACGGTCTTTTTCAACCCTTCATTAATATCGACTTTCGGTGTCCAGTTTAATTTAGTCTGAGCTAAGGTGATATCCGGACGTCGTTTTGTCGGGTCATCAGATGGAAGCGGTTTGTAGATAATTTTTGATTTTGTTCCCGTAAATTCAATAATAAGTTTTGCAAAATCCAGTATTGTTCTTTCTGTCGGATTGCCGAGATTTACGGGTTCTGAAAGATTTGAATCCATCATTTTTACAATACCGTCAATCAAATCATCAACATAGCAGAAAGAGCGGGTTTGTGAACCGTCTCCGTATACTGTTATATCTTCGCCTTTAAGAGCCTGCAAAATAAAATTGGAAACAACCCGACCATCGTCAGGGGTCATATTGGGACCGTAAGTATTAAAAATTCTGATAATCTTTGTGTTAAGATTTTTTTGCCGTCTGTAGTCAGATATAAGAGTTTCCGCGCAACGCTTGCCTTCGTCATAGCAGCTTCTGATTCCTATAGGGTTTACATTACCCCAGTAAGTTTCCGTTTGCGGATGAACTTTGGGGTCGCCATAAACTTCGCTTGTGGATGCCTGCAGAATTTTTGCATTATATTTTTCTGCAAGTTCAAGCATATTGATTATTCCGATAACAGAGGTTTTCATTGTTTTTATCGGATCATATTGATAATGCGGCGGACTTGCAGGGCAGGCAAGGTTATATATTTCATCAACTCTAATATCAATCGGCTCAATGATATCATGTTCAACCAGTTCAAAATTCGGGTTTGGAAGCAAATTTTCAATATTTCTTTTCCTGCCTGTAAAAAAGTTGTCAAGGCAAATTACATAATTCCCTTCATTTAGTAATCTTTTGCATAAATGTGACCCTATAAAGCCGGCACCGCCTGTTATTAATATTCTCTTCATATTTATAATTTTAGCATAAAAACAGTATATTACATTTTGTTAATTATCTCTTTATTAACGTTTTTTTTTTGTGTACACTGTACGTGTATGGTTAAAAGGAGGGCAAGTATGCCAAAATTTAATTTGATGTCATATATCATGCCGCCGGAGGATAAAATGTTTTTTACATTATTCCAGAACAGTGCGGAACTTTGTATTGAAACTGCAAAATTATATTTAGAAATTATAGAATCCGGACTTAACGAAGAGAAAAAAGAAAATGTTCTGAAAGCAAAGAAAAAAGGTTCTTTATCTTTGAAATTAACGCTAAAACAATTGAATAAAAGTTTTATAACACCGCTTGAACGTGAAGATATTCAATATATAGCTGTTAACTTATATAAAATTAATAAAAAAATCGGAAAAGCCTGCTTAAACTTAGATGTATACAAATTGAAAGAGTGTACGGATGAAATGAAAGAGCAGGCTTCTATTTTGGTTAAGGCATCCTGCAAACTTGGTGAAATCATTAAATGTCTTAAGAAAGTCAGCGATGTTGAATTAATAACAAAATTGAATATAGAAATGAAAGAACTTGAGACTTATGGCGACGGAGTTCATAGAAAAGCAATTTCAGATTTATTCTCCGGTAAATATGATGCACTTGAAGTTATCAAGTTGAGAGATATTTATAAAGATATCGAAAATTCTCTTGATACTTGCTACCATATTTCGGATACGATTTTGAATGTTGCTTTGAAGCAAAGTTAAGGGCTGGAATTTTATGATAACGATTTTATTACTAATAGCTGTAGTAGCAATAGCACTTATTTTTGAATTTATAAACGGGTTTCATGATTGTGCAAACGCAATTGCAACAGTTGTTTCGACAAAAGTTTTATCTCCGAGACATGCCGTTCTTTTTGGGGCAAGTCTTGAATTTATAGGAGCATTAACCGGAACTCACGTTGCAAAAACTATAGGTTCAGGGATTGTTAATTCTGAGATGATAACTTTGACTGTAATTTTTTGTGCTCTCTTAGCCGCAGTATTGTGGAATCTTTTAACCTGGTATCTGGGGCTGCCTTCAAGTTCTTCTCATGCGCTAATCGGCGGACTCCTCGGAGCAACAATTGTAAAAGCCGGATTAAGTGCAGTGCACTTTACAACTTTGATTGATAAAGTCATAATACCGATGTTTACTTCTCCGCTTTTAGGCTTTTGTGTAGGTTTTTCTTTTATGCTCTTCTTGATAAGGATTTTTAACCGTGCAAACCCTCAAAAAGTAAATAAACGTTTCAGAAAGCTGCAATTATTTTCATCAGGCTTAATGGCATTAAGCCACGGCTCAAATGATGCCCAAAAAACGATGGGTATAATCACACTTGCACTTCTTGCCGGCGGAGTTTTGCACAAAGGTCCTAACGGGGATTTTGAGATTCCTCTGTTTGTAATTATAATCTGTGCACTTATGATGGCAGCAGGAACGATGAACGGCGGCTGGAAAATCATCAAAACAATGGGGCATAAAATCATTAAATTAAAACCTATTCACGGTTTTGCGGCAGAAACTTCAGCAGCTGGATTGATTTTAACCGCATCGCATTTTGGTATACCTTTAAGTACAACTCACGTTATATCAACTGCAATAATGGGGGTTGGCTCTACTTTCCACGCTCATGCCGTTAAGTGGAGAATCGTAGGAAATATCGTTATAGCCTGGGTGCTTACGATACCTGCTTGTATGATACTTTCTTCTATAATCTATTATTTGATTTATAAAATAATTTAATTTGTGAATATTGCATAATGAAGTTTAGAATATTATTGGTTTCGAAACGATAGCGGGAGGCGGAGCCGGGAGCGTGTTTGAGAAACTAATAATATTCTAAAATAATATTTCAAAATATAAAAAACAACCGGTTTTGTAACTAAAAACCGGTTGTTTTTTTACTTTAAATTTATCTTTCCAACGGAGCGCCGATTCGATGAACTCTTATGAAGTTTGTTCTTCCTGTAATCAGTTTAGGGATAGAACCGATAATGATAATTCTTTCGCCTTTTTTGAAATCCGTGTGAGAAAGTATGTATTCATCAATTTTTTCAAGTAAGTCTGCATCCAGAACCGTATCCCATTCTTTAAAGTCAGCAAAGATATCCCAGTAAAGAGACAGTCTTCTGCAGGTTGATTCCATATCAGAAATTGCAATAATAGGAACAGTCGGTCTCAATTTGGAAAGAAGTTTCGGCGTGTAGCCGGTGTGAGTGAATGCCATAATAGCTTTAGCGTGCAAGTCTTCAGCCATTTTAACGGCAGCATTTGAAATTGCCTGCGGTGAAAG
Source organism: uncultured bacterium (assembly GCA_949296355.1). GTDB lineage: Bacteria > Cyanobacteriota > Vampirovibrionia > Gastranaerophilales > Gastranaerophilaceae > CAG-196. Next base: position 25,348 of record CASFPS010000015.1, on the reverse strand, counting down.
CTCGTATTTGTCATTCATCTCCAAATCAAGATTAGAAAGACAGAAGTTGCAATCTTCAACATTAGAAGCAATCTTTCTCATCATTCTGACGGCATCTACCGGATGTTTGCCCATTGCGGTTTCGCCGGAAAGCATAATTGCGTCAGTTCCGTCCAGAATTGCGTTAGCAACGTCGCTTGCCTCAGCTCTTGTAGGAATAGGATTTTCAATCATTGATTCAAGCATCTGGGTTGCAACTATACAAACTTTACGTTCTCTTATTGTCTGGTCTACAATATATTTCTGAACAATAGGAACTTCTTCAGGAGACATTTCAATACCTAAATCTCCTCTTGCAACCATTATTCCGTCTGCAACTTTAAGGATTTCTTCAAGTTTTTCAACAGCTTGAGGTTTTTCAATTTTTGCAATAACCGGAATGTTGCCGCCAAAGTCTTTAATGTATTTTTTAGCAAGTTCAATGTCTCTTGCTTCTCTTACAAATGAAAGCGCAATATAATCTGCATCATATTCTACTGCAAATCTTATAAATTCAACATCCCTTTCTGTTACAGCGCTTAAGCTTGCAGTTGAACCCGGAAGGTTAATTCCCTTTCTCGGTTTAATAACTTTGCCGTAAAGGACTTTTGCATGAACCTGATGGTTTTGAACTTCCAGAACCTGCAGTCCTACATTTCCGTCATCAAGCAAAACCTTATCTCCGGGCTTAACGTCGTCTGCAATTCCTTCATAATCAACAGGAATAACTGCAGGATTATTAATATCATCGGTTGCTTCCAGAATAATTTCCTGACCTTCTTTAATTTCAACTGGCTCTTTAATATTGCCGACTCTGATTTTAGGTCCCTGTAAATCAACGAGAATCGGAATATATTTACCGCTTTCTTTAGAAATCTTTCTTATTGTTTCGATATTTGCAGCATGCCCCTCTTCGCTTCCGTGAGAAGTATTCAGACGGAACATTGATGCGCCTGCGTCTACCAGTTGTTTAATCATTTCATAATTTGATGTTGCCGGTCCGAGCGTAGCAACAATCTTGGTTTTCACTCTTTGAAACCTGTTCATTTTATATTTCTCCTCTGTAGTGTATAAATCTTTAAATTTTTATTTATTTAAACATTTCTCTTTCAATAATATCACAAATAATATGTCCGATTGCAATATGCATTTCCTGAATATTATTAGTAATATCAGAAGGTGTTTGAATTGTAATATCAGCTTTGTATTTAACCGAACCGCCAGTTGAGCCGGTTAAGGCAATTGTTTTCAGCCCTAATTCTTTCGCTCTTTCAACTGCTCTTATAACATTAATACTTTTTCCGCTTGTAGAAAGTGCAAACAATACATCACCCTGTTTTCCGAGCGCTTCAACCTGACGTTCAAATATATAATCAAAAGCAAGGTCATTAGCAGCTGCAGTCAGAACGGAAGTGTTTGTAACAAGCGCAATTGCATTCAATGCTGCACGTTCTTTTTTATATTTGCATACAAGCTCTGCAGCAAGGTGTTGTGAGTCGGAAGCTGAACCACCGTTCCCGCAAAACATTACCTTATTGCCGTTTTTGAATGCATTTATACAAACTTCTGCCGCCTGATTTATAACAGGAGCCAGTTCTTTTAAATGCTTAAAGTTTTGTGAAATTTTTTCAAATTCATCTTCAATATAATTTATCATTAATCTGTTCTTTCGATTATTAACTCTTTATAATCATACATCAAAAGACAAAAATGTTTAACTAAAAATTTACTGTTGTTTTGGTTATTAAATTATAATATAATTTACCTAGGAAAGAAGGAGAGATTTAATGATAAAGTACTTTTTAGGTTCATATCTGGTGACAATTTTCGGATTAATTATGGCGTATCTCTGGGGAGAACATGTCCATAACGGTACCGGATTAACCTGTGTGTTTATTGCATTTGTGCTTGCAGTGCTGGAAGTAAGTTTATCTTTTGATAACGCGGTAGTCAATGCAATGAAGCTTGAACACATGTCAGAAAAATGGCGTCACCGCTTTATTACCTGGGGTATCCTAATAGCGGTATTTGGTATGCGCTTCTTGTTCCCGCTTCTGGTTGTAGCTATATTTGCTAAACTTAATATCCTGAAAGTGCTTGATATGGCATTGAATGACGTGCATTCTTATGCGCATTACCTGCATTTAACCCATGCTCCGATTGTTTCATTTGGTGGCGCGTTCCTTCTTATGTTATTTATGGATTATTTTACGGAAAAAAACAAAGATATTCACTGGATAAAAGGTTTGGAAGATAGGCTTCAGAAATTCCACCGTATACCCGGTATTTGTACGCTTGTTACACTTCTTGCACTGGGGTTGTTAATGTATGAAATCCCGCCTGAAATAAGAGGCACTGTCTTTATGTCAGGTGTTTCGGGTATTATTATCTATCTTATAATAGACGGGCTTGCCGAGTGGATGGAAAGGCGTCAGGAAGAAAAAATGCGCCTAAATCCCGATGCAATAAAGTGTTCAGGTATAGTAGGGTTTATGTATCTTGAACTTATTGACGCATCATTCTCTCTGGACGGAGTTCTTGGTGCTTTTGCCTTAAGTAAAGATATTTTGATTATTACAATAGGGCTTTGTATAGGCGCTATGTTTGTAAGGTCGCTTACAATAATGCTTGTCGAAAAGAAAACCCTTGACAGTTATATTTATCTCGAACACGGGGCGCACTGGGCAATCGGAACGCTTGCAGTTTTGATGTTTGTATCAACTTTCCATGAAGTTCCGGAAGTTGTTACGGGACTTATGGGGCTGGCTTTTATAGTAGCAGCATTTATCTCTTCTCTTATTCATAACAAAAAGGTTAAAAAGAATGCAATTGAAGGACAATAATCTCTATTATGTCGGCGGAGTCGTAAGAGACAGTATTTTAGGTGTTCAGAGCTTTGATACGGATTATTGTTATGAAGGTAATGCTATTGAGTTTGCCAAAAATGCGGGGCTGAATATAATCAAAGAGAACCCTGCTTTTGGAACTGTTCGGGTATTATTTGATGAAAAAGAAATAGATATCGCCTCTACAAGAGTAGAAACTTACCCTAAAAAAGGGCATTTGCCTGTTATTCGGAAAATCGGCTGTCCTTTATGCGAGGATGTAAAAAGACGAGATTTTACGATAAATTCTATTGCAAAGCGTACTACAGACGGGGAGATTATTGATATTCTGGGCGGGCTGAAAGATATTAAAGAGAAAAAACTCCGTGTGATACATAGTGAAAGTTTTATAGATGATCCTACAAGAATTGTCCGTGCTCTTAAGTTCTCCGTAAGATTTGGATTTTGTTTGGACGATAGCACTAAGAAATTACAGGATGAGTACTTAAATAATATCAACTACGATATGAGCTATCATCGTTTAAAGAAAGAACTTGTTGAAACTTTTAGTCTGAACAGACAAATTGCACTGGAGAAGTTTATAAATGACGGTATTTATAGACTTTTGGGTGAAAACTCAAAACCTCCTTTAGTAAATAGAAATATAGAAGAACTTATAAACAGTAATCCTGTAAAAAATGTTTGGATAGTATATTTAGGCTTATTTAACCTTGAAAATATAGAATTAACCCGCTCTGAAAAGAGGATTATTGAATGGGCTGAGCGTTTAAAATCAGGTGACAAGCCTAATAATAATACCCCGCCGGAGAGTATTTTGATAAATCGGATTCAGGGTGAATTGTAATTGTATATTGTGTAGTATAAACTTGTTTATATGTTAAAGAAGCTTTTGCATTCAAAATTTCATTTGAGGTTTGTCTTTAATCCGCTGATAAGATATTTAGCCGATAATCTCGGTAATTACTGCGGGGTAGGGGTAAATCCTGACGGACGTTTGCAAAAACGCAATACTCCGGTAATTGTTTCGCTGACTTCTTATCCTGAGCGATTTGAGGATTTGACAATTTCTCTGTATTCACTTTTAAAACAAGAGCTTAAGCCCGATAAAATTATACTCTGGTTAGGAAATGACGGAGATTATAAAGAAATCAATGACTTGCCGTATGAGTTAACGAGGTTTATTAAAAACGGACTGGAAATCAGATTTGTAAAAGATATTCGTTCATATACCAAAATTATTTATTCACTTAAGGAATTTTCAGATTCAATAATTGTGACAGCAGATGATGATGTTTATTATCCGAAAGACTGGCTGAAAAAACTTTACTATTCTTATGCGGCGCATCCTGAAGATATACAGGTTCACAGAGCTCATAGAGTAAAGTTTATCCGCGGCGGGTTAGCGCCTTATGAAGAATGGGAAAAGCATGTCAAAGATGAAAGCGCAAGGTATGATAATTTTCTGACAGGTGTCGGGGGTGTTTTGTATCCTCCGGAATGCTTTATTAAAGAAGTTTTGAGAGAAGATGTTTTTCTTAAACAATCTCCAAATGCTGATGATGTTTGGCTCTGGGTTATGGCATTATTAAGTAACAGGAAAATAAGAGTTGTAAAAAATCATATAGAAACTCTCCGCTGTACGAATTTATACCGCCAGATGTTTAAAAAAGGAAAAACCCTCTATGTCTCAAATTCAGCCGGCGGCAATGATGAGCAGCTTCATAACCTCATGAAACTCTACGGGCAGAATATTTTAGGGAAATTGAAGCAGTTTCGGTAATAAAAATATTTGTTCTCGACATATTAAAAAAAATTTTGTATAATTGACTCAAATGTGTGTAAAAAGTTATTGTCGGGTTAGTAAACCCGTCCTGCATTGTTGTAGTAAGACTTGCAAGCTATAAATAACTGTAGGCTGGGTGAAACCCAACAAAAACTGAACGTAAGTTGGGCATGCTTGCCCGACAGCATAATTAAAGAGGTGTATTATATGAAAATCAATGCAGTTAATGGCACAAATCAACCCGCTTTCCAGAAGGTTAATCAAAAATATTTGAAAGAAGCTGAAAACTGGTATAAAAGAATAGGTGATATAGATAGTTCATGGTACGAATCTTTAAGAGATGATGTTACTTTATTTAAAGATATTTCTTCTAAAGATGGTGTTGATACTATGAATGCTGCAAGAAATTATGTTAGAGAGAGTAGTAAGAAATTTTTTAATCATGTAATGGATTGTATTAAACGAGTTTAATCAATAAGGTCGCTGATTTTATTGCCCGCAATAGCGCCAATGCCCATACCGACCAGCGAACCTACGGGACCAAAATATTTTGCCCCGATAGCTCCGCCGTAACCGATTCCTGCAATGGAGCTTGCAAAATTTACTGCGGATTTTGCAGTAGCTTTAATTGCATTCTCGCCGTCTGAAATCTCTTTTACCATATGTGCAGCCTCTAATCCCCCTAAAACCGCTGCACCGATTTTGGTTGTTCTTGTCATGGCACGGGCTGTAAGTTCGCCAAATGCGGATTTAGTGGTAAATTGCTTTGCACCAATAAAAGAGGGGTTGGCTTTAGTAGATGTTATATTTTGAATTTTTGTATCAATCTGCGAGCGTTCTATATCAAATTTCTTAGTGATAAAATCTCCCAATTTGGTTTCCATAAGTGTCGTATCGTTCTTCAACAGCCACTTCGCAAACTTCGGACAAGGGCTTGTTGCGGGGTTTACAAATTTATGCAGAAGCGTTCCTCGAAAGAACGAAAACGGATGCTGGGCTTTTTTGTAGTCATAAGAGGGGGTAAATGATTTACCGTTTGAGGCGGCTTTCATTTGAGAATAAGCGGATTTCATATCCCGCCAGTCCTCGGGAGCATTCAAGACAGCAAGTGACACAAGTCCGGCAGCCGGAATATAATCATCCGCTTCAATTTTGTCCGGAACCCTCTCAACGCGTCTGAAAATCGGGCAAACATCAAATATTGAAGAGAGTTTATTCTCTTTATCCACGCACTTTTTAACCTCCTCATAATCACTCTGGATTTGAGGAAATTTGCCCAGCTCATTCTGATATAGTACCGGATTGATTTCTGACACAATAATACCTTCTTTTACCACACTATATTTATATAAAGTATTTTTGTCAGCAAAAATTGCCTTAATATTAAAACTCTTTTTCAAAAAGAATTTTATCGTTAAAAAAGCTTAGTTTAATTTGTTTTCGGCTAAATTTACAATAAAAAAGCCGGGTGCGGATATAATTAAGAATTAGGAATAATCTTATAAGCCAAAATCTGTTTTTAACAGTTTGTGAATAGATTGAAATACTGAATAAGAATCTTGCAATCCAGTTTGAGCGGGCTTTATTTAAATAGCTATCCTTATGTAGTCTCCAACGGGTGAGTTTTTTGTTTATATAATATATTTTTTTATCCGAAAGCTGCGCCCAGAGGTAATGATCAAGCGAGGTTTTACAAATCGGGTTAAATCTGCACGCTTTAATTAACTCTTTTTTTACCATAACGCAGGAAAAAGTAGGAATAATATTGCTTTTGTAGATAATCTTCGGGAAATCCTCAATAAACTTTGAACAGTCAAGCTCTGTCAGGTATTTATTTACGTTGTTGTAATATTTTTCAATCTCCAAAGCCTTTTCTTTATCCTGAAAAGGCTCTACATCTGTATAAACAAGATCTGCATCATATCTTACCGCTTTAAGTCTTTCCTCAACAGATTCAGGTAAAAGTTCATCGTCGGACTCCAGGAATGCAATCCATTCCCCGTCTGCAAAATCTATGGCTTTTTTTAAAGTAGAGGCAAGACCCAGATTCTTTTCATTAATGATAAGTTTAACCCGGCTGTCTTTTTTTACGTATTCATTAATAATATTTAGTGAATAATCAGTCGAAGCATCGTCAATGATTATCAAATCCCAGTTTTGGTAAGTTTGATTGAGAACGCTTTCTATTGCCTGCTTTATGTACAAGGCATAATTATAGCTAGGCATTATTATACTTACTTTTTCATACATTAAAATTTCCAGCCTTTTATTGTATACTATTATAAATATGGAGAGTTTTAAAGAATTTTATAATAATAAAACTAATATTATAATAATGATTGTTATATTAGCAATCTACAGTTACTTAACTCTGTCCAATCCATCTTTTGTGAATTTCAACCACGATGAAATCCACGCGTGGAATATTGCTGCAAATTTTGGTTTTATAGATATTATACGACTTATGCGCAGCGAAGGACATACATTTATATGGTTTATGCTGATGAAGCCTTTTTGCGGAGGTTCAATATTTGCTATAAAATGGTTGAACTGGGCTTTTACATTTTCAGCCGTTCTTTTGATGTGGAATTTTGCTCCGTTTAAAATACAGGAAAAAATATTAATAACATTTACCTGTCCGTTTTTATTAATTTATCCTGTTGTTGCTAGGTGCTATGGTGTAGGTATCCTGCTTCTTTTCGCTGCAGCAGCTATGTATAAAAGGAGATTAGAGCACCCGTTATGGTTCAGTATATTAATTTTGCTTGCTGCAAATACAAGTCTGATGGCTGCAATCCCGTCGCTTGTACTGGGGTTCCTTTTCGGACTTGAACTCATAAAAAAAAGAATGTTTAGCGGGGCATCAATATTACTTATAATACCGTTAAGCTTGTATATTCAATGGCATAATCCAATTATACCGGCTTATTCCGACCAATATTTATTTTTACCGAGAGCTCTGGACTTCCTTTTCGGGAATTTCCGGTATAATTGGTGTGACAGTTTTGCTAAAGTTGTTTATCCTCTTGTCATTGTTGCGTCTTTTATGTTTTTTAGAGGAAAGGCTCTGATATTCTGGCTTTTAAGTTCTTTTACTCTTCTTTTTGTATTTGCATTTGCATATTGCGGATTTGATTATCATTTTTACTTCTTTTATGTGTATTTAATTCTTGCTTACTGGATAAATTCATCTCTTCGTTTTAAGAACTTTTTTAGGGCTATTTTCTGTACGTTATCTATGCTCTACTGTTTTAAGACGGTAGATACCGGCTGGCATTTTAAGACGTATTACAAAGAAACTGCCGCGTGTATAACGGAAGGCTTAAATTCCGGAAGTACGATTTATACAACACTTTATGATCATAATGTTCTGCTGCCTTATCTGGATAAGGTAACGCTTAAGGACTTTAGTAACAATTCTCTTCTGTCATTCGAAAATTTTCAGTCAATATATACCAAACATCAGGAACCGGATTTTCAAAAACTGTATGACATAGCGCCTCCTGACAGCTATTTGTTAATAAAATCCGTGAAAGTTTCCGGACTGGATTTCTCTGATAAAACTAGATTTAGGGAATGCGGATCTGATATTTTATACAGGATTAAGTAATTTCTTTTTAATCTCAATTAATTTTTTCCATAAATTCGGACAGAATTTGCGCATGAGAACTTTTCTCAAATTTATCAAAAGCTCGTATTCGTTAGAAGCTAAATCAGTATAAACATATTTTTTTGAATCTTTTGTATTTAATTCAAATACTGTTTTAATTAATTCACATGTGGTTATTTCATTATTAATATAAGCTTTTTCAATATTGTGTCTAATCTGATAATAATCAAACCCCAAAAGTTTATATTTAATATTTTCCGGCAAATCTTTATATAGTTCTTTGTTATTCTTAAATGATTTTATGATATTTTTGATACTTTTATGTGCCTTTGTAACAAGTGAATTTTCACGCTTAATCCTGTAGTTTATGCCTTTAATATCAGTATAGACAAGAGTCTTACATTTTGTGTAGACAAGTGCCGCATGCTCGACGTCACTTAGAGAAGTATAATCCTTAAAGAAAATATTATTATCCAATAAAAAATCTTTTCTATGAAGCTTAAGCCATACGTACCTGTCCCAATTATCAAAAGTTTCCGGATTATTAACAGGGTTTAGAATTCTATTGAGTATAGCCCTGTTTTTAAAATTCTGAGGTATAAATACATTGTTTTCATTATCAAAAATATTGTATGAAAAATATAGAACATCAATATTTTGGAATTCATTAAGTTTTTTTGAAAGTTTTTCATACAACTCATCTTCAACCCAGTCATCAGGGTCTACAAAATGTATATATTCGCCTTGTGCAAGTTTTAATCCTTTATTTCTTGTAAGCCCGACTCCCAGATTTTTTGAATTTTTAAAAATCTTAATTCTTGAATCCATATCAGCGTAGCTTTTCAGCACATTATAAGAATCATCCTCCGACATATCATCAATACATATAATTTCCAGCTCCTTGTAGGACTGGTTAATTATTGATTCTAAACATTTTGGTAGATACGAGGCTACATTATAAACAGGTAAAATAACACTTATTAACATCCCAAAATTCTCCTCTTAAGCCTGAAATATGTTTTTGTAAATTCCGGAAAATGTTCTTTAATATATCTTCTCGTATTATAAGACATAAAAAATTTAAAATGATTGTTATCAAGAACCCGCTTACAAAGCTTAACTGCAAATTGTGCATTGAATATATCATTTTCTTTAAAAATGTCCGTATCAATGTTTTGTCTAAACATTTCTTTTATTTCGCAAAAACTCATTTTATTAAGGTAATAGGCGTCTACCGCGTTCATCACGAGCATTTCATAAATGTAATTTAAAATTGCCGTTTTGACATTCAAAGGCAGTTTCTCGGATACATTATTTGCCCAGACGGTATCTTTTAAGATGTTATTTACATAATCTGTTCTTTTTGTCAGAAGCGACCCTTTTCTTGCGGCACGGTAATTTAGCAGAGGATTTTCTATAAAAATCAAATTTTTTGCTTTTAAGGCAGCCCTCATAGCATATTCAATATCTTCAAGGCATCTGTAGTCATTATAATAAAGATTATTGTTGACTATAAACTCTCGTCTGTATACCTTAATCCAGGCGCTCGGGCTCCACAATTTAAAGCATTTCGGATTGTCATATATATTTACTTTTTTGTATAAAAGGTCTTTTTGCGGAGAATTAATATGTTCTACTTTGCCTGATTCTTGATTATGTGAAAGATAAGTAAACCTTACTGCATCAACATCTTTGTCAAAGTATTTGAGTATTGTCTCATACGCATTTAATTCCATCCAGTCGTCAGAATCAAGACAGTGTATAAATTCACCTTTAGCAATTTTGATTCCTTCGTTTCTGGATAAACCAAGCCCCAGATTCTCAGAATTCTTTTTGACAATTATTCTGGAATCTTTTTTAGCGTATTCCTCTAAAATTTTATCGGAAGAGTCTGTTGTGCAGTCGTTTATGCATATAATTTCCAGATTCTTGTAAGTCTGGTTTATAACGGAATCAAGACATTGCCTCAAATATTTTTCAACATTATAAACAGGTATAACAACACTAACTAACGGATTCATAGGTATAATATAGCATAAAATTCATATTTAATGTAAGATTTATGTATGAAATTGAGTGTAATAACCTTAACTTTAAATAAGCTGGAGTATACAAAGAACTTTATAGAGAGCCTTAAGAAGTATACAAAAGATTTTGAACTTATTATTGTTGATAACGGCTCAACAGACGGTACGGTCGAGTATATTAAATCAATGCCTGATATTAAGCTGATTCAAAATGCTGAGAACAATGGGTTTTCAAAGGGCAACAATCAAGGGATTGAAATTGCCCAGGGTGAATATATCGGCTTTTTGAACAATGATATTCTTTTGTATCCAAACTGGTTTGAGGCTTGCAAAAGGGTTTTTGAAAACGAAAAAGCGGGTTTTGTATCTCCAAGGCATATTAATCCCCACTATGATAATACAAACCCTAAAAAATATATCAAGTATTTTCAAGGGTTTCACTACGACAAACCTTATGAGAAGAGCTTTGATGAATGTGTGTTTTCGTGTGTTATAACCAATCGTGAGGTTCTCAATAAAATAGGTGTATTTGACGAAAACTTTTTCCCTGCTTTCTTTGAAGATAATGATCTTAAATACAGGGCAATTGAAGCGGGATACGGAATTTATGTTACAAATGAAGCCGGATTTTTCCATTTTGGCTCTGTAACTTCTGTCAAACATTCCGCTAATATGGAAAAGAATCGGGCTTATTATTATTCAAAACACCCGCTTGCTGAATATTTATCAATATCAGGTGCGGAGAAATTCCAGCTTCAGAGAATGGCAAAACAATTTAAAGTTTTTCCGCTTAATAAGATTTACGCTGTTCACCTGTTGTTTATTAAACTTATAAACAGAATAAAAAAGATTACCGGAGTCAAGAAATCTTGAAAATTCTTTATGATTGTACGGAACTTTCATATTTTTATGATACAAACGGACATAGAGCCGGTGTTTTTTATGTCGCGCTTAATCTTCTGAACGAATTGAAAAAAAGAGGGTATGATATTATATTTTATTGCGATTTTAGAAGATATTATTTTATGAAAAATATCCGTGAGTTTAGCGATTTTAAAATCCTCGATTCGCATTCAGGATTTAATAAACTCATAGGCTGGATTTTGTATCAGACAAGGAATTTCCCTTATACCATAAAAACAGGGTTTACCATTCTTGCAAGATTTCTGGATAAATATTTGTATTTTTTGAGTAAGAGAGGAATAAAACAAATAGAAGAATTTGATATTTATTTTTCACCTTTTACACCGCCATCTCTTGATATCCAGAAAGCAAAAATCCCAAAATTCAGAATGCTTCATGATATAATTCCTATTCTTGAAAAAGGTATGCCTAAAAATACTAAAGACTGGCATTATAAAGTTTACAATACAATTAGCGAAAATGAATTTTATGTTACAAATTCCCAATGTACAAGAGAAGATGTTTTAAAATATTTCCCGTTCATAAAGCCTGAAAATATAAAAACAACGCTTTTGGGGGTAAATGAAAATTTTGGCGTAAATGATAACTTCGGGGTAAATGAAACAGGAAGCGCTGTCGGGTACAACATTCCTCAGGATAAAAAGTACGTTTTTTCACTCTGTACGCTCGGGAAACGTAAAAATGTAATATTTGCAATAAGGAATTTTATCAAATTTATAGAGAAGAATAAGATTAATGATCTGGTTCTTGTGCTTGGCGGGAGCAACTGGAAAACATTCGAGGCTGAATTAGACAGGACTCTCAAACAGTACGACAAGTCGAAAATTATTTTAACGGGGTACATAAAAGATGAAGATTTACCAGGACTGTATTCTAATGCTCTAATGTTTGTGTACCCCTCTTTGTATGAAGGCTTCGGACTTCCGGTATTAGAGGCAATGAAGGGCGGATGCCCTGTAATAACTTCTAATACTTCATCTCTTCCTGAAGTCATAGGAAACGCCGGAATTAAGATTAATCCTGAAAGTGATGAAGAAATGATTCAGGCGTACGAAAAATTCTACTATGACAACTTTTTTAGAGAACTATGTTCCGAAAGGGGGCAGATTAGGGCAAAAAATTTCACCTGGGCTGGGTGTGCAGATGAAATAATTGATTTTATAAATACAAAGTTAAATCAACCGCATAAATGATATTTAAATTATAATTCTACTATATAATAAAATCGAAAAGAGGTTTTTGATGGTCATAAGAGTGTTACTTTTGTTTTTATCACTGATTTTATTAATCAATTTGTGCATAATAACTTTGTGTTATATAACCGGGCAAAATTTGTATCAAAAATACGGAAAACAAATGCTGATAATTTTTGGCAGTTTTGTTTTTGTGGTTGCAGCTCTCTATGTTGCATTCGCTCTTCTGGCTCTCAATTTTTAGTTAGTAATACTCATACAGAGAAAGGATGATGATGGACAAAAAATTTTTTGGAATGCCGGTTCTGGTATTGTGTCTGCTGGTATTATTTTTGATACTATGCAATCCGTTTGTAATGGTCGGTCCGGGGGAGAGGGGTATCAAAATAACACTCGGAGAAGTCCAGCAGGAAAGTTACGGAGAAGGTTTGCATTTAATCTTCCCTTTTATTCAAAAATTTAGAACGATGGATGTAAAGACTCAGAAAAATACATACACTACCGCGGTTTATACAAAAGACATTCAGCAGGCGCAAATTACTTATGTAATAAACTATAACGTCCAGCCGGATAAGGTTAATAAACTCTTTCAGGAAGTAGGTATGGATTATCCTTCTACAATTATGATGCCGGTTGTTGAAGGTACTATAAAAGATATTATCGGCAAATGGAATGCTCAGGATTTGATTGCTAACAGAGAAAAAGCTACAGGCGATATTCTATTTAAATTGCAATCCCAGCTTAGTGACAATTATATAAATGTTACAGATTTCCAGATGACAGAAATCAATTACTCCGCTGTATTTGAAAGAGCAATTGAAAGTAAGGTTACTGCAGAGCAGGAAGCGTTGAAGGCAAAGAATAAAACTGTTCAGGTCGAAGAAGAAGCAAAACAAAAGGTTATTGCAGCCGAAGCTGAAGCAAAATCAATGGCAATCAGAGCAAGGGCTTTGAGCCAAAATAAATCACTTGTTCAATACGAAGCTGTACAAAAGTGGGACGGCAAAATGCCTCAATACATGCTAGGAAATTCAGTTCCGTTTATTAATGTAACTCCATCTAAGTAGAATAAAAAAAGACCTCGCTATTGGAGGTCTTTTTTATGCTAATAATTCTGTGATATAATTAGTATATGAAAATTACTATACTAGTTGAGAATAATACAAGAATTGACAATTATTTACTGGCAGAACCGGCTCTATCTTTATTGATAGAATTTGAAGGGCGAAAATTTCTTTTTGATACAGGATATAGTGATGTATTTTTAAAAAATGCAAAAACTCTCGGAATTGATTTAACGGACATATCGGATATTGTCTTATCTCACGGACATGATGACCACACAGGAGGATTAAGGTATTTAGATGCTAATAGAGCCGTAAATCTTATTGCACATCCGTCTATTTTTGATAAAAAAGTCGATTCTTGCGGTATTGCATATGGCTGTCCGGTTTCAAAAGAGTATTTAGAAAACAAATTTAATCTCAATTTGACCAGGAAAATTTATAATTTAACGCCGGAGCTTATATTTTTAGGTGAAATTGAAAACAACAAATCCAATGATATTGATGATTCTGCTCTGGTTTATATTAATCAGAATAAATTATTTATTATAACAGGTTGTTCGCATTCAGGAATTATAAATATCATAAATTATGCAAAAAAAGTTACGGGAATTAATAAAGTTTCAGGAATTCTTGGGGGATTGCATTTAATTGGTGCAGAGACGGATAGTTTAAGAAATTTAGGAGAATATTTCCGGTCTGAAAAGGTTAAATTCTTAGCTCCTTGCCACTGCTGTGACTTAAAGTCAAAAATTATTCTATCAGAAAGTAATTTAGTTCAAGAAATTTGTACCGGTGATGTAATTAATTGGTAATTATTGTATGGTATATTCCATTATATAATCATCCATAACAAAGTCGTTGCCGATATCTGTGACGGCTTTATCTATGATTGCAAGCCGGTATTTTAAATAAGCATCTATTGTTTTTTTATTATTTTTATTGACAGTGAGTTTTATTGACGAATATCCAAAGTCCTTGGCAATTTCTACGATTTTTTCAAAAGCTTTACGCCCGATTCCCTGATGGCGGTATTCTTTTTTTAAATAAAGCTTTGATAAGAACAAATAATCCTCTTTTCTTGAAATCCCAAAATATCCGCATTTTACGCTGTCTTTTATTATAAAGAAGTATGCATAGTTTTCATTTTTTATCTGCTCGATTATTGCACTTTCCGACTGGAATTTTTCCACCATATAATCAATCTGTTCTTCTGACAATAAACAAGGCCAATATTCATGCCAGATTTCGGAAGCTAAGTCAGCAAGTTCTTTGATATGCACTTTATCAACTATTCTAAAATCAATCATATATTTATTTTATCATAAATAGCAAAAAATTTTTTCAGAGTGTTTATACTAAAAAAGGAGAATAAAATGACAGAAATTAATTTTGGTTCAACTTACAGAATTCCGATTACCCAGCAAGGTATTAATAAAGCAAAAAAAGTACAATTAAAATCTTTAGTAGATTCTTATGGCGGACTTGTAGGAACAGGAAATACCGGATATGCAAGAGTTTCTATGCCGAACAGTAAGGATGAATCTTTTCTTAGAAAATTGAAAAAAATCGGATACAAAATTTTTCAGGAGTTTGAAGGTGAAAGTATTCCCAAAAAGAATCTGGATGATTATATAAAACCTCTTCTTGATAACAGGGAATATAAACAGTATGGCAAGCAAAAAGACAGGGCAATTACAAGAAAATCAAAATTAAAAGACTTTGATTATGAACAGGATATTAAAAAGCCTGTAATAGAGGAATCAGAAATAAAACCTGTAGAGCAACCAACCGTAAAAAAGACAATAGAACACGTTAACAGAGTAGATTCTGCGGAGCAGGAGCGAATAAGAAATACTGAAAGCTATAAAGATATTGAAAGACGATACGGTAAAGAATTTGCAGAAGCTGTATTCTTTTTAGAAAGAAAAAAATAAAAAAACGTTAGCTCTAAGCTAACGTTTTTTTATTTAAGAAATATATTAGTGGCAAAGAGCCAACAATACACCTGCAGCAACTGCTGATCCGATAACACCTGATACGTTCGGACCCATAGCGTGCATTAACAGGAAGTTTTGAGGGTTAGCCTCCTGACCTACTTTGTTAGATACACGTGCTGCCATCGGTACGGCTGAAACACCTGCTGAACCGATAAGCGGATTGATTTTTTCTTTGCTGAACAGGTTCATAATCTTAGCCATAATTACACCGCCTGCAGTTGCAAGTGAGAATGCAACAATACCTAAGATTAAGATGAACAGTGTCTGAACTGTCAGGAACTGGTTGGCAGAAAGTTTTGAACCTACTGACAAACCGAGGAAGATTGTTACAATGTTAATCAAAGCATTTTGCATTGTATCTGACAATCTTTCAACAACACCGCATTCTTTACATAAGTTACCGAATGTTAAAGCACCGATAAGCGGGCAGGCATCCGGAAGTAAGATTACACAAAGTAATAATACCAGAAGCGGGAATACAATCTTTTCTCTTTTTGAAACTTCTCTCAACTGGGTCATCTGAATTTTTCTTTCTTCTTCAGTTGTTAAAAGTTTCATAATAGGCGGCTGGATTACAGGAACCAGTGCCATGTAAGAGTATGCTGCAACAGCAATTGCGCCCAGAAGTTCCGGAGCTAATCTTGTTGTAACAAAGATTGATGTAGGACCGTCAGCTCCGCCTATAATACCGATTGCTGCAGACTGCGGCATTGTGAATCCGAAGAAACATAATGCCATAAGTAATGCACCGAAAATACCGAATTGAGCAGCACCGCCTAAAAGTGCAGTCTTAGGGTTTGCAATCAACGGACCGAAGTCAGTCATTGCACCTACACCCATAAAGATTATTAACGGGAATAAACCTTTATGAATACCTGCTTCATAAATTACGCCTAAGAATCCGTTTGGACCTGCCATATCGCAGACAGGAATATTTGATAACAGACCGCCGAATGCAATCGGAACAAGAAGTAACGGTTCAAATTGCTTTTTAATACCTAACCACAACAGGAATAAGCAGATAAGAATCATTATCCAGTACCCGTGCATGTGCAGGAATTGCTCAAAACCGTTTGTAATTGCAGGATCTGCAGGTTTTATCAAATTCATTATACCCGTAGAATGCCAAAGGGTATTTAAACCATCAGCTATATTCATTTTTGACCCTCCTTAACCTACAATTGCCAGAGCCTGACCTGTTACAACCTTATCACCTTGATTTACAAGGATAGATTGTACAGTACCTGCTTTTGGCGCCTTGATTTCAATTTCCATTTTCATTGCTTCAAGAACAAGAATTACATCACCTTCTGCAACTGTATCACCAGGCTGGGCTTCTATTCTCAAAACGTTACCCGGTACACCGGCTTTAACTTCTTCACCGGCACTGCTTCCTGTAGATGCAGCAGCGTGTTCAATACCTTCTTTAACTGATACATCATAAGTTTTGCCGTTAACAGAAGCTTTGCCGCCTTCAAGTTTGACAGCATAAGACTTGCCGTTAACTTTAACAGTGTATTCGCTTCCGTTAGCGGAAACAGGAGCGCAGGTTTGTGCAGGGCAGTTTTTGCGAACGCCGATTTGACCTTTGCCTTGCAGGAACATAATACCTTTTTCTTTGCAGGCGCCTGCAATAAAGATATTTTCATCGTTAACGTCAAGTCCTGCATCCTGAAGCATTTTTGTAGCTGCAGCAATACCCTTATTAGGATCTTTGTCATTTAAGTCAACAACAAGTTCTGTTGTAGGCTGCAAGCCAAGCTGCTCTTCCGCAATCTTGATAACTTCCGGATCCGGTTCACAAGGAGTTTTACCGAAGTAGCCGAGAACCATTTTGCCGTAACCTTCTGCCATTTTCTTCCATTTTCCGAACATAACATTGTTGAATGCCTGTTGGAAATAGAATTGTGAAACCGGTGTAACTGATGTTGCAAAACCGCCTTTTTCAACAACTTCTTTCATAGCTGCAACAACTTCAGGGAATTTATCCATAACTCCGTTGTCTCTCATCATCTGGGTATTAGCAGTTAAAGCTCCGCCAGGAAGTGGAGAAGAAATAATCATCGGATTAACTGCTAAAGCTTCCGGAGGTAAGAAGTAATCTTTCATACATTCTTTGAAGATTTCTTCTGTTTCAAGAATCTTGTTAATATCAATACCTAAATCGTATTCAGAACCCTTAAGAGCGTGCCACATAGAAACAATATCCGGCTGAGCAGTTCCGCCTGAAACAGGTTTCATAGAAAGGTCAATACCGTCAGCACCACCATCAAGAGCTGCCAAGTATGCAGCTAAGCCGGTACCGGCTGTTTCGTGCGAGTGGAATCTTATATGAGCTTCCGAACCCAATATTTCACGAGTTCTCTTAATAGTTTCATAAACTTTTCTAGGAGCAGATGTTCCTGATGCATCTTTGAATGCAATGCTGTCAAACGGAATACCTGCATCTAAAATATTTCTTAAAACTCTTTCATAGAAAGCAACGTCATGAGCGCCGGTGCAGCCAATCGGAAGTTCCATCATTGTGATTGTAACTTCGTGTTTCAGACCGTTATCTTTAATACATTGTCCTGAATAAATTAAGTTGTTTACATCGTTTAATGCATCAAAGTTTCTGACAGTTGTAACACCGTGTTTTTTGAATAATTTTGCGTGTAAATTAATCATATCTCTAGGCTGAGAGTCAAGCCCTACAACGTTAACGCCTCTTGCAAGAGATTGTAAGTTAATATCAGGACCTACTGCGGCTCTGATTTTGTCCATTGTTTCAAAAGCGTTTTCATTACAGTAGAAAATCGGTGACTGGAATCTTGCCCCGCCTGCAACTTCAAAATGTTTAATACCGGCAGCAACTGCTGATTTAAGTGCCGGAAGAAAATCGTCTACGAAAACTCTAGCCCCGTAAACTGATTGGAAACCATCTCTGAAAGATGTGTCCATAACCTTAATAAGTTTTGTCATTTGTTCTACCTCTCTTTATTTTGACAATTAATAAAATCTTATTTTTTTAATATTGCGGAAAGTATTGCAACTGCAATGTTTTCATCTTCATTTGCCGCTTGAGCAACTTTGCAGGTTCCTGCTGCTTGAGGAACAGCTTCCGGAAAAATCCGGTTAATCTTTTTAACAACTTTTGCCATAATTATCATCGAGATAATTGTTGTGCACAAAAAAGCGAGCACAGTGCCCATCCCTATGAACATTACGGTTAAGCTTTGTACTAATGTTTCACTCATACTATGTCTCCTATCAAAAGTATATGTTCTTGATTATTGTTATCAATTAATTTTAAAGCGCCGCTATCAGTTATATCTTTAGCAATTCCCGAGATTGTCCTGTCAAAGACTTTTACAGAAATATTTTTATTGAGAAAACCGGCTCTTTTTAAATACTCTTCTTTTATTAATAAAAAACCTGTTTCAATAAATTTATCATACCTCAAACAAAATCTCTCTAAAAGTTTTTTAAGAAAAATTTCTTTATCAATAGTTTTACTTGTTTCAATATTTAAAGAAGTTGCCGGCTGATCAATTTTGTCTAATAATTCTTTTTTTGTATTCAAATTTATTCCGAAACCTAAAACAAGCCCTTCAAGTTTTCCTTTTTCAATAACACCTTCCGCTAAAATTCCCGATATTTTTTTTGAATTAATCTGAATATCATTCGGCCATTTAATTTTAGGTTCAACTCCGTATTCTTCAAAAGTTTGGGCGAGAACTACGCATAAATACTGGGTTAAATTTGAATAAACCTCTCTCATTTGTTCTGACGGTTTAAGAACAATGGACGCATAAATATTATCTTTCCCTAAATAACTCCATTTCCTTTCTAATCTTCCTCTGCCGTTTGTCTGGTTGAAAGTATACACTACAGTTTTATCGGATAAATTTTGAATATGCTCTTTTGCATATTTATTAGTAGAATCAATCTCTTCTAAATAAAATAAATTCATACATTTATTTTAATATAAAAAAAGCTGCTCTGAAATAAATTTTCAAAACAGCTTTAGTATGTACACATTAGGTTTGCATTTATGTTATTAAGCTGATTGCTTATATTCTGGATTTAATTCAATTTCTTTTGCTTTTCCAACATTTGGCTCTAAAACAATTTCTTTAGCCGCAGCAGTATTATCAGGCTTCAAAGTCGTTTCAGCTGCCTTTTCTTTAGGAGCTTCATCTTCACCGAAGAATTTACGTCCTAGCCAGTTTGCAAGCGGAGTAATTGCAACAGGTGTAAAGAATCTGTAAATTAGTGAGAATGTTAACAGTGTAGCAAGGGTTTTAAAACCTTTTAGACGTCTTCCCAATTTTGCTTCAAGTTCAGCTGCTTTTTCAGCAGAAATCTGACCTAAAGCTTTTTTCTGTTCCTGAATACCTGCATATCTATACTCAAGTTTTTTATTCTTTTCTCTCAGTTTAGTATCAACCCAGTACCCGAGCGCTGTCGGAACTATGAATCCTAATCCCTGGTTGATTGCAAGAGTTTTTCTTCTCTTTTTATCCAGATCCTTTTTGGTAAGGGTTTGTTCCATATAAACACTGGAGGTTAATAGAGAACCAAGAACTGACATGTGCTGGGTCATTTGCCCCGGGAATTTTGATAATTTTTCAGAAGTTTTGTGAACCCATTCTTTGTTATACATTGGCTCTGCATATTTTTCTCCGAAAAACTTGCCGACCTTGTCCCAGAATTTTGCCTTGAATGCTACATTATCTATGTTACCTGTTTTTTGAGAATTGTCGTTATATTTATTTCTGTTTACATTATATTGCTTGTATTGCGGATAATTATTAATATTTTGTATTCTCATTATGCCACCGCCTTTCTGGCAGAAATATCTTCTTTTTTAGGATTTAAGTCTATATTTTTTTGAGTATTTTCTGTCGGTTGTGGTTTTTTACCTTTTTCCAGGTGGAATATGTTTTTAAGAACAAGAGGTATTAATGCAATCGTTGCAGCTGCAACAAAAGGTCTTGTAACAATATCAGGCAGCCAGGTCAGCAATTTGTCTGAAATTTCATTATTCAAATCAGCATCCAGATATTTTTGCTCAACCGGCGAGCCTAATTTGTCAGGAACCCTGCTCTTGTCTTTTATACCGTTATTTGTTTGATAAGATACATATTTTTCAACTTTATCTTTTGTATCAAATCTCTTTTTGCCCGTATAAAGCGGTATTGCATCGGTTGTTTCTCTGTATGAAGAAATATGAATTGCATCCATATCTAACTTAAACGGTGTTCCGTCTGCATTTTTCCAGAAATCCGTATGCAATCTCTGTCCGTCTTTCTTGATTGTATTCAAATCAACTGTCGGGAATACTTCTTTTAAGAAACCTTCATCCATATGTTGAAGAGAGAAGAAGTTTTGTCCGACACCGTCTTCTCTAACAGATACAAACATATCTTTCAAATCAATGTGCAGTTTATTGCCGTTTCTGTCAACCCATTCATTTGCAGATTTACCTTTCATCTCGGCAAGGTTAATATCAGCCCCTATTGATTTTAAAGTTCCTTCTGATACTTCTGATATATGTTTAGGCTTTGCAACCTTGATTACATCCTTAAATTCTTTTGAGAACGGATTACCGTAAATATCTTTCCATTCATTCATCGGTTTTCTTATATTAGCAGCTTTATCTTTCCAGATTGAATCAATATTTAAGTTCGGATACATAGTTTCAAGAGTTTTGGTCTTGAAGTTCTTAACCAGATTTTGCATAGCGTATTTCAAGCCTTTAGTGAACGGCATTGCTAAGAATATCGGAGAAATTAGTCCGACAACACCTGAAGAAATTGAGTGAGCGGATGCGTATATATTATCTTCTTTGCTTTTCTTAGTTGGTATAGCCATAATTGCAAGCGGTCTTAAGAAAGTACAGATTAAAAATGAAATAGCCGCTTGAATAAATACTTCCTGATTCATTGAATCAAGTAACTTATCAAAAACACCGCTGGTGAGAATTTTATCATACCATTTCTTCTCTTTACCCGCGGTGTTTTTCGTGTTATCTATAACTTTTTGAATAATCTCTTTTTTGCCCTTAAAAGACACATTTCCCTCATACGTATCTTGTTGGTCATAAAGGTGCTGCTTTCGCATGCGTTCCGAATAATTTAATCTAAGCTCATTTGATGGGATAGGTACATTGTTGGTTGATTGCATTCTTCCCAACGAGTTTAGATTTTGCGTTGTATGAATCTTCATCATAGTTTCCAATCTAAATTAACTGTCTACACATTTATCATAAAACAAAGGAAAATTTTTTTTGCTAGTTGTTTACAATTTTGTTACAATTATTTTGGAAGCAGAGTGAATTATGAATAAAAATGCAGTTATAGCTTGTTTAATATTTATTTTGTCTACAAATTTTGTTCAGGCATTTGATCTGGACATGACAGTAGACGATGAAATCAGAAAAAACTACAATTCATCTAAACTTGTTGACGACACTCATACAGGGAGTTCGGAAGAAGAGTCTCTGCCTTCACTGCCGGAGATTTCAAAATACGATAAACAAAATGAAACAGTAAACAAAGCTATTGATAAAGAAATAGAGCCGGTAAAAGATATCCCTGTTCAAAATACAATCTCATCAAACGCTATAAAAATCCGCAAAGGAACCTCTTTTGATGTTGTAAATTCAACTAAAATTTCCGACTGGCTTGCAAAAGGAAATACAGTAAAATTCAGCACTAAAACTCCAATTGTAAAAAGAAAATATACAATTCCGGCAGGAACTGCTTTTACAGGAGAAATTCTTGAAGTTCACAGACCGCAGATAACCTGCAACGGCGGACTTGTTGTTATAAGAGTAAGAAGCATGACTTATAAAGGAAAAACTGTTCCTATAAATGCATATATTACAAGAGCGGATGATAAGATGATATTTTTAAACAATATAAAAGGGGACAGGACTTTCTTAAAAACAATGTGGAAAAAAGGAAACTGGGGAAGAACGCTCTTCGGTAGAATGTTTAACCTGACAGTAGACCTCGGAGGTGACGGAGCAACTCTTCTGTTCTCGCCGTTTCCGCTTGCTTATGGTACAATCTGTCTCGGTCTAAATACTCTAACCTCTCCGATTTGCGCCTTTTTCTCAAAAGGCGGGCATGTCTCAATTCCTGCAGGAAGCGATTTCAGAATTAAATTTTTAGATACAGCTTATCTGCAATAAATTTTTAAAACAGTTTTACAACATTCTGTTCTTCAAACTTCGGACAGGTATTCCATACGAGAGTCGGTATAATATCACCTTCAACCCGTCCCTGGAATTTGCAGTTGCAGCAGCCTTTAACCATGTTTGTAGAACCATCAATTAATGGCTGAAAATATTTGCAGCACTGACATACTTTCATAGATAACCCGTAATCTGAAAGTTTATCCGACAACTCACGGATTGCATCAACCATTCTCAGGTGATTGTTTTTAGTAAGGTAAGTTTTTCCTCTGTTTATAAATTTTACTTTTGCAAGCCCGTCATCTGATATTAACTCCAGCTGGCATTGAAAGTCTTTTTTGCCGTCGGTTACGATAATATTAGTAACCATTTTTTCAATATTATGCTTTCTTCTTGCTTTCTTTATAAGATTTCTTGTTCCTCTTATTGGCGGAAGATTTTTTATTATATGACCTACGGAATAAATAGGATAAGCGAACAAATATAAATGTTCTTTTGCGTATAGTTTTGTGCTCATAATACTTATGCAGAAGGCAAGCGCAAGAATTATAAATGTAATAAGTATTGTCGTATAACTTGTCCAGAACGGAAATGCGTAGGCATGGTGTAATAAAATTGCATAAGCAAGCAAACATACAAGCCAGTTCGGCTGAATGAGCGAACATACATATTCAAGAGTCAGAAAATTCGGACAATGGGTTACATTGTTCCAGAAAATATTAATTCTCTTAGATAGAGAAGGTATTCTGGAATCATAGTTAACGATTGATGTATAAACTTTTAAATCATCAATAAATGCGACATGCACACCTTCATTGGCAAGTTTTACGGTATATTTAATTTCTGCAACTTTATCCTGAAATTCAAAAGATTCTATTTTATCAAGCAGGGCTTTTTTTATAATAAAAGAATCAGTGTTGATAAGATTTGCCAGCCCTAATCTGGTTCTTGATGTGTATATAAATTTTGAACAGTACCTTGAAAAAGTCGATTTAATATTTTCCAGAGGGGTAAATCCTTTTTCTTCTTGGATATAATTTACCATTGGCATGAAAACATCATACTTGGATAAATAATAGTTTACATTTGTAAGAAAATCCGAGTCGACATAATTCTTAGCATCAAGAAAAACATAAGCATCCAGATTCGGAGTTTCGGCGAGTTTTTCTGCCAGAATGGAATACGCCTGACTTTTTCCTATAGGTTCCAGATTATCGATAGTAATAAAATTAATATCCAGATCACTTTTTAGAGTTACATCAGAGGACTTTTTACATTTATCCAGAATTGCGTAAATAGTATATCTTTGTTTTGGGTAATCCTGATGTTTAAGCTGTTTTAAGAGGTTGTCAAGAGTATTTGCTTCACCTGACGCGTAGACTACAACACAAATATTTGAGTCTTTAGAAGTGTATTTGTCCCTGATTTTTCTTGACGGTTTAACGCTCCTGAGAGCCAGAACAATGAAATAAACAGTAAATAAAGTTATGTAAATATATAAAATAGTCATAAATTAGTCTCCAAGAAAAGTTTACTCTAAAAATAACAAATTCTCAAATAAAAAAGACTTGATTTCAAAAAATGTCTATGCTAGATTAGAAATTGCCGGGGG
This sequence comes from uncultured bacterium, assembly GCA_949296355.1. Classification (GTDB taxonomy): domain Bacteria; phylum Cyanobacteriota; class Vampirovibrionia; order Gastranaerophilales; family Gastranaerophilaceae; genus CAG-196. The sequence goes on along the minus strand of CASFPS010000015.1, from coordinate 1,088 downwards.
AAAATGAAGAAAAGGCTTTATTAATCCTCAACTAGCCGGTATGAAAATTTGACAGTATGGGCTGCTAGCTCAGGTGGTTAGAGCGCACCCCTGATAAGGGTGAGGTCGGTGGTTCGAGTCCACTGCGGCCCATATAAAAAAGACTCCTAATAAATGGGGTCTTTTTTATTGCTAATAATATGTTTCTGGGACATTGAGACGGAGAAAATTTAATAAAAAATCAAACAGACAGCACGATTGAAGCTGTTTTTTAGTATTGAGATGTATGGGTCTTTTCTTGCACTCTTTTGCACTAATTTTCTGTCACCCTGAATTTATTTCAGGGTCTATCCTGCTCATAAAGCCTATTTTAGCCCAGTGCAAGAAAGTGCAATACAGTGCAATTTTATTTTTGTTTGTAAATTGAGATATCCTAAATTATCAATGAGATTTTGATACTAACTAAAAATTTAAAAATTCAGCTAATGTTAAATTGAAAGCCTTGGCAATATTCAATAATGTAAGATATTTAGGCTCTACTAATCCTTTTTCTATTCTGCTTATTGTTGATGGTTCAAGACCATTTTTATAGCACAAAGCACTAATCGTAAGCTTTCGTTCTTTTCTTAGTTTTGTTATATGTTTGCCTAATTTTACTAATTCAACATCTTGCATACATGCAATTTTAATGCTATTATGACCTTAAAATTTTGCACGCATGCAAAAACAAATTTAAAAGGTATTGCTGAATATGTTTACTAAAAAGATACTTATTGATTTAGATGGTGTGCTAAATGAATATGGAAAAGAAAAATTTAATGAAAATTATATCCCTGAAATTAAAATCGGGGCGTATGAATTTTTAGAAAGTTTATCCCATAGTGCTGAATTGTATCTTTTTACATCAAGAAATTTGATGCTTGCAACTAAATGGCTAATTAATAACAATTTAGATAAGTTTTTTAAAGATGTTACTAATGTAAAATTGCCGTCTTATCTTTACATTGATGATAGAACGATTTGTTTCAAGGGGGATTATCACAAAACTCTTGAAGAAATTGAAAACTTCAAAGTTTACTGGAAATAATATAAATAAAAATAAGCATTAT